>NZ_CAMHWI010000004.1 GCF_946188695.1 Streptococcus mitis | reverse complement strand
CCGCCGTGAAAAGGCGGTGTCTTAACCCCTTGACCAACGGACCAGAGTTGTTGTTTTCAACTCTTACTATTATACCGGCTTTTTAAACTTTGTCAACACCTTTTTTAAACTTTTTTTACTTTTTTGCATGAATTCCTAATGAGTACGGATGTCAAACTCTTTAAACACAATACGTAAGTCTCTTAACACTCTTTGACGCCCTCGGAAGCGTTCATCTCTTAAGACGCGTTCTAACTCTTCTTGTTGCTCTTTATTTTGTTTACCTCTATAATTTCTTAGTGTTTCATGAAAGAGATAATAATCGTCTAGCCAGAGTCCTCCCTCACTTATACGATGACTTATCTCACCCACTTCTTCATAAAGCTCTTTATCATATCTCCGTTTTTGACTTTCTTGTTTACGGAGATAATCTAGAATTCGATTCCGGAATTTTGTTTTGAAGTATTTACGTAAACGAGGAATATCGTCTACTAGCCCTTCTTCGCTACTAATCAATGCATGTAGGCAAATCATTCCCTCTTGATCCCAGTCCGATAACTCCCACAAATGAAGGTAATATTCATTTCTACACTTATATACAATTCCCTGGACTTCTTCATACAATTCTTTAAGCATAATCTTCCCCTTTCTGTGTACAGTCTAACAAATTCAAAAACACTTTTAACACATTTCATCCATTCTGCACCCTTTAGCTCCTCAACTGCACAAAAAAGAGAGGTCTTGCCTCTCTCAGGGTTATTTTTCATCATTCATTTTTGACTTTACTTCATCATAGGATAGTGCATGTGATTCTTCTTCTATTGTTTCAGGCATCTTTCCTGTTTCGTAAAGAGATTTAATTTGTGTACTATCCAATGTTTCGTATTTCAATAATGCTTCTGCAATCAACTTGTGAGTTTCACGATTTGACTGAATAATTTCAGCAGCTTTATTTCGTGCTTCATTCAATAATGAACGAACCTCTTCGTCAATTTCATAAGCTGTTTGTTCTGAAATTGATTTTTGAGAGCTTTGTGCACCAAACATGGCATGATTACCCTCATATTGTACCGGACCAAGTTTTTCACTCATACCGTACTCTGTAACCATTGCACGAGCCATCTGTGTAGCTTGTTCAAAGTCATTTGAAGCTCCTGTCGTTTGGACATTAAAGATGATTTCTTCAGCTACACGTCCACCCATTAAACCAGCCAATTGCTCTTTCATATCTTCTTTAGATAGAAGCATTTGATCTTCCTTAGGAAGTGCAATCATGTAACCACCTGCACGGCCACGTGGTACAATTGTAACCTTATGGACAACGCGGGCATTCGATAAGACTAGACCAACAATGGTATGTCCAGCCTCATGGTAAGCAACCAATTCACGTTCTTTTTGTGAAACTGTCTTATCTTTCTTAGAAGGACCAGCAATAACTCTATCTTCTGCTTCATCAATATCTGAGGCATCAATTATTGATTTATTGCGACGAGCAGCGACTAAAGCCGCTTCATTCAATACATTCTCTAAATCAGCACCAACAAAACCTGGAGTTTGTTGAGCCACTAATTTCAAATCAACATCTTCTGCTAAAGGCTTGTTCTTAGCATGAACTTTCAAGATTGCTTCACGACCTTTAACATCAGGGCGACCAACCAATACTTTTCTATCAAAACGTCCTGGACGCAAAAGGGCAGGATCAAGTACATCTGAACGGTTTGTCGCAGCGATAACGATAATCCCTTCATTTCCCTCAAAACCGTCCATCTCAATCAAGAGTTGGTTCAAGGTTTGTTCACGTTCGTCATTACCTCCGCCAAGACCGACTCCACGTTGACGTCCAACAGCATCAATTTCATCAATAAAGATAATAGCTGGTGCTGCTTTTTTGGCATCTTCAAAAAGAGAACGAACACGACTAGCTCCAACTCCGACAAACATTTCTACAAAGTCAGAACCTGAGATACTAAA
Organism: Streptococcus mitis; assembly: GCF_946188695.1. Lineage (GTDB taxonomy): Bacteria > Bacillota > Bacilli > Lactobacillales > Streptococcaceae > Streptococcus > Streptococcus mitis_DF. The sequence continues at coordinate 104,604 of NZ_CAMHWI010000004.1, read as the reverse complement.
GAATGGGACACCTGCTTCTCCGGCTACTGCCTTAGCAAGCAAAGTTTTACCTGTTCCCGGAGGTCCCTCCAAAAGAACACCTGCTGGAATACGGGCTCCAAGTTTTGTAAATCGTTTTGGATCTTTTAAAAATTCAACAACTTCAACTAGTTCTTGTTTTTCTTCCTCAGCTCCAGCAACATCTGAAAATCTTACTTTAATATCTTCTTTATTTGCAGCTTTAGCCTTACTACGTCCAAAACTCATTGGGTTACGGCTATTATTTCCTCCCATATTTCCCATCATAGAGAATAGGAAGAAGAATAGAATACCGAATGGCACAATGGATACAAGAATATTAATCCACATACCACTTGAACTTTCATGCTTAACAGTTACTTCTGCCTTATGGTCAGAAGCAAGTTTTTGCAATTCTGATACTGTAGTATCTGAAGGAAGAATAATACTTGAAAATTTCTCTACTGTTGTAGCAGAAGGAGAAAAGAACTGGATACCTGTTTCTTCTTTACTTGTTTTAGGATTTTTATAAACACCTGAAACTTCGATAACACTGCCATTTGGTTGGTAGGTTAATTCTTTTACGTTGTCATCGGTAATTTCTTTTACCAATTCTGTATAATTAATTTGCTCACTTTTCCCTGCAACACTACCTGTACTAAAATACTGATAACCTGTAACTAGGAGAAAAATAAGTAATAACCATAGAAAAGGATTTTTAATTAAACCATTATTTTGTTTTTTCATTAAAAATTGTTCTTTCTAATTTGAATACACTTCTTCTTTCAATACTCCAACATAAGGAAGGTTACGATAATTTTCTTTGTAGTCTAAACCATAACCTACTACAAACTCATTTGGGATAGTAAAGCAGGTATAGTCTGCCTCAATTTCTACAACACGTCCTTCTGGTTTATCCAACAAGGTTGCAATGTTAACAGAAGCTGCTTCTCTTGCAATAAACATATCTCGCAAATTCTTCAAAGTTTGACCTGTATCAATGATATCTTCTACAAATAGAACATGTCTTCCTTTAATATCTTGAGTTACATCTTGCTTGATATTGATGACACCACTACTTGCTGTTCCACCATGGTAGCTAGAAACCATCATGAAGTCCATTTCAATATGTGTATCAATATGTTTGACCAATTCAGCCATAAAAGGAATAGATCCTTTTAAAATCCCAACTAAAATTGGATTTTTTCCTGCATAGTCTTTAGTGAGTTGAGCACCTAATTTTTTAGCAGCTTCTGTAATTTCGTCATGTGAAACAAGGATTTTTTTAATATCGTTTTCTAACATTTTTTTACCTATCTATTTTTTCTATATAAAGTACAGTGTTCATTATATCATTTTTCGTGTTTTTACTCAAATTACTGGTCGCAATTCCCAAAATTGAGACAATTTCACCAAATTGCTCAATAATCAACGCAGATTTTCGCTTTTCCATAGGGATTTTCAAATCAATGAATAGACGTCTTAGTTTTTTTCTATGCCCATTTTGAATCAAAAAATCTCCTGGTTTTCGATGACGAATGTGTATGGATGTTTCTCGTGAAACAGGTATTCGCTGAATTGATTCACCTTCTAATGGAAGTCCAAAGGAAAATAAATATCCTTGATAAGATACCTGATTTTGATAGTGTAACACAAATTCATCTTCCTTTTCATCAGCCTGCGGACTGATTTTACAAATCTGAAACTTTTGATACTCTTTTATCAATTCATAGCCATTTTTAAGCAGATGACGATACTGGCTTTTAGTTTTTAAAATTTTCCGAACTTCAGCAAACTGCGCTTTTGTAAGATTCAAATCTGGAAAACGATTCAGATAAGTTTGAAGTAAAACTCTTTGTGTAGACTCAGAGTAAGATAATAGCTTCTCTAAATTTTCTACATCAATATTCTTTGATAATTCAGCTATTGCCAAATCATAATCTAAAATTTCATTGCCGATACTTAAGATTGCATCTTTAAATCGAGGATTTTCTTTTTCTAAATCTGGTAAATAAGAATTTCGAATACGATTGCGAAAATAATGATTTTCCTTATTTGATGTATCTTCAAAGTGAAAAATTTGTGGAAAGTCTTTTTTCTGAAAATGCAAGAAGGGACGAATGATTTCTATCTCTCCGACTACTTGCTTCTCCTTAATTCCTGATAGATAGCGCAAGCGAGTTCCTCGAATCAAACGCATCAAAATCGTTTCCACCTGATCATCAGCATGGTGGGCAGTGACTAAGGCTGTCGCACCAGTCTTTTTCATGACCTCTTGAAAAAAATCATAACGAAAATGTCGAGCCCGCGCTTCTGAAAATTCACCTGAAAAATTGCTGATATAAATAGGAAGCTCTGCTTCAGCAGCTAACTTCCTTAATTCCTGTTCTTCCCAATCTGATTCTACTCTCTGCTTATGATTCACATGAGATAGAATCAATTCAATTTCTAACTCTTTTTGATAAGTAGATAATACCTTAAATAGAAACATAGAATCTAACCCACCAGAAAGAGCTAGCACCACCTTAGTATGCTTTTTGAAATATCCCTTCTTGAGAAAATGATTTAAAAAATCTTGTTTCCTCATTTTAGAACCTCATAAATATCCTTGGCTATCTGAGAAATTGTATCATAATCAGAATTCTTAGTGAAAATAGAAAGAATAAATGGAGAATCTGCATAGACAACACCCGTATCATGCTTAAATTCGTCCGCATCCCCAATTTTATGAGCTACCTTCACAGAAACACCTTTGGCAATTCGCTGATTATCAAAATCTGTTTTAGTCAAAGACTCTAGCACAAATCCATTTTGATTATAAATAGCTTCCATGACCTTCCCGGCCATCTTGGAAGAAATCAATTTTTCTTTTGGATCCCAATCATCTCCCATAATGGCAGACATCTTGGATTTGAATGTGGCATCAGATTGGTTTGAAATGTAATAACCCAATATATTATGAGCTACATTATCAGATTCTTTTGATACTTTCGTAATTAAATCCCTTAAAGAATACTCTTTATTATCCTCTTTTTTAGGAAGACTACCACTTCCCTCTGGTTTATAAGAACCTGAAAAATCATTGACTGCAGATACATATTTTACAGTCGTATCTAACTGATAAAGACCCTCATTTATTTTTTCTTGCGTATAATAAAGATAAGGGAGTTTCAAAACACTAGCTGCATACATCTTTTCATCTTGATTGATACCAGCTTCTTTTCCAGTAGTCAGTTGCTTAACATAAATAGAGAAAGAATCTTTCTGATATTTTTCAGATAACATTTCTTGAACTTTACTCATCCGATTATCTTCTTCAGAAGTTGATTCTTTAGCTACCCATCCAGCCTGATCAATATGTAAAAATTCTCTTCCTTCTACAAACATGGTCTTGTCGATTGATACTTGCGAATAAGCTGATAAGGATGATTTCACTTCTTTTAAGTCATAAGGACTATTGTACAGTTTAAAATCAGATTCTAACCATACTTTTTTTATTGTAGGAGTTACCTCTGACTGATCGTATAAAAATCGTTTGTCCGCAGCTATAAATTGATGATTTGATAGCTTAAATACCGGAATTCCTTGTTTATTTAAGCGCCACTCAGTTATTTGAAAACTTGTTTTGGGAGTCAATTTTCCAGATTCCACTACTAAATCTTCATTCGCATAAACAGGAACCTCTCCATAAACCATGGGAGAACTTAGCTTTTCTCTAAAATAAATACCAAAGTCAGATTGTGAAAGGTAATAAATTTCTTTCGAAGTATAGACTACTTCTTTTTCTGTGCTAACGACTTTTGAAATAGTCAAAAAACTTGGTAGCAACAAAATAATTAAGAATTTACGCATTCTTCCTTTCCTTTTCTTCTTGTAAACGCAATAATTGATTTTTATCAGCCAACTCTTCCAGCTTTTCATCTGATAAACTCAAAAATTTCTCAATTACGTCTAGTAAATTTTCCATTTTATCACCTTTGAAGCAAGTCAGGAATCGTATAAACTATTTCCCTCGACTTAGAATAATAGTACTTCGCTCGTGTATATTTGGCAGCATAATCCTCATCTTTCAACTTGGTAGCAAATGCTGTCTCCTTATCCTTTTCATCACTCAAAGTTTGATACTGAGTTTGCAAGTCTGATAATTGCTGACGTCTTTGGAGTAATTGCTGATAACTCTGCGCTAAATTAAAAGTTGGCAAGATAAATAATAGCATAATCAAAATCAATACCCACCCCATAAAACGATTCCGTTTTTGTCGTTCTTTCATCAGGTAGCGACGACGTTGATATTCATTTTGAATAAAAGAATTATTCAATTGTACAATATTTTTAGACATTTTCTTCTACCCGTGTTTCACTGATAATTTCATACATGCCTGCTGCATCTTCTTTTTTTGTGCTATCTTTCATCTCTAGTACTTTGACAAGTAGCAACTTATTTCCAAAACGAATTTCAACTTGGTCATTAACTTTCAAATCCGTTGAACTTTTGGCCAAGATTCCATTCACCTTGATTCTGCCTTTATCTGCTACTTCTTTTGCGACTGTACGACGCTTGATAATTCGCGATACTTTTAAATATTTGTCTAATCTCATCCTTATTACCTCAACTTATTATTGTACCATTTTTATCTATTTTATAGAAGAAAAATATCAAATGGAATTTTCTTTCTTAGACTCTTTTATCTCTAATAAATTTTCTCCAAAAATCAGCATACCTTCTAAAATTTCATAATCTTTCTTATTTTGGACATCAAATACAAGCTCCATTAATCCCTTATTCTCAGCGATGCCTGCTTTTAAGTTCGTTGCGGATAAAGCTTTAAAATAATCTTGAGCTAAAAACAGTCGTTGAGTGACTTTTTCAAATTGAACTGTAATTTTATTATCTTTTCTTTCCACACGTTGAACAAAGACCTTGTCCAAATATGACTTGACTAAACCAATCTCTAAAAGATAGGCTACTACATCTGGGTATTCTCCAAAACGGTCTATCAACTCCTCTTGTAACTCTTCATAATTGACACGGTCGTCAATTTGACGAATTTTCTTGTAAATTTCAATCTTATGTCGTTGATCAGAAATATAAGTATCAGGAAGATAGGCATCAATTTGCAAAATCAACTCAGCATTCCCTTTGGTTCTTGTGTTAGTGTTAGCGTTAGCATTACCGTTTCGTTTAGCAATAGCTTCCTCTAATAACTGCGAATACAATTCAAAACCAACAGAATCAATGAAACCAGACTGGGATTTTCCTAGGAGATTCCCTGCTCCACGAATCGAAAGATCTCGCATAGCAATCTTAAATCCAGATCCCAATTCTGTAAATCCTTTAATCGCTTCTAATCTCTTCTCGGAGACTTCACTGATTGATTTTTCTGGACGATACATGAGATAAGCATAAGCAATACGATTACTACGACCTACTCTTCCTCTTAACTGATACAAGGTTGACAAGCCCATATGGTCCGCATTTTCAATAAATAAAGTATTGGCATTTGGAATGTCCACCCCTGTCTCAATAATGGTAGTCGTCACCAAGATATCGTATTGTCCCTCAATAAAGTCTAATAGAGTATTTTCCAACTGGATTTCACTCATGCGACCATGAACATAACCAATCGAAGCCTCTGGAATTAACTCCTGTAATTCTGAAACCTTCTGGTCAATCGTGTCAACTTTATTGTAAAGATAGTAAACTTGACCTCCACGCTCCATTTCACGCAAGACAGCATCACGAATCACACTATCATTCTTTTCCAAAACATAGGTCTGAACAGGATAGCGATTAGTCGGCGGAGTTTCAATAACAGACAAATCTCTGATTCCCAGCATAGACATGTGAAGGGTACGAGGAATTGGCGTTGCTGTCAAGGTCAGGACATCTACTTGTTTTTTCAGTTCTTTCAAGGTTTCCTTATGCTTGACACCAAATCGCTGTTCCTCATCAATAATCATCAAGCCCAAATCAGCAAACACAACATCTTTTGACAAAACACGATGTGTTCCAATCAAAATATCAACTTGACCGTTTTTCAATTTTTCAAGTATTTCGGTCTGCTCTTTTTTACTTCTAAAACGACTCAATACATCAATATTAACTGCAAAATTTTGGAATCGTTCCTTAAAATTCGTATAGTGCTGTTGCGCTAAAACCGTCGTCGGAACTAAAACGACAACCTGTTTGTGATCATTGACTGCCTTAAAGGCTGCACGCATAGCAACTTCAGTCTTTCCAAAACCAACATCTCCAACTAAAAGTCGATCCATGGGATGAGAATCCTGCATATCCCTCTTGATTTCCTCAATACTACGCAGTTGATCATTCGTTTCAACATAAGGGAAAGCATCATCAAAAGCATGTTGATCCTCATCATCAGCTGAGAAAACAAACCCCTTCAACTGGCTGCGTTCAGAATAAAGTTTAATTAAATCGTCAGCTATATCCTCTACCTGGTTCTTAACTTTTTGCTTTGCTTTTTTGAAATGACCATCATTTAATTTATTTAGTTTAGGTGCTTTACCGTCACTTGAAACGTATTTGGAAAGTAGATGAATCTGTTCCACTGGGATAGAGATTAGATCCCCGTTTTGATACTGGACACTGACATAATCACGGTGAATCCCCTTAATTTCAATGGTTTCAATTCCTAGATATTGACCAATCCCATGGATATGATGGACAACATAGTCCCCTTTTTCAAGTTCATTGTAATCTTTTAATCTCTCTGCATTTGAAACATGTTGTCTTCGAAAACGACGCTTTAATTTCTTTTGAAAAATCTCATGTTCAGTTATCAATAAAATCTTTTCATCTACAAAATGAAAACCATGTCTGAGATTGCCCTCGATTAAGTTTACAGATTCTTTACAGATTCTTGACTTATCTCTAGAATCCAATTTAATCTGGTATTCCTCTAACACATCCTCCAATGTTTTACTTCCCATTGAATTGCTAGACTGCAGAATAATGGTGTAATCCATTTTTTTATATCGCTCAATTTCTTCTTTTAGAAAAGAAAATTGATTGAAAAACTCCTGCATAGGATATTGATTAAATTGATAAATTTGGTCAAACTTGAGATTTCCTAACCCCTTTTGCAGATTAGAGAAAAAGGTAACCGGACTCTGTTTTTTATAGATTTGCTCTGTATCAGCAAAATACTTCATCTCAGAAAATGCTTTACTATTCTGTAACTCTTCTGTAAAGTATTGCGCTAATTCTCTTTCAAAGACTTCATACTGATTCATCAATTTCTGATAACCATCAAAGAATATTGGTATGTCTTTTTCGATATAATCAAAAATAGTCCATGTCTTGTCATAACACAAAGATAAAAATTTCCGAGAATCAGAATGAATTTGTTTTTGGTGAAAACTTGAAAGAATTTCTTCTAAGTATGATTTTAAAATAGGTGATAACCTTTTTGAAACTTGTTTTTCTAAAGCTGACCGACCTCGTTGATAATCCTTTTCTCTCAAAATTACGTCGCTAGCTGGAAATATGGTGAGTTCTGTCTGATTTTCTTTCGATAATTGTGTTTCGACTTCAAATAACCTAATACCATCGACTTCATCACCAAAAAACTCAATTCGGCAAGGTTCTAACTGGGATATTTCAAAAATATCTAAAATATCTCCTCGCAGACTAAATTCGCCCTGAGTTTGTACTTGTGTAACTTTTCGATAGCCTATCTCTTTTAACTGATGGATAAGTGCGTGTTGGTCATATTCTTCACCAACTGCAATTTTTATAATGCTTTCTTTAAATCCAGTCGGAGAAGGTAAAAACAATCGACTTGCTGCAATATTACAAACTAAAATCCCTCTCCTAGATGAATCAGTCAAAAAACGCAAGGCTTCAACCCGTGAAATGATTTTTTCTTGTGAAGACATCAAAAACTCGACCATAGGGGAGTCATCTACCAAAAATGGATAGACAAGTTCCTCACCCAAGATAGAGATAAGATCACTAACAAGTCCTTCTGCTTCTCCATAAGTTGATGTCAATAAAACAATCTTATCTTCTTTTTCTAAACTGCTTGCAATTGCAAGAGCCTTAGTAGACGTTGATAAACCTAGTATTAGTTGTCTTTTCTTATCTGTTAAATTTTGATGCCATTTTTTTATCTGATCATTTTCTGAGAATAAATCTAATAAGGTCACCATTTATCCGTTATACCTCTGCATCGTTTTTTCAAAGTTTTTCTCTTGTAAATAGTAGTTTACAGAATCGTCAACCTTGTCAATAGACTGTAAAATACCGATATAATCATCCCTGTCAAACTTACTCAAAACATGGTTAACAACTGACATACCATTTTTAGGTCTCCCAATTCCAATCTTAACACGATTAAAGGTCTGAGTCCCTATATGTTGAATAATAGACTTGATACCATTATGACCACCCGCTGAGCCTTTTGTTCTTAAACGAATTTTCCCAACTTCCATGTCAAGATCATCGTAAATGATGAGTAAATCTTCAATATCCAAACCATAATAAGTCAATAAAGCATAAACCGCTTTTCCACTTTCATTCATAAATGTCGTTGGTTTGACAAGATAAATTTTTTCTCCATTTAGGAAAAAGGATGATAGATCAGCTTGAAATATCTTATCGTGTGTAAAAGTGACATTCTGTTTCTTCGCTAGTTGATCAATCAACATAAAACCAACATTGTGTTTGGTCTCAAAATATTTTTCCCCTGGATTTCCCAAGCCTACAAGTAATTTAGTCATTTATTTTTCCTTTCAAAAGCCAAAAGGGTTGGAATTTTTTTCCAACCTAATTGACACTATTTATTAAATTTTTAGACATTAAAGCGGAATTCCATAATATCGCCGTCTTGGACGATATATTCTTTTCCTTCTTCACGCAAGCGTCCAGCTTCTTTTACAGCCTTTTCAGATCCGTATTTTACTAGATCCTCATATGACATGGTTACTGCACGAATAAATCCTTTTTCAAAGTCTGAGTGGATAATACCAGCTGCTTGAGGAGCCTTCATACCACGTTTGAAGGTCCAAGCGCGAACTTCTTTTTCACCAGCTGTGAAATAAGTTCCCAGTCCAAGCAAGTGGTAAGCTGCACGAGTCAACTTGTCAACGCCTGATTCTGTCAACCCAAGTGCTTCAAGAAACTCTTGCTTGTCTTCATCGTCTAACTCAGAAATTTCTTCCTCAGCACGCGCAGAAATAACGACTACTTCAGCATTTTCTGTCGCTGCAAATTCACGAATTTGTTTGACATAGTCGATAGAGTCAGGTTCTGAAACCACATCCTCGTCCACATTAGCAACATAAAGAACTGGTTTAGTTGTCAAAAGGAAGAGACCTTTTACAACCTTTTGTTCCTCGTCTGTAAATTCGATTGTACGAGCTGATTTTCCATCTTCAAGGACTGGTTTAATCTTTTGAAGAACATTAAACTCTGCTACTGATTCTTTATCTTTTTGCGTACGTGCCATCTTTTCTACACGCGCATAGCGTTTATTAACCGATTCTAAGTCAGCAAGAATCAATTCTAGGTTAATGGTGTCAATATCTGCAAGTGGATCCACAAAGGCATCTTCACGTCCTTGCTCACGCATAACATTTTCATCATCAAAAGCACGAACTACATGAACAATCGCATCTACTTCACGGATATTGGCCAAGAATTTATTCCCTAGTCCTTCTCCTTTTGAAGCTCCTTTTACAATCCCTGCAATATCTGTAAATTCAAATGTTGTTGGAACTGTCTTTTTAGGAGTAATCATTTCAGTCAATTTTTGTAGACGTTCATCTGGAACTTCCACCATTCCAACGTTTGGGTCAATAGTCGCAAATGGGTAGTTAGCTGCCTCTGCTCCTGCTTTTGTAATTGCATTAAATAGTGTTGATTTACCAACGTTTGGCAAACCAACGATACCTGCTGTTAAAGCCATATTTTCTCATTCTCCGTTTTCATTTCAATCCCTAATATTATAACACAAAAAGGGAAAACTTGCTAACCCTCTAACTAAGGGGTCTCAGTCAATAATTTTATTCATTTTTCGATCAAAATCATAGCGCCCCATCATGACAACATGGTCACAATTGCTACATTTAATTTTGATATCTGCTCCTACACGTGTAATTTCCCAACGATTGGCCTTTTTACCTGTTGACTTGATGGTGCAAGCATGTGGTTTTTTCATTTCAACAAAATTTCCAACTTGATACATACTACTCTCCTTTTCTTTTTCGATTATATCATAAAAGAGGCGAGCTAGGCTCAACCTCTTTCACTTAATTTGTACGAACTGGTGTAATGAGCTGCATGAAGTCCTCATCAGTGTCTGCTGGCACAAGAGTAAATGGACGAACAGCTGAGATAAAGCTAATGGTCACCTTTTCGCTATTTAAAGCTTTAAGAGAATCAATCAAGTAAGTTGGGTTGAAACTAATAGTCAAATCTTCACCAGTCACCTGATCAGTATCGATTTCTTCGTTTACTTTACCAACTTCTGGAGAATGAACATGGGCGCTAACAATACCACCTTTAATTTCAAGCTTCACAGTACCATTTTGAGTCGCACTTGATAAAAGGCGAGCACGCTCCATTGACTGACGTAAGTTTACCACATCAAAAGTAATAGTAGTGTTAAAGTCTGTTGGAATCAAACGATCTGTGTCAGGATAGTTTCCTTCTAACAAACGTGTGTAGAAGCTAATATTTTCGCTTCTAAAGAGGATTTGATTGTTAGCAAAGAAAATCTCTACAGTTTCAATATCATCTGTAAATACCGCTGAAAATTCGCGTAGAGAACGGCTAGGAATTACGACATCAAAATCATCACTATTTTTCTCAAGCATTAATTTTTTCTGGCTTAGACGATGAGAGTCTGTTGCCACTGTTTTTAGCTCCTTATGCTGACTCAATACAAAATGAACACCTGTTAAAATTGGACGACTTTCTTGTGTACTTGCAGCAAAAGCTGTTTCATTGATAATTTTCTTGAGCAATTTTGTTTCAAGAACCAAAGGAGTGCTTGCTGAAATTTCTTGGATTCGTGGATACTGTTCACTATCTTTTCCTTTTAAGGTAATTTCTGATTTGCCGCTGGTTAAAACAATTTGATTTTGTTCAATTTCTTTAAAATCAAGAGTTACATCAGGTAGACTAGATACAACATTGATAAAGAAAGAAGCTTCAAGAAGAATTGAACCTAAAGAAGTAATTAACAAACCAGCATCTTCATTTTTTTGAGAAATAAAATTTTCAATTGAAATTTGACCATTTGAACCAATTAAAGTAACACCTTCATTAGTTACGTCAATTTTTACGGTTGATAAAATAGGAATAGCATTTTTAGAACTAATAGCTCTCTTAGTAGTATTTAATGCTTGTAGAAATAAATTTTTATTAATTGAAAAATGAATCATGGATTCTCCTTTATTTATTTTTAGTATTAGAAGGATAATAGTAATAATAGAGTCTGTGAAATCTGTGGAAAACAGACTTTAAACAAGTCATATCAAGTTTTTTGGCTTGTTTAAAAAATGTGGATAAAAAAGATAAAAAAGCGAAAGTTATCCACAAGTTATTTTATTTTCTTTTTGATGGATTCAATTTCTAAACGTAAATTATCGTCTTCATCAATCAAAGATTTAATTTTTGCATGAGCATGAATGACTGTTGTATGATCTTTTCCACCAAATTCCTTCCCAATTTTTGGAAGACTATTATCTGTTAGTTCTCTAGATAAATACATGGCTACTTGACGGGCCAAAACGATATTTTGAAGGCGTCTGCTTCCCTTCATTTCTTTGACGCTAACACCATAAAAGTTACCAACTTCATTTTGGATTTTGTCAATTGGGATGACGAGCATTTGGCTAACATCTTGTTTGCGAGCTCTAATGGCTTCTGCAGCAATATCAATAGTGATATCCTTGATTTTTTTTACTCGGGCAATTAAAGTGATGTCGTTGATGGCTCCCTCAAGATCTCGAACATTTGAATCAAATTGCCCAGCTAGGTATTCTAGAGTATCACTTTGGAAATTGTAGCCTAAATGTTCCGTTTTACTTTGTAAAATGGCAATACGTGTTTCAAAGTCAGGGGGTGTGATAGTTTGTGTCAATCCCCAACTAAAGCGCGTGACAAGCCTCTCCTCGAGACCTTCTAGATGTTTTGGACTACGATCACTGGTTAGGACAATCTGTTTTTGCTTGTCATGAAGGGCGTTAAAGGTATTGAAAAATTCTTCTTGAGTTGCGACTTTTTTTCCGCTGAGTGACTGAATATCATCAATTAACAAAAGATCAAGACTACGGTAGGTCTTTTTGAACTTTTCCATTTCCCCAAGTCTTAGGTGATCCAGAAAGTCATTAATAAAGCTTTCAGCGGGTATGTATTTGACACGCGCATTTGGAATATTTTTTAGAATTTCATTTCCAATAGCGTTTAACAGATGAGTCTTACCAAGCCCAGGTCCTCCATAGATAAAAAGAGGGTTATAGGTCAGAGCCAAATCTTCAGAGACAGCCAAAGCGGCTGATACTGCCCAAACGTTTCCATCCCCTTGGATAAAATTATCAAAGGTATACTTTTCTTTTAACCCAGTATCCGAATAAGGAATAGATGCTAACTTTGGACTATAGTCATAAAGAGTTGAATTTGTAGCTTCTTCAACTTGTGAGATAGTCGTATCTTGAGGTTTGGTGAAAATATAGAGGGGAGTTATCTCAGCATCATAAATTTCAAATCCGGCAACTACAATAATATCTTTTAGTTGTTTTTCCCAGACCATTTCCATTTCAGATCGTGGTAAAAATATAGTGGCAACATTTTCCTCTACCTTGATGAGTTCAGCTTGAATAGCATAGAAATCATACATGGATCGAGTCAATCTTTCTTGAGCAAATTCTAATATACGATTCCAAAATTGTTTTTCTTTCAATCCTTTCTCCTCCTTTACTATTTAAAAGTTTAATACTAGACCTATTTTACCATAGAGAACAAGAATTTTCCACAAGCTGTGAAAAATAATCCACAATGTTACCAAGTTTTATCCACAGATTGGGGATAAAAGCAGAAACTATTGATTTATTAAGCTTTTTATTGAAAAAAATAGTGGATAACCTTGTGAGATAAAAAAATAAAAGAACAGCCTTATTTCAGGCTGTTGATAATTCTACTGTATTCTTCTTGATTTGAAAAAGAAATAATGATTTTTCCACTATCTTTTTTAGACAGTTTAATCTCTACATCTAATCCGAGTAGTTTTTTTAACTGTTCTTCTTCATTTTGTATGAAATGATCATTTTTTTGCAGTTTCTTTTGTTTTTTCTCTGTCAGAAGAGCTTCTAACTTCCTTACAGAAATGTCTTCTTCTATAATTCGTTGAAAGAAATAGTCTTGTTGTTCCTTATTCAACCCAACTAGAGAACGCGCATGAGCTTGTGATAGTTTGCCATTTTCTACTTCTGAGAGGATAGCATCTGGCAAGGAAAGCAAACGAATGGAGTTGCTGATATATGGACGAGACTTGCCCATTTTATCTGCAATTTCAGCATGGGTAAATCCTTTCTCTACAAGAGATTCATAGGCGCGTGCTTCTTCTATTGGATTTAAATTTTCTCTTTGCAAATTTTCAATGATGGACTGGACCATCATCTCTTGGTCTGAAAGCTGTTTAATAACAGCTGGGATAGATGTTAGACCAGCTAAAAGTGAAGCTCGATAGCGTCTCTCTCCTGCAAGGATTTCATAACCAATAACAGGAGATTGACGAACAATAATCGGTTGAATGACCCCATTTTCTTTGATAGACTGTGCTAGTTCATGTAGTTTTTCTCCATCAAATTCTTTTCGAGGTTGATAGGGATTTTTTTGTATATCCGTGATAGAAATCATTTCAAATTTTTCCATGATTCTACACTAACACATCTTTTCTCTTATGTAAAGCTTTCTTTACATAGATGTCAATTAAGATTCTAAATCGCCTGAACTCTTGTCAAGTTTAATAGATGTAGTTTCTTCTTTACCGTTACGATAGTAGGTTATTTTAATAGTGTCTCCGATAGAATGATTGTAAAGAGCACTTTGTAAGTCTGTTGATGAAGCAATCTCCTTGTCATCTACTTTTGTAATAACATCGTATTTTTCAAGGTGACCATTTGCAGGCATATTGCTTTGTACAGAACGAACAACTACACCAGATGTTACACTGCTTGGAATATTCAGTCTTCTAATATCACTTGTATTAATATTTGAGAGATTGACCATTTGGATGCCCAAAGCTGGACGCGTCACTTTTCCGTTCTTTTCCAACTGTTCAATAATATTGATAGCATCATTTGCAGGGATTGCGAAACCAAGGCCTTCTACAGAGGTTCCTCCATTTGTGGCAATTTTACTTGAGGTAATTCCGATAACCTGTCCTTGAATATTGATTAGTGGGCCACCAGAGTTACCTGGGTTGATAGCAGTATCAGTTTGGATGGCTTTTGTAGAAATGGCTTGTCCATCTTCAGATTTTAAGGATACATTTCGATTGAGACTAGATACGATACCTTGAGTGACAGTATTTGCATATTCAGAACCTAATGGGCTACCGATGGCAATGGCAGTTTCTCCTACGGTTAACTTGCTAGAATCACCAAACTCAGCTACTGTTGTCACTTTTTCTGAAGATATTTTGACGACAGCAATATCAGAGAAAGTATCAGCTCCGACAATTTCTCCAGGTACTTTAGTTCCATCTGACAAACGAATATCTACTTTGCTGGCGCCATTTATAACGTGATTATTGGTTACGATGTAAGCTTCTTTATTATTCTTTTTATAAATAACCCCAGATCCTTCACTAGAGATTTGCTGAGAATCTGTGTCAGTATCATCATTACCAAATACGCTATTTTGTCTGTTTGCTGAATAAGTAATAACAGATACAACAGCATCTTTTACTTTGTTAACAGCCTGTGTTGTTGAATTTTCGTTCTTATAGGCAGTTTGTGTAATAGTACTATTGTTGTTAGAGTTGCTTACACTACTTTTTTGAGTTAGTTGAGTTATTGAAAAACTACCCAAGGCTCCACTAATAAAGCTAATGACGATAACGACTAATAATTGAAACCCTTTTTTGTAAAATGTTTTTAAATGTTTCATATTTGCCTCCATATTTTTAAATTACTGAAAGTATAAACTGACTAGCTTAATTATAACTTAAATACAAAAGTTTTTCACAGATTGTGGATAACTTTCTAAAATCTGTGGTTTTCTCAGTTAAAATTAACCTTTTATTTTGTGAATAAGATGTGAAAAAATAAAGAATATGCTAGAATAGAGTCATGAAAATTAAAGTTGTAACAGTTGGGAAACTGAAAGAAAAGTATTTAAAAGATGGTATTGCAGAGTATTCAAAACGAATTTCTCGATTTGCTAAGCTTGAAATGATTGAGCTAGCAGATGAAAAAACACCAGATAAGGCCAGTGAGTCAGAAAATCAAAAGATTTTAGAAATAGAAGGTCAGAGAATTTTATCAAAAGTTGGTGACCGTGATTTCGTTATTGTGTTGGCTATCGAAGGGAGAACTTTCTCCTCAGAAGAATTTAGTAAGCAGTTAGAAGAAGCTCCTATAAAAGGATTTTCTACTCTTACCTTTATTATTGGAGGGAGTTTAGGATTATCATCAGCTGTAAAAAAGAGAGCTAATCTTTCTGTCAGTTTTGGTCGCTTAACCTTGCCCCATCAGTTAATGAGACTAGTTCTTGCTGAACAAATTTATCGCGCTTTTACGATTCAGCAAGGCTCCCCCTATCATAAATAGAAAATTGACTTTTAATTGAATTTTTGGTAGAATAATTGTGTTAGGTCTCATAGCTCAGCTGGATAGAGCATTCGCCTTCTAAGCGAACGGTCGCAGGTTCGAATCCTGCTGGGATCAATATAATAGCAAAGCTGGGAATTTTCCCGGCTTTTTTCTTAAAAAAGTACAATTGGGGAGAAAAAAATGACAGTTGAGAGAATTTTATCTAAAATGAAATTCTGTTTTGTATAATGGTTTTTGTAAGTTATCTTACAAGAAAAAAATATTGAGGAGATTTTATTATGAAAAACACAGTTAAATTGGAACAGTTTGTAGCCTTGAAGGAAAAAGACTTGCAAAAGATTAAAGGTGGGGAAATAAGAAAAACAAGTAATAGTTTATTTAATTTCTTTAAAAGAAGATAAGGAAGTGTCAGAATGAATTTTTTCTTAGTAGTAGATTTTATATTATATTTTTTTATTATTAGTCATAGTTACCGTTTAATTTGTAAAGGTCAAATAAAAGCAAAGGAACTATATTTTTTTGGTATCTATACATTACTAGTAGAAGCAGTACTTGAACTTCCTTTTTACCTCCTATATTTAGATGGGTTAGGGATTGCAAGATTTTTATTTCCTTTGGGATTATATTTCTATTTTCGATGGATTAAACAGTATGAGAGGGATAGAGGACTATTCCTAAGTTTACTACTATCTCTTTTATATGAGAGCACTCATAACTTTCTGTCTGTAACTTTCTCCTCTCTAACAGGAGACAATTTTGTTTTACAATATCATGATCCATTCTTTTTCGTTGTAACGGTATTGACTTATGTTGTTATCTTAAAAATCATTCGTTATTTCCATTTGGAACTAGCCTATTTTGACAAAGACTACCTCTATCCTTTTTTGAAAAAAGTATTTTTTGCCTTACTACTGCTACATATAGTATCTTTCGTTTCAGATATGGTAAGTACGATTAAACATTTGAATAGTTTTGGAAGTATTTTATCATCTATTGTCTTTATTTCTCTACTTTTGACCTTTTTTGCAATGAATTCGCATAAAGAACAAATGGAGAAAGAGATTGCTTTGAAGCAGAAGAAATTTGAACAGAAACATTTACAGAATTATACAGATGAAATTGTCGGTCTATATAATGAAATTCGTGGTTTTCGACATGATTATGCTGGGATGCTTGTCAGTATGCAGATGGCAATTGACAGTGGTGATTTACAGGAAATTGACAGAATTTACAATGAAGTTTTGGTCAAAGCCAATCATAAACTGCGTTCAGATAAGTACACTTACTTTGATTTGAACAACATAGAAGATTCAGCTTTACGAAGTTTGGTTGCTCAGTCCATTGTCTATGCTCGAAATAATGGTGTAGAGTTTACACTGGAAGTAAAAGATACGATTACTAAGCTCCCAATTGAACTATTGGATTTGGTTCGTATCATGAGCGTTTTATTGAACAATGCTGTCGAGGGATCGGCTGATAGCTATAAAAAACAGATGGAAGTAGCAGTTATTAAGATGGAAACTGAAACAGTTATTGTGATTCAGAATTCATGTAAAATGACGATGACTCCTTCAGGAGATCTATTTGCCTTAGGATTCTCCACTAAGGGAAGGAATCGCGGAGTAGGCCTAAATAATGTGAAAGAACTACTAGATAAGTACAACAATATTATTTTAGAAACAGAGATGGAAGGCAGTATATTTAGACAAATTATTAGATTTAAGAGGGAATTTGAATGAAAGTTTTAATTTTAGAGGATGTTATTGAACATCAAGTGAGACTAGAGAGAATATTGGATGAAATTTCGAAAGAATCGAATATTCCAATATCATACAAGACAACGGGAAAAGTCCGTGAATTTGAAGAATACATTGAAAATGATGAAGTGAATCAGCTTTATTTCCTAGATATTGATATTCATGGAATTGAGAAAAAGGGATTTGAAGTGGCTCAACTCATTCGTCATTACAATCCTTATGCCATTATCGTCTTTATTACCAGTCGATCAGAGTTTGCGACTCTCACTTATAAATACCAGGTATCAGCCTTAGATTTTGTTGATAAGGATATCAATGATGAGATGTTTAAGAAGAGAATTGAGCAAAATATATTCTACACGAAGAGTATGTTACTTGAAAATGAAGATGTTGTAGATTATTTTGACTACAATTACAAGGGAAATGATTTAAAAATTCCTTACCATGATATTTTGTATATTGAAACGACAGGTGTCTCTCATAAATTACGCATTATTGGTAAGAATTTTGCAAAAGAGTTTTACGGTACCATGACAGATATTCAGGAAAAGGACAAACATACTCAGAGATTTTATTCTCCTCATAAGTCATTTTTGGTAAATATAGGCAATATCAGAGAAATTGACCGAAAGAATCTAGAAGTTGTTTTCTATGAAGACCATCGCTGTCCTATTTCAAGGTTAAAAATTAGAAAGTTAAAAGATATTTTAGAGAAAAAATCTCAAAAGTGATTGACAATTAGTAAGAAATTGATATAATGGTTATATCTGCTACAGATAGAAGGTCCGTTGGTCAAGGGGTTAAGACACCGCCTTTTCACGGCGGTAACACGGGTTCGAATCCCGTACGGACTATTTTATCCGCCATAGCTCAGTTGGTAGTAGCGCATGACTGTTAATCATGATGTCGTAGGTTCGAGTCCTACTGGCGGAGTATAGATAAAAGGGAACACAACTGTGTTCCTCTTTTTGTATCAATTTGTATCACCAAGCATTTTCATAAGGAAGTCTGTTATTTCTTGAGGACTTTCTTTTTTTCCATGTGCAATCCAAGTTTGGCAGACACCAAAAAGTGCGTGAGTTAGATAGACGCTACTATATTCTAATTCAGTGGTATTGAGATTTAGTTGCATAAATTGCTTTTGTAAATCTGTACTGAGCATGATATGAAGTTTATTTCGTAAGAAATTTTGGATTTCTTTCGTCCCATTTTCAGAAAGAAGGGCAGCCAGAAGTGGTTCTGACTCTAGATATTCAAACACTTCTAAAATAGCATCTCTTTTGTGATGAGCATGTTTTTGAAAAATATATTCAAATGTATGAAATAGCTTGCTTTGATAGTGCTCAATCATATCATACTTATCCTTATAGTGAGTATAGAAGCTGGAACGACTAATTCCGGCTTTTTCTGCTAACTTGACAGTAGAAATTTGATCAAATGGTTGTTCCATGAGTAATTGTACCATAGCATTTTCAATAGTTCGCTTTGTTTTTAAGCGTTTGTTACTTTCTTGCATATTTCCTCCTTATAAACAAATTAGACTATCTGTCTAAAAATGGATTTTTTATCTTGTAATTTAGATTTTTTAATGTATAATCTATTATATCAAAATTTTAGACAATATGTTTAAAAAAGGAGAAGATATGTTTAAAGAATGGAAAGCAATTTTTAAAAAACCAACCTTTATTATTGTCATGATAGGGATTTCTCTTATTCCAGCTCTGTACAATATCATATTTTTGTCATCAATGTGGGATCCATATGGGCAATTATCTGACTTACCTGTGGCAGTTGTCAATAATGATAAAGAAGCTTCCTATAACGCTAATACCATGGCTATAGGAAAAGACATGGTCTCCAATTTAAAAGAAAATAAAAGCTTGGATTTTCATTTTGTAGATGAAGAGGAAGGAAAGAAGGGATTGGAAGATGGCGATTACTATATGGTAGTGACTTTACCAAGTGATTTATCTGAAAAAGCAGCTTCTATTTTAACGAATCATCCAGAGCAAATGCAAATCGATTATCAGACTTCAAGTGGTCATAGTTTTATTGCTAGCAAGATGAGCGATTCTGCGATGACACAATTAAAGCAGAATGTGTCTACAAATGTAACTGAGACCTATACTAAAGCTTTATTTGATAAGATGGTCGAATTAAAGGATGGTATGAGTCAAGCAGCTTCTGGTAGTGAAAAATTAACTGATGGAGCGAATCAGTTAGTGGCAGGAAGTCAAACATTAACTACCAACCTACACTCTTTAGCAGCTTCAAGTTTAACATTTTCAAATGGAACGGAGCAGTTTACTAAAGGATTATCTGATTATGTTTCTGGTGTCGAACAACTTCATCTTGGCTTAGGAAATTTTAATAGTGGTTTAGTTACATATACTGGTGCAGTGAGTCAATTAGATAGGGGATTAGGTCAATTATCTTCTAAAAGTCCTGAATTAGTAAGAGGAATCAATCAATTATCTTCTAAAAGTCCTGAATTAGTAAGAGGAATCAATCAATTATCTTCTAAAAGTCCTGAATTAGTAAGAGGAATCAATCAATTATATACTGGTGTAGAATCCTATACTGGCGGTGTTTCTCAGCTTAATGCAGGTCTTACTCAATTTTCATCTGGTGTTAGTGCCTATACAAATGGAGTGGGAAATCTTGCAACAGGTGCGAGTCAGTTATCTAATCAATCAGCTACCCTTCGAATGGGTGTGGAGCAATTAAGTGAAGGGATTCAACAACTTTCTAGTAAGTTAGATGCTTCGTCTGGGCAAAAAGATCAAATTAATCAATTATCTTCTGGTCTGAATCAGTTAAATCAAGTTATTCAAAATATTGATGTTGGAGATACAAAACAGTTAGATTCTGTTTTATCAAGTATAGTATCTCTTTCTAATCAAATGCTAGTAAGTGCTCAGTCTGAAAAAGCAACTACATTAGCCAATATTCAATCAACAGCAGCTTATCAATCCTTGACAAGTGAGCAACAAGCTGAGATAAGTGCTTCTGTATCTCAAAATTCGACTGATAGTATTCAATCGGCTCGGTCAATTATAGCTTTAGTAGAAGGTTTACAGGGAAGTTTAGAAAACTTACAAAATCAATCTTCAAATCTTTCGACGTTAAAAAATCAAGCTAATCAAGTATTACCGCGTGCTTCTACTTCTTTGACAGGATTGTCAAGTGGATTAACAGAGATACAAGGAGCTGTTACTAGTAAATTAGTTCCTGCCAGTCAGTCAATTGCATCAGGTGTAAACGCATATACTACAGGTGTTGATAAAGTTTCTCAGGGTGCAAGTCAACTAAGTGAAAAAAATTCCACCTTGACAGGTAGTTTGGATCAACTAGTTTCAGGCTCAAACACCTTGACACAAAAATCTTCTAGCTTGACAGCAGGAATTGGTCAATTAGCTAAAAAAACTCCAGAATTAGTATCTGGTATTGAAAAATTAGCTAAAAAAACTCCAGAATTAGTATCTGGTATTGAAAAATTATCAACTGGCTCTAACCAATTGAATCAAAAGAGTCAAGAATTAATGGCAGGAGTTGATAAATTACAATCAGGATCTGGTCAATTAGCAGACAAATCCAGTCAGTTACTTTCAGGTGCTTCTCAATTAGAGAATGGAGCTAATAAATTGGCAGATGGATCTGGGAAACTTGCAGAAGGTGGAACAAAGTTAACTTCTGGATTGGAAGA
Organism: Streptococcus mitis; assembly: GCF_946188695.1. Classification (GTDB taxonomy): domain Bacteria; phylum Bacillota; class Bacilli; order Lactobacillales; family Streptococcaceae; genus Streptococcus; species Streptococcus mitis_DF. The sequence continues at coordinate 83,340 of NZ_CAMHWI010000004.1, read as the reverse complement.
TTTACAGGTAGGAGTTGCTTCTTTAGGACAAGGACTAGGTAATGCTAGTGATCAACTCAAATCAGCATCAACAGAATCTAAAAATGCAGAGATTTTGTCAAATCCACTCAATCTTTCAAAAACAGACAATGATCAAGTTCCTGTAAATGGGATTGCTATGGCTCCTTATATGATATCAGTTGCTCTTTTTGTTGCAGCAATATCAACGAATATGATCTTTGCGAAGTTGCCTTCAGGACGTCATCCGGAGAGCCGTTGGGCTTGGTTGAAATCTCGAGCTGAAATAAATGGTATTATAGCTGTTTTAGCAGGAATTTTGGTATATGGAGGAGTTCATCTTATTGGTTTAACTGCTAATCATGAAATGAGAACCTTATTCTTAATTATTATCGCAAGCTTAACATTTATGTCTATGGTAACTGCATTAACAACATGGAATAGCCGTATAGGAGCTTTCTTCTCTCTTATTTTGCTTTTATTACAGTTAGCATCAAGTGCAGGTACCTATCCACTTGCTTTGACAAATAATTTCTTTAGAGCTATTAATCCTTGGTTACCAATGAGTTATTCAGTTTCGGGATTACGACAAACAATCTCTATGACAGGAAATATTCATCATCAAGTCATTTTCCTTGCTGTGATATTAGCCCTGTTTACTGGTTTAGGTATGCTAGCCTATCGACCTAAGAAAATGGGAGAAGATTAAAAAAATCGACCAACTGGTCGATTTTTTTATGTCTTAGATGACTTTCGTTTGTGATTATAGATTCCAAATAGTAAAAGAGAAGTAAAGGAACAGATTGCTCCAACAACAAACCCATTAGGAATAAAGGAAAGTGTAATAGTTCCTTTTCCCTTAGGAACGTCAACTTTTATAAAACCAGTTTGAGCTTGTTTAATTTCTATTTTCTTCCCATCTTGGTAGGCAGACCAGCCTTTGTCATAAGGAATGGTGAAGAAAATGGATGTATCTTGTTTGACATCATATGTAGCAAAGACCTTATTTTTAGAAGTTGATACTGTGACAGGTTGTTCTTTAATTTTTTGAATTGCCTCGGTGAAAGTTTTGGTATCTAAACGATAGAAGGTAGGAGATTCAAATGATACCTGTGAATTTCCAGGGAAACTAACATTAATATTGAAAGTCTTTTTCTCTTTAGTATATCCTAGATTAAAGAAGGAGAAGACATTATCAGTTGTAAAAGTTTTCTTTTCTCCATTTACAAGGATGTCAACCTTCTTTTGTTTGTCATTAGAAAAGTGAAGGTTTGTGAAAGAAAGAGAAACTTGGCTGTTTTCTGGCACTTCAATTTGATACTGGATTGCTGCATCCTCATTTGAAGAACTTGTGACACTAATCAAATCATCAGTATTCTCTGTTTTTTCATAGGGTATTGGAGAAAAATAATCAAAATTGGTGTTAGCAAGTTGATTTAAAAACGAGGCCTGATTATCTAGAGTGTGTTCAGTGAACTTGACATCATTGTAAACAGATTGACTAGCAAAGGCAATCGGAAGAGAGTATTGATTTTCATATAGGGCAAGATTATCTTTTTGATAGATATCTTTAAAACCATACTTATCAATAGGAATGTCTGAGATATTATACTGGATACCAAATAAACTATCAGCCAAAATACTATTATTTGCATAGCGGAGATTGAGATTAGTCCCAGAGGATTTAAAACCAAGTTTATCTAAAGTAGAGCTTGCTGAACGATTTCGAACAGATGAAAATTGAGATATTCCATTGTAGTTAAATTTCATACTGTCATTTCCTGTTTGAGTTTCTAGTTTTTCAGTACGAGTAAATGAATTTCCAATATATGTTGAGAAAGATTCCATAGCTGGGATATCTCGACTATATGCACTTCGAGAAGCAAATCCCCATTCCTTAGCAATTCCGTCTATTTGAGATGAAGCATTTAAACTCACTTCAACCATTATAAATAAAGAAATTAGAATGGCAAACAGATTCACAGAGATAAACTTTTTGATAACCGCAAGGAGTAAAAGAGAATAGACAACTAAAAATTCAAGAGTCAGTAGGATATTCAAATCTGTTAAAAAAGAATAATGTGATTTTAGATAGATGGTAGCTAAAAATCCTGTTACTACAAGAAAAAGCGAAACTAAAAAGTTCCAGATTTTAATTTCTCTCAGACGATTTAAGACTTCCGCTGCTGTGTAAATTAACAAGGTAGAGAAAATCCAAGCGTAGCGATGTAAAAACATGTTTGGAGTATGCATGCCTTGCCAAAATAAATCAAGCGCTTCTATGTAAAAGCTTGCAATTAGAAATGTAAAGAAGATTATATAGATAAGTTTCACGTGAAACTTAATGGATGTCAGTGTAAAAAATAAAATAGTTAAAATAAAGGGAAGCAGTCCAACAAAAATCATTGGAATAGCTCCATACTTTGTTGTGTCAAAGGAACCGATGAATTGCTTAGCAAAGAGATCAAGATACCAGCTACTTTCAGTTTGAAACTTTGTAACTTCAGTCAATTTTTCCCCATGTGTCTGTAAATCAAACAGAGTAGGAAGAGTCATAATCAAACTAGCCATACCAGCTAAAAAGGAGGTAACAATAAAATCAAGTACAGATGATTTTCGGGTTTTAAAGTCCCACGAAATTTGACAGAGATACCAGAAAATAAGAAACAATGCTGTCATATATCCAAAATAATAATTTTGAATAAACAAAATTGACAGACTTGTAAAGTATAATAAGAATTTCTTTTCAGTTATTAGTAGATGTAAACCAGTTATAATTAAAGGAATCAGGATAAAAACATCTAGCCAAGTTTTTATCTCTAGTTGACTGACAGAGAAACTCATCAGAGCATAGGAAGTAGATAAGGCTAGTTTTAAAGTCTGAGGGATATTTTTAAATAATTTATTTAAACTAAAGAAGGTTGACAGACCAATCAATCCAAATTTTAAGAGAGTTGTCAGATAGACAGCATCGGGCATATTCGTTAGATCAAAAAAGTAAACCAGAGGCGCGAGAAAACTACCCAAGTAATAACTAGATAGGGCATAGAAGTTTAGTCCTAGACCACTTGTAAAGGTGTAAAACAGACTACCATTTCCATGTAGGATATTCTGTAAAGCTACATCAAAAATAACGTATTGATGAAAGCCATCTCCTAATAGAGGAGAGTTGTCGCTATTCCAGTAGATACCTTGAGATAGATATACTCCTATCATAATGATTATGGGAATGATAAAAGAAACAAAATAGGTCCAATATGTTTTAAAAAATAATTTCATGTTACCTCATAAAATGTTAGAAAACTCAGCTGGTTAACCCAACTGAGTTTTGAAGTTTTATTTAGTCTTTCCAAAGTTCTTTAACTTTTGCTTGTACTTCTGCATTTTCTAGGAATTCATCGTAGGTTTCATCGATACGGTCGATGACGCCATTTTTAGACAAGACAATGATATGATTAGCCAAAGTTTGAATAAACTCGTGGTCATGGCTGGCAAAGATGATTGATTCTTTAAAGTTTTTCAATCCATCATTCAAGCTTGAGATAGATTCCAAATCCAAGTGATTTGTTGGATCATCAAGTACAAGGACATTTGATTTTAAGAGCATGAGTTTTGAAAGCATGACACGAACTTTTTCTCCCCCTGACAAGACATTTACAGGTTTGTTAACCTCATCTCCAGAGAAGAGCATACGGCCGAGGAAGCCACGTAGGAAAGTATTGTCATCTTCTTCTTTACTTGCGAATTGGCGTAACCAGTCAAGAATAGATTCTCCGCCTGCAAAATCAGCTGAGTTATCTTTTGGCAGGTAAGATTGACTAGTAGTAACTCCCCACTTGATAGTTCCTTCATAGTCAATATCACCCATGATTGCACGAATTAATGCAGTCGTTTGGATGTCATTTTGTCCAATAAGTGCTGTCTTATCACCTGGACGCAAGATGAAACTGATATTATCCAAGATAGTTTCACCATCAATCTTTACAGTTAGATTTTCTACTGTCAAGAGATCATTACCAATTTCACGCTCCGCTTTAAAGTTGATAAATGGATATTTACGACTAGATGGCACAATCTCTTCTAGCTCAATCTTATCAAGCATTTTCTTACGTGATGTTGCTTGTCTTGATTTGGAAGCATTGGCAGAGAAACGAGCTACGAATTCTTGCAATTGCTTAATTTTTTCCTCTGCTTTTGCATTACGGTCTGCTAGCAATTTAGCAGCAAGCTCAGAAGATTCCTTCCAGAAGTCGTAGTTTCCGACATATAGTTTGATTTTTCCAAAGTCAAGGTCGGCCATGTGAGTACATACTTTGTTTAAGAAGTGACGGTCGTGGGATACTACGATAACGGTGTTATCAAAATCAATCAAGAAGTCTTCTAGCCATGTAATTGATTGGATATCCAAACCATTGGTCGGCTCGTCCAAAAGAAGAACATCTGGTTTACCAAAAAGTGCTTTGGCGAGGAGAACCTTTACTTTCTCACCGTTGGCCAATTCACTCATATTTTGGTAGTGCAACTCTTCTGGGATATTTAGGTTTTGAAGTAGTTGAGAGGCTTCACTCTCTGCTTCCCAACCTCCAAGCTCGGCAAACTCTCCTTCAAGTTCGGCAGCACGGACTCCGTCCTCATCTGAGAAATCTTCCTTCATGTAGATGGCATCTTTCTCTTTCATGATGCTATAAAGTTTTTCATTTCCCATGATAACAACATCAATAGCACGTTCATCTTCATAGTCAAAGTGATTTTGACGAAGAACAGAGAGACGTTCATCTGGACCAAGAGAGATGTGACCAGTAGTAGGTTCGATATCTCCAGCTAAAATTTTTAAAAAGGTTGATTTTCCGGCACCATTAGCACCGATTAATCCATAAGTATTTCCTTCTGTAAATTTGATATTGACATCATCAAAAAGTTTGCGATCACTAAAACGTAGTGAAACATCAGATACTGTAAGCAATATTTTTCTCCTATATGTGTAATATATTTATTCTACTAGAAAATACGGAAATATTCAAATTTTTATCTGTCAATTTTATGTAAATTACATTTACAGCATACTTTACACAAATCCGTAAACAGCAAGGCTGATTTATTTTGATAAATTACGGTTATTTCATTAAAAAAATGCTATAATTGAAGGGACCATATCGAAGGAGAATAAAATGACTAAACCCATTATTTTAACAGGAGACCGTCCAACAGGAAAATTGCATATTGGACATTATGTTGGAAGTCTCAAAAATCGAGTATTATTACAGGAAGAGGATAAGTATGATATGTTTGTGTTCTTGGCTGACCAACAAGCCTTGACAGATCATGCCAAAGATCCTCAAACCATTGTAGAGTCTATCGGAAATGTGGCTTTGGATTATCTTGCAGTTGGATTGGATCCAAGTAAGTCAACTATTTTTATTCAAAGCCAGATTCCAGAGTTGGCTGAGTTGTCTATGTATTATATGAATCTGGTTTCATTAGCACGTCTGGAGCGTAATCCAACTGTCAAGACAGAAATTGCTCAGAAAGGATTTGGAGAAAGCATTCCGACAGGATTCTTGGTCTATCCAATAGCTCAAGCAGCTGACATCACTGCTTTTAAGGCTAATTATGTTCCTGTTGGGACAGATCAGAAACCAATGATTGAGCAAACTCGTGAAATTGTTCGTTCTTTTAACAATGCATATAACTGTGATGTCTTGGTAGAGCCGGAAGGTATTTATCCAGAAAATGAGAGAGCAGGGCGTTTACCTGGTTTAGATGGAAATGCTAAAATGTCTAAATCACTCAATAACGGTATTTATTTAGCTGATGATGCGGATACTTTGCGTAAAAAAGTAATGAGTATGTATACAGATCCAGATCATATCCGCGTTGAGGATCCAGGTAAAATTGAAGGAAATATGGTTTTCCATTATCTAGATGTTTTTGGTCGTCCAGAAGATGCTCAAGAAATTGCTGACATGAAAGAACATTATCAACGAGGTGGTCTTGGTGATGTGAAGACCAAGCGTTATCTACTTGAAATATTAGAACGTGAACTTGGTCCTATTCGTGAGCGCCGTATTGAATTTGCTAAGGATATGGGAGAAGTTTATAATATGCTTCAAAAAGGTAGTGAAAGAGCGCGTGAAGTTGCAGGTCAAACCCTATCTGAGGTTAAAGGAGCAATGGGACTTCATTACTTTAACTAAGTTTATTTTACAAGAAACTATCATTTCTATATCGAAGAAAAGATAGTTTTTTATTTACCCCTGTAACATTTGACAAATTTTTATAGAATGGTATGATAGATACAATATAAAAAGAGTCAAGCTCAAAAAGAAAGAAAAGAGGAAACTTCGAATGTCTAATTGGGACACTAAATTTTTGAAAAAAGGTTTTACCTTTGATGATGTATTGCTTATTCCAGCTGAAAGTCATGTGTTGCCTAACGATGCAGATTTAACAACTAAATTGGCAGATAATCTGACTTTAAATATCCCAATTATTACCGCTGCCATGGACACAGTTACAGAGAGTCAAATGGCCATTGCTATTGCTCGTGCAGGCGGTCTCGGAGTTATCCATAAAAACATGTCAATTGCTCAACAAGCAGACGAGGTTCGTAAGGTAAAACGTTCTGAAAATGGAGTTATTATTGATCCGTTCTTTTTGACACCTGAACATACAATTGCTGAAGCAGATGAGCTTATGGGTCGTTACCGCATCAGTGGTGTTCCAGTTGTTGAAACACTTGAAAATCGTAAATTGGTTGGTATTTTGACAAACCGAGATCTTCGTTTTATTTCAGACTATAACCAACCAATCTCAAACCATATGACTAGTGAAAATCTTGTTACTGCTCCTGTGGGTACAGATCTTGCAACAGCTGAGAGTATTCTTCAAGAACACCGTATTGAAAAGCTTCCGTTGGTAGATGAAGAAGGTCGTCTTTCTGGTTTGATTACTATCAAAGATATTGAAAAAGTTATTGAGTTTCCAAATGCTGCTAAAGATGAGTTTGGTCGTCTTCTAGTTGCAGGTGCAGTAGGTGTTACTTCAGATACATTTGAACGTGCAGAGGCTCTTTTTGAGGCAGGAGCGGATGCGATTGTTATTGATACTGCACATGGTCATTCTGCAGGTGTCTTGCGTAAAATTGCTGAGATTCGTGCTCATTTCCCAGATCGTACTTTGATTGCTGGAAATATTGCTACTGCTGAAGGTGCACGTGCCCTTTATGAAGCAGGTGTAGACGTTGTCAAGGTTGGTATTGGGCCAGGTTCAATCTGTACAACTCGTGTGATTGCTGGTGTCGGTGTTCCGCAAGTAACAGCTATCTATGATGCTGCAGCTGTTGCGCGTGAATATGGTAAAACGATCATTGCTGACGGTGGAATCAAGTATTCTGGAGATATTGTAAAAGCCCTTGCTGCAGGTGGAAATGCAGTTATGCTTGGATCAATGTTTGCTGGAACTGATGAAGCTCCAGGCGAAACTGAAATCTTCCAAGGACGTAAGTTTAAGACTTACCGTGGTATGGGATCAATTGCTGCTATGAAGAAAGGTTCAAGCGATCGTTACTTCCAAGGTTCTGTCAATGAAGCAAACAAACTCGTTCCAGAAGGAATTGAAGGTCGTGTTGCTTATAAAGGTGCTGCAGCTGATATTGTCTTCCAAATGATTGGAGGTATTCGTTCTGGTATGGGTTACTGTGGTGCAGCTAACCTTAAAGAACTACACGATAATGCTCAATTTATTGAAATGTCTGGTGCTGGTTTGAAAGAGAGCCATCCTCATGATGTACAAATTACTAATGAGGCACCAAATTATTCTATGTAAAAAAACAATGAAAAGAACTCCAGTAAAAACAGGAGTTCTTTTACAATGTTGTCAATTTTCATTTACAGAAACTTTACCATCCTGAATAGTGAAGATACTTAGATTTTTTGGCAGATTTTGAAGATGATCTAAGCTTGTTGTTGTGATAAAGGTTTGGATTGAATGAGAAATCGTTTCTAATAATTTTAACTGTCTAGTGTTGTCAAGTTCACTCATGACATCGTCAAGCAATAATATCGGAGATTCTGTAGTAATACTTTCCATTAATTCGATTTCTGCTAATTTTATAGAAAGGACGAGACTACGATGTTGGCCTTGACTTCCGAAACTAGCATCCATCCCATTTATATAAAAAGAAATGTCATCTCTATGAGGACCGACACCAGTATTCTTTTTATATAAATCTCTGGATCTACTTTTTTCTAAAGCAATTTTGAAAGATTCGGATAAGCCTTCTTTGTCAGTTGGCTTGACAGAAGATTGATAGGATATTGACAACTCTTCAATCTGATTAGAGAGTTCAAAATGTTTCTTACGGCCAAAATATTCTAGTTTTTTTATGAAATCTAAGCGGTGATTCATTACACGACATCCATAATCAACTAGCTGATCATCCAACACTGAAAGGAAGGTTTCATCTATTTTTTGAGCTGATTTTAGGTAAGTGTTTCTTTGCTTTAGGATGTGGTTATAATTGGTTAAGTCAGATAAATAGATTGGCTTGATTTGTCCAAGTTCCATATCAATGAATTTTCGTCGAACCGAAGGTGCTCCTTTAATTAGTTGTAAATCTTCAGGAGCAAATAAGACAACATTCATGTGTCCGACATAATCTGAAAGTCGTGCCTGTTTTAAGTGATTAACTTTTGTTACACGGCCTTTTTGTGTTAGTTCAATTTCGAGAGAAATGGATCCCGTTTTTTTCTGAACGAGACCTGAAAGATGAAGTTGTTCCTCATCAAAATGAATGAGATTTTTATCTGTTCGAGTTCGATGACTACGTGTTAAGGCTAAAAAATAGATAGCCTCTAACATATTTGTTTTACCTTGTGCATTACGTCCTAAAAAGACATTTAATTTAGGATTAAAGTCTATTTTCGTCTCTTTGTAATTACGAAAAGTCTTGAGAGATAGGTTTTGTAGCCACATGATTATCTACCAGGGAATCGTGGAGCTTGTTTGCTTTTTGGTGATGAAGTAGGTTTAGAGTTGTCTTTTTTTACTCCCTTATTCATCTCTTTGACGAGTTTAGTGATTCGTTCTTTTTCAACTTTATCAGCTTGGTATTCATCTTGCTCCTCAGAAGTAGGTCGTGTCAACAAGATGTCAATATTCATGTCAGGGATGTCAATTTTATCGCCAATACGAAGTTTTTTACCGCGACGACTCTCTAATTCCCCATTAAAGTAAACAGAATGTTCAGAGAGAAATGATTTGATAGCTCCTCCGCTATGTGTAATTCCAAGTTCTTTGAGTAGTGCTTGGAGGGTAATAAATTCTTCAAATAATTTGTATTCCATAATTCACCTCAATCTTTGGTATTATACCATATTTTCCTAAAAATAGTGAGAGAAATAGGGAGAAATGTAAGCGATTTTTATTTCAAAAGTGTTACAGAGAACAAGAAAATTTCAGGTTTTCGTGATATAATAGAAGTCTGTATATAAGGAGGTAAATCATGGAGTTAGTGCATGGAATTTCAACACATTTTATCCAATCAAAAAAGTTTAAAACGAACAAAATCGCCGTGCGTTTTACCGCTCCATTATCCCTTGATACGATTGCAGGTCGCATGTTGAGTGCGAGTATGCTAGAGACTGCTAATCAGATGTACCCCACTTCTCAAGATTTGAGGAGACATTTAGCCAGTCTATACGGCACAGATATGTCAACTAATTGTTTCAGAAGAGGGCAAAGTCATATTGTAGAATTGACATTTACCTATGTTCGTGATGAGTTTTTAAGTAGGAAAAATGTTCTAACTTCTCAGGTTTTGGAACTTGTAAAAGAAACTCTTTTTTCACCCGTAGTATTTGATAATGGGTTTGATTCGGACTTATTTGAAATTGAGAAAAAACAATTGCTAGCAAGTTTAGCAACTGATATGGATGATTCTTTTTATTTTGCACATAAAGAATTAGATAAATTATTTTTTCATGATGAACGTCTCCAATTGGAATATAGTGATTTACGAAATCGTATTTTAGCTGAAACTCCACAAAGTTCTTATTCTTGTTTCCAAGAATTTTTGGCCAATGATCGAATAGATTTCTTTTTCCTAGGAGATTTTAATGAGGTTGAAATTCAAAATGTATTAGAATCGTTTGGCTTTAAAGCTCGAAAAGGAGATGTGAAGGTTCAGTATTGTCAACGTTATTCCAATATCCTTCAGGAAGGTATGGTTCGGAAAAATGTGGGACAATCCATTTTGGAATTAGGTTATCATTGCCCTTCTGAATATGGTGATGGGCAACATTTACCCATGATTGTAATGAATGGTTTACTTGGTGGATTTGCTCATTCTAAATTATTTACAAATGTCCGTGAAAATGCTGGATTGGCTTATACTATTTCAAGTCAGCTTGATTTATTTAGTGGATTCTTGAGGATGTATGCTGGCATTGATCGAGAAAATCGGAATCAGGCTCGAAAAATGATGAATAATCAACTGCTTGATTTAAAAAAAGGATATTTTACAGAGCTTGAGCTAGAGCAGACCAAGGAAATGATTCGTCGGTCTTTGTTGCTTTCTCAAGATAATCAAGGTTCATTGATTGAACGTGCTTATCAAAATGCCTTACTTGGAAAATCTTCAGCAGACTTTAAAAGTTGGATTGCAAAACTCGAGCAAGTTGACAAAGATGATATTTGTAGAGCAGCTAATAATGTGAAATTACAAGCGATTTACTTTATGGAAGGAATAGAATGACAAAGGTTGTTTTTGAAGAAAAATACTATCCAGCTGTAAAAGAAATGATTTATCGAACTCGTTTGGCCAATGGATTGACAGTTGCTCTTTTGCCTAAAAAGGAATTTAAAGAGGTTTACGGGAGTGTCACTGTTCAGTTTGGTTCGGTAGATACGCTTGTCACAGAAGTTGACGGAGATGTAAAAGAATATCCTGGAGGAATTGCTCATTTTCTTGAACATAAATTATTTGAAAGAGAAGATTCTAGTGATTTGATGTCTGCTTTTACGAGTCTAGGTGCAGATAGTAATGCCTTTACAAGCTTTACAAAAACAAGTTATCTTTTTTCAGCAACGGATCATTTTTTAGAAAATTTAGAGTTACTTGATGAATTGGTAACATCAGCACATTTTACTGAAGATTCCATTTTAAGAGAGCAGGATATTATCCAGCAAGAACGAGAAATGTATCAAGATGATCCAGATTCGTGTTTATTCTTTTCAACTTTAGCGAATTTGTATCCTGGTACACCTTTAGCAACTGATATTGTTGGAAGTGAGGAATCCATTTCCCAAATCAATCTAACTAATTTGCAAGAAAATTTTACAAGGTTTTACAAACCTGTAAACATGTCTCTGTTTTTAGTTGGTAATTTTGATGTGGAAAGAGTACAGGACTATTTTGAAAGCAAAGAACTAAAAGATTTAGATGTTCAGGATGTAGCAAGAGAAAAGTTTGTTTTACAGGCTGTAAAGCAAACAGACAGTATGAGAATGGAAGTATCTTCTCCTAAACTAGCGATTGGGATTAGAGGTAATCGAGAAGTTGCTGAGGCGGATTGCTATCGACATCATATTTTATTAAAATTATTGTTTGCAATGATGTTTGGTTGGACTTCGGATCGTTTTCAAAAATTATATGAATCAGGTAAAATTGATGCGTCCTTATCTCTGGAAGTTGAGGTAACAAGTCGCTTTCATTTTGTTATGTTGACAATGGATACGAAGGAGCCAGTTGCTTTATCTCATCAATTTAGGAAGGCCATTCGTAATTTTACAAAGGATTTAGATATTACAGAGGATCATTTAGATATTATCAAAAGAGAGATGTTTGGAGAATTTTTCAGTAGCATGAACTCTCTTGAATTTATTACAACGCAATATGATGCTTTTGAACATGGTGAGACAATTTTTGATTTACCAAAGATTTTACAGGAAATTACTTTAGAGGATGTCCTTGAAGCAGGGCATCACTTAATAGATGAAGGGGATATAGTTGATTTTACAATATTCCCATCGTAGTAACCTATCATAATAGACACTAGAAAGAAGGGATGACAAGTATGAGAAAAAAAACAATTGGAGAGGTTTTACGATTAGCTAGAATCAATCAGGGATTGAGTTTAGATGAATTGCAGAAAAAGACAGAAATCCAGTTAGATATGTTGGAAGCAATGGAAGCAGACGATTTCGATCAACTTCCAAGTCCTTTTTACACGCGTTCTTTCTTGAAAAAATATGCATGGGCTGTTGAATTAGATGATCAAATTGTTTTGGATGCTTATGATTCTGGGAGTATGATTACTTATGAGGAAGTAGATGTTGATGAAGATGAGTTGACAGGTCGTAGACGTTCAAGTAAGAAAAAGAAGAAAAAAACATCCTTTTTACCTTTATTTTATTTTATCCTTTTTGCTTTATCGATTTTAATTTTTGTGACCTATTATGTTTGGAACTATATTCAAACTCAACCAGAGGGGCCTTCTCTTTCTAATTACAGTGTGGTTCAATCAACAAGTTCAATAAGTTCAACTAGCTCTGTTACCCACTCCTCAAGTAGTAGTTCATCTAGCAGTTCTTCTAGTATAGAATCAGCTATAAGTGTATCAGGCGAAGGAAATCATGTAGAAATCGCTTATAAGACAAGTAAGGAAACAGTTAAATTGCAATTGACAGTTTCAGATGTTACAAGTTGGGTCAGCGTTTCAGAAAGCGAACTTGAGGGCGGTGTAACCTTATCGCCAGAGAAGAAAAGTGCGGAAACAACAGTCGCAACTAAAAGTCCTGTAACAATTACGTTAGGTGTTGTAAAAGGTGTTGCTTTGACAGTAGATAATCAGACTGTTGATTTATCGAAATTAACAGCTCAGACTGGACAAATCACTGTAACCTTTACTAAAAATTAAGGAAAAACGAATGAAAAAAGAACAAATTCCCAATCTCTTAACCATAGGTCGAATTCTCTTTATACCTATTTTTATCTTTATTTTAACGATAGGAAATTCGATAGAGAGTCATATAGTGGCAGCTATTATCTTTGCGATTGCTAGTATTACAGATTATTTAGATGGATATTTAGCTCGTAAATGGAATGTGGTCAGTAATTTTGGTAAATTTGCAGATCCTATGGCGGATAAGTTACTAGTTATGTCGGCTTTTATTATGCTGATTGAGTTAGGTATGGCTCCAGCTTGGATTGTTGCAGTGATCATCTGTCGTGAGTTGGCTGTGACAGGTTTAAGGCTTTTATTGGTTGAAACTGGTGGAACAGTTTTAGCAGCAGCAATGCCTGGAAAAATTAAAACTTTTAGTCAGATGTTTGCCATTATTTTCTTGCTATTACATTGGACTTTGCTTGGTCAAGTTCTACTTTATGTGGCCTTGTTTTTCACTATCTACTCTGGCTATGATTATTTCAAGGGTAGTGCCTATGTATTTAAAGGGACATTTGGTTCGAAATGAAATCAATAATTGATGTAAAAAATCTTTCTTTTCGTTATAAGGAAAGTCAAGAATACTATGATGTGAAGGATATTACGTTTCACGTGAAACGTGGGGAATGGCTTTCGATTGTAGGGCACAATGGTAGTGGTAAATCAACGACGGTTAGATTAATTGATGGCTTACTGGAAGCAGAATCCGGAGAGATTGTAATTGATGGCCAACGGTTGACTGAGGAAAATGTTTGGAATATACGTCGTCAAATCGGTATGGTTTTTCAAAATCCAGACAATCAATTTGTTGGAGCGACTGTTGAAGATGATGTTGCCTTTGGTTTGGAAAATCAGGGCCTTTCTCGTCAAGAAATGAAAAAGAGAGTGGAGGAAGCTCTAGCTTTAGTTGGCATGTTGGACTTTAAAAAGAGAGAGCCAGCGCGTCTATCGGGTGGCCAAAAGCAACGTGTAGCTATTGCAGGTGTTGTAGCCCTAAGACCAGCTATTCTAATTCTAGATGAAGCAACGAGTATGTTGGATCCTGAGGGACGTAGAGAACTGATTGAGACAGTAAAAGCAATTCGAAAAGACTATGATATGACCGTCATTTCCATTACCCATGATTTAGAAGAAGTTGCCATGAGTGATCGTGTATTGGTCATGAAAAAAGGGGAAATTGAATCAACCAGCAGTCCAAGAGAACTTTTCTCTCGAACTGATTTAGATCAAATTGGATTAGACGATCCTTTTGCCAATCAATTAAAACATTCTTTGAGCCAGAATGGCTATGATTTGCCTGAAAATTATTTGACAGAAAGTGAGCTAGAGGATAAACTATGGGAATTGCTCTAGAAAATGTGAGTTTTACATATCAAGAAGGGACTCCCTTAGCTTCAACAGCTTTGTCAGATGTTTCTTTAACGATTGAAGATGGTTCTTATACGGCTTTAATTGGCCATACAGGTAGTGGCAAATCAACTATTTTACAACTCTTAAATGGTTTATTGGTGCCAAGTCAAGGAAGTGTACGAGTTTTTGATACCTTAATCACCTCGACTTCTAAAAATAAAGATATTCGTCAAATTAGAAAACAGGTTGGCTTGGTATTTCAGTTTGCTGAAAATCAAATTTTTGAAGAAACAGTATTGAAAGACGTTGCTTTTGGACCACAAAATTTTGGAGTTTCTGAAGAAGATGCGGAGCAGATTGCGCGTGAGAAACTGGCTCTGGTTGGAATTGATAAATCACTTTTTGATCGTAGCCCGTTTGAGCTATCAGGTGGACAAATGAGACGTGTCGCCATTGCAGGTATACTTGCCATGGAGCCAGCTATATTAGTCTTAGATGAACCCACAGCAGGCCTAGATCCCCTGGGAAGAAAAGAGCTGATGAATTTGTTCAAAAAACTCCACCAGTCAGGGATGACCATTGTCTTGGTAACGCATTTGATGAATGATGCTGCTGAATATGCAAATCAAGTCTATGTGATGGAAAAGGGATGTTTAGTTAAGGGTGGTAAACCAAGTGATGTCTTTCAAGATGTTGTCTTTATGGAAGAAGTGCAGTTGGGAGTACCTAAAATTACATCCTTTTGTAAACGATTGGCTGATAGAGGCGTGTCATTTAAACGATTACCGATTAAGATAGAGGAGTTCAAGGAGTCGCTAAATGGATAGTATGATTTTGGGGCGTTATATCCCAGGAGATTCGATTGTTCACCGATTGGATCCACGCAGCAAATTACTGGCTATGATGCTACTGATTTTGATTGTGTTTTGGGCTAATAATCCCTTGACGAATATGATTCTTTTCATAGCGACAGGGATATTTATTGCCTTGTCAGGAGTATCTCTTTCATTTTTTATTCAGGGCTTGAAGTCTATGTTTTTCTTGATTGCCTTCACAACTATTTTTCAATTGTTTTTCATTTCTAATGGGAATGTTTTATTTGAGTTTTCGTTTGTGAGAATCACAGATTATGCTTTGCAACAAGCTGGAATTATTTTTTGTCGCTTTATATTGATTATTTTCTTTTCAACTTTGTTAACCTTAACGACTATGCCCTTAAGTTTGGCATCAGCTGTTGAAGCTTTGTTAGCGCCTTTAAAACGTGTGAAAGTTCCAGTTCATGAAATTGGATTGATGCTGTCCATGAGTTTACGTTTTGTCCCAACATTAATGGATGATACGACGCGGATTATGAATGCGCAGAAAGCGCGTGGAGTGGATTTTGGTGAAGGAAGTATTGTTCAAAAAGTAAAGGCTATGATTCCTATTTTGATTCCTCTTTTTGCGACAAGTTTAAAACGTGCAGATTCCTTGGCTATCGCCATGGAAGCGCGTGGTTATCAGGGTGGAAAAGGCCGAAGTCAATACAGACAATTGAAATGGACTCGAAAGGATACGCTAGCAATTCTTGTTATTCTCGTACTTGGTTGTTGTTTATTTTTCTTAAAATCTTAGTAGATTTCAGGAATTGATAAAAAGTTACTGTAACAGTTTTTGATATAAAGGTAGGGATATGAACCGTTTTAAAAAATCAAAATATGTCATTATTGTTTTTGTCACTGTTCTGCTTGTCTCAGCTCTCTTAGCGACGACTTATTCAAGCGCAATTGTGACAAAATTAGGAGATGGAATCTCATTGGTTGATAGGGTTGTGCAAAAACCTTTTCAGTGGTTTAATTCTGTCAAATCAGATTTGGCACATTTGACACGAACATATAATGAAAATGAAAGTTTGAAGAAACAAATTTACCAGTTAGAAGTTAAATCGAATGAGGCGGAAAGTTTAAAGACAGAAAATGAACAATTGCGCCAATTGCTTGATATGAAGTCTAAATTGCAAGCCACAAAGACTTTAGCAGCAGATGTTATTATGCGTTCTCCGGTATCTTGGAAACAGGAATTGACCCTGGATGCAGGCAAATCAAAAGGGGCTTCTGAGAACATGTTAGCTATTGCAAATGGTGGTTTGATTGGGAGCGTTTCAAAAGTAGAGGAGAACTCTACCATGGTCAACCTTCTAACAAATACGGAAAATGCTGATAAGATTTCTGTTAAAATTCAACATGGTTCTACTACAATTTATGGAATTATTGTTGGCTATGACAAGGAAAATGAAGTTCTTAAAATTAGCCAATTAAATAGCAATAGCGATATTAGTACAGGTGATAAGGTGACAACGGGTGGATTAGGAAACTTTAACGTTGCGGATATTCCTGTTGGTGAAGTGGTTGCCACAACGCATAGTACAGACTATTTGACACGAGAAGTAACTGTTAAATTGAGTGCAGATACTCATAATGTGGATGTGATAGAATTAGTGGGGAATTCATAATGAGACAGTTAAAGCGGGTTGGAGTGTTTTTATTGCTACCTTTCTTGGTTCTAATTGACGCCCATATTAGCCAGCTTCTGGGCTCATTTTTCCCCCATGTACATTTGGCTAGTCATTTTCTTTTTCTATTTCTCTTATTTGAGACGATAGAAGTATCAGAGTATCTCTACCTAGTCTATTGTTTTGTGATAGGCTTGGTTTACGATATTTACTTTTTCCATCTAATAGGGATTGCAACTCTCTTATTTATCTTATTGGGAGCGTTTCTTCATAAATTGAATAGTGTTATTTTGTTGAATCGTTGGACAAGAATCTTGGCTATGATTGTTATGAGTTTTCTATTTGATATGGGAGCTTATCTCTTTGCATTAGTGGTAGGTTTAACTGTAGATAGTCTGCCGATTTTTATCGTTTATAGCCTAGTACCATCCATGATTTTAAATCTTGTGTGGATGCTTATTTTTCAGTTTATTTTTGAAAAATATTATCTATGAGAAAGAAACAAAAATGTAACAAAGGCGTAATATTCATTAGGCCTTTTTTTGGTATACTAGTATTGTCTTTAAAAGAAGGAGTATCTACGTAATTATGAAGAAAAAAATCTTAGCGTCACTTTTATTAAGTACAGTAATGGTTTCTCAAGTAGCTGTTTTAACAACTGCGCATGCAGAAACGACTGATGACAAAATTGCTGCTCAAGATAATAAAATTAGTAACTTAACAGCACAACAACAAGAAGCCCAAAAACAAGTTGACCAAATTCAGGAGCAAGTATCAGCTATCCAAGCTGAGCAATCTAACTTGCAAGCTGAAAATGATAGATTACAAGCAGAATCCAAAAAACTTGAGAGTGAGATTACAGAACTTTCTAAAAACATTGTATCTCGCAATGATTCTTTGGAAAAACAAGCTCGTAGTGCTCAAACAAATGGAGCTGCAACTAGCTACATCAATACAATTGTAAACTCAAAATCAATTACAGAAGCTATTTCACGTGTTGCTGCAATGAGTGAAATCGTATCTGCAAACAACAAGATGTTGGAACAACAAAAAGCAGATAAACAAGCTATTTCTGAAAAACAAGTAGCAAATAATGATGCAATTAATACAGTTATTGCAAATCAACAGAAATTGTCTGATGATGCACAAGCTCTAACAACGAAACAAGCTGAGTTGAAGGCTGCAGAATTAAATCTTGCTGCTGAAAAAGCGACAGCAGAAGATGAAAAAGCAAGTTTGCTAGAGAAAAAAGCAGAAGCAGAAGCGGCAGCAAAAGCAGCAGCAGAGGCAGAAGCAGCTTACAAGGCAAAACAAGTAAGTCAACAACAAACAGTTGTTGCTTCTGGAAATACGACTTTTGCAGCACAGGTTCAAGCTGTAGCTTCTTCGGAATCAACAACATACACTCCTGTGGCAGTCAAACAACGCCCAACATACAGTACAAACGCTTCAAGTTATCCAATTGGAGAATGTACATGGGGAGTTAAAACATTAGCACCTTGGGCTGGAGACTATTGGGGTAATGGAGCACAGTGGGCTACAAGTGCAGCTGCTGCAGGATTCCGTACAGGTTCAACACCTCAAGTTGGTGCGATTGCATGTTGGAATGATGGTGGCTATGGACACGTAGCGGTAGTCACTGCTGTAGAATCAACAACACGTATCCAAGTGTCAGAATCAAATTATGCTGGTAATCGCACGCTTGGAAATCATCGTGGGTGGTTCAATCCGACAACTACGTCGTCAGGTTTTGTAACATATATTTATGCAGATTAATTAGAAAAGGAGACTTAATAGAGTCTCTTTTTTAGTGGCGATAGTCTCTCTAAAAAAATTCTTAAAAAACTTGAAAATATTGAAAAAGTATGGTAAAATGAAACTTGTCGTGTGAACGATAATACTCATTCTTGATGAATTGTGAGACAGTTGCCCTTGGGTCGTTTTGCGAGTTGAAGTCAAGAAGAGGAAAAAAACAAAAAGGAGAAATACTCATGGCAGTAATTTCAATGAAACAACTTCTTGAGGCCGGTGTACATTTTGGTCACCAAACTCGTCGCTGGAACCCTAAGATGGCTAAATACATCTTTACAGAGCGTAACGGAATCCACGTTATCGACTTGCAACAAACTGTAAAATACGCTGACCAAGCATACGACTTCATGCGTGATGCAGCAGCTAACGATGCAGTTGTATTGTTCGTTGGTACTAAGAAACAAGCGGCTGATGCAGTTGCTGAAGAAGCAGTACGTTCAGGTCAATACTTCATCAACCACCGTTGGTTGGGTGGAACTCTTACAAACTGGGGAACAATCCAAAAACGTATCGCTCGTTTGAAAGAAATCAAATGTATGGAAGAAGATGGAACTTTTGAAGTTCTCCCTAAGAAAGAAGTTGCACTTCTTAACAAACAACGTGCACGTCTTGAAAAATTCTTGGGTGGTATCGAAGATATGCCTCGTATTCCAGATGTTATGTACGTAGTTGATCCACATAAAGAGCAAATCGCTGTTAAAGAAGCTAAGAAATTGGGAATCCCAGTTGTAGCGATGGTTGACACAAACACTGATCCAGATGATATCGATGTAATCATCCCAGCTAACGATGATGCTATCCGCGCTGTTAAATTGATCACAGCTAAATTGGCTGACGCTATCATCGAAGGACGTCAAGGTGAAGATGCAGCAGCAGTTGAAGCAGAATTTGCAGCTTCAGAAGCTCAAGCAGATTCAATCGAAGAAATCGTTGAAGTTGTAGAAGGCGACAACGCTTAATTCATATAAATAGTAATTACCTAGGAGGGCGGGGCTTAGCCCGGCTCTCCTATTTTTAAAAAATATAGGAGAATCAAAATGGCAGAAATTACAGCTAAACTTGTAAAAGAGTTGCGTGAAAAATCTGGTGCCGGAGTTATGGACGCTAAAAAAGCGCTTGTAGAAACAGACGGTGACATCGAAAAAGCGATTGAATTGCTTCGTGAAAAAGGTATGGCTAAGGCAGCTAAGAAGGCTGACCGTGTTGCTGCAGAAGGTTTGACTGGTGTTTACGTTAACGGTAATGTTGCAGCAGTTATTGAAGTAAATGCTGAAACTGACTTCGTTGCGAAAAACGCTCAATTCGTTGAATTGGTAAATACTACAGCTAAAGTTATTGCTGAAGGAAAACCTGCTAACAATGAAGAAGCTCTTGCTTTGACAATGCCTTCAGGTGAAACTCTTGAAGCAGCTTATGTGTCTGCAACAGCGACTATCGGAGAAAAAATCTCATTCCGTCGCTTTGCTTTGATTGAAAAAACAGATGCACAACACTTCGGAGCATACCAACACAACGGTGGCCGTATTGGTGTTATCTCTGTTATTGAAGGTGGAGACGAAGCGCTTGCTAAACAAATCTCAATGCACATTGCTGCGATGAAACCAACAGTTCTTTCTTACAAAGAATTGGATGAGCAATTTGTTAAAGATGAGTTGGCTCAATTGAACCACGTAATCGACCAAGACAACGAAAGCCGTGCAATGGTTAACAAACCAGCTCTTCCACACTTGAAGTATGGATCAAAAGCACAATTGACTGATGAAGTAATCGCTCAAGCTGAAGCTGATATCAAAGCTGAGTTAGCTGCAGAAGGAAAACCAGAAAAAATCTGGGACAAAATTATCCCAGGTAAAATGGATCGCTTCATGCTTGACAACACTAAAGTTGACCAAGCTTACACACTTCTTGCACAAGTTTACATCATGGATGATAGCAAGACAGTTGAAGCATACCTTGAATCAGTTAACGCTTCAGTAGTTGAGTTCGCTCGCTTTGAAGTTGGTGAAGGTATCGAAAAAGCTGCAAACGACTTTGAAGCTGAAGTTGCAGCTACAATGGCAGCAGCCTTGAATAACTAATTATAGAAAGGAAGTAAATTTGCTTCCTTTTTTCTATGCAGTCGCTCCTTATAGGGAGAACTTCCTATTTTCAAGGTAAAAATAAAAAGCCCTATAATAAGGGCTAATTGTATTTAGGAGACTAAACTTCAAATTCATAGAGTGCTGTAGAGAGATAACGTTCACCATTATCTGGTGCTAGAGCAAGGACTTTTTTACCTGTACCTAATTTTTTGGCAATCTCGATGGCTCCGTAGATAGCTGCAGCTGAAGAAATCCCTACAAGGAAACCTTCTTTTCCACCAATTTCACGGCCGAGTGCTAGTGCATCGTCTGATGTTACACGAACGATACCATCATAAGCCTTTGTATCCAGTGTATCAGGAATAAATCCAGCTGAGATACCTTGAATTTTGTGTGGTCCAGGTTTTTCACCAGATAGAATAGCAGATTCGTCTGCTTCTACTGCAAAAACTTGAATGTTAGAATTTGCTGTTTTGAGTGCATGAGAAACACCAGAAATCGTTCCACCGGTACCCACTCCAGCAACAAAGGCATCTAGTCCATCTTTACCGAAAGCAGCTAGTATTTCAGCTCCTGTTGTTCTTTCGTGTACTTCTGGATTTGCTGGGTTGTCAAATTGAAGAGGAAGGAAACCATCACGTTCAGCAGCGATTTCTTGAGCCTTAGCAATAGCACCTTTCATTCCTTCGCTACCAGGAGTAAGGACGAGTTCAGCACCATAGGCTTGGATAATCTTACGTCGTTCCACACTCATAGTTTCAGGCATAACGATAACAACTTTATACCCTTTAGCAGCCCCTACCCATGAAAGTCCAATACCAGTGTTTCCACTTGTTGCTTCAACAATAGTAGAACCAGGTTTCAGAATACCGTCTTGTTCAGCTTTTTCAATCATGCTAAGAGCAATACGGTCCTTTACAGAAGAACCAGGGTTAAATGCTTCAAGTTTTACATAGATATCTGCAGCACCTTCTGGCACGATGTTGTTGAGTTTAACAATCGGAGTTTGACCGATTAGTTCAGTAATGTTGTTATAAATAGACATATGAATACCTCTTTGTATAAGATATCTCTAGTATAACGCTATCTATACCATTTGTAAAATATAGAAATCCTATCGAAGCGATAGGATTTTTTTATATCATAGGTCTAAGCCATTAATTTTTAAGCGATTGTGATAGGCTAATTCTAGTAAATATGTATAAAGTGGAACGATATCTGTTTTCTTAGGGAATTCAAATTTGTGAACACTAAAATGTTCATTATGTGCTTTTAGAAAGATATTTTCTAAATAAGTAATAGTAATTTCACTATCATCTATACCTGCTCCCGCAGTTTCCATTTCAACGTTAACAATGTTCATCAAAAAGATTGATTTAATAGACATCTTACGACCAGTAGCGCCTTGTTTATCTGTAAAGATAATACGGATATTTGTAAATATAATTGAGTCACGAATCAGTTTATATCCACTTTGAATTTCTTCATTTTCTAGTAGGTATTGTCCATATTCTTTGATAAGAGTTTCTTTGTTTTGCTCGCTAAAGTTACCAGCGAGTCCTTGAATGAACTTTCCAAATGGCATATTTCTCTCCTTTGTTTACACTAGGTTTACAGGGACTTCAACTTCTCGTAAACCTTGGTCAGTTAAAGTGACTTTTCCATTAAAAAACTCTACAAGTGCAGCTTTAATAGTTTCTTTTTCTTCTTTATCAACATAAATCATCGTATCGACTTGATCTGTAAAGTTTGTATCCAGTTCCATGAGATTATGTTCCTTAAGGAAGTTACTGTACTCTTGATACTGAGCGTAAGACATTTGAATAGCAATGCCAGCCTGTTCCTTTATTTCAATGATGCCAATTTCTTTGACAGCTAAGGCAACACTGCCAGCGTAAGCACGAATCAGTCCTCCAGCGCCTAGTTTAATGCCACCAAAGTAGCGTGTCACTACCACACAGACATTGGTGAGGTTGTGATTTTCTAGTACCCCTAGCATGGGAACGCCAGCAGTACCACTGGGCTCACCATCATCACTTGTACGTTTAATTTCACTACGTTCCCCAATAATAAATGCAGAGCAGTTATGCGTCGCTTTGTAGTGTTCTTTTTTGATGGTGGTAATGAAGTCACGAGCCTCTTCTTCGCTATAAACACGCTTGGCGTGACAGATAAAGCGGGATTTTTTGATTTCTTCTTGGACTTGTCCGTCCTCTTTAATTGTTCTAAATTCCATGATTTAATTGTACTAAAAAATCATCTAAAGCGCTAGGTTTTTACGAATAAAGAAGTATGAAAGTAAATCCAAATTATCTCGGTCGTTTGTTTACTGAGAATGAATTAACAGAAGAGGAACGTCAGTTGGCGGAAAAATTTCCAGCAATGAGAAAGGAGAAGGGGAAACTTTTCTGTCAACGTTGTAATAGTATTATTCCAGAGGAATGGTATTTGCCCATCGGTGCTTACTATTGTCGAGAGTGCTTGCTGATGAAGCGAGTCAGGAGTGATCAAGCTTTATACTATTTTCCGCAGGAGGATTTTCCTAAACAGGATGTTCTTAAATGGCGTGGTCAATTAACTCCTTTTCAAGAAAAGGTGTCAGAGGGATTGATTCAGGCAGCAGACAAGCAAGAGCCAACCTTGGTACATGCGGTGACAGGGGCTGGAAAGACAGAAATGATTTATCAAGTTGTGGCTAAGGTGATTAATAGGGGTGGTGCAGTGTGTTTGGCCAGTCCTCGCATAGATGTTTGTTTGGAGCTGTATAAGCGCCTGCAAGATGATTTTGCTTGCGAGATATCTTTACTACACGGAGAATCAGAGCCGTATTTTCGAACACCACTAGTTGTTGCGACGACCCATCAGTTATTGAAGTTTTATCAAGCTTTTGATTTGCTGATAGTGGATGAAGTAGATGCTTTTCCTTATATTGATAATCCCACGCTTTACCATGCTGTCAAGAATAGTGTAAAGGAGAATGGATTGAGAATCTTTTTAACAGCGACTTCGACCGATGAGTTAGATAGGAAGGTTCGCATAGGAGAACTAAAACGACTGAGCTTACCTAGACGATTCCATGGGAATCCTTTGATTATTCCTAAACCTGTCTGGTTATCAGATTTTAATCACTGTTTAGAGAAAAGTCGGTTATCACCAAAGCTAAAGTTTTATATTGAGAAGCAGAGAAAGACAGGTTATCCGTTACTTATTTTTGCTTCAGAGATTAAGAAAGGGGAGCAATTAAAAGAAGTCTTACAGAAGGAATTTCCAAATGAGAAAATTGGCTTTGTATCTTCTGTAACAGAAGATAGATTAGAGCAGGTACAAGCTTTTCGAGATGGAGAACTGACAATACTTATCAGTACGACAATATTGGAGCGTGGAGTTACCTTCCCTTGTGTGGATGTTTTCGTAGTAGAGGCCAATCATCGCCTTTTTACCAAGTCTAGTTTGATTCAAATTGGTGGACGAGTTGGACGAAGCATGGATAGACCGACAGGAGATTTGCTTTTCTTCCATGACGGGTTAAATGCTTCAATCAAAAAGGCAATTAAGGAAATTCAGCAGATGAATAAGGAGGCGGGGCTATGAAGTGCTTATTGTGTGGGCAGACTATGAAGGCTGTTTTAACTTTTAGTAGTCTCTTACTTCTGAAGAATGATGACACTTGTCTTTGTTCAGACTGTGACTCTACTTTTGAGAGGATTGGAGAAGAGAACTGTCCAAACTGTATGAAAACAGGATTGTCAACCAAGTGTAAAGATTGTCAACTTTGGTGTAAAGAAGGAGTTGAGGTCAGTCATAGAGCGATTTTTACTTACAATCAAGCTATGAAGGATTTTTTCAGTCGGTATAAGTTTGATGGAGACTTTCTTTTAAGAAAAGTGTTCGCTTCATTTTTAAGTGAGGAGTTAAAAAAGTACAAAGAGTATCAATTTGTTGTAATTCCCCTAAGTCCTGATAGATATGCTGATAGAGGATTTAATCAGGTTGAAGGTTTAGTTGAAGCAGCAGACTTTGCGTATCTGGATTTATTAGAAAAGAGAGAAGAGCGAGCTAGTTCTTCTAAAAGTCGCTCAGAGCGTTTGGAGACAGAATCTCCTTTCTTTATTAAAAGTGGAGTCACTATTCCTAAAAAAATCCTACTTATAGATGATATTTATACTACTGGAACAACTATAAATCGTGTGAAGAGATTGCTGGAAGAAGCGGGTGCTGAGGATGTGAAAACATTTTCCCTTGTAAGATGAGGAAAAAATTTGCAAAAATAAAATGAAAGCGTTATAATGAAATCAGAAAAACAAAAATGTTTAGAAAGAAGGTACTCATATGATTAAATATAGTATCCGTGGTGAAAACCTAGAAGTAACAGAAGCAATTCGTGATTATGTAGTTTCTAAACTCGAAAAGATCGAAAAGTATTTTCAAGCTGAACAAGAGTTGGATGCTCGAGTTAACTTGAAGGTGTATCGTGAAAAAACTGCGAAAGTGGAGGTAACGATTCCACTCGGATCAATTACTCTTCGTGCAGAAGATGTGTCTCAAGATATGTATGGTTCAATTGACCTTGTAACCGATAAAATTGAACGTCAGATTCGTAAAAATAAAACAAAAATCGAGCGTAAAAATAAAAATAAGGTAGCAACTAGTCAATTATTTACAGATGCTTTGGTGGAAGATCCAAATGTTGTCCAGTCTAGAGTTGTTCGTTCAAAACAAATTGATTTAAAACCAATGGATTTGGAAGAAGCTATTCTACAGATGGATTTGTTGGGACATGATTTCTTTATCTATGTGGATGTTGAAGATCAGACAACCAATGTGATTTATCGTCGTGAAGATGGCGAGATTGGCTTGTTAGAAGTTAAAGAATCTTAATTTTAACATGTGTAAAGGAAGGTTTACTGAATTGTAAACCTCCTTTTTCTTATAATTGATAGAATTACTGATTACACTTTTAAAAAGTCGCTTTTTGGTGGTTATTATGGTATAATGGGTGCCAAGAGGTTTGGAATGAAAAAATTTTATGTAAGTCCTATTTTCCCCTTAATATTAGGAATAGTGGCGTTCGGAGTGCTATCTGTGCAACTTGTTTTTGTAACGAATACACTGGTAACGCTATTTCTCTTGCTACTTATTTTGGGTTCATATATTTTACTATTCATCCATCAGAGAGACTACTACTCAAGGAGTGAAGTAGAACAAATCCAGTATGTAAACCACCAAGCTGAAGAAAGTTTGACAACCTTGTTAGAACAGATGCCTGTCGGAGTTATTAAATTAGACTTATCGTCAGGTGAAGTTGAATGGTTCAATCCTTACGCTGAATTGATTTTAACTAATGAAGTGGGCGAGATTGATGTGGCATTAATTCAAACAATTATCAAGGCATCGGTAGGAAATCCAGGTTCTTATGCTACCTTGGGTGAGACCCGCTATTCGGTTCATATGGACAAGGTGTCTGGAGTTCTTTACTTCTTTGATGTGTCTGGAGAATATGAAGCGACTGTTGAGTTAGTAACGAGTCGACCTGTGATTGGGATCGTTTCCGTTGACAACTATGATGATTTAGAAGATGAAACATCGGAGTCTGATATCAGTCATATCAATAGTTTTGTAGCCAATTTTGTTTCAGAATTTGCTGGGAAGCATGCCATGTTCTCCCGTCGAGTGAGTATGGATCGCTTTTATCTATTTACGGACTACACGGTGCTTGAGGGATTGATGAACGATAAATTTTCTGTTATTGATTCTTTCAGAGAAGAGTCGAAACAGAGACAGTTGCCCTTGACCTTAAGTATGGGATTTTCTTATGGTGATGGAAATCATGATGAAATAGGGAAAGTTGCTTTGCTCAATTTGAACTTGGCTGAAGTGCGTGGTGGCGACCAAGTGGTTGTCAAGGAAAACGACGAAACGAAAAATCCAGTTTATTTTGGTGGTGGATCTGCTGCCTCAATCAAACGTACACGGACTCGTACGCGTGCTATGATGACGGCTATTTCAGATAAGATTCGTAGTGTGGATCAGGTTTTTGTAGTTGGTCACAAAAACCTTGATATGGATGCTTTGGGTTCTGCTGTAGGTATGCAGTTGTTTGCCAGCAATGTGACTCAAAATAGCTATGCTCTTTACGATGAAGAACAAATGTCGCCGGATATTGAACGCGCTGTTTCATTCTTAGAAAAAGAAGGAGTTACAAAGTTGTTGTCTGTTAAGGATGCAATGGGGATGGTGACCAATCGTTCTTTGTTGATTCTTGTAGACCATTCAAAGACAGCTCTAACTTTATCAAAAGATTTTTATGATTTATTTACCCAAACCATCGTTATCGACCACCATCGAAGGGATCAGGATTTTCCAGATAATGCGGTTATTACTTATATCGAAAGTGGTGCAAGTAGTGCCAGTGAGTTGGTAACGGAATTGATTCAGTTCCAGAATTCTAAGAAAAATCGTTTGAGTCGTATGCAGGCCAGTGTTTTGATGGCTGGTATGATGTTGGATACTAAAAATTTCACCTCACGAGTGACTAGTCGGACATTTGATGTTGCTAGCTATCTCAGAACGAGAGGAAGTGATAGTATTGCTATCCAAGAAATCGCTGCAACAGATTTTGAAGAATATCGTGAGGTTAATGAACTGATTTTAAAGGGGCGTAAATTAGGTTCAGATGTATTGATAGCAGAGGCTACGGACTCGAAATGCTATGATACAGTTGTTATTAGTAAGGCAGCAGATGCCATGTTAGCTATGTCAGGTATTGAAGCGAGTTTTGTTCTTGCGAAGAATACACAAGGAT
This sequence comes from Streptococcus mitis, assembly GCF_946188695.1. GTDB lineage: Bacteria > Bacillota > Bacilli > Lactobacillales > Streptococcaceae > Streptococcus > Streptococcus mitis_DF. The sequence goes on along the minus strand of NZ_CAMHWI010000004.1, from coordinate 55,863 downwards.
TTATCTCTATCTCAGCTCGAAGTCGTAGTAAACTGAATGTACAACGGATTATGGAAGAGCTGGGAGGTGGAGGTCACTTTAATTTGGCAGCAGCTCAAATTAAAGATTTAACCTTGTCAGAAGCAGGTGAAAAACTGACAGAAATTGTATTAAATGAAATAAAGGAAAAGGAGAAAGAGGAATGAAAGTAATCTTTTTAGCAGATGTTAAAGGAAAAGGTAAAAAAGGCGAAATTAAGGAAGTACCAACAGGGTATGCACAAAACTTTCTTATCAAAAAGAACCTAGCCAAAGAAGCGACTGCTCAAGCGGTAGGTGAGCTTCGTGGTAAACAAAAATCTGAAGAAAAAGCTCACGCTGAGATGATTGCAGAAGCAAAAGCAATTAAAGCCCAATTAGAAGCAGAAGAAACTGTTGTAGAATTTGTTGAAAAGGTTGGTCCAGATGGCCGTACTTTTGGTTCTATTACCAATAAGAAAATTGCAGAAGAATTGCAAAAGCAATTTGGAATTAAGATTGATAAACGTCATATTCAAGTACAAGCTCCGATTCGAGCAGTTGGTTTGATCGATGTGCCAGTGAAAATCTATCAAGATATCACAAGTGTAATCAATCTTCGTGTGAAAGAAGGATAAGTTTACACCTTCTTGACAAGATTGTAAAAGGAAGGGAAGTCTGATGGCAGAAGTAGAAGAGTTACGAGTACAACCTCAAGATATCTTAGCTGAGCAATCCGTTTTAGGGGCTATCTTTATTGATGAGAGTAAGCTTGTTTTTGTGCGAGAATACATTGAGTCTCGGGACTTTTTTAAGTATGCCCATCGTTTGATTTTTCAAGCCATGGTCGATTTATCCGATCGTGGCGATGCCATAGATGCAACAACGGTTCGTACTATTCTTGATAATCAAGGTGATTTACAGAATATTGGTGGCTTGTCTTACCTGGTTGAGATTGTCAATTCTGTGCCAACTTCTGCTAATGCGGAGTACTATGCTAAAATCGTTGCAGAGAAGGCCATGTTACGGCGATTAATCGCCAAGTTGACAGAGTCTGTCAATCAAGCTTACGAGGCTTCGCAACCGGCTGATGAAATCATTGCTCAGGCAGAAAAAGGCTTGATTGATGTCAGTGAAAATGCAAATCGAAGTGGATTTAAGAATATTCGAGATGTGTTGAATGTCAACTTTGGGAATCTGGAAGCTCGCTCGCAACAAACGACCGATATTACAGGTATTGCGACAGGCTATCGTGACTTGGATCATATGACGACAGGACTTCATGAGGAGGAGTTGATTATCCTAGCAGCCCGTCCGGCGGTTGGTAAGACAGCCTTTGCCTTGAATATCGCTCAGAACATTGGGACTAAGTTGGACAAAACTGTTGCTATTTTTTCACTGGAAATGGGTGCGGAAAGTCTAGTGGACCGTATGTTAGCGGCAGAAGGTTTGGTGGAATCGCATTCTATCCGTACGGGTCAATTGACCGATGAGGAATGGCAAAAGTACACCATTGCTCAAGGGAATCTAGCCAACGCGAGTATCTATATCGATGATACGCCAGGTATTCGGATTACAGAGATTCGTTCTCGTTCTCGTAAACTGGCTCAAGAAACTGGAAATCTTGGTTTGATTTTGATAGATTACTTGCAGCTTATCACGGGAACTGGTCGAGAAAACCGTCAACAAGAGGTTTCAGAAATTTCACGTCAGTTGAAAATCCTAGCAAAAGAACTGAAGGTTCCCGTAATTGCTCTGAGTCAGTTGTCTCGTGGTGTAGAACAACGTCAGGATAAGAGACCGGTCCTATCTGATATTCGTGAATCGGGATCTATCGAGCAGGATGCTGATATCGTAGCTTTTCTCTATCGTGACGATTACTATGAGCGTGGTGGTGAAGAAGAGGACGGTATCCCAAATAATAAGGTAGAAGTTATTATTGAGAAAAACCGTAGTGGAGCTCGTGGAACAGTGGAATTAATTTTTCAAAAAGAATACAATAAATTTTCAAGTATTTCAAAAAGGGAGGAAATAAGATGACAGATGCATTTACAGATGTAGCTAAGATGAAAAAAATCAAAGAAGAAATCAAGGCACATGAGGGTCATGTAATTGAAATGACTTTGGAAAATGGACGTAAGCGCCAAAAAAATAGATTGGGTAAGCTAATTGAGGTTTATCCATCCCTATTTATCGTGGAATTTGGAAACGTTGAAGGAGATAAACAAGCTAATGTTTATGTTGAATCCTTTACTTACTCAGATATCCTTACAGAAAAGAATTTGATTCATTATCTGGACTAAAGTGAGAAATTTTCTCACTTTTTCTTTTTTCTCCGAATAGTTTAAGTGAAGGTAATCTTCAATTTATATTATTTTTCAAGGAGGAAGAATGAAAGTTTTACCATTCAAAGTAACAGAGACAGGATTTTCTTTGAGAAAATCAGCTAAAAAGGTTGTTCCCTTTTTAGTAGTAGGATTGATGTTAGCAGCGGGTAATAGTGTATATGCCTATTCTGGAGGAAATGGATCGATTGCGCGTGGGGATGATTATCCTGCTTACTATAAAAATGGGAGTCAGGCAATTGATAAGTGGCGCATGTACTCTCGTCAGTGTACTTCATTTGCAGCCTTTCGCTTGAGTAATGTCAATGGTTTTGAGATTCCGGCAGCTTATGGAAATGCGAATGAATGGGGCTATCGTGCTCGTCGTGAAGGCTATCGTGTAGATAGTGTACCAACGATTGGATCTATTGCTTGGTCTACTGCAGGAGGATATGGTCATGTTGCCTGGGTTTCAAATGTAATGGGGGATAATATAGAAATTGAGGAATACAACTATGGTTATACAGGATCCTATAATAAACGAATTATAAAAGCAAATACGATGACAGGATTTATTCATTTTAAAGATTTGGATGGGGGTAATGTAGTAAGTAGTGGCAAAGTATTCAATAGTCAACCTTCTTCGACAGGAGGAACTCATTATTTTAAGAATAAGGCAGCTATAAAAAATCAACCTTTAGTTAGTGCAACTTCAATTGCATATTATTCTCCAGGTGAGAGTGTTCATTATGATCAGGTACTTGAAAAAGATGGGTACAAGTGGTTGAGTTATATATCTTATAGTGGAAGTCGTCGTTATATTCAGTTAGAGGAGGTTGCGTCATCGCAGAATCAAACAGAAGGTAGTTCCAATGATGTTCTGACTGTTGGTTGGAAGAAAATAAATGGTAGTTGGTATCATTTCAAATCAAATGGTTCTAAATCAACAGGATGGTTGAAAGACGGTTCTAGCTGGTATTATTTGAAATCATCTGGTGAAATGCAGACAGGATGGTTAAAGGAGAATGGCTCGTGGTATTATCTAGATAGTTCAGGGGCAATGAAAACAGGATGGTATCAAGTTTCTGGTAAGTGGTATTATTCTTACTCTTCAGGTGCCTTAGCTGTTAATACGATGGTGGATGGCTACAGAGTAAACAGTGATGGAGAACGAGTATAGAAAATGGGAGTAGGAAATTTTCCTGCTCTTTTCTGTAAGCAGTTTCCTTGACATTTTTTTTATTTTGCGCTATCATATGTCCATATAATATATGGGAGTCTGTGTACAGTCTGAGAGGAAGCGTTAAGCTTCGACCGCACCTGATCTGGGTAATGCCAGCGTAGGGAACGATACTTAGTCTATTCTTGACCTTTTCCATATATGGTAAAGGTTTTTCTTTTTATCAAAGGAAAACGAGAAGAGGAGGTTTTTATGAAAGCAAGCATTGCCTTGCAAGTTTTACCCCTAGCACAGGGGATTGATCGGATTGCTGTTATTGATCAGGTCATTGCTTATCTACAAGCTCAAGAAGTGACCATGGTGGTGACACCATTTGAAACGGTCTTGGAAGGGGAGTTTGATGAGCTTATGCGCATTCTCAAAGAAGCGCTGGAGGTGGCAGGGCAGGAGGCAGATAATGTCTTTGCCAATGTCAAAATAAATGTAGGAGAGATTTTAAGTATTGATGAGAAACTTGAAAAGTATACTGAGACGACACATTAGTCTATTGGGCTTTATGGGGGTCTTGTCAATCTGGCAGTTAGCAGGTTTTCTTAAACTTCTCCCCAAGTTTATCCTGCCGACACCTCTTGAAATTCTTCTGTCCTTTGTTCGTGATAGAGAATTTCTCTGGCACCATAGCTGGGCCACCTTGAGAGTGGCTTTACTGGGGTTGGTTTTGGGAGTCTTGATTGCCTGTCTCATGGCTGTACTTATGGACAGTTTGACTTGGCTTAATGACCTGATTTACCCAATGATGGTGGTCGTCCAGACCATTCCGACCATTGCCATAGCTCCTATTCTGGTCTTGTGGCTAGGTTATGGGATTTTGCCCAAGATTGTCTTGATTATCTTGACGACAACCTTTCCCATCATCGTCAGCATTTTGGACGGTTTTAGGCATTGTGACAAGGATATGCTGACCTTGTTTAGTCTGATGCGGGCAAATCCTTGGCAAATTCTGTGGCATTTTAAAATCCCAGTCAGCCTGCCTTACTTTTATGCAGGTCTGAGGGTCAGTGTCTCCTACGCCTTTATCACAACAGTGGTATCTGAGTGGTTGGGAGGCTTTGAAGGACTAGGTGTCTACATGATTCAGTCCAAGAAACTGTTTCAGTATGATACTATGTTTGCTATTATTATTCTGGTATCGATTATCAGTCTTCTCGGTATGAAGCTGGTTGATGTCAGTGAAAAATATGTTATTAAATGGAAACGTTCGTAGAATAAGAATGTTTCTGAAAAAGAAAAGAGGAAATTGAAATGAAGAAAACATGGAAAGTGTTTTTAACTGTTTTAACAGCTCTTGTAGCTGTTGTGCTTGTGGCCTGTGGTCAAGGAACTGCTTCTAAGGATAATAAGGAAGCAGAACTTAAGAAAATCGACTTTATCCTAGACTGGACGCCAAATACCAACCACACAGGGCTTTATGTTGCTAAGGAAAAAGGTTATTTCAAAGAAGCTGGAGTGGATGTTGATTTGAAATTGCCACCAGAAGAAAGTTCTTCTGACTTGGTTATTAACGGTAAGGCACCATTTGCAGTCTATTTCCAAGACTATATGGCTAAGAAATTGGAAAAAGGGGCAGGAATTACTGCCGTTGCAGCTATCGTAGAACACAATACATCAGGAATCATCTCTCGTAAATCTGACAATGTAGCTAGTCCAAAGGACTTGGTTGGTAAGAAATACGGAACTTGGAATGACCCAACTGAACTTGCTATGTTGAAAACCTTGGTAGAGTCACAAGGTGGGGACTTTGATAAAGTCGAAAAAGTACCAAATAACGACTCAAACTCTATCACACCGATTGCTAATGGCGTCTTTGATACTGCTTGGATTTACTACGGTTGGGATGGTATCCTTGCTAAATCTCAAGGTGTAGATGCTAACTTCATGTACTTGAAAGACTACGTTAAAGAATTTGACTACTACTCACCAGTTATCATCGCCAACAACGACTATTTGAAAGATAACAAAGAAGAAGCACGTAAAGTTATCCAAGCTATCAAAAAAGGTTACCAATACGCTATGGAACACCCAGAAGAAGCTGCAGATATCTTGATTAAGAATGCACCTGAGCTAAAAGAAAAACGTGACTTTGTCATCGAATCTCAAAAATACTTGTCAAAAGAATACGCAAGCGACAAGGAAAAATGGGGGCAATTTGATGCAGCTCGCTGGAATGCCTTCTACAAATGGGATAAAGAAAATGGTATCCTTAAAGAAGACTTGACAGACAAAGGCTTCACTAATGAATTTGTGAAATAATGACAGAAATTAGACTAGAACACGTCAGTTATGCCTATGGTCAAGAGAGGATTTTAGAGGATATCAACCTACAGGTGACTTCAGGTGAAGTGGTTTCTATTCTAGGTCCAAGTGGTGTTGGAAAGACCACCCTCTTTAATCTAATCGCTGGGATTTTAGAAGTTCAGTCAGGGAGAATTGTCCTTGATGGTGAAGAAAACCCCAAGGGGCGCGTGAGTTATATGTTGCAAAAGGATCTCCTCTTGGAACACAAGACGGTGCTTGGTAATATCATTCTGCCCCTCTTGATTCAAAAGGTGGATAAGGCGGAAGCCATTGCTCGGGCGGATGAAATTCTTGCGGCCTTCCAGTTGACAGCTGTAAGAGATAAATACCCTCATGAACTCAGTGGTGGGATGCGCCAGCGTGTGGCCTTGCTTCGTACCTATCTTTTCGGTCACAAGCTCTTTCTCTTAGATGAAGCCTTTAGCGCCTTGGATGAAATGACCAAGATGGAACTTCATGCTTGGTATCTGGAGATTCATAAGCAGTTGCAATTGACGACCCTGATCATCACGCATAGTATCGAGGAGGCCCTCAATCTCAGCGACCGCATCTATATCTTGAAAAATCGCCCTGGGCAGATTGTTTTAGAAATTAAACTAGATTGGTCTGAAGATGAGGACAAGGAAGCTCAAAAGATTGCCTACAAACGTCAAATTTTGGCAGAATTAGGCTTAGATAAGTAGAAAATAGGGAGTTGGTGAAGATTATCCTTTACCAGCGCCCTTTTTCTTTTAAAAATGAGAAAATTTCGGTATAATAGTCAAAGATAGTCAAGGTTTAAAGAGAGAGGTGGGTTTGTAATGAGATTTAAAAATACATCGGATCATATTGAGGCCTACATCAAGGCGATTTTAGATCAATCTGGTATCGTGGAGTTGCAACGAAGTCAGTTGGCAGATACTTTTCAGGTTGTTCCTAGTCAGATTAACTATGTGATCAAGACACGCTTTACGGAAAGTAGAGGCTACTTGGTTGAAAGTAAGCGTGGTGGCGGAGGCTATATTCGTATAGGACGGATTGAGTTTTCTAGTCATCATGAAATGCTCCGAGAGCTGCTTTACTCGATTGGCGAGCGGGTCAGTCAAGAAATTTATGAGGATATTCTACAGCTTTTGGTTGAGCAGGAATTGATGACCAAGCAGGAGATGAATTTGCTGGTATCAGTAGCTTTGGATCGCGTCCTAGGAGAAGAAGCTCCAGTCCTTCGTGCTAATATGCTACGACAGGTCATACAAGAGGTAGATAGAAAAGGGAAGTAAGATGAACTATTCAAAAGCATTGAATGAATGTATCGAAAGTGCCTACATGGTTGCTGGCCATTTTGGAGCTCGTTATCTAGAGTCTTGGCACTTGTTGATTGCCATGTCCAATCACAGTTATAGTGTGGCAGGGGCAACTTTAAATGATTATCCATATGAGATGGACCGTTTAGAAGAAGTCGCTTTGGAACTGACTGAAACGGACTATAGCCAGGATGAAACCTTTACGGAATTGCCGTTCTCCCATCGTTTGCAGGTTCTTTTTGACGAAGCAGAGTATGTAGCGTCAGTGGTCCATGCTAAGGTGCTAGGGACGGAGCACGTCCTCTATGCGATTTTGCATGATGGAAATGCCTTGGCGACTCGTATCTTGGAGAGGGCTGGTTTTTCTTATGAAGACAAGAAAGATCAGGTCAAGATTGCTGCTCTACGTCGAAATTTAGAAGAACGAGCAGGCTGGACTCGTGAAGATCTCAAGGCTTTACGCCAACGCCATCGTACAGTAGCTGACAAGCAAAATTCTATGGCCAATATGATGGGCATGCCCCAGACTCCAAGCGGTGGTCTCGAGGACTATACGCATGATTTAACAGAGCAAGCGCGTTCTGGCAAGTTAGAACCAGTCATCGGTCGAGATAAGGAAATCTCGCGTATGATTCAAATCTTGAGCCGTAAGACCAAGAACAATCCTGTCTTGGTTGGAGATGCTGGTGTCGGGAAAACTGCTCTGGCGCTTGGTCTTGCCCAGCGTATTGCTAGTGGTGATGTACCTGCGGAAATGGCTAAGATGCGCGTGTTAGAGCTTGATTTGATGAATGTCGTTGCAGGGACACGCTTCCGTGGTGACTTTGAAGAACGCATGAACAATATCATCAAGGATATTGAAGAAGATGGCCAAGTCATCCTCTTTATCGATGAACTCCATACTATCATGGGTTCTGGGAGCGGGATTGACTCGACTCTGGATGCGGCCAATATCTTGAAACCAGCCTTGGCTCGTGGAACTTTGAGAACGGTTGGGGCAACCACTCAGGAAGAATATCAAAAACACATCGAAAAAGATGCTGCCCTTTCTCGTCGTTTTGCCAAAGTGACGATTGAAGAGCCAAGTGTTGCAGACAGCATGACCATTTTGCGAGGTTTGAAGACTACCTATGAGAAACACCATCGTGTGCAAATCACAGATGCAGCTGTCGAAACAGCTGTTAAGATGGCGCATCGTTACTTGACTAGTCGTCACTTGCCAGACTCTGCTATCGATCTCTTGGATGAGGCGGCAGCAACAGTGCAAAACAAATCCAAGCATGTGAAAGCAGACGAATCCGACTTGACTCCAGCTGACAAGGCCCTGATGGATGGCAAGTGGAAACAAGCAGGCCAGCTAATCGCAAAAGAACAAGAATTGCCTGTCTATAAAGACTTGGTGACAGAATCTGAAATTTTAACCACCTTGAGCCGCTTGTCAGGGATCCCAGTCCAAAAGCTGACGCAAACAGATGCTAAGAAATACCTGAACTTGGAAGCGGAGTTGCACAAACGTGTCATTGGCCAAGATCAAGCTGTTTCAAGTATTAGCCGTGCTATTCGCCGCAACCAGTCAGGTATTCGCAGTCACAAACGTCCGATTGGCTCCTTTATGTTCCTAGGACCGACGGGTGTCGGAAAGACCGAATTGGCTAAGGCTTTGGCAGAAGTTCTTTTTGATGACGAATCAGCCCTTATCCGCTTTGATATGAGTGAGTATATGGAGAAATTCGCAGCCAGCCGTCTCAATGGAGCTCCTCCGGGCTATGTAGGCTACGAAGAAGGTGGGGAGTTGACCGAGAAGGTCCGCAATAAACCATACTCAGTGCTTCTCTTTGACGAGGTAGAGAAGGCCCACCCAGATATCTTTAATGTTCTCTTGCAGGTCTTGGATGACGGTGTCTTGACCGATAGCAAGGGCCGCAAGGTTGACTTTTCAAATACCATTATCATCATGACGTCAAATCTTGGTGCGACAGCCCTTCGGGATGACAAGACCGTCGGTTTTGGGGCTAAGGATATTCGTTTTGACCAGGAAAATATGGAAAAACGCATGTTTGAAGAGCTGAAAAAGGCTTATAGACCGGAGTTTATCAACCGTATTGATGAAAAGGTGGTCTTCCATAGCCTTTCTAGCGACCATATGCAGAAAGTGGTGAAGATTATGGTCAAACCTTTAGTGGCAAGTTTGGCTGAAAAAGGCATTGACTTGAAATTACAAGCTTCCGCACTGAAATTGTTAGCAAATCAAGGATATGACCCAGAGATGGGAGCTCGTCCACTTCGCAGAACCCTGCAAACAGAAGTGGAGGACAAGTTGGCAGAACTTCTTCTTAAGGGAGATTTGGTGGCAGGCAACACACTTAAGATTGGTGTTAAAGCAGGCCAGTTAAAATTTGATATTGCATAAAAATGGAGAATCAGGAGCAATCTTGATTTTCTTTTTTGCTACTTTTTTATAAAAAACAATAAAAAACTATTGACAAAACAAAAATATAGTTTATAATAAAAACATAGATAATGAAAATATCAAAAAATATAAAAAGGTAATGCGTTTATGAAAAAGAAAACAGCAGTGGTATTTGGGACCTTTGCTCCGCTTCATCAAGGACATATCGATCTGATTCAGCGAGCGAAGCGGCTATGTGACCAGGTCTGGATTGTCGTTTCAGGCTATGAGGGAGACAGAGGGGAACAGGTAGGCTTAACGCTTCAAAAAAGATTCCGCTATATCCGAGAGGCCTTTGGTGATGACGAGTTGACCTCGGTTTGTAAGTTAGATGAGACCAATCTTCCTCGTTACCCTATGGGCTGGCAGGAGTGGTTGGACCAAATGTTAGAGGAGCTTTCCTATGATGAAATCCAGCAAGAACTAATTTTCTTTGTGGGAGAAGCAGACTACCAGCAAGAATTATCAAATCGTGGTTTTGAGACTGTTTTGCAAGAAAGAAAGTTTGGTATCTCAGCAACTATGATTCGAGAAAACCCAAGCAAATATTGGAAATATATCGCTCAACCCTTCCGTCGTCAGTTTACAAAGAAAGTGTTGATTATGGGAAGTGCCAGCAATGGGAAGACCACTCTGACCAAGGATTTGGCAAGGTATTACGATGCACCCGTCAGTCTGGAATACGCGCGTGAATACCAGATCAAAAACAATGTCCGCGACGATGAATTGACTCCAAAAGATTACTATTATCTCCTGTTGGGCCAGTATGACCAGACCTCTAAGTTAATTGACAGCAATGCCAATAGGGGACTGGTGATAGCAGATACCAACTCCTTAGTAACCAAGGGATACTATGATTATTATATGGAGACTGAGGATCAAGAGGACTTATCAGGAGAAACCTTTGATAATCTCTTTGTTTCGATCTTGGCTAAGGAAAAATGGGACTTGATTCTCTTTGTGCAGCCTGTCGGCTCCTATGTCAATGACGGATTTAGAGATATGACTATGGCAGAAGACCATATTCGTCACAGTTTTTCCCAGCATTTGGATCAGATGAGAGAGCGATATTTAACAACAATTCCACTAGTTTATCTAGCTGAGGATTATCTAGGAAATTATGAAGCAGCAAAAGTGGCTATTGATGCCATTTACCAAGCAGATTAGGATAAAAATATGAAAAAACTAACTGAAAAAATCACACAATTTATCGAAAACTTTAAAAATGTCCATGCGGAAGCCCGCAAGATTGGTTTTGCAGGAATCATGAACCTGCTCTGGAAAGATCTTTTTGTCGGTCGTAGCCTCTTCCAGTGGTTGTATCTCATCGTCCTGTCAAGTGTTCCCTTGATCTTGGAATTTACGCAAAATACAGAAAGTCATGACTGGATGAGCTTGTTTGCATCTTGGACTGGGATTGTCTGTGTTATCTTGGTAGCAGAAGGGCGTGCAAGCAATTATCTCTTTGGGGCCATTAACTCTGCTATCTATTTGGTTTTGGCTATGAATGCGACTTTTTATGGTGAAGTTTTGACGACTGTTTACTTCTTTGTCATGCAGCCGATTGGTCTCTATGCTTGGCTGTCCAATCGTATCAATGACCAAGGAAAAGTAGAAGAATCTCACTTTGAAGCTAAGAAATTATCTGTGCTTGACTGGCTCAAGTACTTGGCCTTGACTGCTATCATTTGGATTGGTATGGGCTTGGCATACCAAAGTATCCATAGTGTTCGCCCTTTCCGTGATAGTGTTACCGATGCGACCAATGGTGTCGGTCAGCTCTTGATGACACGTCTCTACCGTGAACAATGGATTTTCTGGATTGCAACCAATCTTTTTAGTATCTACCTCTGGTGGGGTGAAAATATCCATATCCAAGGGATGTACTGGGTTTACACACTCAATAGTCTAGTAGGTTGGTACCAATGGACCAAGGCAGTTCGTAAGGAGGCATAAAATGGCAGACATAAAGATTCCAGAAGGGATGACGGAAAAAGAATATTTTGAAATTCATGCCAGTCAGGAGGAGTTTTTAGACTGGTACTACAAGCAGGAACTCCCTCAATACGAAAAACCAAGTGTGACGGTGGATATGGTAGCCTACTGCTTTGTCGAAGGAAAGATCAAGCTCTTATTAATTCGTCGCAAGGCTCACCCTTATCAAAATTGTTTGGCTCTTGTTGGAGGATTTATGGACAAGGGCGAAGATGCTGCGCATGCCTGTCAGCGTGAGGTGAGAGAAGAAGTCAATCTCGATCTTCCTTTGGAAAAAATCGAGCAATTGATGACCGTATCGACTCCCGGCCGTGACCCACGGGGCTGGACAGTGACCATTGCCCACTTGGTTTATTTGCCTAGTCGTGCATTAGAACTTGTTCAAGCAGGAGACGATGCCAAGGATGTGGTTTTTGTAGATGTCGATTTTCAGACGGGTAAGTGCTTCTTAGAGGGAGTAGAGTTGGAGGAGCAAGCTTTCGCTTTTGACCATTATGCCATTATCCAAGAATCCATCAAACGAATCCAAGGCCGTCTCGACTGGAATCCGACCTTCCTTTATCTGCTGGAGGAGGAGTTCACTGTCTACGAAGGAACTGAACTGGTCAATCTTATCAACCCCGGTCGTCCAATCGTCAGCAATAACTTTCTCGTAAAATACGGAGAATATGTAGAAGAAGTCGGACTCAAACGAGTACCTAAAAAGAAACCAAGAAAAACCTATCGATTGAAATAAAAAACGAGGTCGGGAAAAAGCTCCCGACTTCTTTATTTGCTGTTGCGACTGTTTTAGGGATGGCTATCTTTCTTAGAATTACTCAACATGTGAGTAAAGAAGTCTTTGTATCGATACTTGAGATAGTTCTCATGTAAAAATAACAAAGATATATAGAAAATCATAAAAACTGTAGTCAGATAAAACACATCAAATGCAGTTCGCGCATAGTAAGTGGCTGATTGATAAGAGCCAATAGCTGCCACAATCAACCAAGGAAGATACTTGTAATACTTATTTAGCATAAGAATGCACCTCCTATATTCTATTTCAACGTTATTATATTCCTTTGTACTTAAAGATGAAAGCGATTACACAAAAACAAATTCAAATTTTTAATAGGAAAATCTCCTGTTTTTCTGTTTTATTACGAATAGAAGAGTAGGAGGAGTAAATGTATCTAAATTATGTGAGATTTTTAAAATAGTTTAGATAAATTGTTGACATGTTTAAAATGCAATGTTACAATTATATTACAAAAAGATTTCTTTATATTTCTAAAACATTACAAAGGAGTAGAAAAATGAAAAAGAAAACCTATATCAAATTGATGGCAGCAACTGTATTGGCTTCTACCTTGCTATTGGGAGCTTGTGGAAATAAAAAAGAAACAACTCAAGCAAGCAGTTCTGCTAAGACAAGCCAATCATCAAGTTCTAAAGCAGCTTCTGCTAGCAAAGAAAGCAAGACTCAGAAGTCCTCAAGTTCAGTTTCATCTGAAAAGGCCAAGGCGTCTACTGACCAGTCTGCAGCAACTACAACATCATCACCAGCAACACCTGCACCAGAGCAAAGACAAGGTCAAGAGGTGTCTAATCAACAGGCGGCTAGTCAACAAACTCCTGCTCAGACTCCTTCAACTCAACAGGCTCCTCAAACCCAGTCTAACCAATCAAGCTATGATCCTACAACTGACCGCAAACTTCAAGACAAACAAGCAGAGCAAAATAAACGCTACAAGGGTGTTTTAACCATGGTAGATGGTGATTTCTCAGCTGCAGCGGGAAATTGGAAGGGAGCAAATGGCGAAACTATCACAGTTTCATCAGGTGGTCAATTTACAGTAGAATCTGCTGATGGAAAGAAAGAAAATTACTCTATCAGAGGCTACTCTTATACTCTTGATGGTGGCAAGTATAATGCCAAAATCGGTGGAGGGAGAGTCATCCAAATTACAACAGGAGCAGATGGTAAGGTTTCCAGTGTTGCTTTGAATCAATAACAACCCTCAGTATTTGAATATTTACAATCAATGAAAATCCGTCAGCTCAATAAGAGTTGACGGATTATTTTATACTTGTACTTGGGTTAAAAATTCTTCTGTAGTAAGAATTTGAGCGAATTCATCTTGTAGAGAAAGGAGATTAATCTCATGGATAGTCTCAGGAGAGATGGACTGACCGTTTTTGTTAGACAGGGTAAAACTGGCAGTAGCATCTGCTAGTAAAGTGACTCTAAAACCAAGATTTGCTGCCATTCGTGTTGTAGTAGATACACAATGAGGCAGGGTCAAACCAACAACGACTAAATGACAAATCTGATTTTTTCGTAAATATGTTTCAAGATTTGTTTCAATAAAGGCGCTATTAACCGTTTTTTGAAAGACAGGTTCTGCAGTAACTGGCTCAAATCCACTTTTAAACACCTGATTTTGTTTGTTATGAAATTGCGACTGGGGATTGTCAGATATGTGTTGAACATGTAAGACTGGAAGAGCGTGTTTACGAAAGTATGCCAGTACCCTCAATGCTTGTTGTTCAGCTTGAGGGTTGTTCCGTTCTCCCCAGATAGGGTTATCAAATGCTTTTTGCATATCGATAATCAGTAGAGCAGTATGAACCATTTTAAGCCTTATCCAACTGCAAGAGAGCCTCAATCTCTGCCAGAGTGCTAGCTTGTGAAATAGCTCCACGGAGTTTGGCTGCGCCAGATGTTCCACGGAGGTAGTGAGGAGCGAGACCACGGAATTCACGAACTGCTACGTTTTCTCCTTTGAGGTTAATCAAGCGTTTCAAATGTTCGTAGGCGATTTTCATCTTGTCCTCAAAGGTCAAATCAGGTAGGATTTCTCCTGTTTCAAAGTAATGGTTGATTTGGTTGAAGAGGTAAGGATTTCCCATGGCAGCGCGGCCAATCATGACTGCATCAGCACCAACTTCTTCGATGCGTTGTTTGGCTTCTTGGACCGTACGAATGTCACCGTTGGCGATAAATGGAATCTTGGTCAAAGCTTGAGCGACCTTGTGAAGGGTCTCAAGGTCTGCGTGACCTGTATACATTTGTTCACGGGTACGGCCATGCATGGCGAGGGCAGAAACACCTGCTGCTTCAGCAGCGAGGGCATTTTCAACTGCCAGAGATGGATCGGCCCAGCCGGTACGCATTTTGACAGTAAGTGGAATATCAAGGACAGATTGAACCTTGTTGATAATAGAGTAGATCTTGTCTGGGTCCTTGAGCCACATAGCGCCAGCTTCGTTCTTCACGATTTTGTTAACTGGGCAGCCCATGTTGATATCCACGATATCGGTTTTAGTGTTTTCTTGGATGAATTCTGCTGCGCGTGCTAGGCTGTCTTCATCGCTACCAAAAAGTTGGATAGAGACAGGGTTTTCGCCTTCATCGATATGAAGCATGTGCAGGGTTTTTTCGTTGTTGTATTGGATTCCCTTGTCAGAGACCATTTCCATGACAACGAGTCCAGCTCCGAGCTCTTTTGCGATAGTACGAAAGGCTGAGTTTGTCACGCCAGCCATAGGTGCTAAAACGGTACGATTGGGAATCTCAACATTGCCAATCATAAAAGGTGTATTAAGATTTGTCACGAATGAGTTCCTCCAGGTCGTTTTCATCAAAGTTGTAAGTAGTTTGGCAGAATTGACAAGTGATTTCTGCCCCGTGGTCTTCCTCTTTCATTTCCTGTAGGTCTGAGCTTGGAAGGCTAGCAAGAGCGTTCATAAAGCGTTCATGGCTACAGTCACATTGGAAACGGATTTCTTCTTCAGAAAGACGCTTGTAGGCCTCGTCACCGTAGATTGCTTTGAGGAGGGCTTCGATATGGTCTTCACTTTCGAGAAGCGTTGAGATAGCTGGCATTTCTTGGATGCGTTTTTCAAAGCGAGCAATCTCTTCTTCCTTGGCTCCTGGCAAGACTTGAACTAGGAAACCACCTGCAACCTTGACCTTGTCTTCCTCGTCCAAAAGGACATTGAGGCCGACTGCTGAAGGTGTTTGTTGGCTTTCAGTCAGGTAAAAGGCAAGGTCTTCACCAATTTCTCCAGAGATAAGGGGAGTCATAGAGTTGTAAGGATTTCCAGTACCGTAGTCTGTGATAACGAGGAATTGACCGTTTCCAACAAAAGGTCCGACTAGAACTTCACCAGTTGCAGTCTTTTTGATGTCAACACCAGGATTTTGAACGTAGCCTTTGACGTTCCCCTTGGTATCAGCGACGGTGATGATAGCACCTAGAGAGCTAGATCCCAACACCTTAACTGTTAGTTTAGTATTTCCTTTTTCATTGGCTGCGAGAATCTGGCTAGCGATAAGAGTTCGACCAAGCGCTACAGTTGAGCTAGCTTGGGTTTGGTGTTTTTCTTGAGCAGTGCGGACGGTTTCCGTGCTGTCAAGGACAAAAGCACGAAAGGCGCCACTTTCTGATATAGTTTTAATAATTTTATCCATAGCTACTATTTTAGCATAAAAATGCCCAAAGGGGGAGCCGTGTGTTTGCTGATTTTCAGGATAATGGACCAGGAAATCAGCATGAAAATAAAAAGAGAAACAGATTATTTCAGCATTTGTAAGATTTATGCTATGCTTAAGGTAGAAAATGAAAGGGGTAACAAATGTATTTAGGAGATTTGATGGAAAAGGCCGAATCTGGCCAATTTTCAATCCTTTCCTTTCTATTACAAGAGTCTCAGACGACCGTCAAGGCTGTAATGGAGGAAACAGGATTTTCAAAAGCAACTCTAACCAAATATGTCACCCTGCTCAATGACAAGGCTTTGGACAGTGGCTTAGAGCTGACTATCTCCTTAGAAGATGAAAATCTGCGTCTGTCAATCGGTGCAGCTACCAAGGGGAGAGATATTCGGAGCTTGTTTTTGGAGAATGCTGTTAAATACCAGATTTTGATCTACCTTCTCTACCACCAACAGTTTTTAGCCCATCAATTGGCTCAAGAATTGATGATTAGTGAGGCAACGCTTGGCCGTCACTTAGCTAGCTTAAATCAGATTTTGTCAGAATTTGATTTATCCATCCAAAATGGACGTTGGCGAGGTCCAGAGCATCAGATTCGCTATTTCTATTTCTGTCTTTTCCGCAAGGTCTGGTCGAGTCAGGAATGGGAAGGCCATATGCAGAAACCAGAGAGAAAACAGGAGATTGCTACACTAGAAGAAATCTGCGGTGCAAGTTTGTCTTCGGGGCAGAAATTGGATTTGGTTCTCTGGTCTCACATCAGTCAACAGCGTCTTCGGGTCAATGCCTGTCAGTTTCAAGTCATAGAAGAAAAAATGCGAGGGTATTTTGACAATATTTTCTACCTTCGTTTGCATCGAAAGGCTCCTTCCTTTTTTGCCGGGCAACACCTTCCTCTAGGAACTGAGGATGGGGAGATGATGATATTCTTCTCTTTCCTCCTATCTCATCGCATCCTTCCTCTTCATACAATGGAGTATATTCTTGGTTTTGGAGGGCAGTTGGCCGATTTGCTGACGCAATTGATTCAAGAAATGAAGAAGGAGGAGTTACTGGGTGATTATACAGAGGATCACGTTACTTATGAACTCAGTCAGCTTTGTGCTCAAGTCTATCTCTATAAGGGCTATATTTTACAGGACCGCTACAAGTACCAGTTGGAGAATCGTCATCCTTATTTGCTGATGGAACATGATTTTAGGGGAACGGCAGAGGAGATTTTTCATGCTCTATCTGCCTTTCAGCAGGGGACGGATTTGGATAAGAAGATTCTCTGGGAATGGCTCCAGTTAATCGAATATATGGCTGAAAACGGTGGCCAGCATATGCGAATTGGTCTGGATTTGACATCTGGTTTTCTTGTCTTTTCAAGGATGGCAGCCATTTTGAAACGATATTTGGAATACAATCGTTTCATTACCATTGAAGCCTATGATCCTAGTCGGCATTATGATTTGCTGGTTACAAATAACCCGATTCATAAGAAGGAACAGACCCCAGTTTATTATTTAAAAAACGACTTAGATATGGAAGATTTGGCAGGGATTCGTCAGTTGTTATTCACTTAAAAGACTTGGTGCTTCCAGGTCTTTTTTGTGAAATTCACACAATCTCCTCACATTTTTTTAAAATTAAAAAAAGTTGATGAACAAGAAAGCGCTTTATTTTGTATACTAGTTAGTGTAAAGAGGATACATCCTCAAGATCTTTATCAGGAGGACAGCACATGTCACAAGAAAAATACATCATGGCCATTGACCAGGGAACTACAAGTTCTCGTGCCATTATTTTTAACAAAAAAGGAGAGAAGGTCAGCTCGAGTCAAAAAGAGTTTACTCAGATTTTTCCTCAAGCAGGTTGGGTTGAGCACAATGCTAATGAAATTTGGAACTCTGTTCAGTCAGTTATCGCGGGTGCTTTCATCGAAAGTGGTGTCAAGCCAAACCAAATCGAAGCAATCGGGATTACCAACCAGCGTGAAACAACAGTCGTCTGGGATAAGAAAACAGGACTTCCTATCTACAACGCGATTGTTTGGCAGTCTCGCCAAACAGCACCCTTGGCTGAGCAACTAAAAAGCCAAGGTTATGTGGAAAAATTCCATGAAAAGACTGGTTTGATCATCGATGCTTACTTTTCTGCGACCAAGGTTCGTTGGATTTTGGACCATGTGGAAGGCGCTCAAGAGCGAGCAGAAAAAGGAGAATTGCTCTTTGGTACCATTGATACTTGGTTGGTTTGGAAATTGACTGACGGTGCAGCTCACGTGACGGATTACTCAAATGCAGCTCGTACCATGCTTTATAACATTAAGGAACTCAAATGGGATGACGAGATTTTGGAAATTCTCAACATTCCGAAGGCCATGCTTCCAGAAGTTCGTTCTAACTCTGAAATCTACGGCAAGACAGCTCCATTCCATTTCTACGGTGGAGAAGTGCCAATCTCAGGTATGGCTGGTGACCAACAGGCAGCCCTCTTTGGACAGTTGGCCTTTGAACCAGGTATGGTCAAGAATACTTATGGAACAGGCTCTTTCATCATCATGAATACTGGGGAAGAGATGCAGTTGTCTGAAAATAACCTCTTGACAACGATTGGCTACGGAATCAACGGCAAGGTTTACTATGCCTTGGAAGGATCTATCTTCATAGCAGGAAGTGCCATTCAATGGCTTCGTGACGGTCTTCGCATGGTTGAAAATTCACCAGAATCTGAAAAATACGCTCGTGATTCTCACAACAATGATGAAGTTTATGTCGTTCCAGCCTTTACAGGTCTAGGTGCTCCATACTGGAACCAAAACGCTCGTGGTTCTGTCTTTGGCTTAACTCGTGGAACAACTAAAGAAGACTTTATCAAGGCGACTTTGCAATCTATCGCTTATCAAGTGCGTGACATCATCGACACCATGCAAGTAGATGCGCAGACAGCTATCCAAGTCTTGAAAGTAGACGGTGGTGCAGCCATGAATAACTTCCTCATGCAGTTCCAAGCTGATATTTTAGGAATTGACATTGCACGCGCTAAAAACTTGGAAACAACTGCCCTAGGAGCAGCCTTCCTAGCAGGTTTGTCAGTAGGCTACTGGAAAGACTTAGATGAGTTGAAACTCTTGAACGAGACAGGAGAACTCTTTGAGCCATCGATGAACGAATCGCGCAAGGAACAACTTTACAAGGGCTGGAAGAAAGCTGTGAAAGCAACGCAAGTCTTTGCGGAAATCGACGACTAATACTGGAAGAATAAAGCGACTTAGTTAGAAAGTGTGTAAATATGGAATTTTCAAAGAAAACACGTGAATTATCAATTAAAAAAATGCAAGAACGCACCCTGGACCTCTTGATTATCGGTGGGGGAATTACAGGGGCTGGTGTAGCCTTGCAGGCGGCAGCTAGTGGTCTTGAGACTGGTTTGATTGAAATGCAGGACTTCGCAGAAGGAACATCTAGCCGTTCAACAAAATTGGTTCACGGAGGTCTTCGTTACCTCAAACAATTCGACGTAGAAGTGGTATCAGATACGGTATCTGAACGTGCAGTGGTTCAACAAATCGCTCCACACATTCCAAAACCAGACCCAATGCTCTTACCAGTATATGATGAGGATGGAGCGACCTTTAGTCTCTTCCGTCTCAAAGTAGCTATGGACTTGTACGATCTTTTGGCAGGTGTTAACAACACACCAGCTGCCAACAAGGTCTTAAGTAAGGAAGAAGTCTTGGAACGCCAGCCAAACTTGAAGAAAGAAGGTTTGGTAGGAGGTGGGGTTTACCTTGACTTCCGTAACAACGATGCACGTCTCGTGATTGAAAACATCAAACGTGCCAACCAAGACGGTGCCCTCATTGCCAACCACGTGAAGGCAGAAGGCTTCCTCTTTGACGAAAGTGGCAAGATTACAGGCGTTGTAGCCCGTGATTTGTTGACAGACCAAGTCTTTGAAATCAAGGCCCGTCTGGTTATCAACACAACAGGTCCTTGGAGCGACAAAGTACGCAATTTGTCTAATAAGGGAACCCAATTCTCACAAATGCGTCCAACTAAGGGAGTTCACTTAGTAGTGGATTCAAGCAAGATCAAGGTTTCACAGCCAGTTTACTTTGACACTGGTTTGGGTGACGGTCGTATGGTCTTTGTTCTTCCACGTGAAAACAAGACTTACTTTGGTACAACTGATACAGACTACACAGGCGATTTAGAACATCCAAAAGTAACTCAAGAAGATGTGGATTATCTACTTGGCATTGTAAACAACCGCTTCCCAGAAGCAAATATTACTGTTCAAGATATTGAAAGCAGCTGGGCAGGTCTTCGTCCATTGATCGCAGGCAATAGCGCTTCTGACTACAATGGAGGAAATAACGGAACCATCAGTGATGAAAGCTTTAACAACTTGATTGCGACTGTTGAATCTTATCTCTCTAAAGAAAAAACGCGTGAAGATGTTGAGTCTGCTGTCAGCAAGCTTGAAAGCAGTACCTCTGAGAAACATTTGGATCCATCTGCAGTTTCACGTGGTTCGAGCTTGGACCGAGATGACAATGGCCTCTTGACACTTGCTGGTGGTAAAATCACAGACTACCGTAAGATGGCTGAAGGAGCTATGGAGCGCGTGGTTGACATCCTCAAAGGAGAATTTGACCGTAGCTTTAAACTCATCAATTCTAAGACTTACCCTGTTTCAGGTGGAGAATTGAACCCAGCAAATGTGGACTCAGAAATCGAAGCCTTTGCGCAACTTGGAGTATCACGTGGCTTGGATAGCAAGGAAGCTCATTACCTAGCAAATCTTTACGGTTCAAATGCACCGAAGGTCTTTGCCCTTGCTCATAGTTTGGAACAAGCTCCAGGACTCAGCTTGGCAGACACCTTGTCCCTTCACTATGCAATGCGCAATGAGTTGGCTCTGAGCCCAGTTGACTTCCTTCTTCGTCGTACCAACCACATGCTCTTTATGCGTGATAGTTTGGATAGCATCGTTGAACCAGTTTTGAATGAAATGGGACGATTCTATGATTGGTCAGAAGAAGAAAAAGCAGGCTACAGAGCAGATGTCGAAGCGGCTCTCGCTCAAAATGATTTAGCAGAATTAAAAAATTAAGAAAAAATAAAAGAGGTGGAGGGCAGCATTCCTTGCCACCCGCCCCTTCTTTTTAATGGAGACAGAAAGATGATGAATGAATTATTTGGAGAATTTTTAGGGACATTAATCCTGATTCTTCTAGGAAATGGTGTTGTTGCAGGTGTGGTTCTTCCTAAAACAAAGAGCAACAGCTCAGGTTGGATTGTGATTACTATGGGTTGGGGGATTGCAGTTGCGGTTGCAGTATTTGTATCTGGCAAGCTCAGTCCAGCTCATTTAAACCCAGCTGTGACCATTGGTGTGGCCTTGAAAGGTGGTTTGCCTTGGGCTTCCGTTTTCCCTTATATCTTAGCCCAGTTCGCAGGGGCTATGCTCGGTCAGATTTTGGTTTGGTTGCAATTCAAACCGCATTATGAGGCAGAAGAAAATGCAGGAAATATTTTGGCTACTTTCAGCACAGGACCAGCCATCAAAGATACTGTATCAAACTTGATTAGTGAAATCCTTGGAACTTTTGTATTGGTATTAACAATCTTTGCTTTGGGTCTTTACGATTTTCAGGCAGGTATCGGAACCTTTGCAGTGGGAACTTTGATTGTCGGTATCGGTCTATCACTTGGTGGGACAACAGGCTATGCCTTGAACCCTGCACGTGACCTTGGACCTCGTATCATGCACAGTATCTTGCCAATTCCAAACAAAGGAGACGGAGACTGGTCTTATGCTTGGATTCCAGTTGTGGGACCTGTTATCGGTGCAGCCTTGGCCGTTCTTGTATTCTCACTTTTCTAAGATATTAAAACTCAATTATTCATACCTCAATAAACATAACTTACAAAAAACGACCAAAATAAGGAGTACTTTCTCACTTCATTTTGGTCGTTTTGATTTTTTAAGTTTATATACTGGTGTTGATTACTATTTCAGTAAAAAGGCAGAATCTTTCACTGGTTCCTTCCTCAATTTTTTGTTCTTGAATTTTATTTATTGTGTGAACAATTTTGCCTCATTATTGGGATTCAGTACTAAGAGTCAGTTAGATTTTTTATTTTAAGAAATTAGATAATAGAAGTATTTATAGTTTTTAAATTATGATATAATGAATAAAGTTAACTATTCTTGGTAATATGATAGGAACTAATCCTAAAAAGATAAATCATGATATGAGAAAAAGAAAAAAGGAGTTTGACGGGTATGAATTATTTCGAGGGGAATGAGTTTTTCCTTCTTTTGTTTGTAGTTTTATTGATTGGTTTTGTAGTAAACTTTTTTGAAAAACGTAAGGACTACTATATTTTGACGCTCTCCCTCTTATTCGCAGCAGCTATCTATGGTAAGAGTCGAGCGATGATGGTCTATTTGCTTGCCTTTGTCGTTTATCAATATTTTCTGGTTTTTCTAGCACAGAGGATAGAAGCAAAGAGGCTGAAACCACTGGTTTTCCTTTCTATTCTTCCTTTGGTAATCAATAAAGTCTTTGCCCTGACTTCTCTGCATTTGTTGGCCTTTATTGGAATTTCTTACATGTCCTTTAAGACCATTCAGATCATGCTAGAAATATCGGATGGCTTGATTAAAGAAAAAATTAGTATAAAAGATTACCTACAGTTTCTGCTATTTTTCCCAACAGTTAGTGCTGGTCCGATTGATCGGAGCAGGAGATTTTTAAACGAGATAAACGATGTCATACCTCGAAAAGAGTATCTAGAGTTGGCAGGGGACGGTGTTTATCGTATCGTTTTAGGTCTACTTTACAAGGTTGTTTTATCAACCTATGTTTATCAGATTTTGCTCGCTCTAAGCAATACGGGTACAGTCATCTACTCAATTAAATATATGTACCTCTATACCTTGTATCTGTTCTTCGACTTTGCGGGCTATAGTCTAATGGCCGTTGGAAGTAGTAATATTCTAGGTATTCAGACACCGATGAACTTTAATAAACCTTTCTTGAGTGTCGATATCAAGGATTTCTGGACCAGATGGCATATCACCTTGTCGACCTGGTTGAGAGATTTTGTGTTTTCAAGGGTATTGATGCAGGTTATCAGGAAAAAATGGTTTAAAAATAGACTACATAATGCAACCTATGCTTATATGGTCAATATGTTGGTCATGGGTTTTTGGCATGGTCTCAGTGTGAGCTACATTGTTTATGGTTTTTATCATGGTGTCTTGATGGCTGGATTTGAAGTGTATCAAAAGAAAAGCAATTTTTATAAGAAAAATAAAAACAAAAATTGGTATAAGCTACTAAGTTGGTTTGTGACTATGAACTTGGTTATGATTGGTTTCTTTATCTTTTCAGGTGAACCCTATAAAATCTTACTGACGATTTTAAAGAGATAAGAGATAGAAAAGAAATCGGATGGATCGAAGAGATAGGATGAAACGAGATGATTAAATTAAAAGCATTTTTGTTATCGCTTGTGCTCGTAATTGTGACGCTTGCCCTTTTAAATGTGACATATATCAAGAAGATTGATGATTATTATACAGTTAAGGATAACAGTATTCGCTATAGCACTTCGTATGAAAAATATAAAAGTAGAGATATTCTGACAAGTAATATTACTCCCAATACACTGGTTTTATTGGGATCATCTGAGTTGGTTGCGACAAAGGATGAAGATTATCATCCTAATAGAATTTTTAACTATAACGATTTTAATATAATGCAGATTGGGACTAGTTATTCCCAAAATATCATTCAGGCAACAACCTTAGGCTCTATTGATGGATCTATGAGTAAGAGAAGAGTGGCTATAGTAGAGTCTGTTCAGTGGTTTGAAAAAGATGGAACCCATCAAGATGCATTTTTGAACAAGGCTTCTCAAGAACATATTTTCCACATGCTAGATAATGACAAGATTAGTAAGGAAACAAAAGAAAAACTAATCAATCGCATTATTGAGATTACCAAGGGGAACAAGCAACAAAATGACATCTACAAAAAATACAAAAGTTATTTCATAGATGGGAAAGGAACCATTGTTGATAAAAAACTATTAGAGTTAGATAACGTGATATATTCTTTTAAGCTCAAACGAAAATTTTATGAAAATCATGAGAAATCAGATTATCCCTTATCAGGAGATAAAATTCCAGACTATGATTGGGAGAAACTGACGGATCAGTTTGTAGAAGAGGTAAAAAAGAAAACAGATAACAATGACTATGCTGTTGATAATAATTACTACAATACCTACTTAAAAGATCGCTATGTATCTTTGAAAGATTCTAATAAAGATTTGAGCTATCTGGAGTCACCAGAGTATTCAGATATGGAACTTTTCTTGACAGTTGCCAAGGAATTGGGAATTGAAGTTGAAGTCATTATTTTTCCAGTAAATGGGAAATGGAATGACTACACAGGTGTCTCAAGAGAGATGCGAGAGAAAACTTATAAAAAAATAGAAGATGTCGCAAAAAGTCATGGTGCAAAGGTATTAAATTATGGAAACAGAGAGTATGATAATTACTTTTTATTTGACGTGATGCACGTTGGAGTGAAAGGATGGATGGAAGTTGAAAAAGAACTTTACAAATTTGCAAACCAAGATAACTAACACACACCGTTTAATCTTGTGGACGCTATTTTTCTATACGGTTATCTTAAGCATCGTGATTTATTGTTTTGTGACCGATTTTTCGAACATTCAAGAATTTATCTATAGTGAATTCTAGGATTACATACTATAAAATCTCTAGATAAAGGGAACTGCACCGATAAAGTGAGACATAAGATAGGGCTCTATAATATTTATAGTGGAGAAATCCTCTATAGGTAGTATGGAGCCTACTTTGTTGTAGCCCCCATATAATCTATACTGAAAAGCACTCAAGCTATCATTAGAAAGAATCATGTGGAACAAATTAATGTTACTGAAACGTAGTGAAAATAGACGGGTAAACAATTGAAAAACTAGTCTATAAAGTGGTATAATAGCAGAAAAATAAATTAGTAAGAAATTGATTTTATTTTAGCGAAAATTACAGAAATGAATGGTTTTTCTTGATGAAACAGAGAAAAGAATTGTACCTCTTTCTTGGTCGGACAGCCTTGTATTTTATTATCTTTCTAGGGCTACTTTACTTTTTTAGCTATCTTGGTCAGGGTCAAGGAAGCTTTATCTATAATGAATTTTAACTTGAAGGAGAATCCTTATTATGTCAAATAAACCAATAGTAGATATGATTGAAACCATTGAGCATTTTGCTCAGACACAGCCTAGCTATCCTGTCTATAATGTTTTGGGTCAGGAACACACTTATGGCGATTTGAAGGCTGATTCGGATAGTTTGGCTGCAGCCATTGACCAACTAGGCTTGCCTGAGAAGTCTCCTGTGGTCGTTTTTGGTGGCCAAGAATATGAAATGTTGGCAACTTTTGTAGCCTTGACTAAGTCAGGTCACGCCTACATTCCAATTGATAGCCATTCGGCCTTGGAGCGAGTTTCGGCTATTTTAGAAGTAGCGGAGCCAAGTTTGATTATTGCCATTTCAGACTTTCCATTGGAGCAGGTTTCGACACCGATGATGAATCTAGCTCAGGTTCAAGAAGTCTTTGCCCAAGGGAATAACTATGAAATCACGCATCCAGTCAAGGGTGATGATAATTACTACATTATCTTTACTTCTGGTACGACAGGTAAGCCAAAGGGAGTGCAGATTTCCCGTGATAATCTCCTTAGCTTTACCAACTGGATGATTACGGATAAGGAATTTGCGACACCAAGTCGTCCGCAAATGCTGGCTCAGCCACCTTATTCTTTTGACTTGTCTGTCATGTACTGGGCACCGACCTTGGCACTTGGTGGTACACTTTTTGCTCTTCCATCTGCCATTACACAGGACTTTAAGCAACTCTTTGCGACCATCTTTTCATTGCCAATCGCTATCTGGACTTCAACACCGTCTTTTGCAGATATGGCCATGTTGTCAGAAGACTTCAACAGTGAGAAAATGCCTGGAATCACGCATTTCTACTTTGATGGCGAAGAATTGACGGTCAAAACAGCTCAAAAACTACGTGAGCGTTTCCCAAATGCCCATATTATCAATGCTTACGGTCCAACAGAAGCGACAGTAGCCCTATCAGCTGTGGCCGTGACAGACGAGATGTTAGAGACTCTCAAACGCCTACCAATCGGCTATACCAAGGCTGATTCTCCAACCTTTATCATTGACGAGGAAGGAAATAAACTGCCAAATGGTGAACAGGGAGAAATCATTGTTTCTGGGCCAGCTGTTTCAAAAGGCTATATGAACAATCCTGAAAAAACGGCGGAAGCCTTCTTTGAGTTTGAAGGTCTGCCAGCTTATCACACAGGCGATGTGGGGACCATGACGGATGCAGGCTTACTTCTCTACGGCGGACGCATGGACTTCCAGATTAAGTTTAATGGTTACCGCATTGAGCTAGAAGATGTCTCTCAAAATCTCAACAAATCTCGATATATCGAGTCAGCTGTCGCTGTTCCGCGCTATAACAAAGATCACAAGGTACAAAATCTACTGGCCTATGTCATCTTAAAAGATGGTGTTCGTGAGCAGTTTGAGCGTGATATCGATATTACCAAGGCTATTAAGGAAGACTTGACAGATATCATGATGTCCTACATGATGCCGTCTAAATTCCTTTATCGAGACAGTTTGCCACTGACTCCAAATGGGAAAATTGACATCAAAGGATTGATTAACGAGGTGAATAAGAGATGATGGAGTTCTTTCAACAGCTTCCTCATATAGAGCCATACGGTAATCCTCAGTATTTTGTCTATGTGATTGCTGCGACCTTGCCCATCTTTATCGGTCTCTTTTTCAAGAAACGTTTTGCCTGGTATGAAGTGCTGGTTAGTCTCTTCTTTATCGTCACCATGTTGGTAGGTGGGAAGACCAATCAATTGATTGCTTTGGGTATTTACCTTTGCTGGGAAATATTGCTCCTGCTTTTCTACAAGCATTATAGAAAAAGTAAGGATGGCAAGTGGGTCTTCTACCTAGTTAGTTTTCTGTCCCTCCTTCCGATTATCTTTGTCAAGGTGCAACCAGCTATCAATGGAACGCAGTCTTTGCTTGGATTTTTAGGAATTTCTTACCTGACTTTTCGTTCGGTTGGGATTATCATCGAGCTGAGAGATGGAGTGATTAAGGATTTTACCCTCTGGGAATTCCTTCGTTTCCTTCTCTTCATGCCGACTTTTTCAAGTGGTCCAATCGATCGCTTTAAGCGATTTAATGAAAATTACCAGACCATTCCTGAGCGAGATGAGTTGATGGATATGCTGGATGAATCTGTTCGCTATATCATGTGGGGCTTTTTGTATAAGTTTATCCTAGCTCATGTTTTAGGAGAGACCTTGTTGCCTCCTCTGAAGAATCTAGCCTTGCAGTCAGGTGGCTTCTTTAATCTCTATGCCTTGGCAGTCATGTATACCTTTGGTCTGGAGCTCTTCTTTGACTTTGCAGGTTACTCTATGTTTGCCTTAGCCGTTTCAAATTTGATGGGAATTCGTAGCCCTATCAACTTTAACAAACCTTTTTTATCAAGGGATTTAAAGGAATTTTGGAATCGTTGGCATATGAGTCTCTCTTTATGGTTCCGTGACTTTGTCTTTATGCGAATGGTCATGGTATTGACCAGAAAGAAGGTCTTTAAAAATCGCAATGTAACCTCAAGTGTGGCCTACGTTGTCAATATGCTAATCATGGGATTTTGGCATGGAGTGACTTGGTACTACATCGCCTATGGACTCTTTCATGGACTGGGCTTGGTGATCAATGATGCCTGGATTCGCAAGAAAAAAACGCTCAATAAGGAACGGAAAAAAGCAGGGAAGGCTTCCCTACCTGAGAATCGCTGGATTCAGTTGCTTGGCATGGTTGTCACCTTCCATGTTGTCATGCTGTCATTCTTAATCTTTTCTGGATTTTTGAATGATTTATGGTTTAAAAAATAAAAGGAAATAAAATATGGATATCAAATCAGAAGTTATCGAAATTATTGATGAGTTGTTTATGGAAGATGTTTCTGACATGATGGATGAAGATCTTTTTGATGCAGGTGTCTTGGATAGTATGGGAACGGTTGAATTAATTGTGGAGATTGAGAACCGTTTTGACATTCGTGTCCCTGTAACAGAGTTTGGTCGCGATGACTGGAATACAGCTAATAAAATCATAGCTGGTATTGTGGAGCTGCAAAATGCTTAAACGCTTATGGATGATCTTCGGACCGGTTTTGATAGCTGGTTTGTTGGTTTTTCTGCTCATTTTCTTTTATCCTACTGAGATGCGTCATAATCTAGGAGCTGAAAAGCGTTCAGCGGTGGCTACTACTATCGATAGTTTTAAGGAGCGAAGTCAAAAAGTCAGAGCACTATCTGATCCAAATATGCGTTTTGTTCCCTTCTTTGGCTCTAGTGAATGGCTTCGTTTTGATGGTGCTCATCCTGCGGTATTAGCTGAGAAATACAATCGCTCCTACCGTCCTTATCTTTTAGGACAGAGGGGAGCTGCATCGCTTAACCAGTATTTTGGAATGCAACAGATGTTGCCACAACTGGAGAATAAACAAGTTGTGTATGTTATCTCACCTCAGTGGTTCAGTAAAAATGGCTATGAGCCAGCAGCCTTCCAGCAGTATTTTAATGGAGACCAGTTGACAAGTTTTCTGGAACATCAATCTGGAGATCAGGCTAGCCAATATGCGGCGACTCGCTTACTACAGCAGTTTCCCAACGTAGCTATGAAGGATTTGGTTCAGAAGTTGGCAAGTAAAGAAGAATTGTCGACAGCAGACAATGAAATGATTGAATTATTGGCTCGGTTTAATGAACGCCAAGCCTCCTTTTTTGGTCAGTTTTCAGTTAGAGGCTATGTCAACTACGATAAGCATGTAGTTAAGTATTTAAAGACCTTGCCAGACCAGTTTTCTTATCAAGCTATAGAAGATGTCGTTAAAGCAGATGCTGAAAAGAATACTTCCAATAATGATCTGGGAATGGAAAATTATTTCTATAATACGCAGATTAAGAAGGATTTGAAGAAATTAAAGGACTCTCAGAAAAGCTTTACCTATCTCAAGTCGCCAGAATATAATGACTTGCAGTTGGTTTTAACACAGTTTTCTAAATCTAAGGTCAACCCGATTTTTATCATTCCACCTGTTAATAAAAAATGGATGGACTACGCTGGTTTACGAGAGGATATGTACCAACAAACGGTGCAGAAGATTCGCTACCAGTTAGAAAGTCAAGGGTTTACCAATATAGCAGATTTTTCTAAGGACGGCGGGGAGCCTTTCTTTATGAAGGACACCATTCATCTTGGTTGGTTGGGTTGGTTGGCTTTTGACAAGGCAGTTGATCCTTTCCTATCCAATCCCACACCAGCTCCGACTTACCATCTGAATGAGCGCTTTTTCAGCAAAGATTGGGCGACATACGATGGAGATATCAAGGACTTTCAATAGATCATAATATCATAATATAGAAGAGTTCAAGAATGAAGCCTATTTTCACGTTTTTTCTTGACTCTTTTTTTGCTTGTGATATAATTAACTGGTAAACAAAATTTCAAAGAATAGTATTTTTCTCTTAAAAAAGAGAAGTCTAAAAGGAAAGGAGTCAGATATGAGACAGCTAGCGAAGGATATCGATGGCTTTTTGAATGAGGTGATTTTACAGGCGGAAAACCAACATGAAATCCTAATAGGTCATTGTACTAGCGAGGTAGCTTTGACCAATACTCAGGAGCACATCCTCATGCTCTTGTCGGAGGAATCTTTAACCAATTCAGATTTGGCTCGTCGTCTCAATGTCAGTCAGGCGGCAGTTACCAAGGCCATTAAGTCTTTGGTCAAGGAAGGGATGTTGGAAACATCTAAAGATCCTAAGGATGCGCGTGTGATTTTTTATCAGTTGACTGATTTGGCTCGTCCAATCGCTGAGGAGCACCATCATCACCATGAGCATACACTTTTAACCTATGAACAAGTGGCGACTCAGTTTACTCCAAATGAACAAAAAGTGATCCAGCGGTTTTTGACTGCTTTAGTAGGAGAAATCAAATAATGAGATATATTACGGTAGAGGATTTGTCCTTCTATTATGATAAGGAACCTGTTCTTGAACATATCAATTATAGTGTTGATAGTGGGGAATTTGTTACCTTGACTGGGGAAAATGGAGCGGCTAAGACGACACTCATCAAGGCCAGTCTTGGAATCCTCCAACCACGCATTGGCAAGGTGACTATTTCAAAGACAAATACGCAGGGTAAGAAATTGAGAATAGCCTATCTTCCTCAACAGATTGCCAGTTTTAATGCGGGTTTTCCAAGTACGGTTTATGAATTTGTCAAGTCGGGTCGCTATCCACGAAAGGGTTGGTTCCGTCGTTTGAATGCTCATGATGAGGAGCATATCAAGGCTAGTTTGGACTCAGTTGGTATGTGGGAACACCGAGACAAACGCTTGGGGTCTCTATCTGGGGGACAAAAGCAGCGAGCGGTGATTGCGCGTATGTTTGCTTCTGACCCAGATGTGTTTATCCTAGATGAACCGACAACGGGGATGGATGCAGGAAGTAAAAATGAATTTTACGAACTCATGCACCACAGTGCCCATCATCATGGCAAGGCTGTTTTGATGATTACCCATGACCCTGAAGAAGTTAAGGACTACGCGGACCGCAATATTCATCTAGTCCGTAACCAAGACTCGCCATGGCGTTGTTTCAACGTTCATGAGAATGATCAGGAGGTGGGCCATGCTTAGTTTGTTATCTTATGACTTTATGCAGCGTGCCTTTCTGGCGGTTATTGCTATGAGTCTTTTCTCGCCAGTATTGGGAACCTTCCTTATCTTGCGCCGTCAGAGTTTGATGAGTGATACCCTCAGCCACGTCTCGCTTTCGGGTGTAGCTTTTGGTCTGGTCCTAGGGATTTCTCCGACTATTTCAACTATTGCTATTGTCTTGATTGCGGCGGTCTTTCTGGAGTATCTCCGTACGGTTTACAAGAGCTTTATGGAAATCGGGACAGCTATCCTTATGTCAACAGGTCTGGCTGTTTCTCTGATTGTCATGAGCAAGGGTAAAAGCTCTAGCTCAATGAGTTTGGACCAGTATCTTTTTGGTTCGATTGTGACTATTAGTGAGGAGCAGGTCATTTCCCTCTTTGTCATTGCGGCGGTTGTTTTGATTTTGACCTTCCTCTTCCTTCGGCCGATGTACATTTTGACCTTTGATGAGGATACGGCCTTTGTGGATGGCTTGCCAGTTCGTACCATGTCCATTCTTTTTAACATGGTTACGGGGGTTGCCATTGCCCTTATGATTCCTGCTGCGGGAGCTCTTCTGGTGTCGACCATTATGGTCTTGCCAGCTAGTATTGCCCTGCGTCTGGGGAAAAACTTTAAATCGGTTATGCTGCTAGCCAGTGCTATTGGATTTTTGGGAATGGTGGCAGGACTCTACATTTCCTACTATGCAGAAACACCTGCAAGCGCAAGTATTACTATTATTTTTGTAACTGTCTTTTTACTGATCAGTTTAGTAAGATGTTTTATCAAATAGGAGACTAATGTGAAAAAAATTAGCTTATTGCTAGCCAGTCTATGTGCCCTGTTTTTAGTGGCTTGTTCCAATCAAAAGCAGGCAGATGGCAAACTAAATATCGTGACAACCTTTTACCCTGTCTATGAATTTACTAAGCAAGTCGCAGGAGATACTGCTAATGTAGAACTCCTTATCGGTGCTGGTACAGAACCCCATGAATATGAACCTTCTGCCAAGGCAGTTGCCAAAATCCAAGATGCAGATACCTTCGTTTATGAAAATGAAAACATGGAAACATGGGTCCCTAAATTGCTAGATACCTTGGATAAGAAAAAGGTCAAAACCATCAAGGCGACAGGCGATATGTTGCTCTTGCCAGGTGGCGAGGAAGAAGAGGGAGACCATGACCATGGCGAAGAAGGTCATCACCATGAGTACGATCCCCATGTTTGGTTATCACCAGTTCGTGCTATTAAACTTGTAGAGCACATCCGTGATAGCCTATCAGCAGATTATCCGGATAAAAAAGATACCTTTGAGAAGAATGCTGCTGCCTATATCGAAAAATTACAAGCCTTGGATAAGGCTTATGCAGAAGGCTTGTCTCAAGCCAAACAAAAGGGCTTTGTAACGCAACACGCAGCCTTTAACTATCTCGCTTTAGACTATGGGCTCAAACAAGTCGCTATCTCAGGACTTTCTCCAGATGCAGAGCCATCAGCTGCACGTCTGGCAGAATTGACAGAGTACGTCAAGAAAAATAAAATTGCCTATATCTACTTTGAAGAAAATGCCTCACAAGCCCTTGCTAACACACTTTCAAAAGAGGCAGGTGTCAAAACAGATGTCCTTAATCCTTTAGAAAGTCTGACAGAAGAGGACACCAAGGCTGGAGAAAATTACATCTCTATCATGGAGAAAAACCTCAAGGCTCTAAAACAAACAACAGACCAAGAAGGTCCAGCTATCGAACCTGAAAAGGCAGAGGATACCAAGACAGTTCAAAATGGTTACTTTGAGGATGCAGACGTCAAGGACCGCACTTTGAGTGACTATGCAGGTAACTGGCAATCAGTTTATCCTTTCCTTGAAGATGGTACGTTTGACCAAGTCTTTGACTACAAGGCTAAGTTGACTGGTAAGATGACTCAAGCTGAGTACAAGGCCTACTATACAAAAGGCTATCAGACAGATGTGACTAAGATTAATATCACTGATAACACTATGGAATTTGTTCAAGGTGGACAAAGTAAGAAATTCACCTATAAGTATGTCGGTAAGAAAATCTTGACTTACAAGAAAGGCAATCGTGGCGTGCGCTTCCTTTTTGAAGCCACAGATGCGGATGCTGGACAATTCAAATATGTTCAGTTTAGTGACCACAATATTGCCCCAGTTAAGGCAGAACATTTCCATATCTTCTTTGGAGGCACAAGCCAAGAAGCCCTCTTTGAAGAAATGGACAACTGGCCAACCTACTACCCAGATAACCTATCTGGACAAGAAATCGCCCAAGAAATGTTGGCGCATTAATGAGAAATCGACTAGTTCATAAGAGCTAGTCGGTTTTTTGATACTAGATGGCAAACTTCATTATAGACCTTTCAGAACTTTAAACAATAAATAAAACTCTTGAAATATCGGGGTTTATATGCTAGAATGTAGTTAATTGATAAGGTTCATTAGAACACCAAAGCCCCTAACTATGGCCGTAGTTAAGGGCTTTTTTGACGTATCTTAGCGATTTAACGGGTGTTGATAGGCTAGTCATTCGGTCTATTTCTTACCATATTTCAATCTACTATATTTAAAATCAGAAAATGTATCAGATGTATAAAAGCTTGATGTTATATCAATTATAAAAGTGGATAGGAAAGTGTTCTGATTATCAGAATTCCTTCCTATCCACTTTTTGAAGATTGTAAGTTAGCCTAATTTTATGTAGAATCAGCTTATTTGTTTTATTTATCAAAACCTTGCAAGGCTTTTTGGCGTTCTTCTACTTGACCTTTAGCATCTAGTTTATTACCACCGTATACAGCTGATTCCCATGATCCGTACATTGGATTTGGGAAGATGATGAATTTTTCACCGAATTCTTTTTGCAATTCTTCAAGTTGTTTATCACGGTCAGACTCAGAAGTCTTAGAAAAATCTGCAAAGTCTACAAGGTTATCACCAAACAATAAGATAAGATTTGTTTTTTCTTGAACTTTTTGGCGACGCCCCTCTTTGGATTTTACACCACTTTCTAAGAACATGAGATGATCACGTCCTTGAACAGGAATTCCTTCACTTTCAAGATTTTTAATGGTAGCATCTACTTGATTAGCTGAGCGGTCAGAAATGTAGTAGATTTGGACACCGTTTTGATCAGCAAACTGAAGAAAATCCTTGGCGCCTGGGACAGCTTTTGCTGCAGCTTTTTGAACCCAAACATCCCAATTTTCGGGTGTGAATGCTGTACCATCTTTGACATTTTGTACTTGATAAGGGCTATTATCTAGGACAGTTTCATCCAAGTCTAAAACGATAGAGTAAGGTTTGTCTGATTCTGTTTTGAGCAATTCCTTTAGGTGATTTGTTGCAACGTTATAACCCTGTATGTATAAAGCTTTAGTTTCAGCTGATTTTTGGTACCAAAGGGTTGACATAGTGTTTTCTCTTGACCGTAGTTGGTCATATGTCAATGTAATCTGATTATCAGATGAGCTATTATTGTTTGCCTGTGTTTCTGTGGACTTTGTTGCACAACTAGCCAATAAGAAGACAGAAGCAAGTGCAGAAAGGATTGTAACAGTAGTTTTTGCTGTTTTCATGAAATATCTCCTATTTATTCATTTCAATAAATAGTATAGCACGAGAGAAAAGTTAAGGCAAGTTATTCCCTGACCATTGATGTAGATTCTATAGAAGTTAATGTAATGAAAAAAGCGATTACTAACTTGAAATGTAGTTTCACCTCTAATTATTGACATTTTAGGAAAAATCGCAGTAAAAATAGCACAGCCTTCTTTAAATGTGCTATAATACAGGAAAAAATAATAATGGAGGTCACGATAATGGCAACATTTTTGATGATTTTTGTGGTGGTTTGTGTGCTCCTATTGGTGATAGTCACACTGAGTACAGTTTATGTGGTTCGTCAGCAGTCGGTGGCGATTATTGAACGCTTTGGGAAATACCAAAAGGTTGCCAATAGCGGTATTCATATTCGATTGCCTTTTGGGATTGACTCGATTGCAGCTCGGATTCAGTTGCGCTTGCTGCAAAGTGATATTGTGGTTGAGACTAAGACCAAGGACAATGTGTTTGTTATGATGAATGTGGCGACTCAGTACCGTGTCAACGAGCAGAGCGTGACAGATGCCTACTATAAACTCATGCGTCCAGAATCTCAGATTAAATCTTATATCGAAGATGCCCTTCGCTCTTCTGTTCCAAAATTAACCTTGGATGAATTGTTTGAGAAAAAAGATGAGATTGCACTTGAAGTTCAACACCAAGTAGCAGAAGAAATGACTACTTACGGTTATATTATCGTGAAAACCTTGATTACTAAGGTCGAACCAGATGCAGAAGTTAAGCAATCCATGAATGAAATCAATGCGGCGCAACGTAAGCGGGTCGCAGCGCAAGAATTGGCGGAAGCTGACAAGATTAAAATTGTCACTGCAGCTGAAGCCGAAGCAGAAAAAGACCGCCTCCATGGTGTGGGGATTGCCCAACAACGTAAGGCGATTGTGGATGGATTGGCAGAGTCTATCACCGAACTCAAGGAAGCCAATGTTGGCATGACAGAAGAGCAAATCATGTCCATTCTTTTGACCAACCAGTATTTGGATACCTTGAATACCTTTGCCTCTAAAGGAAACCAGACTATCTTTTTACCAAATACGCCAAATGGTGTTGATGATATCCGTACACAAATCTTGTCAGCCCTCCGTGCTGAGAAGAAATAATAGACTAAAGAGCTTGGCAACAGGCTCTTTTTGCATTGCATTTGTTAAGAAAAGCAAAGAACATTGATATACATTTATACTCAATGAAAATCAAAGAGCAAACTAGGAAGCTAGCCGCAGGCTGTACTTGAGTACGGTAAGGCGAAGCTGACGTGGTTTGAATTTGATTTTTGAAGAGTATTAAATAAAAATTATTGTATGTTGTCCCCCTTAATTTGGAGTGATAAGAGAATAACTAGAAAGATTTGTGAATACAAACTATTTCTGATATACTAAATATACAGTAATAATGAATGATAGGATATGGGATGAAAGAATTTCAATTTGAGAGAAAGCAGCGTTTTTCTTTGAGAAAATATACAATAGGAGCTTGTTCGGTCTTGCTAGGAACGAGTTTATTTTTTGCTGGTATGGGGGCTCAACCCGTACAGGCTACAGAAACGACTTCAACATTAATTTCAAGTCATTATTTGGATGAGCAGGATTTACCTGAAAAGCTGAAATCTGAGTTGCAATGGTTTGAAGAAAATAAGATTGAGGTAAAAGAGGGAAAAGAATACTATTTTGTCTATCGAAAATTGGCTACAAGATTACCAGAAACAGGTCTGTTTTCTAATGATGGGATGTTTATCTTGGGAGCAGGATTATTATTGCTTTCCTTCACTTTAATCAAGAGAAAAAGGGGAGCGTCTTACTTCCTTGTGAGCGTCTTTGCTGTTGGTGGTTGGGTAGCATCCATCTCTGCTTTAGAAAATCTGGTAGAATTGCAACCAGCCCTTGTTAAGAGAGTAGAAGGTCAGTTTTTACCAAGTCCTGAAACAGTCCAAGGATATGAATTTACGGGATATTATTTGGTAAGAGATAGTGTTAGCAAGGAACTTTCTGTTGATAAGGTAGAGTCGCCAGCATTATCTCAAAAGGAGGAAAGTTTAGAACCTCAATCTAAGAAGATTGTACCACAGACTGCATCTCATTTTAGCTCGACTAAAGATCTTGTGCAATCTCCTCAACCATCTTACGCAGTTGAGTCTGTTTTAAATCCAACTTCTGAAAAAAGTATGAGTATTGAGTCTAAAAAAGTACCAGATGAAGGAATGAAAACTGTTATTGAAGACAAGCCAGAACTGGAAGTGAGGATAGGGGAGATAGAATTTGAAACTCAATTTCAGTCTGACCCAACTATGGCTAAGGGAGAAAAAAGAATTTCTATAGAAGGTGCCAAGGGACAAGAACGAATCTTAACAGAAGTAAGGGTTGTCGATGGTATTGTTACGCGAAATGAAGTAGGGAGAGAAGTGCTTCGTGAACCAGTTGCTCAGGTGATTTTGGTCGGGGCAAAAGAGAAGGAACTTCAAGAAAATGGTATAAGCCTAGCCCCGGAAGTCCAACCACCTCTTCCGTCTTATGAGGGCGGTGTTTCCGGTGAATCCTTGGTGGAGCCGTCCCTTCCATCTTATGAAGGCGGTATTTCCGGTGAGTCCTTGGTAGAACCAGCGCTTCCATCTTATGAAGACGGTGTTTCCGGTGAGCCTTCGGTAGAGCCGTCTCTTCCATCTTATGAGGGCGGTGTTTCCGGTGAATCCTTGGTGGAGCCGTCCCTTCCATCTTATGAAGGTGGTGTTTCCGGCGATTCTTCGGTAGAACCACCTCTTCCATCTTATGAGGGCGGTGTTTCCGGTGCATCCTTGGTGGAACCGTCCCTTCCCTCTTATGAAGGTGGTGTTTCCGGTGAGTCTTCAGTAGAGCCGTCTCTTCCCTCTTATGAAAGCGGTGTTTCCGGTGAGTCCTTGGTGGAACCGTCCCTTCCTTCTTATGATGGTAGTGTTTCCGGCGATCCTTCGGTAGAGCCATCTCTTCCGTCTTATGAAGGCGGTGTTTCTGGTGAATCCTTGGTGGAACCGTCCCTTCCTTCTTATGAAGGTGGTGTTTCCGGTGAGCCTGAGATACAGGAGGCTCTCCCAGAGTATAAAGAAGACACTCAACTTCCTCAGACTAAAGTGGAGACCAAAGCTGTTCCTTATGAAACCGTTTATGAAAAGAATGAGGAACTAGACCACGGCGTTACAAGAGTAAAAATTCCGGGTGTTGAGGGACAAGAACAAGTTACTACTACCTATACTAAAGATCAAGCAAGTGGAAATATTTCTGAGAATAAAACTGTCAAAATAGTAGCTAACAAAGTTGATCAAGTTGTAGAAGTTGGAACTAAACCGAGTGTTGAAACTACTGTCCTATCTCATAAAACGATTTACCAAGTGAATCCTGCTTTGGAGTTCAGACGACAGGAAGTAGCGGTTGCAGGGCATGATGGTTCGGTGGAAACTAGGACGAGTTATCAATTAGATAAGGCAACAGGTCAGGTGACGGTATCTGACACTACTAGACAAGTAAATCCAGCAGTTGATAAAGTGATTCAAGTTGGTAATGTGGAAAAAATAATACAACCGATTGCTGTTACTGAGGAGCGAAGAGAGGATTCTTCACTTGCTAAAAATATAGAAAAGGTAGCATCTGAAGGAGAAGTTGGTGAGAATACACTTACCAGAACATACGCTATCAATGAACAAACTGGTGAATTGGTTAATCCTCAAGAAGAGAGTCAAATAACAAAACCAATGAAACCGAGAGTTGTTTTAGTTGGTAGTCAGGAGGATAAACCACACTTACTTCCAGCTAATAGTGAGAGAGAAGATGCTGTAGATGTGTCTGCTCTTACTACAAGCGTGAGATCAGTAGATTTCTTAAATGACAGTAAACTAAAAGAACAGTTGGAGCCTGTCTATGATCCTCGAGATATTATAACAAAGAGAATTGCGCTCAGAAAAACACACCCAAATATCACTGACCAAGAAGTCAAAGATATGTTGCGCACAGAGTATCTTCAAAAACTATCAATTCAAGAAAGCTTTGATCAGACGAAGACGCAAGCTGAGTCAAGTTTCAAAAAGATAGCCTCGCATACATTGGGAATTATAGGAGATACCCCTGAAAATCGCAGCAAGGTCAAACAAGAGCTTGAGCAATACAAAGAGCAGATTTTGTTGGGACTGTCTTATATCAATCGTTTTTATAATATTCAATTTGGGGACACGAATATTCGTGATATTCTGGCCTTTAATCCAAGCTCATTTGGCAATAAGACAATGACCGCCTTGGATAGTTTGAAAAAATTAGGATCCATGTCTTATGAAGAGATGAAATTGACCAATAGTCCTCAAACATTTACAAAGTATTTATCTACTATTACAGGTAAGGCTAGTTTGAAGGAATTTTTAGACAGCAATCGCCAACTCTTTACGTCAGATGATGCGGATACCTGGCTTAAAAAATCTAGCCAAGCTATGATTGTTGAAAAACCATCTAAGGAAAATCCTTCAGCGCATGTCGGGTTGTATAGCAAGTTGACAGCTGGGGAAAAGGATCCTCGTAAACAAGAGGCTAATATGGCTGCTATTTTGGGACTTTTGAATGTGAAAGAACCAAATGTTTACGTGATTAGTAATATGGCGACAATTACTTATGGTAATATTGGTTCCTATATAGATACTTCTCTTACTCAGTCTAATCCAACTAAGTATCAGGCTGAGCTTGCTAGAGTCAAGTCTTTAATTGAAAAGGCGGCTGTACAACAAGCCAACTATGTTGATACTCTTTATCGTATAACAAAACCAGAAAATCGTGATAAGTTACTGACAAATCGCTTGATTATTGATACGATGAAGAAATATACAAGTAATCCGAATGCCCAGATTGATAGCACTTGGTCACCAGCTACTGGTAATGGAGCTGATAAGGGAGTCGACCAATTTATGACTCCTATGAATTACTATTCTCCAGTAAGTAAGGTGGGAGCTGAGGCAAATGGATTAGGTGTCCGTTACTTTATAGATAGAGTTCTGGATGATAGAGGTTCAGCGACTTATTCTCATGAAATGACGCACTTACTAGATAGAACGGTCTTGTTTAATAATCACGGTCGTCGAGATGGTACAGGAGCAGAGTTTTATGCGCGTGGTATTTTTGAAAACTCCTATAATCCAGAAAAGGATACTTATTTCAATCTCAACTTTGTATATGATGAGAGTGATAAGAATGGATTTTACAACAAAACACCTGATCGATTTAAAACAGCAGAAGATTTGAAATCTTATATGAAGGGAAGTTTTGATGTCCTTTATACTCTAGATTATCTAGAAGCAGAGGTAAGTAAAGGCTTATCTGCAGAAGACAAGATGAGTTATTTCAAAAAAATAATGCCGATTCCTTCAACAGGTCCTAGAACTTGGGTAGATTACCGTAATACAGCAGTTAAACCGACTCATAAGAGTGAGGAGATTCAAGCTCTGACCTTAGAAGATGCCAAAAAATTGACAGATATTGATAGTTTGATTGACAATCATATCCTGGTCAATCGTTATATCATTGCTGGTTTTTCAGATAAAGGTAAAATTGCAGCAAATGGTTATTACACCGTTGATATGTTTGATACTATTTATGGTGTTAGTCAAAATGACTCTGGTATGAGTGGGGACATCACCTTTAGAAAACAAGCCTTTGAACTTATGGGAGCTTTGGGCTATTATGAAGGATTTGTACCTTATGCGTCAAATCAATATAAAAACCAAGCTGAAGCGGCAGGAAAACCATTATCTGATAAGTATATTTTTGAAAAAATTCTAGGAAAAACATATGCGGAGTTCAAAAAAGATCAAATTAATGAACGTGTTGCAAAATTAGATAGCCTGAAATCTATTACGATAAATTACAACGGAAAATCAGAAGTAATTGCAAGTAAAGAAAAACTACAATCACTAATGAACGAAGCTGTTTTAGCTGAACTAGCCCAGATAAAAGCAGGAAATACCACGGCTAAAAAGTTTGAGTTTATAGAAACACCAGTGCAAAAACTGAAAAAAGCGATTTATAAAGCTTATCTCAAAGATTCAGATGACTTTAGACAATCGATTTACAATAGCTAAGACAAAAGGAACATCTCTCTGGAATGAACATTCAGAGGGGTGTTTTTTGGTCTTTTTTGAGGTTTGTATTGTTTATTGCAAATGATAGTTTGTATGAACATGGAGTGATTTTCAGACTTTTCCACAAATTATAGAATCTTTTCTGAGTATTTAGGGAGTGATGGAGGAAGTCTTGAAAGCGCTTTTGTTTTGTGCTATAGTCAAGTATATCGATTCGTTTAAAGAGGAATGCTTGTATGAGAAGAGAAGAAGTTTTACGAAATCACTGGTTTTTTAGCCAAGAGGTGGGGAAGGAAGAGGCCTTGGCGTCGGATTTTCAGAGGGGAAATTGGCAGGCTATTCAAGTGCCACACGACTGGAGTATTTACAATGATTTTGACCAGTATTCGCCAGCGCAAAATGAGGGTGGGCAGTTAAACGGGGGTCAAGCCTGGTACCGTACGCAGTTTTACTTGGAAGAAGATGCCAGTCTTGTATCGGTGCGTTTGTTGTTTGATGGAGTTTACATGAATGCCCAAGTCTATATTAACGGGCAAGTACTGGGCTATTATCCCAATGGCTACACACCTTTTTCTTATGATATCACGCCTTATCTAAGAAATGATGGGACGGCCAACCAGCTTGCGGTTTTTGTGGAAAATAAGCAACCTAGCAGTCGTTGGTACTCTGGTAGCGGTATTTACCGAGAAGTAAAATTATTGATTACAGATTCGGTGCATCTGGATTTATATGGAATTAAGATAGAAAGTCCCAAGCTAAAGGAACAAAGGCAATCTTGGGTGGAAACCCAGCTTACAAGCAAGGTTTCAAATGATGGGCCTCAGTCCGTGTCGGTGTATTTGGAGCAGAGTATCTGGTATGATGGCCAACAGCTGTCAGACTGGCAGGCGACTGATTCTGTAATGATTGAGTCTGAGGACAAATATTCTTTCCAACAAGCCATATCAATTTTTCAACCCTTGCTTTGGTATATTGACCATCCCTACCTTTACCAATTGAAGACTCGCCTTTATAAAAATGGCATTTTGGTTGATGAAGAAGAGGAGACCTTTGGTTACCGCTATATGGATTGGCAAGCGGATAAGGGCTTCTTTCTCAATGGTCGCTGTTTGAAGATTTATGGAGTTTGTCTGCACCATGACTATGGAGCGCTGGGAGCTGTGGAAAACAGGTCAGCTGCTGAGAGACGCTTGCGCCAGATGAAAGAAATGGGGGTCAATGCGATTCGAATCACGCATAATCCAGCCAGTAGTATCTTGCTGGATGTGGCTGCCAAAATGGGCTTACTTATCCAAGAAGAAGCCTTTGATACCTGGTATGGAGGCAAGAAAGAATATGATTATGGTCGCTTTTTTGAGGAAGAAGCGACTCACCCAGAAGCGAAAGCAGGCGATTTCTGGTCAGATTACGATTTGCGCACTATGATTGAGCGTGGCAACAACAATCCAGCGATTTTTATGTGGTCCTTGGGAAATGAAGTCAGCGAAGCAAATGGCGATGCTCATTCATTGAAGACTATCAAACGCTTGCTAGGAAGGGTAAAGGAGGTGGATGATAGTCGTTTTGTGACTATGGGAATGGATCAATTCCGCTTTGGCAATGGTTCTGGAGGTCATGAAAAGATTGCTGATTTGCTGGATGTGGTGGGTTTGAATTACTCAGAAGACAATATTGACGGGATTCGCAAAAGACATCCCAAGTGGCGTCTTTATGGGTCTGAAACCTCATCGGCTACACGGACGCGTGACAGCTATTTTCGCCCAGATAAGGAATGGGTTGGGGATAATCGTCGAGTGCGGAATTTTGAACAGTCGGACTATGGCAATGATCGGGTTCCTTGGGGGAAGACAGCGACAACTTCTTGGATAGCAGATAGGAATCGGCTGGACTATGCAGGTCAGTTTATCTGGACAGGAGTGGACTATATCGGTGAGCCGACTCCTTGGCACAATCAAAATGATACGCCTGTAAAGAGTTCCTATTTTGGGATCGTGGATACGGCAGGGATTCCTAAAAATGACTATTATCTCTATCAAAGTCAGTGGTTGGACCTAGATCAGCATCCCATGGTTCATATCTTACCCCACTGGAATTGGGAAATCCACAAGAGTTATCAACAAGTTGTGGATAAGTGTGGGGATATCCCTGTTCGAGTGTATTCAAATGCTGGTTCAGTAGAGCTATTTCTCAATGGAAAATCCCAAGGCAGAAAGAATTTTCAGGAAAAATGGACTTCAGATGGTAGAAAATACCAAGAGGGAGCAAGTTCTGAACAACTTTATCTCGAATGGCGTTTGGCTTATCAACCAGGAGAATTGCATGCTGTAGCCTATGATTATCAAGGTCAGATTGTGGCAGAAGATAGGGTGGTGACTGCAGGTAAGCCAGCCAAAATCGGGTTACATGCCGAGAAAACAAAACTGGAGCCAGATGGGCAAGACCTCCTTTATCTCTATTTTGATGTATTGGACAAGGATGGAAATTGGGTACCGAGTGCTTCCAATCAGCTTCATTTTAAAATTGAAGGCCCTGCTCGTATTGTAGGTGTGGATAATGGTAGGCAGGCTAGTCGTGAACGTTACCAGGCTCAGAAAAATGGTCGGTTTAAGCGGCAAGCCTTTCATGGCAGAGGTGTCCTTTTGATTCAGAGTTTAGATCAGGCAGGTCACGTAAGAGTAAAAGCCAGTGCCAGAGGGCTAGAGCCAGCAAGTTTTGATATCTTAGTGGGAGAGGCTTTGGCTACCCAACCAGTGAGAAATAAGCGCTTATTTGAGATTCGAGTGGACAAGCAGGCCGGATTACAAGAAGGAGATTCCCCAGCTATTGGATTTTATCCACAAACTGTGGATAACCCTGTGAACAAGGTGGGGAATAGTGAAGTGATTTGGGAGACGAGTGGTAGTGCCCACGCCATTATCAAGCAGGGAGTGCTTTATTGCTTGTCTGCAGGGGACTTGGCTATTCGCGCCTTTTATCAAGGGAAGGCCTATCAAACTCATTTTCAGGTGGCAGAAAATACCTCACTAGGGCAGGCAGTTTCTGTACGATCACTTCGCTTGTATACAGCTAAGGGAACTTATCCACAGCTGCCATCTTCAGTTTTGGTGGACTATGAGTTCGGTGGTGCAAAACGAGTCAAGGTTGTTTGGGAGGCAATCTCCGAAGAAGATATAGCAAGCTTTCATAAATTTACGGTATCTGGTCATCTTGAGGGGCTGGATATAAAGGCTTCTGCTCAGGTTTGTGTCCAAGGGATTTGCGCTATTGAGCCTGAAAAGGTTTGGACGCTTGTCAAGGAAGTCCCACATTTACCAGATCGAGTCAAGCTAGTCTTATCAGATGGCAGAAGAGATACGGCCAAGGTGACTTGGGATGAACTCGAACCTCAAGTCTATGCTCAGGTAGGAGAAAGTGTGCTCACAGGACAAGTAGCGGGCTGTGAGTTGCCAGCAACAGTCACCATTCATGTGACAGATGTCAGTGTAGATGGGGAAGTTATTTCCGATCAGTGGACAGGATCCAACCTGCCTCTGGTCTTTGCTTCCCATTCAGAGCCGAATCACCCAGCCTCATATCTCAATGACAAGGTTATTGCTCGGAAGAAATCGACAGCCAATACTTGGATTGCCAAGTCAGAGCAAGCCAGCGTGGGTATTCTGTTTGGAGATGCA
The DNA here is from genome assembly GCF_946188695.1 of Streptococcus mitis. GTDB lineage: Bacteria > Bacillota > Bacilli > Lactobacillales > Streptococcaceae > Streptococcus > Streptococcus mitis_DF. Next base: position 11,539 of record NZ_CAMHWI010000004.1, on the reverse strand, counting down.
GGGATTTTAAAACCGCGATTTGTGGATAACCTGACCTTGTATTATGTTGAAAATCAAGAATATGTGGCCGTTGAGCCGACCTTTATCGATTATTATGTAGGGAATGAGCCTGCCTTGCCTCGGACTCCCAACCATTTGGACAAGGATTCTCTACTCAAACAAGAGGAGAATTGGCGCCCTGTATCAGGCATCCGAAAAGTGTCAAGTGACAAGGATGAAGAGCTTCGTTTTGAATTTGATAAGGTGAAGACTTACGCCCTTCGTCTTCGATTTGAAAGTTTGACTAGTCCCCTAGCCTTAACCGAATTGCAAGTATATGCCAAAAAAGTAAAGAAAAGTGTAGATAGGAAGTAGTATGGTAAGAGAAATAAAACCGCATGGGCCCTTGCCTAGTCAGGCCCAGCTAGCTTATTTAGAGGATGAACTAGCAGCATTTATCCATTTTGGGCCAAATACCTTTTATGATCAGGAATGGGGGACAGGTCAGGAGGAACCTGAACGCTTTAATCCGACCAGGTTAGATGCGCGTGAGTGGGTTCGCGTGCTCAAGGAAACGGGCTTTAAAAAGTTGATTTTGGTGATCAAGCACCACGACGGCTTTGTCCTCTATCCGACAGCTCACACAGATTATTCGGTCAAGGCCAGTCCTTGGAGGAATGGAGAGGGAGACTTGCTCCTTGAGGTGTCCCAAGCTGCCACAGAGTTTGATATGGATATGGGGGTCTACCTATCACCGTGGGATGCCCATAGTCCCCTCTATCATGTGGACCGAGAAGCGGACTATAATGCCTATTATCTGGCTCAGCTGAAGGAAATCTTATCAAATCCTGCCTATGGCAATGGAGGGAAATTTGCTGAGATCTGGATGGATGGTGCCAGAGGAGAGGGCGCTCAAAAGGTTAATTATGAATTTGAAAAATGGTTTGAAACCATTCGTGAGCTTCAGGGCGATTGCTTGATTTTTTCAACAGAAGGCACTAGTATCCGTTGGATTGGCAATGAACGAGGGTACGCAGGTAATCCCCTGTGGCAAAAGGTGAATCCTGAAAAATTAGGGACAGAAGCAGAGTTGGGCTATCTTCAGCATGGGGATCCTTCAGGCACGATTTTCTCAATCGGTGAGGCAGATGTTTCCATTCGGCCGGGCTGGTTCTACCATGAAGAGCAGGATCCTAAGTCACTTGAGGAGTTGGTCGAAATCTATTTTCACTCAGTGGGGAGAGGCACACCTCTCTTACTCAATATTCCGCCGAATAAAGATGGGCTCTTTGATGCAAAGGATATTGAACGCCTCTATGAATTTGCGGCCTATCGCAATGAGCTCTATAAAGAAGATTTGACTCTGGGAGCTAAGGTATCTGGTCCAGCACTTTCCGCAGACTTTGATTGTCGCCATTTGACAGACGGTCTTGAGACTAGTTCATGGGCAAGCGATGCAGACTTGCCCATCCAACTAGAACTAGACTTAGGGGCGCCTAAAACTTTCGATGTTCTTGAGTTAAGAGAAGATTTGAAGCTGGGGCAACGAATCGCTGCTTTTCATGTGCAAGTAGAGGTGGACGGCGTCTGGCAAGAATTTGGTACGGGCTTCACAGTTGGTCATAAGCGTCTCTTGCGAGGTTCGCTAGTAGAGGCACAGAAGGTGCGCGTAATGATTACAGAGGCACAGGATTTACCTGTACTGACCAAGATTTCACTCTATAAAACTCCTAGCTTATCAAAAACAGAAGTTGTTCAGGGGCTAGCATTTGCAGAAAAAAGTCTAGCTGTGACAAAGGGAGAGACTCTTCATTTTAGGATTGAACGTAGCGAAAGTAATACTCCTTTAGAGGCTAAGATTTCGATTCAACCGGGGACAGGTGTCCATGGTGTCGCCTATCAGGACGAAATTCAAGTCCTTCAATTCCAAGCTGGGGAATGCAAAAAAGATTTACATCTACCAACCCTGTATTTTGCTGCTGATAAGACCTTGGATTTCTATCTGAATCTGACTGTTGATGGACAACTGATTGATCAAGCTCATATTTTAGTTGAAACGAGATAAAATATCTTCACAATTCATTTCCTTTTCGAATAAATAGATAGAACCATCGAATCTAGTAAAATTAGATTTAAAACTGTGGTATAATAAGAGGAGGAAATGGATGACTTTAAGACATCCGGGCATCAGCCCAACCAATGACTTGGTAGCTAAGAAAATCTTTAGCAATCCAGAAATCACTTGTCAATTTATCCGCGATATGCTGGAATTACCAGCCAAAAATGTGACCATTTTGGAGGGAAGCAATATTCATGTCTTACCTTCCATACCTTACTCGGCGCAGGATTTCTATACCAGTATAGATGTTTTGGCGGAGTTGGACAATGGGACACAAGTAATTATTGAGATTCAGGTGCATCATCAGAATTTTTTCATCAATCGCCTGTGGGCTTACCTTTGCAGTCAGGTCAATCAAAACCTTGAAAAAGTTCGCCAACAAGAAGGCAATACTCACCAGAGTTATAAACATATCGCACCAGTATACGCTATCGCAATCGTGGATAGCAACTACTTTCAAGATGATTTAGCCTTTCACAGTTTTAGTATGCGAGAGGATACGACAGGTGAGGTCTTAACCATCACAAACAATGGACAAGAAAACCATCTGGTTAAGATGGCATTCTTGGAATTAAAAAAATACAGAGAAACCAGCAAAGATGAGGTTCGCAAGCCGTGGTTGGAGTTTTTCGGGAACAAACCTTTTACCCAGCAACCCGAGCGAGCCATCAGCCAGGCAGATCAACTGCTGGACTACAAGAGCTGGTCCGAGGAGGACAGGAAAATGTTTAGTCAACTACGTATGCGCGAAGAACAAGCCTTATTAGCGCATGACTATGCCTTGGAACAAGCTGAAGAAAAAGGCTTAGAACGTGGTCTTGAACGTGGTCGTGCAGAAGGTATTGAACAAGGTTTAGAGCGCGGGAAAGTTGAAGGAAGGGAAGAGGGGAAACTCTTTGCCTTCTTAGACATGGTTCGCCAACATGCTTTAACTTCCGAATTTGCGAGTGAGCAATTAGGTATGACCGTCGCTGAGTTTGAGGCCTTGTTGTAAGTAGAAAACGATGACATGTTACCGAAATGAGGTAGCATGTTTTATTTTTGGTTCATGTGTTTTACGGATAATTTTTTCTTATGCAGTGTAAGAATAGTTTATTTCACCCTTCAAACTTATTTACTTTTACACTAATCCTATATGAATGCGCTATCTTTATGAATGGAATTAAAATAAAAATAAATTTGTTATAAAAATATGTGAATTATTTATTTATAAAAAACGAAAAAACATACCGGATTAATTTATCTGAGAATTCCCTAATTTTGCAAAAACTTTTTAAAATTTTTTTGGAAAATTTTAAATCAAATCATTTGCATATATATTGAAAATAAGATAAAATGTAAATTGTAGATCTCTACATACAGGTGTCATGTGGAAATCAAATTAATTAACCTTACAAAAGGAGAAAAGAAAATAATGGAAAACAAACCATCTATGAGTCGTGTTGAACGTCTGCACCGTGAGAAGGTCACTCGTTACTCGATCCGTAAATATAGTTTTGGGGCGGCTAGTGTAGCGGTCGCTGCTCTTTTCATGTTCTTAGGTAATGGAGCTGTATCTGTTCAAGCGGATCAAATCCAACCTGGAGATACAGCTGCTGCTCAGCCAGCAACTCCAACTTTGGATAAGACCCAACTTGAAAGCTACATTTCAGAAATTGAAACAAAACTTTCTAACGGTTCTTACGATAACAAAACAGAAGAAAGTGTTGCAGTATTAAAAGCTGAACTAGAATCTGCAAAAACTACATTAGCGAACGCAACTACTCAAGCTGAACTAAAAACAGCTTACAGCAAACTTGTCACTACAGTTAACTCTAAATTAAAAAACAAACCTGTAGAGAAAAAAGAAACTCCAGCAGTAGATACAACTGAAGGCAAAGAAACTGTAGGTAAAAAAGCAGAAAACACTGAGAAAAAATCAGAATCTAACTCAATCGAAAACACAGGATCTAATGATGCTCGTAATGGCCAAGCATTAGACAAAAACAATGCTTTCCGTGCGGAAACTGATACAGAAAAACCAAAAGTATCAATCGATTATGATGATCCAGCATCTAAAACATTCTGGATAACTCCAACAGAAGAAACAAATATCACTGGACGTATCAAGATTACAGATAACAGTGGTAAGATTGTTAAAGGTTGGATGCAAAAAATGGGTGGTGGAACCGATACTAATATAGGGTATGGATTAAACAACTCTAATATTGATGGTGAAACAACAGCAACAGCTGACCAACCAGCAACACTTTCTGTTACAGGAACATTACAAAAACTTCACCCTAATGGGAAACCATGGCCTAATGGGTCAACAATAGTATCACGTAAAGTTCGTGCTAAAGATGCAAGTAACAATGAAATCGACAACGAAGGTGCATCTGATCCAGATTATCAAGTATTCTTCAAAGTTCGTTCACAAAACGTAAAATACACAGAAGATTTAGCGAATAAAGCTGCAAACTTTGATAAAGTTGCGGTAGCTGATCCAGCACAACTTCAACAAGCAGAATTAGATAAAATCAAAGCTAAATTACAGGAAGGTGACGGAAACAACCTTAACAGTAAGATTGATACAGTTACTCAAAAAGGTGATAAAGTTGTTATTACTTATAACGATGGAACAACAGCTGAACGACCAGTAACTGATTTTGCACGTGTAAACACAGCACCAACAGCAGAATTTCCTTTCTCTAATGCAGCAGCTAAAGAAATTTATGTTTACGGTGCAGAAGAAAACTCATTTGATATTAAAATCAAAGATGATAGTAAGAAAATTGTAAGTGCTACTTTAAACCAAGGTGGTAACAGAGCTTTTGCTGAAGTTCCAGGTGCAACAAATAAAATTAGTACTCAATATGGATATACAGCGAATACTATTACTGCTGAGACACCAGCAACAGAAGCATCACCAGCAGTTATTACTTACTCAGGTACACCAGCACCAGAAGGGAATTTTACACAAGACAAACTAGATGCAGCGACTAGAGGAGAAACTCCTCCAGGTGTAGTTTTAGGATGGCGTTTCTTACGAGTTACAGACGCTGATGGAGGAGAAATTACAGGGAGAGCAACAGGTGCAGATGATCCAGGTTCCTTCGTTGTTGTACTTAAACCTCAAACTCAAAAATATGATGTTACAAAACCTGAAAACGAAGCTGCTAAAGTACCAGTAGTTGACGCTAATCACGTAACAGATGCAGAGTTTAAGAAACTAGTTGGTGAAAACAATGCCAATATCAAACTTCACTATTCTAAAAAGAATGCAGACGCTAACTTAGTTGCGAAACAAGGTCAAAATGTTGACGATAAAGAAGCCAAGATTAAATCTGTTACAAAAGTAGATAACAATATGGTGGTAACGTATAAAGATGGATCTACAGATACATTACCATTAACTGACTTTGCGCGTACAAACCCAGCTCCAACAGTAGAAATTCCGTACTCAGTAGATGGTAAAAAAGACGTTTACGTGTATGCGAACGAAGATTTTGAAATTCCTGTTAAATTTACAGATGATTCAGGAAAAGTAGCATCTGCTACAATTAAACGTGGTGGGAATCAGGATTCACCAGCTAAAGATGAATCTAATCCTGATGTTTTAGATAATGAGTACAATACAACAGTTGAAAAAATTTCTACTGAAACAGTAGCGACAGCAGAAAATCCAGCTATTGTAAAAATTAAAGGTAACATTTCAAAAGATAACTCTGGAATTCCTGAGAGTAAATTCCCTAAAGAACCAGCTCAAGAACTTACAATTGTAACTCGTTATGCAACAGCTACAGATACTGATGGTGCATATATCGATAATAATGCAACTTCTAAGTCATATGCAACTGACCCAGGTTCATTTACTATTAAACTAAAAGCTCAAACAGCAAAATATGACATTAAAGTTCCAGAGACAAAAGTTCCTGTAGTGGATGCTAATAATGTCACAGAAGCTGAGTTTAATGAGATTAAGAAAAATATTAAAATTCAATACTCTACTGAAAACCCAGATAAAAATCTAGCCGACAAAAAAGGTAAAGAGGTAGATAATCAAGATGATCGTATTGAAAGCATCACTAAAGATGGAAACAATGTTGTAGTAACTTATAAAGATGGTTCTATCGATAAAAAACCATTAACTGACTTTGCACGTACAAACCCAGCACCAACAGTTGAACTTCCATACTCAAATGCTGACAAACGTCAAATCTATGTTTACACTGGTGAGAATACTGACTTAACATTCAAAGCTTCAGATGATGCAGAAGTTAAAGATTTGTACCTACGTGGACCAGGTGGTGTTGGAACTGATAACACTGCAAATTATGGATTTACAACAGGTAAGATTGATAACGATGTAGTTACAAATGGCGAAGGAACAGTATCTGACGATAAGAGAACAGCAACTATCAAGATGACTGGTGTTACAACACTTACAGCTCCAAACCAATGGACAAGTTTTGTTGTTGCCAATGACAACGATAATGCAAAGTCATTCCCAGCAGATCAAACTTATGATGCTTCAACTGATGATGCAGTACGTCAACAAAAACCAGGATATGTTCAGTTCATCGTTAAATCTCAAACAGACAAGTACGATATCAAGGCGCCAACTGAAAAAGTAGCTGTAACAGATCCAGCTAACGTTACAGAAGCAGAATTAGCTAAAATCAAAGAAAAATTACAACTTGAGCACAATAAGAATAATGATGATGCAAACATCTCAAAAGATGCTCCAGTTACAGATAAAGATGCTAAAATCAAGTCAGTAACAAAAGATGACCAAGGAAATCTTGTAGTAACATACGCAGATGGTTCAAAAGATCCAAGACCATTATCAGAGTTTGTAACCTTAGACAAACAACCAGCTATCGATGAGGTTAATAAAGCAGCTGAGAAGCAAATTGAGGCTATTAATAAAACTCCAAATGCTACTGATGAAGAAAAAGCAGCAGCAATTGCAAAAGTAAATGCTGATAAAGACAATGCTCTTGCTGAAATAGCAAAACCTGAAGTTACAACAAAAGATGCTCTTGATAAAGCTCAAACAGCAGGAACTGATGCAATCGCAAAAGATAACCCAGTAGTAGCTAAAAAAGATGAAGCTAAGAAAGCAATCGACGATGCATTGACAGCTAAAAACAAAGAAATCGATGCTAGTCCAGATTTAACTCCAGAAGAGAAAACTAAAGCGAAAGAAGTAGCAAAAGCGCAAGCAGATGCAGCAAAAGCTGCAGTTGATAATGCAACTACAAATGCAGCAGTTGATAAAGCTAAAGCAGATGGAACTACAGCAGTTGCAGATGTAACTCCAGTAGCCAAAGCGGAAGCTAAGAAAGCAATTGCAAAAGCATTAGAAGATAAAAATAGCGAAATTGATAAGCGTACAGACTTAACTGATGAAGAAAAAACAGCAGCTAAGAAAGAAGCAAAAGATAAAGCTGATGCACAATTAGCGAAAATTAATGAACAACCTGATGCAGCAGCTACGCCAGAAGCAGCACAAACGGCACAAACAGCAGTAGATGGTGCAAAAGATAAAGGTGTAGCAGATGTTAAAGCTGTAAATCCAGTAGCTAAAGCTAAACCAGAAGCTAAGAAAGCAATCGATGAAGCGTTAGAAGCTAAAAACCAAGAAATCGATGCTCGCACAGATTTAACTCCAGAAGAGAAAACTAAAGCTAAAGAAGTAGCAAAAGCGCAAGCAGACGTAGCTAAAGGTGCTGTTGATGCAGCAACTACAAATGCAGCAGTTGATAAAGCTAAAGCAGATGGAACTACAGCAGTTGCAAATGTAACTCCAGTAGTTAAAGAAGCGGCTAAAAAAGCAATCGCAGATGAATTAGCAGAAAAAGAAAAAGCAATCGATGCACGTAAAGACTTAACAGATGCAGAGAAAGCAAAAGCTAAGGAAGAAGCACAAGCGAAAGCAAAAGAAGCAACAGACGCTATTAACAAGCAACCAGATGTAGCAACTACACCAACAGCAGCTAAAACAGCACAAGATGCAGTAGATGCAGCTAAAGCTAAAGGTGTAGCAGATGTTAAAGCTGTAAACCCAGTAGCGAAAGAAGCAGCTAAGCAAGCAATCGCAGATGAATTGGCTAAGAAAGTTGGAGAAATCGATGCACGTCCTGACTTAACTGACAAAGAAAAAGATGCAGCTAAGAAAGATGCTCAAGCAAAAGCTAAAAAAGCGACAGATGCTATTAACGCACAGCCAGATAACGCAGAAACACCAGAAAAAGCAGCAGAAGCACAAACAGCAGTAGATGGTGCAAAAGATAAAGGTGTAGCAGATGTTAAAGCTGTAAATCCAGTAGCGAAAGAAAAAGCTAAAGAAGAAATCGCAAAAGAGTTAGCTAAGAAAGAAGCAGCAATCGATGCACGTCCTGACTTAACTGACGAAGAAAAAGCAGCAGCTAAGAAAGATGCGCAAGCAAAAGCTAAAGCAGCAACAGATGCAATCGACGCTCAACCATCTATCGCAGAAACACCAGAAAAAGCAGCAGAAGCTAAAAAAGCAGTAGATGGTGCAAAAGATAAAGGTGTAGCAGATGTTAAAGCTGTAAATCCAGAAGCAGTTAAGAAACCAGCAGCTAAGAAAGCCATTGACGATGCACTTAAAGCTAAAGTAGACGCAATTAACGCACGTGAAGACTTAACTCCAGCAGAAAAAGATGAAGCTAAGAAAGCAGCAGAGAAAGCAGCAGATGATGCTAAGAAAGCAATCGATGCAGCAACAACAGATGTAGCAGTAGATGCAGCGAAAAATGCTGGTACTGGAGAAGTTGCGAAAGTAAATCCAGTAGCGAAAGAAAAAGCTAAAGAAGAAATTGCAAAAGAGTTAGCTAAGAAAGAAGAAGCAATCGACGAGCGTAAAGACTTAACTGACGAAGAAAAAGCAGCAGCTAAGGAAGAAGCTCAAGCTAAAGCGAAAGAAGCAACAGATGCGATCGATGCTCAACCAGCTAATGCAGAGACACCAGAAAAAGCCGCAGAAGCTCAAAAAGCAGTAGATGGTGCAAAAGATAAAGGTGTAGCAGATGTTAAAGCTGTAAATCCAGAAGCAGTAACTAAACCAGCAGCCAAGAAAGCAATCGAAGATAAATTAGCAAAACAATTGGAAGACATTGCTAACACTCCAGATGCTACTGATGAAGAGAAGAAAGTTGCAGCAGATGCAGCTAAAGCTCTAGCAGAAGAAGCTAAGGAAGAAATCGATAAAGCTGGAACAGATGCAGAAGTTAAGCAACTTCAAGAAAAAGCTGAAGGTGAAATTGAAAAATCTGTACCAGTTGTAGAAGATAAACCAAATGCTCGTAAAGCAATTGATGAAGAAGCAACAGCTAAGAAAGCAGAAATCGATGCGCGTAACGATCTAACTCCTGAAGCTAAAGCTAAATTAAAAGCTAAAGTAGATAAACTTGCGGAAAAATCTAAAGCAGCAATTGATGCAGTAAGTAGTGTAGACGATGTTAATACAATAGAAGAAGCTGATAAGGCGGCTATTAAAGCAATTGGAGAAGTAAACAGACCAATTGATAAAGTATTAGTAAAAGATCCAAGTGCATTAACAGATGAAGAAAAAGCTAAAATCTTAGAAGAAGTTAAGAAAGTTAACCCAACAGCTAAAGAAGTTAAATATGATGAAAATGGAAACATCGAAGTAACAACAGAAGCTGGCGATAAAGGAATTATCAATCCGACAAAATTAGTGAAAACTGAGGACCAGTTAGATAACGGTAAAGGTGGAAATGATATTAACAAACCACTTGATAAAGTTATCGTAAAAGATCCATCGAACTTAACTGACGAAGAGAAAGCTAAGATTGTTGCTAAAGTTGAAGAGGTAAATCCAGATGCTATCGTAACAATCGATGAAGATGGAACTGTTTCTGTTTCTACTCCAGAAGGTAAAACTGCAGCAATTCCAGCAGCAGAATTAGTAAGAACTAAAGAAGATACTTCTAACCCAGATGCAGGAAATAGTAAAATTGTTAAACCAGCAGACAAAGTAGCCGGTGAAGCAAATGATCCGGATGATCAAGCTAAAGTAGAAGAAAAATTAAGAGAATTAAACCCAGAAACTAAATCTGTTAAATTTGATGAAGATGGTAATGCGACAGTTACACTGAAAGATGGAACTACTGCGACAATCCCATCAGAAGATTTATTCAAATCAGAAGTAGATGTAACTAAACCAAATGCAGGAAACGACATCGTTAAACCAGCAGATAAGACAGTAGTAGCAAATCCAGAAAAACTTACAGACGCTGAGAAGAAAGCGATCGAAGATAAAGTTAAAGCTGTAAATCCAGATGCAACAGTAGTTGTAGATGATAAAGGAAATGCGACAGTCACAACACCAGAAGGTAAGACAGCTGTAATTCCAGCAGCAGACTTGACGAAAGATCCAGAAGCTGCAACTAAACCAAATGCAGGTAACGACATCGTTAAACCAGCAGATAAGACTGTGGTAGCAAATCCAGAAAAACTTACAGACGCTGAGAAGAAAGCGATCGAAGATAAAGTTAAAGCTGTAAATCCAGATGCAACAGTAGTTGTAGATGATAAAGGAAATGCGACAGTCACAACACCAGAAGGTAAGACAGCTGTAATTCCAGCAGCAGACTTGACGAAAGATCCAGAAGCTGCAACTAAACCAAATGCAGGTAACGACATCGTTAAACCAGCAGATAAGACTGTGGTAGCAAATCCAGAAAAACTTACAGACGCTGAGAAGAAAGCAATCGAAGATAAAGTTAAAGCTGTAAATCCAGATGCAACAGTAGTTGTAGATGATAAAGGAAATGCGACAGTTACAACCCCAGCAGGTAAGACAGCCGTAATTCCAGCAGCAGACTTGACGAAAGATCCAGAAGCTGCAACTAAACCAAACGCAGGAAACGACATCGTTAAACCAGCAGATAAGACTGTAGTAGCAAATCCAGAAAAACTTACAGATGCTGAGAAGAAAGCAATCGAAGATAAAGTTAAAGCTGTAAATCCAGATGCAACAGTAGTTGTAGATGACAAAGGAAATGCAACAGTCACAACCCCAGAAGGTAAGACAGCTGTAATTCCAGCAACAGACTTAACTAAATCACCAGAAGAAGCAGCTAAACCAAATGCAGGTAATGACATCGTTAAACCAGCAGATAAGACTGTAGTAGCAAATCCAGAAAAACTTACAGATGCTGAGAAGAAAGCGATCGAAGATAAAGTTAAAGCTGTAAACCCAGATGCAACAGTAGTTGTAGATGATAAAGGAAACGCAACAGTCACAACCCCAGAAGGTAAGACAGCTGTAATTCCAGCAGCAGACTTGACAAAAGATCCAGAAGCTGCAACTAAACCAAATGCAGGTAACGACATCGTTAAACCAGCAGATAAGACTGTAGTAGCAAATCCAGAAAAACTTACAGATGCTGAGAAGAAAGCGATCGA
>NZ_CAMHWI010000003.1 GCF_946188695.1 Streptococcus mitis | reverse complement strand
CGAACACAGAAGTTAAGCCCTAGAACGCCGGAAGTAGTTGGGGGTTGCCCCCTGTGAGATATGGAAGTCGCTTAGCTCTAGGGAGTTTAGCTCAGCTGGGAGAGCATCTGCCTTACAAGCAGAGGGTCAGCGGTTCGATCCCGTTAACTCCCAAAGGTCCCGTAGTGTAGCGGTTATCACGTCGCCCTGTCACGGCGAAGATCGCGGGTTCGATTCCCGTCGGGACCGTTAGAATAACGTAAGTTATTTTAGACTCGTTAGCTCAGTTGGTAGAGCAATTGACTTTTAATCAATGGGTCACTGGTTCGAGCCCAGTACGGGTCATATCTGCGGGTTTGGCGGAATTGGCAGACGCACCAGATTTAGGATCTGGCGCTTAACGGCGTGGGGGTTCAAGTCCCTTAACCCGCATTAAGATATAATAAATGAGCCGGCTTAGCTCAGTTGGTAGAGCATCTGATTTGTAATCAGAGGGTCGCGTGTTCAAGTCATGTAGCCGGCATTTTTGGATAGAAGAAAGTAGTGCGAACGTAGTTCAGTGGTAGAACACCACCTTGCCAAGGTGGGGGTCGCGGGTTCGAATCCCGTCGTTCGCTTAGAGAGGCCGGGGTGGCGGAACTGGCAGACGCACAGGACTTAAAATCCTGCGATTGGTAACGATCGTACCGGTTCGATTCCGGTCCTCGGCATAATATAGAGCACCCTTAGCTCAACTGGATAGAGTACCTGACTACGAATCAGGCGGTTAGAGGTTCGACTCCTCTAGGGTGCATTTTCTATTTAACTCGGGAAGTAGCTCAGCTTGGTAGAGTACTTGGTTTGGGACCAAGGTGTCGCAGGTTCGAATCCTGTCTTCCCGATATATGGCGGTGTAGCTCAGCTGGCTAGAGCGTCCGGTTCATACCCGGGAGGTCGGGGGTTCGATCCCCTTCGCCGCTATAATGATCTTGTTGGACCTTTAGCTCAGCTGGTTAGAGCTCTCGGCTCATAACCGAGTGGTCGTAGGTTCAAGTCCTACAAGGTCCATTTGAATATTATGGAGGATTACCCAAGTCCGGCTGAAGGGAACGGTCTTGAAAACCGTCAGGCGTGTAAAAGCGTGCGTGGGTTCGAATCCCACATCCTCCTTTTTTATTAACGCGGGATGGAGCAGCTCGGTAGCTCGTCGGGCTCATAACCCGAAGGTCGTAGGTTCAAATCCTGCTCCCGCAATAAGGCTCGGTAGCTCAGTTGGTAGAGCAATGGATTGAAGCTCCATGTGTCGGCGGTTCGATTCCGTCTCGCGCCATTTTTACTTATAGTATGTATGCGGGTGTAGTTTAGTGGTAAAACTACAGCCTTCCAAGCTGTTGTCGCGAGTTCGATTCTCGTCACCCGCTTTGAACTTTGTTCTTTGTACCAAGTTTTTAACTTGGGCGCGTAGCTCAGGTGGTTAGAGCGCACGCCTGATAAGCGTGAGGTCGGTGGTTCGAGTCCACTCGTGCCCATTAATTGGAGAATTACTCAAGAGGCTGAAGAGGACGGTTTGCTAAATCGTTAGGTCGGGTAACTGGCGCAAGGGTTCGAATCCCTTATTCTCCGTTTTAATGAGGGTTTATAACTCTCTTTTTTTTGTATTTTTAAGAATAGTAGAATAAAAACTTCAGATTTGTAAAACTTAATTGGATTACTTATCTGAAGTTTTTTTGCGCTCTTTGTCAACTGTAGTGGGCTGCAGAAAAGCTAAAATCTTTATATATTGTCGTTTTTATGGTTGTGCTTATTTATTACTACTTCCAACTCTTGAGTGAAATTTCTCCGCTATTGAGCCAGATTTCTTTTCCGTTATCACATTGTACTAAAAGTTTTCCATTTTCAGAGATATCTTTAGCAAGTCCCTTGTAGTCTTTTTTGTCCAGTGTGAAAGCAACTTCTTTTCCAAGCACGAATGACTGTTTTTTATATAGGTATAATAACTCATCTGCTGGTGTTTCGAAGAAAGCACGCCAGATTTCTATGATTAATTCATTCCTTGTTATTGGAGCTGTAGTTTTAAATAAGCTAGCAGCTTTTTCTTTTAATTCTTGTGGGAAATCATTAATAGTAAAGTTGATTCCTACTCCAATAATGATATCTGTGACTAAGCCTGTTTCTACAGAGGTCATTGCTTCAGTGAGAATTCCTCCAATTTTATGATTGTTTAGGTAGATATCATTGACCCATTTTATGTCGACATCTATTAAAGTTAGGTTCTTAATGGCTTTGTAGACAGCTCCGGCTACAAGTAGTGTGTAGGAGGGTAATTTGTCGTAGGGGAGATTTGGTTTAAGATGGAGCGTCATATAAATGCCACCTTGTGGTGAGTAGAAAGAACGTTGAAATCGACCTCGACCTGCTGTTTGATAGGAAGCTATATAGAGGGTGTTTGCTTCATTCCCTAAATCAATTGCTTCTTTTGCATCGAGTTGTGTTGATCTTGTTTCGGGTTTAAAGCTGACTTTAATTGGAAGATTTTCTTCTAGAATCTCTGGAAGAATAAGGTCTCCATTCACCAGTTTATAGCCTTTGTTTTTGATACTATCAATTTCAATGCCTTCTTGTTCTAGCCGCTTGATGGCTTTCCAAATTGATGTTCGGCTGAGGGATAGTTCTTCTGCGATTTTTTCTCCGCTGATATAATCGGTTTCTTTTGCTAGAATTTGGTAGACAGCTTGGTAGGATTTCATAGTGTTTCCTTTCTTTAGGAATTGTAAATGATTTAAATATAGTTTGGATAGTTCCTTCTAATCTTTATTTTATTACTACTATTTTAACATATGCCTAGTATTTTCGGCACGATTTTTTGGAGTGAATCTAGTCATTAAGCTTGAGTTGTGAAATCTCAGTATTTTTGCTCACTTTTTTACCTAGGGAAACGTTTCCTTTGTTTTCAAATTGCTAAAAAAGTGGTACAATAAAGGGTAGCTTACTATTATCTGAATCAATTGATTTGGAGAGAAAGGATTCATTTTGAAATCAATAGGCTTTATTGAAAAGCTGAAAGGGTTGTCTAGTAAAGAGCTGATTTTATTGGGGATTATCCTGAGTATCTTTTTACCCTTTTATCTTTTTGTAGTTGTATTCTGTTTATATATTATCAGTTTAATTTTCACAGGAGACATGAAAAGTATTCTTCAGAAAATGGGGGAGCATCCGATGCTGCTTCTTTTTCTTGGCTATAGTACTGTTATATCCGTTTTTGCACAAAATTGGATGGGTCTTGTGGCTTCGGTAGGAATTTTTCTATTTACTGTTTTCTTTTTGCATTATCAGTCGATTTTATCACATAAATTCTTTCGATTGATTTTGCAGCTCGTCTTGTTTGGTAGCGTCTTGTCAGCTGCTTTTGCGAGTTTAGAACATTTCCAAATTGTGAAGAAATTCAACTATGCTTTTCTTTCACCCAATATGCAGGTGTGGCATCAGAATCGTGCAGAAGTGACCTTCTTTAATCCTAATTATTATGGAATTATTTGTTGTTTCTGTATCATGATTGCCTTCTATCTGTTTACAACGACCAAGTTGAATTGGTTGAAAGTATTCTGTGTGATTGCAGGCTTTGTGAATCTCTTTGGATTGAACTTTACTCAAAATCGAACTGCCTTTCCTGCTATTATCGCTGGAGCAATCATCTATCTCTTTACGACCATTAAAAACTGGAAGGCCTTTTGGCTTAGTATTGGGGTCTTTGCGATTGGCTTGAGCTTCCTCTTTTCCAGTGATTTGGGAGTTCGGATGGGGACTTTAGATTCTTCTATGGAAGAACGCATTTCTATCTGGGATGCTGGGATGGCCTTGTTTAAGCAAAATCCTTTTTGGGGTGAGGGGCCATTGACCTATATGCACTCTTATCCTAGAATAAATGCTCCTTATCATGAACATGCTCACAGTCTATATATCGATACGATTCTGAGTTACGGAATTGTGGGGACTATTTTATTAGTTTTGTCTTCTGTTGCTCCTGTTCGCTTGATGATGGATATGAGTCAGGAGTCGGGGAAACGCCCGATTATCGGTCTTTATCTATCTTTTCTTACAGTGGTTGCTGTGCATGGAATCTTTGACTTGGCCCTCTTCTGGATTCAGTCAGGTTTCATTTTCTTGCTAGTTATGTGCAGTATTCCATTGGAGCATCGAACTTTGGTATCAGATATGACGGATTAAGTTTATAAGATTGAAATCTTCTACCTTGAGTAGGAGATTTTTTTACTGGGAAAAATTATTTCCAAATCGAAATAGTTGACAGTTGGAACGATGAGTGTTACAATTGTTTTATTCATTTCGATATGGAAATAAATTGGAGGTGTCATGAAAGATAGTCATTTGGTAGCCCATCATATTCGTTTGTTGAATGGGCGGATTTTTCAAAAGTTACTGAGCCAAGACCCTGAAGCTCTTTATAGGAGTGAGCAGGGAAAGATTTTAGCGGTTTTATGGAATAGTGAAACTGGCTGTGCAACTGCGACAGATATTGCTCTGGAAACTGGGCTTGCTAATAATACACTGACGACGATGATTAAAAAACTAGAGGAACAAAATCTTGTAACGATTAGTCCATGTGGAGAAGATAAGCGTAAGAAGTATTTGGTTTTAACAGAGTTGGGGCTGGCCCAAAAAGAAGTGGGGGATCGAGTCAGTCAGAAATTGGATACGATTTTTTACAAAGGATTTTCAAAGGAAGAAATTCGTCAGTTTGAAGGTTTTCAAGAAAGAATTTTGGCTAATTTGAAAGAGAAGGAAAATGAGGTTTAAGATAGATCAAATTAGCTGTTTATAAGCAAAGGTCACTTTTTACTTTGTTTTCCAACTCTTAGGATAAGGAAACTATGTGGTTAGCTCTGGTCAGACTCAGATTGATGGAGTTGCTTATGCCCAGTACGATATCTTCCGTCTAGAAAACGGGAAAATTGTGGAACATTGGGACAATAAGGAAGTCATGCCTAAGGTAGAAGACTTGACCAATCAAGGAAAGTTTTAAATTGAGGACAAAGAATGATTGAATACAAAAATGTAGCCTTGCGCTACAAAGAAAAAGATGTTTTGAGAGATGTCAATTTACGGATTGAGAATGGGGAGTTTATGGTTTTAGTAGGGCCATCTGGGTCAGGTAAGACGACCATGATTAAGATGATTAACCGTCTCTTGGAACCAACTGATGGAAATATTTATATGGATGGAAAGCGCATCAAAGACTATGATGAGCGTGAACTCCGGCTTTCTACTGGATATGTTTTACAGGCTATTGCTCTCTTTCCCAATCTAACAGTTGAGGAAAATATTGCTCTGATCCCTGAAATGAAGGGTTGGACTAAGGAAGAAATTGCTCAAAAAACAGAAGAGCTTTTGGCAAAAGTTGGATTACCAGTAGCTGAGTATGGGCATAGACTTCCGAGTGAATTATCTGGTGGAGAACAGCAACGAGTTGGTATTGTTCGAGCTATGATTGGTCAACCCAAGATTTTGCTCATGGATGAACCCTTTTCAGCCTTGGATGCTATTTCGAGAAAACAGTTGCAGGTTCTTACTAAAGAATTGCATAAAGAGTTTGGGATGACAACTATTTTTGTAACCCATGATACGGATGAGGCCTTGAAGTTGGCGGATCGTATTGCTGTCTTGCAGGATGGAGAGATTCGTCAGGTGGCGAATTCCGAGACTATTTTAAAAGCTCCTGCCACAGAATTTGTAGCAGACTTGTTTGGAGGTAGTGTTCATGACTAATTTAATTGCAACTTTTCAGGATCGTTTTAGTGATTGGTTGACAGCTCTATCTCAACATTTGCAGTTGTCGCTTTTGACCCTGTTACTAGCTATTTTTATTGCAGTCCCCTTAGCGGTATTTCTTCGTTATCATGAAAAGATGGCGGACTGGGTTTTGCAGATTGCAGGGATTTTCCAGACTATCCCGTCTCTTGCCTTGTTGGGACTCTTTATCCCCTTGATGGGAATTGGAACCTTGCCGGCCTTGACAGCATTAGTGATTTATGCGATTTTTCCGATTTTGCAAAATACCATCACTGGACTCAAGGGAATTGATCCAAGTCTGCAGGAGGCTGGGATTGCCTTTGGGATGACTAGGTGGGAGCGTCTCAAGAAGTTTGAAATTCCACTTGCTATGCCCGTTATGATGTCTGGGATTCGGACGGCAGCGGTCTTAATTATCGGTACGGCAACTTTGGCGGCCTTGATTGGGGCGGGAGGACTGGGGTCCTTTATCCTTTTGGGAATTGACCGTAATAATGCCAGTCTGATTTTGATTGGGGCCCTTTCTTCTGCAGTGCTTGCCATTGCCTTTAACTTCCTGCTAAAAGTGATGGAAAAAGCAAAATTGCGGACGATTTTTTCTGGCTTTGCCTTGGTGACTATATTGCTCGGTCTGTCTTATAGCCCAGCTCTATTGGCTCAAAAAGAGAAAGAAAACTTGGTTATTGCTGGGAAATTGGGACCGGAACCAGAAATTTTGGCCAATATGTATAAACTCCTTATTGAAGAAAATACCAGCATGACTGCGACTGTTAAACCAAATTTTGGGAAAACAAGTTTCCTTTATGAAGCTCTGAAAAAAGGTGATATTGACATCTATCCTGAATTTACTGGTACGGTTACTGAAAGTTTGCTTCAACCATCACCCAAGGTGGGTCATGAGCCAGAGCAGGTTTATCAGGTGGCGCGTGATGGCATTGCCAAGCAGGATCATCTAGCCTATCTCAAACCCATGTCTTATCAAAATACCTATGCTGTAGCTGTTCCGAAAAAGATTGCTCAAGAATATGGTTTGAAGACCATTTCGGACTTGAAAAAAGTGGAAGGGCAGTTGAAGGCAGGTTTTACGCTTGAGTTTAACGACCGTGAGGATGGAAATAAGGGCTTGCAATCAATGTATGGTCTCAATCTAAATGTAGCGACTATGGAGCCAGCTCTTCGTTATCAGGCTATTCAGTCAGGTGATATTCAAATCACGGACGCCTATTCGACTGATGCGGAATTGGAGCGTTATGATTTACAGGTCTTGGAAGATGACAAACAACTCTTCCCGCCTTATCAAGGGGCACCACTGATGAAAGAAGCTCTTCTCAAGAAACATCCAGAGTTGGAAAGAGTTCTTAATAAATTGGCTGGTAAGATTACAGAAAGTCAGATGAGCCAACTTAACTATCAAGTGGGTGTCGAAGGCAAGTCAGCAGAACAAGTAGCCAAGGAATTTCTACAAGAACAAGGTTTGTTGAATAAATAACTTAAAAATGCTGAACCCAACTTCCTTAAACGACTAACTAGAAGAATGCTCAGACAATTTCGTCTGGGCTTTTTTGGTGTCAGAATTAATGATTTTCATTTTTAAATGGAAAATAAGAGGAAATTTTCAGGATTTTCTAAAATTTTACTGTAAATACACTTGACTATTCACAAAATTGGTGTATAATGTGTTGTGAACTACTTAACAAATAAGGATTTTCCAGCTCATGTCGACTAAGGATGGAAATCTTGTGTATAGACAGTTCAGTAGATATATAATAGAGCGTTGCGTCCGAAAGTCTATCCAGACACGGCTCTTTAAAAACAAAAGGAGAAGATTATGAAAACAGAACCGATTCATCGTACCAGTATGTGGAAATTTAAGTTAAGTGCTGCCACCATGACTTTGATTCCCGCTGCCGTGGGGATTAACTATGTTGCCAAAGCCTTGGCGGAGGGGTTAAAGTTGCCCGTTTGGCTGGGGTCTTTGGGAACCTTTCTTACCAGCATGTTGGCTGGGCCGGTTGCCGGTGCCATTAGTGGTTTCATCAACAACGTGATCTATGGGCTGACCTTATCGCCAATTTCAACCGTGTATGCGATTACCAGTATCGGAATTGGGATTGCTGTCGGAGTTTTGCACGCCAATGGGTGGTTCTCGTCAGCGCGACGAGTATTTGTTTCTTCTATTATTGTTGCCATCGTTTCAGCTGTCATTTCAACGCCTCTCAATGTCATCTTTTGGGGTGGTCAGACCGGTATCGCTTGGGGTGACTCATTGTTTGCGGTAATGGTTGCCAATCATGTACCAGTGTGGCTGGCCTCATTTACCGATGAGTTTGTCTTGGATATTTTGGATAAAGTCTGCGTGGCCTACCTGGCATTCTTCATCTATCGTCAGCTGCCGAAGCGGATGGAGCACTTCTTTAGAGATGATAAATGATGACTGATAAAACATTGATTTCTGGAGCGCCACGGGTCAAGCTCAAGTGGTACCAGGTGATCGATCCGATTACTAAGCTCTTGTTCATCTTGGACATGACGTTGTTGAGCTTTGCCAGTATGAATTTATTGCTTCAGGCCGGATTAATTCTTGTCGCAACACTGCTATTGTTATTTTCCAAATTGAGTTCTACCACCTTTAAGGCGCTGGGATTCAGCCTGTTTCTGATTTGCACCATGCTGATCATCCAAGGGTTATTTTACAGTCAGAATCAAACTGTGCTGTTTTCTGTGCTTGGGGTGTCGTTCTACAAAGAAGGCCTGATTTACGCCACCACTCTGGGTTGTCGAGTATTGGTGATTATTTTGACCAGTGGCTTTTTTATGGTGACCACGAGTATTTCAGAAAACGCGGCCTATTTGGAACTGTCCGGATTGTCTTATAAAACCGTCTACGTTCTGATGTCGGTGTGTTATATTTTGCCGGAAATGATGCGCAATATGCGGAAAATCCAGCAGGCACAAAAAGTTCGCGGAACCAATCCGCAAAAAACGTTGATTCAGAAATTAAAGTCAGTCCTGCCGGTTCTGATTCCATTGGTGATTAAGACCTTGGATCAATCGATGACGCGGTCGATTTCTCTCCAACTGAGAGGTTTTGATAATCTCAACCGGACTGTCAGAACCTCCCAGCGCGTGTATCGCCTGTCGCGGACGCTGCACATTGGTCTGACTGGATTGGCAATTTTATTGATTGGGTGGAAGATATGGACGAAGATAAACGGATTGTAATTGAAAATTTGACCACCCGTTATCCGGGTACTGAGCAACCACAACTGCGTCAGATTAACGCGGAGGTTCATACCGGCCAGGTGGTTGGGATTATCGGGAATAGCCACTCCGGCAAATCGACTTTGTGCCGTGTACTGGCAGGGGTCATTCCCAAAATTGTGTCTGCTGAGATTGAGGGCGACTGGCACATGTTTGGCCAGCGAGTGTCCGACAATTGGCCCGTTTATAATGCCATGAATGGAGTTGTACTGCAAAATCCAGCTGGCCAACTAAGCGGGTTGGCAGACACGGTTGCCGATGAAATCGCCTTTGACTTGATTAATCAGGGAATGGCTGAAGGACTGATTCAAAAACGGGTTGAAGAAGTTGCCACGCAAATGGGGTTGATTGAACAGCTGAATTTGCGTCCCGAGAGCCTTTCCGGTGGTCAGATCCAGCGGTTGGCAATTGCCACGGCGATTGTGGCTAATCCGGCTGTTTTGATTATGGATGATCCGACCAGTGAGATGGATCCCCTTGGCCGCCGGCAATTTTTCCAATGGCTGGCCCAAGTCAAAGAGACGACTGTCTTCATTGTCACCAGTGAAATTGACGATTTGTGCGAAGTCGCCGACGTTGTGTGGGTGCTGCACGAGGGTCAAATGGTAGCCCAGGGCAGGCCGGGTGAGGTGTTTAATCATTTGGTAGCTGACTGGCAGATTCCAGCCCCGACAATCCAGCAACTTGCTCAAAAAATGGATTGGCACTTGGCTGATGGCCGGTATCCGGTGAATTACGCTGATCTGAAGGAGGTTCGTTATGTCCACAATTGAACTGAGCCACTTGACGTTCACTTATCCGGAACGGTCCTTTAGCTTGGATGTTGAAGACAAACACTTCACCGATCCGATGGTGGCGATTGTCGGTCAAAATGGTGCCGGCAAATCAACGCTCTTCAAATTGTTGACGGGCTTACTGACACCACAAACCGGTGTGATTAAGATCGATGGAGAAAATTTTAATGATCTTAAACCAGTCGAAAAGTTACTGAAGGTTGGGATTACTTTTCAGAATCCTGACGATCAGCTTTTCAATCCGACCGTTCAACGAGAGGTGGAGTGGAGTGTTGCGCAGGTCATGGATGACCACGACACGATTACGAGGCGGGCTTTAGAGGCTCTAAAAAGAGTTGGCTTGGATGATAAAACAGCTGAAAGTCCATATGACCTGTCATTGTCGGAACGCAAGCTGTTGAGCGTTGCCACAGTTTTGGCAGTGGATCCGGCGATTTATTTATTTGATGAGCCGATGATGTCGCTTGATTGGGAAAGCCGGCGCAAGTTGACCGCAATTTTCCATCAGTTGGCTGATTCGGGCCACCAAGTTGTGACCATCACCCATGACATGGATTGGGTCGCCGCCGAGTTTGAGTCGGTATATGTTATGGAACACGGGAAGTTTAGCTTCGCCGGCAATCCACGGGAATTGTTCAGCGATCGCGAACTTGTCCAGCGAGTGGGATTACTACCACCACGGATTATGGACATAGCGGAGTCGCTGGGTGATTCACAGACATATTTATCGGTTAATGATTATTGCCAGAAAAATCGAGATGTATAGAAAAAGTCACCTCTGCGGGTTTTCCAGGTTGAAGGATTAACTTCAGCTTCTGGCAAGAACTCACATGGGTGACTTTTGTGTTTAATAACGTTTCATGATCATCGGGTGCTTCCTCAGATCACTCGGTTTGATTTTACTTTGTTTCATGGTCATAATCATATACCATTTCTTTTGGATTTTTTGTTTGACTAATACAAAATAGGTCTTCATAGGTCTTCGCATTTTTAGCGCCCATTAGGATCATCAGTATAATTTTCTGAATTAGGAGACTGTCCCATCACTATTCGAACTTCGTCTCCCAACTTACGCTGTTCTCATTCAATGGTGTAGGCCAAATCCTCATGACAGCTGTTTACCGTGAACAATGGATATTCTGGGCAGCAACTAATGTCTTTTCAATCTATCTCTGGTGGGGAGAAAGCCTGCAAATCCAAGGGAAATACTTGATTTATCTCATTAACAGTATAGTTGGTTGGTATCAATGGAGCAAGGCTGCTAAGCAGAATACGGATTTACCTAACTAAGAATAGATGTTTGAAAGTACTGTTTTAAGTTTTGGGATAAAACAGACAGAGTTGATAATCAAGGATTTTATATTATGAAAAAGAGGATCGGCGGGTCCTCTTTTGTTGTTGAAAAGATAAAAAACTCAGTAACCAAGAAATAAGGCAACTGAGCTCTATTTGCTATTCAATTTTTAGGAATGAGAAGGTCTAGATAAAATTGGACAACTTCCTGGTCTGTAAAGTCTTGTCCTTTTTTGAGCCACCAGGTCAATGTCTCGACAAAGTTGGACACGACTAAGTGTTGGAGGTAAGAAGTAGGTAGATTAGGGTGAGCTTCTTTTAAATCATTAGCCATCAGGGAATAGACATGGTGTTCTAGCTCTTTATGGAGTTGACGGAGGAAGTAGTCATTTTTGGAAAATAGCAGACTGGTGATATGGTCTTGATTTTTCTGAAAATGCAGAAAGAGGTGGGCGAGATAATCCTCGGTTGAAATGGACTCCTCTCTTTCAAAGAGGTGATGGAAGAGGTAGCGGCAAAGCTCGTCCAGAAGTAGTTCCTTGCTCTCATAGTGACAGTAAAAGGTGGATCGTCCCACATCTGCGAGATCAATGATATCCTGAACTGTAGTGGATTCGTAGCCCTTCTCGTTCAAAAGTTGTAGAAAAGCTTGATAGATGGCTTTTTTTGTTTTGCTGATACGGCGGTCAATATTAGTCATATGGACATTTGAGGCAAATTGTTCAGAACTGAATAAAGCTGACATTTTGCTTCTATCCTTTCTTTGAGTTTTAGTAGATAATAATAATGAACAAGGTGTTCATAAATCTATTATAACAAAGGAATGAGAAAGATGAAGGCAAAATATACTGTTTGGGTAGCTTTTTTCTTAAATTTAAGCTATGCTATTGTTGAGTTTATCGCAGGAGGCATCTTTGGTTCGAGTGCTGTTCTTGCTGATTCTGTCCATGACTTGGGAGATGCTATAGCTATTGGCATATCGGCCTTTTTAGAAACAATCTCAAATAGAGAAGAAGATAGGCAGTACACCTTGGGTTACAAGCGATTTAGTCTTTTAGGGGCACTTGTGACTGCTGTGATTCTTATCACAGGATCCATCCTAGTGATTTTGGAAAATATAACTAAACTTTTTAATCCACAGCCCGTTAATGATGAAGGTATCCTCTGGCTAGGGATCATTGCAGTCAGTATTAATGTGCTAGCTAGTCTAGTAGTTCGCAAGGGAAAGACAAAGAACGAGTCAATTCTCAGCCTGCACTTTTTTGAAGATACTCTTGGTTGGTTGGCTGTCATTCTAATGGCGATTATCCTCCGATTTACAGATTGGTATATTCTTGATCCGCTCTTATCTCTTGTCATTTCCATCTTCATTCTAACAAAAGCCATTCCACGTTTTTGGTCTACACTCAAGATTTTCTTGGACGCTGTGCCGGAAGGAGTAGAGACTGGTGATTTGGAGAAGGATTTGGATGCTCTGACCAATGTCAAAAGTGTCAATCAACTTAGTATTTGGTCCATGGATGGTCTGGAAAATAATGCCATTATCCATCTCTGTTTAGAAGATTGGGAGCAGATGACGGAAACAAAGAATCAAGTGCGTCAGCTCTTAGAAGAAAGAGGTGTGCAGAATATTACAATCGAAGTGGATACCAGCCAAAGCAATCATGCGCAACATAAGCGGAGGGTAACAGCCTTAGAGCAACCCCATGGGCATCAACACTAGAAAAGAGGCTGGGGAAAAGTCTTTAAAAGTGAAAAGCGCATAGTGTCAGGCATTAAAAAAACTTGATACTATGCGTTTTATTGTGGGGACATTTACTTCATTTTATCTTGAAATTTAGTTTTTGCCTAGATTCTAATATCTTAATCATTCCTTGTACTCTCTCTCAATGTCAGTCTGGTTCCCAGCATGGTCAGGCTAGGGATTTTGCGACCGTGGAGTACTTCCTTATTAAGAATATCCATACCTGCCCGGCCCATTTCCTCGGTATAGACCGTGATGCTAGAAAGGGGTGGATAGACCTGCTTGGTCAGACTAGTGTCGTTAAAGGAAATAAGACTGACGCGGTCTGGCAGGCTGATTCCAGCTTCTTGGAGGGCACGGAGGGCACCGATGGCTAAACTATCGCTGGCTGCGAAAAAGGCTGGTGGGAGTTGGTCTCCCAAGCTCTGAATGGCCTCTTTCATTAAGTCATAGCCAGACTGGGCAGTAAAGCTACCTTGAAAGACCAGTTCATCATGATAGATTCCTTTTGTTTGACTGTAGTTCTTAAAGTTTTCCAGACGCTTGTCCTGAATGATTTCTTCTTGGTCTGTTGTTTCCTCAAGCCCTGTTAGAATTCCGATACGGTCCATCCCTTGGCTGAGAAAATAATCAACAACCTGTTTCATGGCAGTATAAAAGTCCGTGATAATGCAGGTGTGTCCCAGCGAGAGGGTATCGCTGTCTAGAAAGACAAGAGGTTTTTGGTATTCTTCAAAGGCAGAAATCTGCGCTCGGCTAAACTTTCCGATGCAAAGAATCCCAATCACTTCCTCGCTTAGGGTAAAAGGATGGTCATTAAAATAGCGCAAGATATCATAGTCCAGTTCTTGGGCTCTTTTTTCTATGCCTAGGCGAATCTGGTAGTAGTAGAGGTCGTCCAGCTCTCCTTGTTCGCTGACCCATTGGATAATGGCAATCTTTTGCTTGGGCTTATGGGACTCGCCTGTCTTGAGGTGCTTGGTGTAGCCCAGCTCTTCAGCAACGGTTAAAATACGGTGTCTGGTTTCTTCTGTGACAGATAGACTCTGGTCGCGATTGAGGACACGAGATACGGTCGCGATAGATACAGAGGCTAGCTGTGCAATGTCTTTTAAGGTAGCCATAAATCCTCCTTCTTTTAGGTTAGTATATCATATTTTTCTGCTTTTTACTGATAGTTTAGTAAAATTTTAGTAAAAAGGATTGACCTTGGCAAAAGCCTTGGATACAATAGAAGAAAACGATTACACGTTAAGGTGATTTAACGGACAGTCAAAGGAGAATTCATATGACACAACATCTTACTGCAGAAGCCCTTCGCAAAGACTTTCTTGCTGTTTTTGGTCAAGAAGCAGACCAAACTTTCTTCTCACCAGGTCGTATCAATCTGATTGGTGAGCACACAGACTACAACGGCGGGCACGTTTTTCCAGCTGCTATTTCTTTGGGAACATACGGTGCAGCTCGCAAGCGTGACGACCAAATCTTGCGTTTCTACTCAGCTAACTTTGAAGATAAGGGGATCATCGAAGTCCCTCTTGCTGACCTCAAATTTGAAAAAGAGCACAGCTGGACCAACTATCCAAAAGGGGTTCTTCATTTCTTGCAAGAAGCTGGACATGTGATTGACAAGGGTTTTGATTTTTATGTTTATGGGAATATTCCAAATGGTGCTGGTTTGTCTTCATCAGCATCCTTGGAACTCTTGACAGGAGTCGTGGCAGAGCATCTCTTTGATTTAAAATTAGAGCGTCTCGATTTGGTTAAAATTGGAAAACAAACAGAAAATAACTTTATCGGAGTCAACTCTGGTATTATGGACCAGTTTGCTATCGGTATGGGGGCTGACCAACGTGCTATTTACTTAGATACTAACACTTTAGAGTATGATTTGGTACCACTTGATTTGAAGGACAATGTCGTTGTTATTATGAACACCAATAAACGTCGTGAACTGGCGGATTCTAAATACAATGAGCGCCGTGCTGAGTGTGAAAAAGCAGTGGAAGAATTGCAAGTTTCCTTGGATATTCAGACCTTGGGTGAGTTGGACGAGTGGGTCTTTGACCAATATAGCTATCTGATTAAAGACGAAAATCGTTTGAAACGTGCTCGCCATGCTGTGCTTGAAAACCAACGTACCCTCAAAGCTCAAGCAGCCCTTCAAGCAGGTGATTTGGAAACCTTTGGTCGCTTGATGAATGCATCTCACGTTTCTTTGGAGCATGACTATGAAGTAACTGGCTTGGAATTGGATACTCTTGTTCACACAGCTTGGGCACAAGAAGGAGTTCTCGGTGCTCGCATGACAGGGGCTGGTTTTGGTGGCTGTGCTATTGCCTTGGTGCAAAAAGATACTGTTGAGGCCTTTAAGGACGTTGTTGGTAAGTACTACGAGGAAGTAGTCGGATATGCTCCAAGCTTCTATATCGCTGAAGTTGCAGGTGGCACTCGCGTTTTAGACTAGGAGAGCAGTAAATGGACGCTGTAATATTTGATTTAGATGGCTTATTAGCTGATACTGAGATCATTTCTCTAAAAGTTTATCAAGAATTGCTTGAGGATTTTGGAATTCCTTTCACAGAAGAAACATATTCTAGAGAATACAGTGGACATAGGGAAGAGGAAAATGTTCAACGATTTTTGGATACCTATGATTTACCTTGGAACTTTGACCAAACCTTGGAAAAAGTTTATGAACTGGAAGCTCGAATATTAGCTAAAGGTGTAAATTTAAAAAAAGGTGCTAAAAATTTGCTTGCTTTTTTGCAAAGAGAAGGTATTCCAATCGCTTTAGCAACTTCAAGTGTTGAATCTAGGGCTAGAATGATTTTGGATAGTAATGGTATACTGTCCCTATTTGACCATCTAGTTTTTGCAAAAGATGTAAAGCGAAGCAAACCTTACCCCGACATATTTTTAAAGGCCTGTAGTGATTTGAATGTTTTACCAGAGAATTGCTTAGTACTAGAGGATAGTGAAGCAGGGATTGAAGCAGCCTATAGAGCTGGGATACCAGTTATTTGTATTCCAGACTTAAAAATGCCAGCACAGTCTTTCTTAAATAAAACAGAACAAGTTTTTCAGGATTTAGATGCTGTCAGAGATTATTTAAAAAGTAGGAAGGAGAATCAATGAGTCAGGGAATTCTAGATGCATTTATCACGGAAGTCATTGCAGAAAGTACCTTTGAGGAAATGGATCGAATCTACCTAACCAATCGTGTCTTGGCACGAGTGGGAGATGGTGTTTTGGAAGTTGAGACCAATCTGGATAAATTGATTGACCTCAAGGACCAGCTGGTTGAGGAAGCCGTTCGATTAGAGACAATTGAAGATAGTCAGACTGCGCGTGAAATCCTTGGTGCTGAACTGATGGACTTGGTGACTCCTTGTCCAAGTCAGGTCAATCGTGACTTCTGGGGGACTTACGCCCAATCTCCTGAGCAGGCGATTGCAGATTTTTACCAACTTAACCAGAAAAATGACTACATTAAACTCAAGGCCATCGCAAAGAATATTGCTTATCGTGTTCCATCTGATTACGGAGAACTTGAGATTACTATCAACCTCTCTAAGCCTGAAAAGGATCCGAAAGAGATTGCGGCGGCTAAGTTGGTGCAAGCTAGCAATTATCCCCAGTGTCAGCTTTGTATTGAAAATGAAGGCTACCATGGTCGGGTAAACCACCCAGCTCGCAGCAATCACCGCATTATCCGTTTTGAAATGGCTGGTCAGGAGTGGGGTTTCCAGTATTCGCCTTATGCTTATTTTAATGAGCACTGTATTTTCTTAGACGGCCAGCATCGTCCTATGGCTATTAGTCGTCAGAGTTTTGAGCGTCTGCTGGCTATCGTAGAGCAGTTTCCGGGCTATTTTGCTGGATCTAATGCTGACCTGCCAATCGTGGGGGGATCTATTCTAACTCATGACCACTATCAGGGAGGCCGTCACATATTTCCTATGGAATTGGCTCCCTTGCAAAAGACTTTCTCTTTTGCTGGCTTTGAACAGGTTAAGGCAGGGATTGTCAAGTGGCCCATGTCAGTGCTACGTTTGACTTCGGATTCTAAAGAGGATTTGATCAACTTGGCTGATAAGATTTTGCGAGAATGGCGGCAATATTCAGACCCAAGTGTGCAAGTCTTGGCAGAAAGTAATGGAACATCACATCATACCATTACACCGATTGCCCGTAAACGCGATGGTCAGTTGGAGTTGGACTTGGTCTTGCGGGACAATCAGACATCGCCAGAGCATCCTGATGGCATCTATCATCCCCACAAGGATGTCCAACATATCAAGAAGGAAAATATTGGCTTGATTGAGGTCATGGGCTTGGCTATTTTGCCACCTCGCTTGAAAGAAGAAGTGGAGCAAGTCGCTAGCTATCTTGTAGGAGAAACTGTTACAGTTGCCGATTATCATCAGGAATGGGCAGACCAGCTTAAAGCCACATATCCAGACCTAGCTGATAAAGAAAAAGCCCTTGAAATCGTCAAGGCCTCTGTAGGCGCTATCTTTGCACGTGTTTTGGAGGACGCAGGGATTTACAAGCAGACAGAACAAGGACAGGCAGCCTTTATACGCTTTGTGGAGCAGGTAGGAATTTTGCTAGACTAGGAGCTTTCTCCTTGCACAGTCCTATAAAAAGTAGTATCATAGTGTCGTTTGAAATATCAGGAGGAAACGATGAAAGATTTTCATTTTGACGCTATATCTGCCTTTGAAAATTACGAAATTGAACAAATGAGAGATGGCCACGTTGTGGTGACGACCAAAGTAGTGGACTCGTCGCTCAACTACTATGGCAATGCCCATGGTGGCTATCTTTTTACCCTTTGTGACCAAATCAGTGGTTTAGTGGTTATCTCGCTGGGGCTTGATGGGGTGACACTCCAGTCCTCTATCAACTACCTCAAGGCAGGAAAACTTGACGACGTGTTGACCATTAAAGGAGAATGCGTCCATCAAGGTCGCACAACCTGTGTAGTGGATGTCGATATCACTAATCAAGAAGGCAGAAATGTCTGCAAAGCAACCTTTACCATGTTTGTCACAGGCCAGCGGTCAGAAGACAGACAGGTGAGGATATAGATAAACAAAAAAGAGGCTCACACCTCTTTTTCTTATTTCTTTTTATGATTTAATACGGCGTTGAGGACAATGGCAAGTAGGCTGGCTACGACGATTCCGTTTGAGAAGAACATTTGGAAGGCTGTCGGCATGCTGACAAAGAGATTACTGTTATTGAGTCCTACACCTGCAGCGATGGATACAGCTGCGATAAGGAAGTTGTGTTCATTGTTGGCAAAGTCAACACGAGCGAGGATTTGCATCCCTTGAATTGATACAAAACCAAACATCACCAGCATGGCACCACCGAGGACAGGGCTCGGAATGATTTGGGCAAGTGCGCCAAACTTAGGAAGGAGTCCAAGGAGAATCAGGAAACCAGCTGCGTAGTAGATTGGCAGGCGTTTCTTGATACCTGACAATTTAACCAACCCAACGTTTTGTGAAAATCCTGTGTAAGGGAAGGTGTTAAAGATTCCTCCGAGAAGTACGGCTAAACCTTCTGCGCGGTAACCGTTGCGAAGGCGTGTGCTGTCGATTGGATCCTTTGTGATATCAGACAAGGCCAGATAAACACCAGTTGACTCAACCATAGAAACCGTTGCGATAATACACATCATGACAATAGATGAGATTTCAAAGGTTGGCATCCCAAAATAGAGTGGAGTTGGGACATGGACAAGCGGTGCTGCCGCAACAGGAGAGAAGTCCACCAAGCCCATAGTAGCAGCAATGGCTGTTCCAACAACTAGACCAATCAAAATGGAGATAGACTTGATAAATCCTTTGGTAAAGATGTTAATCAAGAGGATAATCAGAACAGTAATAGCGGCAAGCAAGAGACTTTGACCAGTTGGCTCTGGAACGTTATTTCCCATATTTCCAATAGCGACAGGAATCAAGGTTAATCCAATCGTGGTAATAACAGAACCTGTTACGATAGATGGGAAGAGATTGGCCACTTTTGAGAAGATGCCTGAAACAAGAACCACGTAAATACCTGATGCGATAAGTGCACCAAACATAGCTCCACTACCATGGCTGTGACCAATCATAATCAAGGGAGCGACTGATTGGAAAGCAACTCCGAGAACGACTGGTAGTCCAATTCCAAAGTATTTGTTGAGTTGGAGTTGGAGGAAGGTTGCTACCCCACACATGAAGATATCTGTAGAAATCAGGTAGGTCAACTGCTCAGTTGAATAACCAAGGGCTGTTGCAATCATGATGGGAACTAGGATAGATCCTGAGTACATGGCTAATAAGTGCTGCAAGCCAAGAATGGCTGCTTGCGAGTGTTTTTCTTGAGTTTGCATTAGAGATCTGCCTCCTTAAATACGACCTGACCATTTTCAAAACGATCCAAACGAGCAAGTGATAGGACGGGGTAACCTGCTTTTTCAAGCAAATCACGACCATCTTGGAAGGATTTTTCAATCACGATACCGATAGCTTCGACTCTAGCACCGGCTTGTTCGATGATTTGAATCAAACCTTTAGCTGCTTGGCCGTTAGCAAGGAAATCGTCAATAATCACGACCTTGTCCTCGGGTGAGAGGAATTTTCCAGCGATGGAAACGGTGCTGGTCACCTGCTTGGTAAAGGAGTAGACTTCGGCAGTTAAGATACCTTCGTTCATGGTAATGTTCTTAGCTTTTTTGGCGAAAATCATGGGAACGTTTAAGGCTTCAGCTGTAAAAACAGCTGGGGCAATTCCCGACGCTTCAATAGTTACGACCTTGGTAATACCAGCAGAAGCAAATTTTTCCGCAAAAACCTTACCAATCTCTCGCATCAAGCTAAAGTCAACTTGGTGGGTTAAAAAGGAATCCACCTTGAGGATGTTATCACCCAAGATATGCCCATCCTTGAGGATGCGCTCTTCTAATAATTTCATAAGACCTCCTAAAGTCTAAAAGCCAATAAATTTCCTTGTTTCTTTTTTCTATCCAGTAAAACGGATAGAAAAAAGACCTACTTAAGCTCTAAGCAAGTCCCCAAAATAGGCATGGCAAAAAAGACCATCCCCTCAAGCTAACTTACTTATTGTTAGGTGTTCCGGCACCTTGTAGAAACGTCGTGCCAATTCACGACATAAACAAGTAAAACGATATTCAATTTTAAATAGGCTTGCGCCAATGTTTTTATTTTACACTAAATAACTTTAGAAATCAAATTTTTTGTCAGTGTTTTGGAATAAAAAACGAACAAATTGAAGAAAGATGGACAAATTCTCAATTATATACTAACATTTAGAAGTATTTTTCATCATAAAAGACATATTATCAAGATTCTTTAAGACCTGACAATATGCCTTTTTCTGATTTGAAAGATTTTCTCTATTCGCTAAATCTTAAAAAATAGCCATCTGGATCCAAAACTGCAAATTCGTGAGGGTAAATAAAGCTATCTCCCACTCGAAATTCTCTTTTGGTCAGCGGACGATGGATAGGATAGTCAGCTTCCAGCAGTTTTTGGTGGAGCTGAGGGACATCTTCAATGCCAAAGGAAATATTGACACCGCGCCCGAAAGGATAGGTTAGTTGGGCTAATTCTTCTGTGCTGCCTTCTTCTAGCATAAGTTGGCAGTCTTCAAGCGAGAGGAAGAGAAATTTCTCCTCTGGCCGCTCGTATTCGACAGAAAATCCCAGCAAGTCGCAGTAGAAGTGGCGTGACTTTTCGAGGTCAGATACTACAAATTCAGGAATGACAGCTTGATAGTCCATTAGCTTTCTCCTTAGAGTTCAATTTCCAAGACAATGGGTGTATGGTCTTGGCGAGCTCCTGAGTCAATCATGTCAGACTTGGTCACCTTGTCAGCGATTCGGTTACTGGTGAGCCAGTAGTCGATTCTCCAGCCTGTATTGTTGATTTTAGAAGTCTTGCTGCGCTGTGCCCACCAAGTGTAGCGTTCTGGAACATCGCCGTGAATGTGGCGGAAAGTATCTGTAAATCCAGTTGCCAAAAGGTTGGTAAATCCAGCACGTTCCTCGTCGGTAAATCCAGGTGAACGGCGGTTGCTAGCAGGATTTGCAAGGTCGATTTCATTGTGGGCTACGTTATAGTCACCGGTCGCAAGGACTGGTTTTTCTTTGTCTAGTTGAGCCAAATACTCCGCATATTTGACATCCCAGATTTGGCGTTCTTCCAAGCGTTTGAGACCGTCGCCAGCGTTTGGTGTGTAAACTTGCGTTACGAAAAATTCATCAAATTCCAGGGTGATGATGCGACCTTCCAAGTCCATGGTAGAAGGGGCACCTATTTCTGGGAAGCTGATAGTTGGTGTGAGTTCTTTCTTATAGAGGAACATGGTTCCAGCATAACCTTTGCGGGCAGGCTCTTGAGAAGAGCGCCACGTGTTTTCGTAGCCTGGGAAGAGTTCCTCTAAAATTTCCAAGTGTTTCTTTGTAGGACCCTTGGCAGAAAGCTTGGTTTCTTGGATAGCGATGACATCAGCATTTTCAGCGACCAAGGTTTGTAGGACTTCTTGGGACAATTTCGCGCGAGCTGAGTCACTAGTTAGGGCTGCGTTAAGGGAATCAATATTCCATGAGATAAGTTTCATAAAGTTACCTTTTTCATTCAGATTATAGATTTTATTATACCAAAAAAAGGTCTATTTCCCCAACGTATGGTTTGAAAAATCACTCTTTAGACTTTATCCTGAGAAAATAAAAATTCCCTAAACTATTTAGAAAAAAATCTAAATAGTTCTTGTATTTAGAATGGAAAGGTGTATAATGTTATTTAGAAAAACATCTAAATAGAAAGTGAAGTGTACAAATATGTCAAATAAGAGAACAATCCTTCTTTTTGTGGTCTTGGCTTATGCCCTTGCTTGGATAATATGGTTGGCACTATGGCTAAGTGGTGTTGGTCTAAATTCTCCATGGAGTCAGCTTGCTAGTATTGTAGCCATGTGGATGCCTGCACTTGCAGTCTTTCTCTTAGGGAAAATCACGAATCAACCTGGTGGAATCAAATCTAAATTAGTTGTGAATCTCAAGAGCAACTGGCGCTTTTACTTACTAGCTATCTGGTTACCAGCAGTCATCAGTTTTTTAGGAGCAGGACTTTATTTTCTTGTATTCCCTAGCAATTTCAGCCTTGGTTTTGAATCTATTCAAGCCATCTTACAAGAAAAAGGTGTCTCTCAATCAACCATTCCCTTATCTTTCTTGGCCTTGATTCAAATCTTAGCTAGTTTGACCTACGCTCCTTTTCTTAATAGTTTCTTTGCATTGGGGGAGGAAATTGGTTGGCGTGGCTATCTTTACCCAGCTCTAAGAGGACGCTTTTCAATAGTCCAGACTCATGTCTTGCTTGCTCTCATTTGGAGTCTATGGCATTTACCAATCAATTTACAAGGCTATAATTATGGAATATCTTATTTTGCTTATCCTGTTTTGGGAGTTGTCGCCATGTTTCTATTTTGTTTTAGCCTAGGAATATTGTTAAGCTGGTTGTTGGAAAAGACAGGCTCTATCTGGGCTTCAGCCCTATTTCATGGGGCAATCAATGCAACTGCAGGTCTTGGGTTACTATTTCAATTACCAGGAGAAAAAGTTTCAATCCTCTTGATTTTAGGCCCATCACCGACCGGAATGCTATCAGTTCTACCTTGCTTATTCCTAGCCCTACTAATATTACAAAGGGAAAGGAGTCATTATGAGTTTTGCAAATAGTTTTAAAGCCTTATCTCATCCAGTTAGGAGAGAGATTTTAAATTTACTCAAAGCAGGTAGATTATCTGCTGGAGAAATTGCCAGTCAATTCGAGTTGACAGGTGCAACTATTTCACACCATCTCACGATTTTGAAAGCAGCGGATTTGATTCATGAAATGAAAGAAAAAAACTTTATTTATTATGAGTTAAATACATCGGTTTTAGAGGATATAATGGTTTGGTTAGCAGATCTGAAAGGAGATCATTTTGATGAAGATAAAAATCAATAAGAAATTGGTATTATTTACGAGCATTCTCATCCTACTACCTTCCCTTGTAGGTTGTGTTTTCTGGAATCAATTACCAGAGGAGATACCCACTCATTTTAATCTACTGGGTCAAGCAGATGGCTACAATCATAAAATGTTTGCTATCTTTGGATTACCTACTCTCATGCTTTTGATGCATTGGTTGCTTCTATTTTTAATGATTAAGGATCCTAAATCTAGCAATATCAGTTCAAAAATACAAGTTTTGATTTACTGGATTATTCCTTTTGTATCTTGTCTATTAATGATTTCTATCTTCGGAGAATCTTTGGGTTATTCCATGATGAGTGGGCTACTAGCTCAGATTTTTATGGGAGTCGTTATGATCGTAATTGGAAATTATCTACCAAAAACACACCGAAATTATATAATCGGTATTCGACTTCCGTGGACCTTGGAGAGTGATAAAAACTGGAGAAAAACACATCGATTAGCTGGAAAAATTTGGGTGTTAGGAGGATTGTTATTGTTTCTAAATTCCTTTGTTCAAATATATGTTTACTGGGTGTTTTTCTTGACACTTCTACTTGTGGTGTTGATGCCTGGTGTTTATTCATATCAATTATCAAAATCAGAATCTTGAAATAGCTACTGGAGTCATTAGTTTGAGAAGTTGGTCTGATAAGTCTATTTACCCAACGTATGGTTTGAAAAATCACCCTCTTTCGTTTATAATAAAGAATGATTTTATGAAAGGGAGTGAAAATAAATGAAATTTTACTCATATGACTATGTGCTTAGCCAAATCAGTCAACAAAATGGAATCATGATTGGCTTTGGGATTGTGCTCCTAGCTATCACAGGATTTTTTGCTTTTAAGGCCTATCGAGATAAAAAGGGGACTAAGTTTCGGGAATTGGTCATGATTTTGGCCTTGACCTTAGTAGCCATGCTTTTGGTGACAATTTCAAAATACCAGACCAATCAAGCCTCTAACAATCAATTTCAAACTTCACTTCATTTTATAGAGGTTGTTTCCAAAGACTTGGGGGTGGATAAATCAGAAGTCTATGTCAATACTTCTGCAGCCACTGATGGAGCGCTTGTCAAGGTAGGTCCAAATTTCTACCGCGCCATGAACGGGAGCCAACCAGACAAGTATCTTTTAGAGAAATTAGAATTGAATCAAACAGACGCTATTGAATTGGTGGAGGTAAACAAATGACACTCAACTATATGGAAATTTTAATCAAACTGGCCTTGGGTCTTTTCTCTCTTGTTTTTGTTATTAATGTGACAGGAAAGGGGAATCTAGCACCTAACTCTGCTACAGACCAAATTCAGAACTATGTTCTTGGTGGTATCATCGGTGGGGTAATTTACAATAGTTCAATCAGTATCCTGCAATACACAGTGATTTTGATGATGTGGACGATTTTGGTTTTGACCCTAAAGTGGCTCAATAACAATGTTCGCTTTGTCAAACGCTTGATTGATGGGAAACCAACTCTCCTCATCAAAAATGGGCAGATTGACCCAGAAGCCTGTCGTTCAGTTGGCTTGTCTGCATCGGATGTAGCCCTCAAACTTCGTAGCCAAGGAATTTTCCAGATGAAACAGGTCAAACGAGCTGTGCAGGAGCAAAATGGCCAACTCATCGTGATCCAAATGGGAGATGAAAATCCTAAGTATCCAGTTGTGACTGACGGTGTGATCCAAGTCGATGTTTTGGAATATATTGGCCGTAGCGAAGAGTGGTTGCTTGATAATCTCAGCAAACAAGGGCATGACAATGTGGCCAATATCTTTATCGCTGAGTATGACAAGGGTGCCGTCACAGTTGTAACCTATGAATAAGAAAAACCTGGGGTCTTGTACTCTTCGAAAATCTCTTCAAACTGCGTCAACGTCGCCTTGCCGTACTCAAGTACAGCCTGCGGCTAGTTTCCTAGTTTGCTCTTTGATTTTCATTGAGTATTGGCCTCAGGTTTCCATTTGCAATCAGAAAGGGATGTTATGTCCATTATTCAAAAACTTTGGTGGTTTTTCAAGTTAGAAAAACGCCGTTATCTAGTCGGGATTGTGGCCCTGGTCTTGGTTTCCGTCCTTAATCTCATTCCCCCCATGGTTATGGGGCGGGTCATTGATGCTATCACATTGGGGCAATTAACCCAGCAGGTCCTCCTTATTGACCTATTTTACTTGCTTCTTGCAGCCTTTGGGATGTACTATCTGCGCTATGTTTGGCGTATGTATATCCTTGGGACTTCCTACCGTCTGGGGCAGATTATGCGGTCTCGCTTGTTTGAACATTTCACAAAAATGTCGCCAGCCTTTTATCAGACCTATCGGACGGGGGACCTGATGGCGCATGCCACCAACGATATCAATGCCTTGACTCGTCTGGCAGGGGGCGGTGTTATGTCTGCCGTGGATGCCTCAATCACAGCTTTAGTGACCTTGTTGACCATGCTCTTTAGCATTTCTTGGCAGATGACCTTGGTTGCCATTCTACCCCTGCCTTTTATGGCTTATGCGACCAGTCGTTTGGGAAGAAAGACCCACAAGGCCTTTGGCGAATCCCAAGCTGCTTTTTCTGAACTCAATAACAAGGTACAGGAGTCTGTATCAGGTATTAAAGTGACCAAGTCTTTCGGGTATCAGGTGGACGAGTTGAAGTCTTTCCAGGCAGTCAATGAATTGACCTTCCAAAAGAACCTCCAAACCATGAAATATGATAGTCTCTTTGACCCCATGGTTCTCTTGTTTGTTGGTTCATCCTATGTTTTAACCCTCTTGGTCGGCTCCTTGATGGTTCAGAAAGGGCAAATCACGGTTGGAAATCTGGTCACCTTTATCAGCTACTTGGATATGTTGGTCTGGCCTCTTATGGCTATTGGCTTCCTCTTTAATATCACCCAGCGAGGAAAGGTTTCTTACCAGCGTATTGAGGAACTTTTGTCTCAGGAATCTCCAGTAAAAGACCCTGAATTTCCTCTGGATGGTATTGAAAATGGGCGCTTGGAGTATGCCATTGACAACTTTGCCTTTGAAAATGAGGAAACATTGACGGATATTCACTTTAGTTTAGAAAAAGGGCAAACTCTGGGCTTAGTCGGTCAGACAGGCTCTGGAAAAACGTCCTTGATTAAACTCCTCTTGCGTGAATATGATGTGGATAGGGGTGCTATTTACCTAAACGGTCATGATATTCGGGACTATCGTCTGACAGAGCTTCGCAGTCTCATGGGCTATGTTCCTCAGGACCAGTTCCTCTTTGCGACTTCGATTTTAGACAATATTCGTTTTGGAAATCCTGATTTGCCTCTTTCAGCAGTCGAGGAAGCGACCAAGTTAGCCCAAGTTTATCAAGATATTGTAGCCATGCCCCAAGGATTTGATACGTTGATTGGTGAAAAGGGAGTCAGTCTCTCAGGTGGTCAAAAGCAACGTCTGGCCATGAGTCGGGCCATGATTTTAGACCCTGATATCTTGATTTTAGATGATTCCTTGTCGGCCGTGGATGCCAAGACAGAGTATGCCATTATTGACAATCTAAAGGAAACGCGAAAGGACAAGACAACCATCATCACGGCCCATCGCCTCAGTGCTGTTGTCCATGCAGATTTGATTTTAGTTCTGCAAAATGGTCAAATTATCGAACGGGGTCCGCATGAAGACCTGCTAGCCATGGATGGCTGGTATGCCCAGACCTACCAGTCTCAGCAGTTGGAAATGAAAGGAGAAGAAGATGCAGAATAAACAAGAACAATGGGCTGTATTGAAGCGCTTGATGTCCTATCTCAAGCCCTATGGACTCCTGACCTTTTTGGCACTCAGTTTTCTCCTAGCGACTACGGTCATTAAAAGCGTCATTCCCCTTGTGGCTTCCCACTTTATCGACCAGTATCTCAGCAATCTCAATCAACTCGCTGTGGCCGTTTTGCTGGTCTACTATGGCCTTTATATCCTACAAACTATGGTTCAGTATGTCGGTAATCTTCTCTTTGCACGGGTGTCCTACAGTATTGTTAGAGATATTCGTCGGGATGCCTTTGCCAATATGGAAAAACTGGGCATGTCCTATTTTGACAAGACGCCAGCAGGCTCTATCGTCTCTCGTTTGACAAATGATACCGAGACCATCAGCGATATGTTTTCAGGGATTTTGTCCAGCTTTATCTCAGCAGTTTTTATTTTTCTGACAACCCTTTATACCATGTTGGTGTTGGATTTTCGTTTGACAGCATTAGTATTGCTCTTTCTCCCCTTGATTTTCCTTTTGGTCAATCTCTATCGGAAAAAATCAGTGAAAATCATTGAAAAAACCAGAAGTCTCTTGTCTGATATCAATAGCAAGCTTGCTGAAAATATCGAAGGAATCAGGATTATCCAGGCCTTTAATCAAGAGAAGCGCCTGCAAGCAGAATTTGATGAAATCAACCAAGAACACTTGGTCTATGCCAACCGTTCTGTAGCCTTGGATGCCCTCTTTTTGCGTCCTGCCATGAGTTTGCTGAAACTCTTAGGTTATGCTGTCTTGATGGCCTATTTTGGCTACCGTGGTCTTTCTATCGGAATAACAGCTGGAACCATGTATGCCTTTATCCAGTATATCAATCGTCTCTTTGACCCTTTGATTGAGGTGACGCAAAACTTTTCAACCCTGCAAACGTCTATGGTTTCTGCAGGCCGTGTCTTTGCTCTGATCGACGAGAGGACCTATGAGCCCCTTCAAGAAGATGGGCAGACTAAAGTCAAAGAAGGCAATATCCGTTTTGAACACGTATGTTTCTCTTATGATGGAAAGCACCCGATTCTGGATGATATTTCCTTCTCCGTTAACAAGGGTGAAACCATTGCCTTTGTAGGTCATACAGGTTCAGGGAAATCGTCTATTATCAATGTCCTCATGCGCTTTTATGAATTCCAGTCAGGCCGAGTTCTCTTGGATGATGTGGATATTAGGGACTACAGTCAGGAAGAGTTGAGAAAAAACATCGGTCTGGTCTTGCAGGAACCCTTCCTCTATCATGGGACCATTAAGTCCAATATCGCCATGTACCAAGAAATCAGTGATGAGCAGGTCCAGGCTGCAGCTGCCTTCGTGGATGCAGATTCCTTTATTCAAGAACTTCCTCAGGGTTATGATTCCCCTGTTTCCGAGCGTGGTTCGAGTTTTTCAACTGGTCAGCGTCAGCTTCTTGCCTTTGCTAGAACAGTCGCCAGTCAGCCTAAAATCCTGATTTTGGATGAAGCGACAGCCAATATTGACTCTGAAACAGAAAGTCTGGTTCAAGCTTCTCTGGCGAAGATGAGACAGGGGCGGACAACTATTGCCATCGCCCACCGCCTTTCTACCATCCAAGACGCCAACTGCATTTATGTTTTGGACAAGGGGCGCATTATTGAGAGTGGAACCCATGAGGAACTCTTGGATCTTGGAGGAACTTACCACAAGATGTATAGCTTGCAGGCAGGGGCCATGACCTAATACTCTTTGAAAATCTATTCAAACCAGGTCAGCTTTATCTGCAACCTAAAAGCTGTACTTTGATTTTCATTGAGTGTAAGAAGGAAATCCTTCAAATTACAGATTTCTTTCACCGCCTTTTCCATTTTGTGGTATAATGAAAAATGTTGACAAATAGTATAATAAAAACAAAGGAGAAACAGCATGCTGAAATGGGAAGACTTGCCCGTGGAAATGAAATCAAGCGAGGTTGAGTCTTACTACCAGCTTGTCTCTAAAAGGAAGGGTTCGCTGATTTTCAAGCGTTGCTTGGACTGGGTTCTGGCTTTGGTCTTACTAATTTTGACCTCACCAGTCTTTCTCATCTTGAGTATTTGGATCAAGTTGGATAGCAAGGGGCCAGTGATTTATAAGCAAGAGCGTGTGACCCAGTACAATCGACCTTTCAAGATTTGGAAGTTCCGTACCATGGTGACGGATGCAGACAAAAAAGGAAGTTTGGTGACTTCTGCTAACGATAGTCGCATTACCAAGGTTGGCAATTTTATCCGCCGTGTCCGTTTGGACGAACTGCCTCAGCTGGTGAATGTCCTTAAAGGCGAAATGTCCTTTGTCGGTACACGACCTGAAGTGCCACGCTACACAGAGCAGTATAGCCCTGAAATGATGGCGACCTTACTTTTACCAGCAGGGATTACCTCTCCAGCCAGCATCAACTACAAGGATGAGGACACTATTATCAGTCAAATGACCGAAAAAGGCCTGTCAGTTGACCAAGCCTATGTCGAACACGTCCTCCCTGAAAAGATGCGCTATAACCTCGCCTATCTCCGAGAGTTTAGTTTCCTTGGAGACATCAAAATCATGTTTCAAACCGTGTTTGAAGTGCTAAAATAAAGTAGTCATGAGAAAATGAGTACAGATAAAAGGAGCAAATCAATGCCAAATTACAATATTCCATTTTCACCACCCGATATCACGGAAGCAGAAATTGCTGAAGTAGCGGATACCCTGCGTTCTGGTTGGATCACAACAGGTCCTAAAACAAAAGAACTGGAGCGTCGCTTGTCTCAATACACAAAGACGCCTAAGACTGTCTGTCTTAACTCTGCAACTGCCGCGCTTGAGTTGATTTTGCGTGTTTTGGAAGTGGGTCCTGGAGATGAAGTCATCGTTCCAGCTATGACTTATACAGCTTCATGTAGTGTCATCACTCACGTAGGAGCGACCCCTGTCATGGTGGATATTCAAGCAGATACTTTTGAGATGGATTATGACCTGCTGGAGCAAGCTATCACTGAGAAAACTAAGGTGATCATCCCAGTAGAGCTTGCAGGGATTGTTTGCGATTATGACCGTTTGTTCCAAGTTGTGGAGAAGAAACGTGATCTCTTTACCGCTTCAAGCAAGTGGCAAAAAGCCTTTAACCGTATCGTGATTGTTTCTGATAGTGCCCATGCTTTGGGATCTACTTATAAAGGACAACCAGCTGGTTCTATCGCTGACTTTACCTCCTTCTCATTCCATGCCGTTAAGAATTTTACAACTGCAGAGGGTGGAAGTGCCACTTGGAAAGCCAATCCAGCGATTGACGACGAAGAGATGTACAAAGAATTCCAAATCCTTTCCCTTCACGGGCAAACTAAGGATGCTCTTGCTAAGATGCAACTGGGTTCATGGGAATACGATATCGTCACACCAGCCTACAAGTGCAACATGACCGATATCATGGCGTCACTTGGTTTGGTACAATTGGACCGTTACCCTAGCTTGCTTGACCGTCGTAAGGAAATCGTGGACCGTTATGATCGTGGTTTTGCAGGTTCTCGTATCCATCCATTGGCACACAAGACTGATAGTGTCGAATCTTCACGCCACCTCTACATCACCCATGTAGAAGGAGCAAGCTTAGAAGAACGCAACTTCATCATCCAAGAATTAGCTAAAGCGGGAATTGCAAGTAACGTCCACTACAAACCACTTCCGCTCTTGACAGCCTATAAGAATCTTGGCTTTGACATGGCGAATTATCCTAAGGCCTATGCCTTCTTTGAGAATGAAATTACGCTCCCTCTTCACACTAAATTAAGCGATGAAGAAGTGGACTATATCATTGAGACTTTCAAAACAGTTTCTGAAAAAGTGCTAACTTCATCAAAAAAATTGTAAAAAAGTCTTGACAAAGAAAAAACAAAGTATTAAAATAAGTTCAACAAATCAGAAAAGTAACTATTTTTGATCTTCAGGGAGCCTGTGGTGATTGTGAACAGGTGGTTAGAAGTAGTGAAAGTGGGCTGATTTTAAAAATGAATTTGAAACAATGAAAATTCGGTGCGCACACCTTACAGTGCAACTTGTTGTTAGACAAGACAGAGATGTAAAGGGGAATAGTCCCTTTATAATTGAGGTGGCACCGCGTTACCAACGCCCTCACATGGAAGTATATTCTGTGTGTGGGCTTTTTTCATATATTGAAATCAATACTGAAAGAGGAAAATTTTATGACAACTAAAGGTTATTTTGGACAATTTGGTGGTAGTTTCGTACCGGAGCCGATTCAGGCTTTGTTGGATGAGTTGGAAGTGACATTTGAAAAGTACAAAGATGATCCAGAGTTTTTGGCAGAATTTCGTCATTATTTGAAGGACTATTCAGGTCGCGAAACACCGCTCTATTTTGCAGAAAGTTTGACAGAGCACCTAGGTGGAGCTAAGATTTATCTCAAACGTGAAGACCTTAACCACCTTGGTTCTCACAAGCTCAACAACGTTTTAGGACAAATCCTTTTGGCTAAACGCATGGGCAAAAAACGAGTAATCGCAGAAACAGGAGCTGGTCAGCACGGTGTTGCGACAGCAGCGGCCGCAGCCAAGTTTGGGATGGCCTGTGATGTCTACATGGGAGCAGAGGATGTGGAACGTCAACGTCTCAATGTTTTCCGCATGGAGATGATGGGAGCAACTGTTCACGCAGTTGAAACAGGGACTCGTACCCTCAAAGATGCTGTTGATGCAGCCTTTGGAGCATGGATGAATGACCTTGAAGCCTTTTATGTTCTGGGATCTGCTGTGGGACCTCACCCATATCCAACCATTGTTCATGAGTTCCAAAAGGTCATCAGTGAAGAATCTCGCCGTCAAATCTTAGAAAAAGAAGGTCGTTTACCAGACTACGTTATTGCCTGTGTAGGTGGTGGTTCTAATGCCATCGGTGCTTTTTCTCAGTATGTGGCTGATGAAGAAGTTAAATTGGTTGGGGTCGAAGCTGCTGGTCATGGACTTGACACAGACAAGCACGCAGCTACTATGACAAAAGGTAGTATCGGAATTGTCGATGGCATGAAGACTTATGCAGTCTTTAAGGAAGATGGAGAGCTAGCTCCAGTTTACTCTATCTCAGCTGGATTGGACTATCCAGGGGTTGGCCCAGAACACGCCTACTTCAAAGATTCAGGTCGCGTGGAATATGTTGCAGCGACGGATGAAGAAGCTGTTCAGGCTCTCCTCCTTCTCAGCAAGACAGAAGGAATTATCCCAGCGATTGAAAGTTCGCACGCTATCGCAGAAGCGGTTAAACGTGCACCGAAACTAAGTAAAGATGACATTATCATCATCAATGTCTCTGGTCGTGGAGACAAGGACGTAGCTGCGATTGCAGACTACCTAGAAGCTAAAAAATAATAGATGGAAAAATTACAGTCTTTTCTCTCACAGAGAGCTTGTGGTTGCTGGAAACAAGCAGAGAATGCTGTAAGGTTGGGTCCATCTGAAACGAGAGAAGAAAACATAATTCTCAAGGGAGTGCCCTTTATCGCACAGCCTGTTACAGGAAGGTTCTGAGACAGGAATGAGAGATAGGAGAAATCCTATAATTGAGGTGGCACCGCGAATTTCGTCCTCACGCAAGTTATTTTGCGTGGGGATTTTTATATATTTATCGTAGATATGGCTATTAGTTTTAAATTATGCTTCATCACTAGATAAATTTCTATAAAATATTTGCGAACGAAGTGAGCATTAAACCGCTATTTCTCGCCATAGTGGTATTCTAGAGAAGCAAAGATGCTTCTCTAGAACGGAATTTTTGAGAGTAAAATAGTTCGGGGAACTATTTTAGCCTGAGCCTAGAAATGAATGAGCGAGGAACTCAAAAATTAGGTCTTTCATTTCATGGTTTTCTAAAATCATCCACTGGATAATTTTACCTCCCGTCCGCACTATTTAAGGGAAATAGAAAAAGATAAAAATTAAAAATAAGGAACTGAAGGGAAATTACAATGGAACGAATCATTCATGGAGATGTCTTATCACCAATCTTGGCTTATATGCGCCTAAAGGGGCAACACAAGGTTATCTTAGAGAGTATTCCGAGAGACAAGGAAACAGCTCGTTTTTCTATCCTAGCCTATAATCCTGTTTTTGAGATTAAGTTTGAAAATGGAGTCCTTTATCAAAATGGTCAAGTGATTGATCGTGATCCCTTGGATTTTCTTTATGAAGTGACTCATAAGAGACAGCACCATTCAGATCTACCTTTTGGTGGTGGGGCAATTGGTTTTGTTGGTTACGATATGATTTCGCTTTATGAAGAAATTGGTCAAATCCCTCAAGATACGATTGGAACGCCAGACATGCATTTCTTCGTCTATGAGAGTTACATGGTCTTTGACCACAAGAAGGAAAAAATCCATGTCATCGAGGATGCTCTTTATAGTGAGCGTAGCCAAGAAGACTTGGAAGAAGCCTTGAACCAAGTGCTTGAGGAATTACGCATTCCTGCTCCAAATGAATTTGAAGACTTGGATTTATCTCCGCTAGACTTCAAACCCCATATTGCTCCTCAGAAGTTTGAGGAAATGGTG
This sequence comes from Streptococcus mitis, assembly GCF_946188695.1. GTDB lineage: Bacteria > Bacillota > Bacilli > Lactobacillales > Streptococcaceae > Streptococcus > Streptococcus mitis_DF. The sequence goes on along the minus strand of NZ_CAMHWI010000003.1, from coordinate 83,763 downwards.
GAAACCGCTCGTGACTTGATTCGTAACGGGGATATGTTCCAATGTGTACTCAGTCAACGCTTCTCAGCAGAAGTTACTGGAAATCCATTTGACTTTTACAGAAATCTTCGTGTGACCAATCCATCCAATTACCTTTATTTTTATGATTTTGGGGATTATCAAATCATCGGTGCCAGTCCTGAAAGTTTGGTTTCTGTCAAAAATGGCATCGTGACAACCAATCCGATTGCGGGAACGAGACCAAGAGGGGCTACGGATGAAGAGGACAAGGCTTTGGCGACAGACCTCTTGTCTGATGAGAAGGAAACAGCAGAACATCGGATGTTGGTAGACTTGGGACGCAATGATATCGGCCGCATCTCTGAAACAGCAAGTGTCCAAGTCACCAAGTATATGGAAGTGGAGCTCTTCCGCTATGTCATGCATTTGACCAGTGTGGTGAAAGGGCGTTTGCTTCCAGAACTCACTGCTATGGATGCTTTAAAATCAACACTTCCAGCTGGAACAGTTTCAGGAGCACCAAAGATTCGGGCCATGAGACGCATCTATGAACTAGAAACGGAAAAACGAGGCGTATACGCAGGAGCAATTGGCTACTTGTCAGCGACGAGTGATATGGATTTCGCTATTGCCATCCGAACTATGATTCTCAAAAATCAAACAGCCTATGTGCAGGCTGGGGCAGGGATTGTCTACGACTCTATCGCCCAAAACGAATACCAAGAAACCATTAACAAGGCTAAATCTATGACTAGAATTGGAGAACTAAGACCATGATTTTATTGATTGACAACTATGATTCTTTTACCTATAACTTGGCGCAATACATTGGGAATTTTGCAGAAGTGCAGGTCTTGAGAAATGATGATCCCAAGCTGTATGAAGAAGCTGAAAAAGCAGATGGTCTGGTCTTTTCTCCGGGTCCTGGTTGGCCAGTTGATGCTGGAAAGATGGAAGACATGATTCGTGATTTTGCCGGCAAGAAACCGATTCTAGGAATTTGTTTGGGCCACCAAGCTATCGCAGAAGTCTTCGGTGGTAAGCTAGGTTTGGCTCCGAAAGTCATGCATGGGAAACAGAGCAATATCAGCTTTGAAGCACCATCTGTTTTGTATCAAGGAATCGAGGATGGCCGTGCGGTCATGCGTTACCACAGTATTTTGATTGAAGAAATGCCAGAAGACTTTGAAGTGACAGCTCGTTCGACTGATGACCAGGCTATTATGGGAATTCAACACAAATCCCTTCCAATTTTTGGATTCCAGTACCATCCAGAAAGTATCGGAACGCCAGATGGCTTGTCTTCTATTCGGAATTTTATCGAGAATGTTGTAAAGTGAGGAAACTAGGATGAAAGAGATTATTGAAAAATTAGCAAAATTTGAAAATTTATCAGGTGTGGAAATGACGGATGTTATTGAGCGTATCGTTACTGGACGTGTAACCGAAGCTCAGATTGCTTCTCTCCTCTTGGCTCTTAAGATGAAGGGGGAAACACCTGAAGAGCGCACAGCCATTGCTCAAGTCATGAGAGGACATGCCCAACATATTCCAACTGAAATCCATGATGCCATGGACAACTGCGGTACAGGTGGGGATAAGTCCTTCAGCTTTAACATCTCTACAACTGCAGCCTTTGTCTTGGCTGGTGGCGGTGTTCACATGGCCAAACACGGTAACCGCTCGATTTCTTCTAAATCTGGTTCTGCAGATGTCCTCGAAGCCTTGGGTATCAACCTAGACCTCAAACCAGCTGAACTAGGTAAGGTTTTTGATAAAACTGGCATCGTCTTTCTCTTTGCTAAAAATATGCACCCAGCAATGAAATACATCATGCCAGCTCGTTTGGAATTGGGAATTCCAACGATTATGAACTTGACTGGTCCACTGATTCATCCAATGGCTTTGGAAACACAGCTTCTTGGAATTAGCCGTCCAGAACTTCTAGAAAGTACAGCTCAGGTTTTGAAAAATATGGGTCGCAAACGTGCCATCGTGGTTGCTGGGCCAGAAGGATTGGATGAAGCTGGTTTGAATGGAACAACCAAGATTGCTCTCCTTGAAAATGGTGAAATCACCTTGTCAAGCTTTACTCCAGAGGATTTGGGGATGGAGCGCTACGCTATCGAAGATATCCGTGGTGGTAATGCTCAGGAAAATGCAGAAATTTTGCTCAGCGTTCTTAAAAACGAACCAAGTCCATTCTTGGAAACGACAGTTTTAAATGCTGGTCTTGGTTTCTATGCTAATGGTAAGGTAGATAATATCAAGGACGGAGTTGCCTTGGCTCGTCAAGTGATTGCTAGTGGCAAGGCCCTTGAAAAACTCAGACTGTTACAGGAGTACCAAAAATGAGTCAAGAATTTTTAGCACGAATCTTGGAGCAGAAGGCGCGTGAGGTTGAGCAGATGGAGCTGGAGGAAATCCAGCCCTTGCGCCAGACCTATCGCTTGGCTGACTATCTAAAACAACACCAAGACCGGTTACAGGTAATCGCTGAAGTCAAGAAGGCTAGCCCTAGTCTGGGAGATATCAATCTAGATGTGGATATTGTGCAACAGGCCCAGACTTATGAAGCGAATGGCGCAGTGATGATTTCTGTTCTGACAGATGAAGTTTTCTTTAAAGGGCATTTGGATTATCTACGGGAGATTTCCAGTCAGGTAAACATTCCGACGCTTAACAAGGATTTTATTATCGATGAAAAGCAAATCATCCGTGCTCGCAATGCAGGTGCGACAGTCATCTTGCTCATTGTGGCAGCCTTGTCCGAAGAACGCCTCAAGGAACTTTATGACTATGCGACAGAGCTTGGTCTGGAAGTTTTAGTGGAGACTCACAATCTATCTGAACTAGAAGTGGCCCACAGGCTTGGTGCGGAGATTATTGGGGTCAATAACCGTAATTTGACCACCTTTGAAGTTGACTTGCAGACCAGTGTAAACTTGGCTAAACATTTCAAAGATAATTGCTTATACATTTCTGAATCTGCTATTTTCACAGGGCAGGATGCGGAACGAGTAGCACCATACTTTAACGGAATTTTAGTAGGGACAGCTCTCATGCAGGCAGAAGATGTAGCCCAGAGAATCAAGGAGTTGCAGATTGACAAAGGTTAAAATTTGCGGACTATCTACCAAAGAAGCGGTGGCAACAGCCGTATCAGCAGGAGCAGACTACATCGGTTTTGTCTTTGCACCTAGTAAAAGACAGGTGACCTTGGATCAGGCTGTTGAGCTGGCAACGCTTATTCCTGCAGATGTCAAAAAGGTTGGTGTATTTGTTTCACCAAGTCGGGCTCAACTGCTAGAAGTCATTGACAAAGTTGGCTTGGACTTGGTTCAAGTTCACGGTCAGGTGGCAGATGATTTGTTTGAGAATTTGCCTTGTGCCAGGATTCAGGCTGTGCAGGTGGATGGAGAGGGTCATGTACCCAATTCTCAGGCAGACTATCTACTCTTTGATGCCCCTGTGGCAGGAAGTGGCCAACCCTTTGATTGGGGTCAACTGGATACGACAGGATTAACTCAGCCCTTCTTTATCGCAGGTGGGCTTAATGAAGACAATGTAGTAAAAGCAATTCAACACTTTACTCCCTATGCAGTTGATGTATCAAGCGGAGTGGAGACAGATGGAAAAAAAGATCAGGAAAAGATTAGAAGATTTATAGAGAGGGTAAAGAATGGCATATCAAGAACCAAATAAAGATGGATTTTACGGAAAATTCGGTGGACGTTTCGTCCCAGAAACATTGATGACAGCAGTTTTGGAGTTGGAGAAGGCTTATCGTGAAAGTCAGGCAGACCCAAGTTTCCAAGAGGAATTAAACCAACTTTTGCGCCAGTATGTAGGACGTGAAACTCCCCTTTACTACGCAAAAAACTTGACCCAGCATATTGGTGGAGCTAAGATTTATCTCAAACGTGAAGATCTCAACCATACAGGGGCTCACAAGATTAACAATGCCTTGGGACAAGTTCTTCTGGCTAAACGCATGGGTAAAAAGAAAATTATCGCTGAGACGGGTGCTGGTCAGCACGGTGTGGCAACTGCAACTGCTGCAGCCCTCTTTAACATGGAATGTACTATCTACATGGGTGAGGAAGATGTCAAACGCCAAGCCCTCAATGTGTTCCGTATGGAGCTTTTGGGAGCCAAGGTTGAGGCAGTGACAGACGGTTCGCGCGTGCTCAAGGATGCGGTCAATGCAGCCCTTCGTTCATGGGTAGCTAATATCGATGATACCCACTATATCCTTGGTTCTGCCTTGGGGCCTCATCCATTCCCAGAAATCGTTCGTGACTTCCAAAGTGTCATCGGTCGAGAAGCTAAACAACAGTACCGTGACTTGACAGGTCAAGATCTGCCAGATGCCCTAGTAGCCTGTGTTGGTGGTGGTTCTAATGCTATCGGGCTCTTCCATCCATTTGTAGAAGATGAGTCTGTAGCTATGTATGGGGCTGAAGCAGCTGGACTTGGTGTAGATACGGAGCACCACGCAGCTACCTTGACCAAGGGTCGTCCGGGTGTCCTTCACGGTTCCCTCATGGATGTGCTCCAAGATGCCCATGGTCAAATTCTTGAAGCCTTCTCTATCTCAGCAGGTTTGGACTATCCTGGTATCGGTCCAGAACATTCTCACTACCACGATATCAAACGTGCCAGCTATGTTCCTGTGACAGACGAAGAAGCTTTGGAAGGATTCCAGCTCTTGTCTCGCGTGGAAGGAATTATCCCAGCCTTGGAATCAAGCCATGCTATCGCCTTTGCGGTGAAATTGGCCAAAGAACTCGGACCAGAAAAGTCTATGATTGTCTGCCTATCAGGTCGTGGGGACAAGGATGTGGTTCAAGTCAAAGACCGCTTGGAAGCAGATGCAGCAAAGAAGGGAGAAACTCATGTCTAAGACACTAACAGAAAAATTAAAGGCTATAAAAGCAGCTGGAAAAGGAATTTTTGTTCCCTATATCATGGCTGGAGACCATGAGAAAGGTTTGGACGGTCTTGCTGAAACAATTCGCTTTTTAGAAGACTTGGGTGTTTCTGCCATTGAAGTGGGAGTTCCCTTTTCAGATCCTGTCGCAGATGGACCTGTTATCGAAGAAGCTGGCTTGCGCAGTCTGGCCCACGGAACTTCTACCCAGGCTTTGGTTGAAATCTTGAAAGCCATTCAGACTGAAGTACCACTGGTCATCATGACCTACTTCAACCCCCTCTTTCAGTACGGTGTGGAGAACTTTGTCAAAGATTTGGCAGATACAGCGGTTAAGGGCTTGATTATCCCAGACCTTCCTCATGAGCATGCCAACTTTGTAGAACCATTTTTGTCAGACACAGACATCGCCTTGATTCCTCTAGTTAGTTTGACGACAGGAATTGAGCGCCAGAAAGAGTTGATTGATGGGGCAGAAGGATTTGTCTATGCGGTTGCCATCAATGGGGTGACAGGGAAATCTGGCAATTACCGTGCAGACTTGGATAAGCACTTGGCACAACTTCATCAAGTGGCCGACATCCCCGTCTTGACAGGTTTTGGTGTATCTAGTCAAGCCGATGTTGAACGATTCAATGCGGTGTCAGATGGCGTTATCGTCGGTTCAAAAATCGTAAAAGCTCTCCACCAAGGAGAGCCGATTGAGGACTTTATCAAACAAGCAGTAGCTTACCAAAAATAATTACACAGGCAGCGAGTAAGAGGAAAGGCACGAAAGGAAGTCTTTCCTTTTTCTTTTGCAGTAGAAAGGCCAGGATGCCCGTCGCAGAAGCAAACTGAATCAAGATGAGTAATTCGGTTGCGCTAAAGACGATAGCACAAGAAGCTAAAAAGAGAAAATCCCCTGCACCCATGCGGATATCGATAAAATGAGCCACAATTCCAAGAGCAAGGAAGAAGACCATGACTAGATTCCAGCCAGAGGAAGCCATGAGGATTAGGTGGAAAGTCATCCAGACCAGTAGGGGATATTCCTGATGGCGAAAGTCGTAGATACCCAAGGTCAAACCGGCAGTTATGAGGACGACTTGTACCAAGGAAAGCCAGCCCCATGACCAAGCCAGAAAGAGGAGTCCTAAACCTAGTTCAAAGAGGGCATACCAAATAGGATAAGGAGCCTTGCAGTAGCGACAGCGAAAGCGATTGAGCACCTGCGAGAGAATAGGAATCAAATCTAAGGGACGCAAGCGAGTCTGACAGGAATCGCAGTGACTAGCAGGTTGGATAATAGATTGCTCTGGAAAGCGGTCAATGACCAAACCAAGAAAGGAAGCGAGAATGCTCCCGACAAGAAAAAAATAAATATCAATCATACTTATCTATTCGTAAAAAATAGGAGAAGTAGTATAATGGAGAAACATAGATAAGATGGTGAGGCAAAGATGATAGTTCGTTTTGAAGAAAAGGTGAGCACAGAAAACGCTCAGCTCGTATGCAAATGGTCCAACTCCCTAGGCAAATCCTTTCAAGAACAATGGATGGGACCAATGATTCCTTTTCCCTTGACAATTCAAGTTTTGCAAGATTTGGAAGGATTCTTTTCAATCTTTGATGGATACGAGTTTGTGGGGCTTATCCAGAAAATCAGGCAAGAAGACAGCAATCTTCATATTGGAAGATTTTTTATCAATCCCCAGAAACAGGGACAAGGCTTAGGTAGGCAGGCTTTAAGGAAATTTGTTAGTTTGGTCTTTGAAAATGGAGACATAGATAGTATTTCTCTAAATGTCTTCGAGGCAAATCAAGCAGCTCAGCACCTTTATCAAAAAGAAGGATTTGAAATCGTTCAAATAGTTGAAGCACCTGCACGAAAATACCTTATGAAAAAGTTTAGATAGAAATCAAAAAAGCCTTGGTTCCCAAAGCTTTTTTATGTTATAAACTCATTAAAAGAGCCCCCAGTTAGATTTGGAATATTTTTTATTCTGTGTCATATAAAAATAAATAAAATGAATGGCTATAGCTAGAGCTAAAATGGTTGTTATACTCACTACTATTATAGGATTAGAAGCAAAGATTAAAGAGAGAATCAAGGCAGCCAGATAGAGTGTCGCTTGGACACAGTAGTAACTTTTCGAATAGCGAAGATAGTGTTTGTTATGGGGCCCATTTACTAGGACAGCAGCTTGAAAGAGGCCAAATCCGATATAAGAGAAGCTGGTTGCAAAGAGACGATTAGCTTCAGGATTCAGAAGAAAACTCATCGAAACGGTCATCATAAGAAGTCCAATGAAAATAGGATAGTGACTGTAAATTAGAAATAGTCCCTTTTGATTAGATTTTTCATCAATAGCATGGTCGAATTGACCAAAATAAAACAAGAACAGAGAAATCATAATAATGAAATAAAGAACCGAATAAATCGAGAAATTCTCGATTGTAAAGAAGTTAGCTAGCTCCGTAATCATCTCTCCAAACATAATAATGACAAGAAGGGAGATGCGCTCGATTAAATGGGGGAGATTTACCTGGTAATGCTTATCTTTATTAAGCAAGATACTTGGCATAATAAATGTTAGCAGAATACTAGCAAATAAGATATAGACTCTAAGGTAAATAGGAAGAAGAGCTGCTAGATAGAATCCTAAACTTCCTAGACCTGTTATCCATAGAAAACCTTTGATACTTTCCCGATTAGCATCATCGGTTGATTTTCTAAAAAATTCAACCAAATATTGAAAAAATAAGGTAAGGGTTAATGAACCAATAGCCCAACAGACATAATGAAAATATTGTTGCCAATCATCTTTAATCATATTGGATATAAAGAGTAAAAGTCCCATATTGATAAACATGATTAGCATGTTAAATAAAGAGTTCTTTCCATAGCGATTGGTATAAACGGTTTGAATCATCCAGGCATTGATGAGAAGCAAGACAGCCATGAAAAAATCAAGGAAAGAATTCCAAGTCAAAATACCGTTATGAAGATGGTCAATTAAAGTAGTTACTTTTGAAATTGCAAAAACAAAAACTAGGTCATAAAAAAGTTCTGAATAATTTACACGTTTATGTTTAATAAGAGTTGTCATCTTAAGTCCTTTCTATTCTATAAGTCCGATTTATTATAACAGAAAATAGCAATAAAAGAAAAAGAGATTCTTAAATAACTTTATGTGGCGCTAATGAACTGCGCCACAAAAGTTAGGTTTTTTCTGTCCAACTTTTGGGGTCAGTACAGAAGGGCCGCTTTTTCTATCGTTTTTTAGTGCTAAGACTACACAAAAAAGCCTTGATTCCAAGGCTTTTTCCTGTTGATTTAGATGCCCCCTACAGGGATTTGGAAAGGACTTTCATATTGAGAGCAATTAAAAATATTGAAATATAAGTGATTTTAGGTATTTTCAATGTCATGATTTAAAAATGGGACAAAAGTGGGGCAAAAACCATACAGATTCTAAACTGTATGGTTCTTTTTTTATCTAACCAAGAAAGGTTAAAACTTATTAAAACAAATGCAATCAACTGTTGAAAACTTTTTAGTCCGTGTAATATAAAAACAAGTAAAAAGTTGAACTATAGGGAATATTGTGTCATAATAGGTAATAGATGAATAATTAATAGATTGGAAATAATGCTTTCTTACCTTAACAAGTTGAATTGGTTATACATTTTTTCGTCGCAATTGTGTCTATCTCTCGAGTTTAGCTAGTTTTTATAAGCTCTGGTTTCTAATCAATATAACAAATTTTAGAAGTGCATAAGACAAGATGGTGACATTACTACAGTCATTTCTAGTCACCATATGTTGCTGGCACAGGCTGTTTGTAGTGTTGGCTATTTACTAGTCAGTTTAATCGGAGTGTTTAATTTTTATTGTTGAAAGGTTTTTATATGGCGAAAATTCTATCTTTAGGTCTGACAGGTAAGAAATTACTTGCTCAGGGGTTCTTGTTTGTTCTGCTAGGTCTCATCTTGATGGTCACGGGGACTTGGTTGCCAGTAAAGGTTATTCGACTGGTTCTGTTTTTAGCTTGGATAGCAACGGTCTTAGATTTAGTATTACGTATTTTCAAAAAAAGTCAGTCAACGGACACCTTGGGAGTTGCACTGGTTAAATTGTTAGTGCTGGGATATTTGCTTGGCTCCAATCTTGCGACGGATGTGCCGATTTATATTTTGGCTCTTGTGATTGGAGTTTATCAGATTTTTCATGCTAGTATTAACCTTGTCACCTATGTTCTCTACCGCAAAAACAAAATTCGACCTCGTTTTCGTCTCTTACTAGATGGACTCGTACTAGTTTTTCTTGGTGGGACTAGTCTTTTGTCCTCTACAGGAAATTCTGTCTTTCAACTCTTTGTATTAGGGGCTTATTTTTTCCTTTATGGTCTGTCCAATATCCGTGATGGTTTCTTGTTTGAGGAGGAAATTGGGAAAAACCATCTCAAACGTCGTGTAAGAATGAGCTTACCTATTGTCCTAGCCGCTCTCATCCCTGCAAGAACTTTAGCAAAAATCAACAAATTCATGCAGGAAAATGCTGATGAGAGAGAGGATATCCATCTTGGAATGGTGAAGTCTGGTAAGACAGCGGAGCTTGAAATTTTTGTTCATACAGCTGAGACCTCTCTGTTTTCGGCAATTGGTCATGTGGATATCTGCTATCAAGGCCGTGTTATTTCTTATGGCAACTATGATCCGTCTTCTGAGACCTTATTTGGCATGGTAGGAGATGGTGTCTTATATTTCTGTGATCGTGACAAGTACATTGACCTATGTAAACGTGAGAGTCAAAAAACGCTTTTTGGTTATGGGATAGATTTGACGCCTGAAATGGAAAAAGCAGTTCAGAAAAAGTTGGCTGAATTGAAACAACTGACGATTCCATGGGAGCCAAGTGCAGATAAAATCATGACAGGTGATGGTAAGGAAGACTACACCTACGCTTATAAAATCAGACATGAGACAGATGGGGAACTTTATAAATTTATCAAATCTAAGTTTAAATCCTACTTTGTCTTATCTACAAACTGTGTGCTCTTGGCTGATACCATAGTCGGTCAGGCTGGCACCGATATCCTCTCACCCAAAGGATTTATCGCTCCAGGAACTTACCAAGCCTACCTTAATCGAGAGTTTGAAAAACCAAATAGTATAGTCGTATCTAAACATGTTTATTAAGGAGAATTTATGAACTTAGTAAAAAAATACACCCCGTTAATACTTTTTATAGGGCTGGTTGCTCTTGTAATTCTGAATGCATCGAGCTTTATATCAGGAGCAATCTCTCTCTTTGATGTAATATCAACCTTGATTTATGGTGCTGTTATTGCTTTTGTGCTTAATGTTCCTATGAAAAAAATTGAACAGTACTTAGTTAAATTGAAGGTAAAGGCAGAGTTGCGTCGTCCGATTGCCATGGTACTTGTTTTCCTAGCTCTTATCTTAATCGTGATTGCTCTTTTGGTTTTGGTGCTGCCAACCCTAGCCCAGACTATTAGTCAGCTGGGAACAGTCCTTTCAACAGTCCTTACTCAACTTGGGAAATTGCTAGGCAGCTCGGAATTTGTAACCAAAGACATGTTGTCAACTATCGTATCAGGCATACAGGGACAATCTAGTTCTATTAGCCAAGCTTTGATAGGTTTTTTATCAGGTCTGACTAGTAATATCGGCAATATTTTTTCAAGTTTGATGAATGCCTTTTTGATTATAGTCTTCACCTTTTTATTTTTATCCAGTAAGGAACATTTGGCAGCGATGACGAGTCGACTTCTAAAAGTTTTTCTTCCAGAGAAGGTGGTGATAAAGTTGACTTACATTGGACAAGTAGCACTAGAGACTTATGACCAATTTTTGATGAGTCAGCTGATTGAAGCAGTTATCATAGGAGTTATGATAGCGGTTGGTTACAGCGTGTTTGGGATACCCTATGGAGTAATGACAGGTATCTTTGCAGGAGTGCTATCGTTCATTCCTTATGTAGGGCCTATGATTGCTTGTGTTGTGGGAGCGATTTTTATCTTCACAGTGAGTCCTACTCAAGCCTTACTTTCTCTTCTTCTATATCAAGTTATACAGCTGATTGAAGGAAACCTTATTTATCCTAGAGTTGTAGGTCAGTCTATTGGTTTGCCAGCTATTTTCACGCTTGCGGCTGCTAGTATTGGAGGCAATCTCTTTGGCTTACTTGGGATGATATTCTTTACACCGATATTTGCTGTTATCTATCGATTGGTTAAGGAATTTGTCGTTGCAAAGGAAAATCAGCTAGATTAAGAAAAACTAAATTTAATAAGATATACTGAGAAGAGAGTGAGAGATTCTCTTCTCTTTTATTTTTAAATACTTTTCTACAAAAAGCTATTAGACGTTAAAAAAAGCCTTGGTTTCAAGGCTTATTTCTGTTGATTTAGATGTGCCCCCTGCAGGGCTCGAACCTGCGCCCCATAGCTTAAGAGTCTACTGCTCTACCAACTGAGCTAAGGAGGCAACAGAAAAAGCTGAGAATGTAACTTCCCAGCTATTTTAATATGCCCAAAATGGCAGCTAGATTATTTACGAAAGGCATCAAGGATATAGGTGAAACCAACAATTAAAAATGCAAAGGCAACGACATAAACGACAAAGACACTTGTAGCTACTGGATTGAACAAAATCACTAGACCTAGTAAAAATGCAAGCAACGCTATCCACATGATATGGTTGCCAATAATAGGGAAAATCAATCCCAGACGATTGCCTTTAAAGAAAACTATAATGGCTTCTACAATTAACCAAATTCCTAAAATAGTTGGAATGACAACTGGCAGCGTCACAAAGCCATAGGCAACGAGGTAAAGAGCTAAGAGAAGATTAACAATCCCTTTGAAAAGATGAGCTGGTGAGCGAAGCTCTTTTGGTGCAGAGAAATAGCCTAAAATATCTGCTATAGAAGAAACCAGTAAACCAAATGCAATCCACCAGCTGTAAGCAACAAGATTAGCTACTGGGTTTGTAAATAGGAAAAGTCCTAAAAGGACAAAAACAACTCCTGCAAGGAATAGCAGTAAACGATTGGAAAATTTCATTTCAATACCCCTTATATAGTATATTTTGATTGTGAAACTATTTTACCTCTTGTTATAGAAAATGTCAATAAAATAAATAAACAATTTGGAAGTTTCGGTCTGATTCATGAAAAGAAAATCAGTTTTTATTATTTTGAAAATAAAAAGAGAAGATAAAATTTGTCTTCTCTACATGAAAATATTGTATGGCATCAAAGCAAAAGTAACTGGCTTTACACTATTTGTTAAGATGTAATTTGATTCAAAAAGAAAAGATAGATTTAAAAGTGGGGCAAATGATGAGGCAAATTAGTTATAGACAAGCAAAAAAGCCTTGGAACTCAAGGCTTTTTCCTGTTGATTTAGATGCCCCCTACAGGGATCGAACCTGTGACCCACGGATTAAGAGTCCGCTGCTCTGCCAGCTGAGCTAAGGAGGCAAAGAAAAAAGCTGTATTGGTGCCGAAACTTCACGGTTTGTATTGAACCCGCGCAATTAAGCAGGTGGGCAACTCGCTCTAACTGAAGCTGTTTCCGTGTGAGACGGCCTACATGCTGTTAGAAGACTTTTGTTTCCCTAATAATACAAAAAATAGTCGGTCAACACTTAAGTGTGAAGTCGTACACCACAGCGTTTCTATGTTTATATGATACCACTTTTTCAAAAAAAATCAAGAGGAAAATGCAATTTTTTGAAAAGGATTTCAGATTTTTCGCAAACGGTCGATAGCTTCCTTTCTTTGAGCCAAAGCCCGTTCATATTTACCAGTATCTTCTGCTTGGAAATAGTGATGATTACGAATTTTTTCTGGTAGATAGTCTTGCTTGACCCAATTTCCAGGATAGTTGTGTGGATAGAGATAGTCTTGGGCATTCCCCAGTTCCTTGCTTCCACTGTAGTGCCCATCACGCAGGTGTCGCGGAATAGGCAAGTGCCCTGATGTTTTGAGGTCAGCAAGTGCCTTATCCATAGCTACATAGGCTGAGTTGGATTTTGGAGAAAGGGCCAAATCAATGACGACATTGGCAATGAGAATGCGGGCTTCTGGGAAACCAATCCTTTGTGCAGCATCCAGAGCAGTCACGGTGTGAATCTGGGCTTCAGGATTGGCCAAACCGATATCTTCATAAGCGATAACAGTCAAACGACGAGCGAGACTAGGCAGATCCCCAGCCTCAATCAAGCGGGCAGCATAGTGGAGACTGGCATCGACATCTGAACCGCGAATAGACTTTTGAAGGGCAGATAGAACATCGTAATGTCCATCTCCATCCTTGTCCATAGTGATGTAGCTTCTCTGAAGACTATTTTCCATGATGTCAAGCGTGATATGACGGATGCCGTCATCATTTTCTGGGGTGGAGAGAACTGCCAAATCAAGTGAGTTAAAGGCAGAACGGAGGTCTCCGTTGGTAGATGTTGCGATAAAATCAAGGGCATCATTATCTAACTCAACAGGGAAATCAAAACCTCGTTCAGGGTCAGTCAGGGCTATTTGAATGGCTCCTTTGACATCTTGGTTAGACAAGGGTTCCAACTCAAAAATCTGAACACGGCTACGAATGGCTGGAGTGACAGAAAAGAAGGGATTTTCAGTCGTCGCCCCAATCATGATGACCAGTCCGCTTTCCAAGAGAGGCAAGAGGAAGTCTTGTTTAGTCTTGTCAAGACGATGAATCTCGTCTAGTAGCAGTACAAGACCACCTGAGAATTTAGCCTCTTCAGCTATTTCTTGGAGTCTTTTTTTACTATCTACTGTCGCATTGAAAGTTCGAAAGGCATACTTGGTCGTCCCTGCGATGGCAGAGGCAATACTGGTCTTGCCGATTCCCGGAGGTCCATAAAGAATCATGGAGGACAGGCGGTTGGCTTCCACCATGCGGCGGATAATTTTTCCAGGCCCGACCAGATGTTCCTGACCAATGACCTGGTCGATAGTTTTAGGGCGCATGCGAAGCGCGAGATTGTCTGGCATAGCAGTCCTTTCTAGCGTGGATTTTCTGATGTATATGTGGTAAGATGGTAGTATCTATTTTAGCATATTTCCGAGCAATCGGGGCGATTTAAGAGTCGCATAGAAAGAGGACAAAATGGCAACATATGGATTTTTAGATGTTTTAGAGGAAGAGTTGGAGAAGAACTTTCCCTTTGACTTTGAGATTAGTTGGGACAAGCGCAACCACGCGGTTGAAGTGAGTTTTCTATTGGAAGTGCAAAATGCTGCAGGTGTGGAGATGGTGGATGAAGACGGAGAGGTTTCGTCGGACGATATCCTATTTGAGGAAGCGGTACTCTTTTACAATCCTGCTAAGTCAACCGTCAATGAGGAAGACTATTTGACGGTTATTCCTTACTTACCAAAGAAAGGTTTCTCTCGCGAATTTTTAAACTATTTTGCACTATTCCTTAAAGATACTGCCGAGGTTGGGCTAGATGCCCTTATGGACTTTTTGGAAGACCCAGAAGCAGAGGAATTTGTCATGGAATGGAACCAAGAAGTCTTTGAAGAGGGAAAAGTTGGATTGGAAGAGGGAGAATTTTATCCTTATCCGAGATACTAGGGATTATTGGGAGAGTTTATGAAAAAAATTGTGACGTATTTGATTCAGACAGTGTCTGTTCTTGTGATGATGCTAGCTTTTTCTTGTGGAACCATCGCATTTGCAGAGTTGGGCTATTCCGCAGTTTTAGTCTTTACTTTTGGTTATGCCTTCGCTCTTCTAAGCATGTACTTAATCCTTATTCTTCATGAGCTGGGACATGCTTTTTGTGGCTACTTGACAGGCTATCGGCTGGTGGCTTTTGGATTAGGGAACTTTCTTTTAACCAAAAAGTCAGGAAGGCTTCATCTTAGTCGAACAGCAGTTATAAAAAATGTTGGTGCTCAGTATATTGGTTTAAAAGAGAATGAAAGTGATCAAAGAACCATCTTGATGCTTTCAGGAGGCTTGATAGTTCACCTTTGCTTGATATTATTGGCAACACTTTTTGGTTTTTTGACAACAAACTGGTATTTTGCAGGCACTTGGATTTGTCTAAATTTATCTCTTCTTCTATTCAATGCTCTGCCAGTTGGGATTACCGATGGAGCAAAAATTTGGGAATTACTACAACACCCTGAAAATACCAAATACGCCTACATGATGTTGAGGCATTCTGCCCAGACCTTGCTAGCTCCTCAAGAATATGATTTAAAAGACTTTATCATGTCTGTTGATGAGGATGTGAGAGGGAGTTTTGCAGAAAGTGTTCAGAATCTTCAGGGATTGGTATTCATATTGGATGATAATATAGAGCTTGCAAAGCAACAGTCTCAGTCTGTGCTAGAGAAAACAGATAATTCAATGTCTAAAACTATTTCTCAATTATACCTTCTTCAAATTGCTTTGATAGAAGGAGATAATAAGAAAGCGGAAGAATATGCAAGTATTCGAGGGGTCAAATCCTTTTTATCTATAAAAACAGCAGATATGCAGATCATTCAAGCTTGGTATCAATTTAAGGTAAAGAAAGATGTAGTTCAAACTCACAAGGCTATGAAGATTGCTAGACAGAAAATGAATAGCAGCCGGATGTTACGGGATGAGAAAAGCTATTATCAAAACTGGTTAGCCGAGCTGGAAAAGGAATTAACCGAAGGAGTCTAATATGGAAATAGAAATTTCTGATTTCACAGGCTGCAAGATTGCTTTGTTTTGTGGGGATAGGCTCTTGACTATCTTACGCGATGATAAGGCAAGCATTCCCTGGCCCAATATGTGGGAGTTGCCCGGTGGTGGACGCGAAGGTAATGAAAACCCTTTTGAGTGCGCGGCGCGTGAAGTTTATGAAGAACTAGGCATTCATTTGACTGAGGATTGTCTGATTTGGGCGAAGGTTTATCCAAGTATGCTCTATGAAGGTCGGCACTCTGTCTTTATGGTTGGTCAGATAAGTCAAGAACAGTTTGAGAGTATTGTCTTTGGTGATGAAGGACAGGGCTATCAGCTGATGAATGTTGAGGAATTTCTTAGTTTCAGTCAAGTTGTACCTCAACTGCAAGAGAGATTAAAAGATTATTTAAAAGTAAGTGATTAGAAAGGATGGTTCAGTTACATTTCTAAACTGAACTCGCCCTAAACACTGTTCCAAAAAGAGAAACTTCTCCTAGACATAAGCGTCTTCAGAGAATTTCCTATTTGGCTGTGTGTTTTATGGGCTTGGTATCTTAATGATGGAAACATGGCAAGAGTTAAAAGTTACAGTGAAGCGTGAGGGAGAGGAGTTGATTTCCAACCTCTTGATTGAGCTGGGAGCGCAAGGCGTTGCGATTGAAGACAGCATGGACTATGTGGGAAATGTTGACCGCTTCGGTGAGATTTTCCCTGAGGTCGAGCAGCAAGAAGAAATCGTTGTAACAGCCTACTATCCTGATACGGTTGATGTGGCAGTGGTTGAGGCGGATTTGCAGGCTCGCCTGGCAGAATTGACAGACTTTATGGATCTGGGAGAGGTCAAGATGGGCACGACTGCCTTGGCTGAGGAAGACTGGGCTGATAACTGGAAGAAATACTATGAACCAGCTCGTATTACCCATGACTTGACCATCGTGCCGTCTTGGACAGACTATGAGGCGACTGCGGGAGAAAAGATTATCAAGCTGGATCCTGGTATGGCCTTTGGTACGGGTACTCATCCAACGACCAAGATGAGCCTCTTTGCCTTGGAGCAGATTCTTCGTGGTGGCGAAACGGTGCTGGATGTGGGGACTGGTTCAGGTGTCCTCTCTATCGCTAGCTCGCTTCTTGGTGCCAAGGAAATCTTTGCCTACGACCTAGATGATGTGGCAGTTCGTGTCGCTCAGGAAAATATTGAGCTCAACCCTGGCATGGAAAACATCCATGTGGCTGCTGGAGATTTGCTCAAGGGTGTTGAGATCGAGGCAGATGTCATCGTGGCTAATATCTTAGCGGATATTCTCATTCATCTGACAGAGGATGCTTATCGTTTGGTCAAGGATGAAGGCTACCTCATCATGAGTGGGATTATCAAGGACAAGTGGGACATGGTGCGCGAGTCGGCTGAGTCAGCTGGATTTTTCCTTGAAACTCACATGGTTCAAGGGGAATGGAATGCCTGTGTCTTTAAGAAGACCAAGGATATTTCCGGTGTGATTGGAGGCTAGCATGCAGCAGTATTTTGTCAAAGGTAGTGCAATCTCTCCTGTCACCATCGAGGACAAGGAAACCAGCAAGCATATGTTTCAGGTTATGCGCCTGAAAGAAGAGGATGAGGTTACTTTGGTCTTTGATGATGGCATCAAGCGCTTGGCGCGCGTTCTGGATGTGGAAAATCGTCAGTTTGAGTTGGTCCAAGAATTAACTGACAATGTAGAACTACCAATCCAAGTGACCATAGCATCAGGATTTCCCAAGGGGGACAAGCTGGAGTTTATCACTCAAAAAGTAACCGAACTGGGCGCCAGCCAGATTTGGGCCTTCCCTGCCGATTGGTCGGTAGCCAAGTGGGATGGCAAGAAATTGGGTAAAAAAGTTGAAAAACTAGAAAAAATTGCCCTTGGAGCGGCAGAACAAAGCAAGCGTAATCTGGTCCCAAGCATCAAGCTGTTTGAGAAAAAGGCAGACTTTCTAGCCCAACTAGACCAGTTTGACTCTATTGTAGTAGCCTATGAAGAATCGGCAAAAGAAGGTGAAGCCGCTGCGCTCTTACAAGCGGTATCTGGTCTTGCAAAAGGAGCCAAATTGCTCTTTATATTTGGACCAGAAGGTGGTCTCTCACCTGCAGAAATCGAGAGTTTTGAAGCTAAAGGAGCCGTCTTGGCAGGACTTGGCCCTCGCATCTTGCGAGCGGAAACAGCTCCACTTTACGCCTTATCAGCCCTTAGTGTTTTATTAGAATTAGAGAAATAAGAGGAAGAAAATGGAACAAAAACACCGTTCAGAATTTCCAGAAAAGGAACTCTGGGACTTAACAGCCCTATACCAAGACCGTGAGGATTTCTTGCGTGCAATCGAAAAGGCCCGCGAAGATATTAACCAATTTAGTCGTGACTACAAGGGCAATCTACATACTTTTGAAGATTTCGAGAAGGCTTTTGCGGAATTGGAGCAAATCTACATTCAGATGAGCCATATTGGCAACTATGGCTTTATGCCTCAGACGACAGACTATAGCAACGAAGAATTTGCTAATATTGCCCAAGCTGGGATGGAATTTGAAACGGATGCCAGCGTAGCTTTGACTTTCTTTGATGATGCCTTGGTGGCTGCAGACGAGGAAGTCTTGGACCGTTTGGGTGAATTGCCTCACTTGACGGCAGCTATTCGTCAGGCCAAAATCAAAAAAGCCCACTATCTAGGGGCTGATGTGGAGAAGGCTTTGACCAATCTGGGCGAAGTTTTCTACAGTCCACAGGACATTTACACTAAGATGCGAGCTGGGGATTTTGAAATGGCTGATTTTGAAGCCCATGGAAAAACCTACAAAAACAGCTTTGTGACCTATGAGAATTTCTACCAAAACCACGAGGATGCTGAAGTTCGTGAGAAATCCTTCCGTTCCTTCTCAGAAGGACTTCGTAAGCACCAAAATACGGCTGCAGCAGCCTATTTAGCCCAAGTTAAAGCAGAAAAACTATTGGCAGATATGAAGGGTTACGACTCTGTCTTTGATTATCTTCTGGCTGATCAAGAAGTGGATCGTGCTATGTTTGACCGTCAGATTGACCTCATCATGAAGGATTTTGCACCAGTTGCCCAGAGATACCTCAAGCATGTTGCCAAGGTGAATGGTCTTGAAAAGATGACTTTTGCAGACTGGAAATTGGACTTGGATAGCGCCCTTAATCCTGAAGTGACTATTGACGATGCCTATGATTTGGTCATGAAGTCGGTAGAGCCTTTGGGACAAGAATATTGTCAGGAAGTTGCTCGCTATCAAGAAGAACGCTGGGTGGACTTTGCTGCTAACAGTGGCAAGGATTCCGGCGGTTATGCGGCGGATCCATATCGCGTGCACCCTTATGTCCTCATGAGCTGGACAGGTCGTTTGAGCGATGTCTATACCTTGATTCATGAAATCGGGCATTCTGGTCAGTTCATCTTTTCAGATAATCACCAGAGTTACTTCAACGCCCACATGTCTACTTACTATGTCGAAGCGCCGTCAACCTTCAATGAATTGCTTCTCAGTGACTACTTGGAGCACCAATCTGACGACCCTCGTCAAAAACGTTTCGCCCTTGCTCACCGTTTGACAGATACCTATTTCCATAATTTCATCACCCACCTTTTGGAAGCAGCCTTCCAGCGTAAGGTTTATACATTGATTGAAGAAGGGGAGACCTTTGGAGCAAGCAAGCTTAACAGCATTATGAAGGAAGTCTTGACAGATTTCTGGGGTGATGCCATTGAAATTGATGACGATGCGGCTCTGACTTGGATGCGCCAAGCTCACTACTACATGGGCTTGTATAGTTACACTTACTCTGCTGGACTTGTCATCTCGACTGCTGGTTACCTTCATCTGAAACATTCAGAAACTGGAGCTGAAGATTGGCTCAATCTCCTCAAATCAGGTGGTAGTAAGACACCGCTTGAGTCAGCCATGATTATCGGAGCAGATATTTCAACAGATAAACCACTTCGTGATACCATTCAGTTCTTGTCAGACACAGTTGACCAGATTATCGCCTACAGTGCTCAGTTGGGAGAGTAAAGATTGGACAGAGTTTTAGGAGAATAATATGAATAGAATCAAAGAATGGCTAGAGCAAGATCCCAAAAGAATGAATTTTATCAAAATTGGTCTAGTTTTGTTGGGAATCATTTTATTGATTGCTCTACCTACTCTCTATCTTGTATTGAGTGGAGTCGGTATTTGGTATTTTATAAAGAAAGCACCAGATATTCGAAAAAGAAATTTAATGATAGGGCTTTTCATTGTCAGTTTTGTTGCAATTGCTCTCCAAACTCCAACTGTTACAAAGAAAACTCCATCTTCTCAGTCAGAAACTAAGCAGACTATGACATCTACTACTTCGACATCTTCAACGACGGATACTTCATCTAGCATAGAGGAGGCGAAACGAATCGAAGACGAGAAAAAAGCTAAAGAAAAAGCAGAAGAAGAGAGAATTGCCAAAGAAAAAGCTGTAAATGAGTTGCAAGAAAAAGGTGAAAACTTAGTCAAACAATTGGAAGAAAGTCAAGATGCGAGTCAAGTGCAGTCTGCTAAAGAAACAGTTAATCAAATTGAAAATAACGATAAAAAGGCAGAATTGCTCGATAGGATAGGTGCAGTTGAGTCATTAATTTCTCAAAAAGAAGAAGAGAAAAGAATTGCTCATGAAGCTGAGACTAAAGCCCAACAGCAAGAGAGAGTTGTCTATGTTGCAAACCATGGGAATGCGAAAGTTTATTGGTATAGTAAGGATAGAATGCCTTCAAAAACTAATAAAGCCAACGTTGTCGAGATGACAGAGGCTGATGCAATTGCTGCAGGAAAACGTCCATCTAAAAAAGAATAAGATAGAAAGTTATCTTGGACTGGTTTTTTGAACAGCTGCTAGAAATGTAGAGGTATTGCCCATGTATCAAGAGTTACTAGGAAAAATAGCAGAAGAAAAACCAAGTTATCATCAGGAAGAAATCCAGTGGTTGCTTGACCATTTGGGAGATCCTTCTCCAGAAATTCGCGATGACCTTGTTTTTACAAGCTTTGCTAGAGGGATTCAGGAAGAGCTATTTACACAGGAACAATTTCATTTCATTGCTGATGTGGTCTCAGCTGATGGAGGACTAGACAAAGAGATTGATAAGATAGGCCTGCCAACACTCGAACGTTCTTTTAGGGCGCTTATTTATGCAAATCTCTTGTCTGCTGATGCCAACCAGCAATCGATTTTTTATCAGGGATTACAATCAGAAATTCGCAATGTCCTTTTACATCAAGGTTTGTACTATCTTTCAAAAGAAAAGGATACAACGGGTTTTTCAAGTCAGTATGGTTGGATTCACTCTTTTGCACATGGATCCGATTTACTGACAGAGGTGGTTTGTCATCCGGGCTTTCCTAAAAACAGAGTTCATGAAGTATTTGAGATACTTGGCCAACTATTTAAAAGAATGTCCATTCGTTTTACAGATGATGAGGATTGGCGTTTAGCCAGAGTAATCTATGAACCTATTTTACAAGGGAAGTTGGAGCAAGAGCAAGTAGCTTCTTGGATAAAAGCTGTTGACTTTCCGATAGAAGAAAGGGAAGATTTTTATAAATTTTCCAACTTTAGATCCTGTCTGTTGGAAGTTTATGTCCAACTTGACCAGAGAAATAGTTTACAAGATGACTTGAAAGAAGCTATCCAGTCTTTTCAATACTAGGGATAAGCTAATATTGCCTATTGAGAGAGTTTCTATTTTATCCTCCTAACTAATAATGAAGACTAATAAAAGAGGTTGAATCATTTTCCAACCTCTTTTTGTGTATCTTAATGGAATTGCATACCACCATCAACGATAATGGTTTGTCCTGTAATGTAGTTTGAATCTGGTCCTGCAAGGAAGCTGACAGCAGCAGCCACATCTTCTGGTTCAGATAGACGTTTTAGAGTAATATCTTTTGCAAATGTCTGCATACCCCACTCGTCATCTTTTCCTGCATTTTTACCAACTTCATGAGCGATGTCGTACATCATTGGTGTTTTCACAATACCTGGTGCGTAGGCGTTAACAGTGATGCCTGAGTCTGCTAAATCACGCGCCAATGTTTGAGTAATACCACGAACAGCGAATTTTGTACCACCATAAACAGTCAAGTTTGGATTGCCCACTACACCGGCTTGAGAGGTTGCGTTGATAATTTTACCTCCGTGGCCAAGTGCTTTAAATTGCGCTTGTGCAGCTTGTGAACCCCAAATGACACCACCAACGTTGATACCGAAAGTGCGTGTAAATTGTTCCTCAGTAATTGTATCAAGAGGAGTAGTGGGAGCAACACCAGCGTTATTTACGACAACATTCAAATCACCAAAATGGTCAACAACCTTTTGAAATGCTTGTGCAACTTCTGCCTGTTTCGAAACATCGGCCACGACAGCGAAGGCATTTTCAGCTGATAATTCGGCAACAGCCTTTTCAGCTGTTTCGGGATTGTAGTCTAAGACTCCTACCTTAAAGCCATCTTGAACCAATCGTTTTGCGATTGCAAAACCGATTCCTTGACCTGCACCTGTGACAATAGCAACTTTAGACATATGATTCCTCCTTGGTATCCACGATACCATTCAAACGTTCATAAAAGAACAGCAAAGTTGTGAAGATTAGTTCAAATTAGGGAATAAATAACATATCTGAACTATATTGATAGTATATACCTTTAGAAAAAATGTTTCAAATAAACACTACCGTTTTTATAGAATTTTATCCTGAAAATTTCCAAACAATTTTCTTGAAACCCTTTCCCTCTTTTGATAGACTAGTATCTAGTTTTTGAAAAAAGGAGAAAGAAAATGAAAAAATTTGTCGCTGAGTTAATCGGTACGTTCATGCTTGTGTTCATCGGAACAGGAGCTGTTGTTTTTGGAAATGGTCTTGATGGCCTTGGTCACCTTGGAATTGCCTTTGCCTTTGGTCTGGCAATCGTAGTTGCAGCTTACTCAATCGGAACTATTTCAGGTGCTCACTTGAACCCAGCTGTTTCGATTGCTATGTTTGTAAACAAACGTTTGTCATCTTCAGAGCTTGTAAACTACATCCTTGGACAAGTAGTTGGAGCTTTTATTGCTTCTGGCGCTGTCTTCTTCCTCTTGGCTAACTCTGGTATGTCAACTGCTAGCCTTGGTGAAAATGCCTTGGCAAACGGTGTCACTGTCTTTGGTGGTTTCTTGTTTGAAGTCATTGCAACCTTCTTGTTTGTCTTGGTTATCATGACCGTGACATCAGAAAGCAAGGGAAATGGCGCGTTTGCTGGTTTGGTAATTGGATTGTCATTGATGGCGATGATTCTTGTTGGATTGAACATTACTGGACTTTCAGTAAACCCAGCTCGTAGCTTGGCACCAGCTGTCTTGGTAGGTGGCGCAGCCCTTCAACAAGTATGGATTTTCATCCTTGCCCCAATCCTTGGTGGTGTTCTTGCAGCCCTCGTTGCAAAAAACTTTCTTGGAACTGAAGAATAATTGAAACTCAAAAAGCCTTGCTCCTCATTTTGAGGAACAGGGCTTTTTCGTATCTGTTTATACTCAATGAAAATCAAAGAGCAAACAAGGAAGCTAGCCGCAGGTTGCTCAAAGCACTGCTTTGAGGTTGTAGATGAAACTGACGAAGTCAGTAACCATACATACGGCAAGGTGAAGCTGACGTGGTTTGAAGAGATTTTCAAAGAGTATGAGTTTAACGGTTGTCAATTTTCTCTGGATAAAGGTCGTGTTGGAAGAGGCGTTGTTCTGCCAAACCTTCATACTTGGTTCCAGGCTTACCGTAGTTGTAGTAGGGGTCAATTGAAATGCCACCGCGCGGAGTGAATTTTCCCCAGACTTCTAAATAGCGAGGGTCTAGCAAGTTGACCAAGTCTTTCCCGATGGTGTTGATACAGTTTTCGTGAAAATCTCCGTGGTTTCGGTAGCTAAAGAGGTAGAGTTTGAGGGATTTTGATTCGACACAGAGCTTGTCAGGAATGTAGGAAATATAAATCGTCGCAAAGTCTGGTTGAGACGTAATAGGACAAAGCGAGGTAAATTCAGGACAGTTGAATTTGATGAAATAGTCATTTTCCACATGACGATTGTCAAAGGATTCGAGGACTTCTGGTTGATATTCGAAAATGTAGTTGGTTTCTTTGTTGCCTAGTAGGCTTAGGTTTTTCATTTCTTCTTGTTGTGACATGATTTTTTCTTTCTAATCTTAAACACCACGTTGGTTATCGTAGAGGAGGGTATGCAGTTGAGGAAGGACGCGGACATTGCCCCAGCTATCGTCAGTAGCGACTCGTTCCCAGAGTTCTTTGAGGCGGTCCAGTTGGTCTTGGACAATATTACCCGTAGCCTTGGGCTCAGGATTTCCTGCCGATAAGAAGAGAACATCTGGTTGGTAGCGTTCTTGAATTCCTTTGGCAAAGGCCAAATCTGCATCATCAAAGACAGGGATTTTAAAGGTAACCTTATCTGGATCCAGTTGGGAAACGATAAAGTCCAGGGTCTCAAAGTTGACTTCCATCTTGGATGAAGGAGGTTTGGGACTCAGAGTGACCTGGTCGATGTCTTTCAACCAATTTTGCCAGCGAGAGCCTTGAGTTTCAACAGCCAGAGTGACACCACGTTCCTTGAGTTTGGTGACTAGCTCAGCCATGTTGGCTGCTAGGATAGCAGGATTTCCCCCAGATAGGGTTACATAGTCGTAGCTCCCTAATTTATCCAACTCAGCAATGACCTCGTCAGCTGTCATGCGAGTTGGTTTTTCAGAACCATCCCAAGTAAAGGCAGAATCGCACCAGTCGCAGTGGTAGTCGCAACCAGCAGTGCGGACAAACATGGTTTTCTGCCCGATTGCACGACCTTCGCCTTGAAAGGTTGGGCCAAAAATTTCTAGAACTGGTAGTTTGAGGACACGTTCCCTAGTCATCTAACCACTCCCGTCTAAACTCTGCAAAGGCAGTCGGAGTTTCATAGAGGCGAACATATTCCAAACGGAGACCACGTTCGTCAGGCAACTCTTGGTTCATGGTTTGGAAAATCCAGTAAACCATATTTTCAGCAGTCGTGTTCATATAGGGAAGAGTTTCATTGAGATAGCGATGATCCAAGTGGGGTTCTAAGTAGTTCTTGTAGATTGCTTTGATGTCTCCGAAATCGTAGGTCATGCCACGTTCATCTAAAAATCCACTGACAGCAATCTGCAGATGATAGGTGTGACCATGAAGGGATTTGCATTTTCCCTCATAGTGAAAGAGGTGGTGGGCAGCATCGAAGGTAAACTCTTTTGATACCAAGGTTCTGTGTGGATTGTAGACAAGAGACTCCCCGGTTTCCTGTTTGATTTCTTTGGGTGCAAAAAACATTAGTCCTCTCCTTTCTGTGAGAGATAAACATCTAGACCATGCTGACGTAGATGGCAGGCTGGGCAATTTCCGCAGCCACTTCCGATAATACCGTTGTAGCAGGTCAAGGTCTTTTCACGAACGTAGTCAAAGGCACCGAGTTGGTCGGCTAATTCCCAAGTTTCAGCCTTGTCTAGCCACATGAGAGGTGTTTGGATCACAAAGTCGTAATCCATGGCAAGGTTGAGGGTAACATTAAGGGATTTGACAAAGATATCTCGACAATCGGGGTAGCCTGAGAAGTCTGTCTCGCAGACACCTGTCACGATATCTTTAATGCCTCGTTGCTTAGCAAGAACTGCCGCAAAAGACAGAAAGAGGTGGTTGCGACCGTCAACGAAGGTATTGGGAACCTCCCCCTCTTTTTGCTCAATCTCCATATCAGAGGTCAGGGCATTTTCAGTGATTTGCCCCAGCAGAGACATATCTAGGATATGATGAGGAATCCCCTGTTCCTTGGCGATTTCTCTAGCGACTTGAATTTCGAGGTGATGGCGTTGACCGTAGGCAAAGGTAACGGCTTCGACCGTTTCATAGTGTTCTTTAGCCCAAAAGAGGCAGGTTGTAGAATCTTGACCGCCACTAAAGACGACCAATGCTGATTGACGTTTCATAGTACTCCTTCCAAAATGGGAAATGTTCAGAGCACGCAAAAAGCTCCCTTGAGGGAGCTAAAAAATACCAAGTAGAGGTTTTTTTTAGCGATGGCATGTCCCAAACATCGTAATATTCAACTTACAGTCTAGCATATTTTTTGAAAAATGGCAAAGGGCAAGAAAAAAGAGACCAAAGCAAGTACTTGGTCTCTAGTATGATTAGCTCAATTCAGCAACGATGGCCTTGATTTGTTCTGCTGTGTGAACACCTGCAACTTGTTTCACTACTTGGCCGTCTTTTTTGAAGAGAAGAGTTGGGATAGACATGATTCCAAAAGCACGAGCTGTGTTTGGATTTTCATCAACGTCCATTTTAACGATTTTCAAAACATCTTCTGAAAGTTCTTCAGACAATTTATCCAAGATTGGACCTTGCATACGACATGGACCACACCAAGTTGCCCAGAAGTCTACCAAGACCAAACCGTCTTTAGTTTCTTGTTCGAATGTTGCATCTGTAATTGCTTTTGCCATTGTATTTCTCCTTTTTTAGTTATATTGGCTTAAATCTTGTTTCTTGAGATAGAAGAAGATATCTCCATAAGTCCCATGGTAGTCCAAATCATGACCGTTGTAAGTTAATTTTTGGACGGGGTAGTAGTCTGCGACGCCGATAAGGCAAGCTTGTTGTGAACGATCAAAATCTTCATAAGATTCGAAAGTTACAGTTCTTTCGTTCTTGCTGGCATCTAGATAGGTAATTTCAATCATGTTTAAAACTCCTTTGTTTAATGATGACTTTATTTTACTCCTTGTAAAAGAGAATGTCAAGAAAAATGATTGCGCACGCAACTTTTTTCTAAAATCATCTTAAATCAAGAAATCCAAACCAGTTTCCAAGCTTTCTTCGACAGCTTTCTGTAGAGAGGCCAGTGTCTTTTGCCCATCACCTGTCAGGCAGATAAAACTAGAGCGTCTATCTTGATCACAACACCTGCGACTAAGTAGACCACAATTTTTGGCTTCCAAGCGAGCCACCATCCGAGAAACAGCGCTCGGGCTCAGATGAAGTTTATCTGGCAGGTCAATCTGTCGTAGAGATTTTTCTTGAGCCAAGTCCAGATAGTAGAGGAGGTAGAACTCTTTCAAGGTCAGACTTTGTTCACTCTGCAGGGCAATGGTCTCTTCCAAGAGACCTTCAATTTCTTTCTGCCGACGATTGAAGTCAAACCATTTTTCCAAATAGGTCATAGTATCTCCTTTCTTTTTAGAGTCATACATAGAAGAAAGTCCATTCACGGACAGTTTCTGCATCACAAGATGATTGCGCATGCAATAATTATACTACTTTTCAAGAAAGCTGGCAAGAAGAACACTGACATCTCTTATCCTAAATCATGCCTGTTTTACCAAGTCAAGAATTGTTTGTATCCCCTTTCCTCTCTGATTTTCATTATCTCTTGTGTATTTCCTTGAAATTTTCTGAAAAAAGAGTAAACTGGTAAGCAAGAAGTCTATTTCGTGGAGTTTAGGATGAAATTATATGTTCAATTAATGATTCTCTTTGTGATTTCTCTAATCGGAGAGGGGATTTCCAGTTTCTTTCATTTGCCCATCCCAGGCAGTATTATCGGTTTGATTATTCTTTTTCTAGCCCTACAATTCAAGTGGCTGAGAACCAGGCATGTCAACATGGTTGGGAATTTCTTGCTGGCCAATATGACCATTCTCTTTTTGCCGCCAGCAGTGGGAATCATGGAAAAGTTTGATGTGATTGCTCCCTATCTTTTGCCCATTGTTTTGATTATCTTTTTTGCGGCTGTCATCAATATTATCCTCATTGCCTTGGTTGTTCAGTTTATCAAGAGACGATTTGAGGGAGATTATGAGAAAGGAGATGCCAAATGAGTGAATTTGTTTCCAATCCCCTATTTGGGCTTGCCCTGTCTATCCTAGCTTACCTGGTGGGAATGCTGATTTACAGACGTTTTCCTCATCCATTGACAACGCCCTTGCTTTTGTCAGCTGTTTTCATTATCATCTTTCTAAAGGTGACGGGTATTTCTTACCAAGATTACTACCAAGGTGGGGTTTATCTGAACAACTTAATTGTCCCATCGACCGTGGCTCTAGGGATTCCGCTTTATAAGAGTTTTCACTTGATGAAGCACCATGCTCGGAGTATTCTCTTTGGTAGTCTGTTAGCAGTAGTTGTTAATACCTCTTTCACAGCTCTTGTAGCTAAGATTTTTGGAATGGACTTTTTCCTAGCTATTTCTCTCTTTCCCAAGTCAGTGACAACCGCCATGGCAGTTGGGATTACAGAAAAATTGCAAGGTTTGACGACTGTGACCTTGGTGGTTGTAGTGGCGACTGGGATTTTAACCAGTGTCATCGGCCCAACCCTCTTGAAGTGGTTGAAAATTGACGACCCAGTAGCTGTTGGTCTTTCCCTTGGAGGAACAGGCCACGCAGTTGGAACAGGTACAGCCTTTCGATACGGTTCTGTAGCAGGAGCTATGGGTGGTTTGGCTATCGGTGTTACCGGTATTCTCTATGTTTTTGTTAGCCCTATCGTAGCCAGTTTGATATTGAGTTAAAAAGCAAGGAATTCGAGTTCCTTGCTTTTTAAAATCGTATGTTATAGACTATTACTTTTCTTTGCTTAAGTGAATGACTTGGTCATAGTGTTTTAAGTCTTCTTCAGTGTAGTGGTGAATGACTTCAATGACTGTTTGAGGTAGGGAGAAGAGTAAGTCGCTAATTTTTCTGCTATTTTCCGAGTCAAGATTGGCCTTAATCTCATCTGCTAAGATGAGTTGGCTATCATGGTAGAGGGCGCGAGCGATTTCTAGGCGTTGTTTCTCGCCACCAGATAGACTGTCATTGCTGAGCGTTCGATTTTTCAAATGTTCTAAACCTGTTTTTTTGAGGATATGATTTAAAGTCTCTGGATTTTTATCCAGTCCTAGAAGGATATTGTCTTCCAGAGATAGCGTGTCAAAGTAATGGCTATCTTGGAGAATATAGGAACTAATACTTGTGATTTCTTTACGTGACAGGTTTTGCCCAGCAAAGCTAATCTGTCCACTTGTCGGTGTCTCTTCTCCATGAATGATATTGAGCAGGGTTGTCTTACCAGAGCCACTTTCCCCGATAATGGCAATTTTTTCTCCTTGCTTGATGTGCATGGAAATCGGAGACAGAAGGCTATTTCCATCTTTTTCAAGGGAGATGGTATCAAGCTGGATAGGGAAAATGTTTTCTATGCTTCTAGGCGAGTTGGAGTCAGACTGGTCCAAAAGTTTTTGGTATTTGTTGAGAAGAGTTCGAGTCGCTTTTCGGGTGTTGGTAAAGTAAGCCAACTCTTGGAATTGATAGCCGATATTATGGGAAACCAGATAGATGGCCACAAAACTCGCCGCATCTAAATAATTATAGTAGGTCATAAAGCCACCGATGACGATTGGTGTGACAGAACAAAAGGCATCGATGCTATTGATAAAAAGACTGTTTAAAGTTCGTTGTTTTTCATAGTTGATTTCGGCATCCAGACTGGTTTGTAATTGCTTTTGGTAGCGAGCAAAAAAGAAATCTTGTCCCTGATAATGGCGAATTTGTTGGCTGCCACCAATAAAATTTGTCAAGCTTGATAAGTAGCTCTGGTTAACAGTTGACCGCTTTTCAGAAAGTGAATCCAAGCGCTTTGATCCGATAGCACTGCAGAGTACAGGAAAGGAGTAGAAGAGGATGAAAATCAAGCCTAAGTAAAAATTGGTCCACAAGGCATAGAGAATGGACACAGTGGTGAAACCAAGAGAAGAAATGATGATGACGGTTGGCTCGATATAGCTTTCTTCTAGTTGCTTGACGTCGTTTTCTAGGTCAGACAAAATATCCTTTTCATCAATCTCATAACTGCTTAAAAATCGCTTGAAAATAGCACTCTTGATTCCATATTTAAAGTCAGTAATCAAACGGGCGTAGTAATAGCGTTTCCCAGCTAAGCCTAGTAATAGAATGAGGTTTCCAAGGATTCCCAAAATCAAAACTTTCCAAAGAAGGCCTAGTTCTTGATTGGTAAAACTAGCAACAATGTTCTGAACAAGGGCTGGTGTGATAATCGCTTCCAGCCAGGTAACGGCAATAGAAAAGAAGTAAAGTATGAGGTGTTTCTTAGTAACAAATCTTCTCAGCATAAAGAGTTGACCTCCTTATCGATATACATGTAATTAGTTTTAAAGTCATTATACTCCTTTATCTCAAATACTTCATATAAAAATATAATTTTTGGTGGATATACAATTAAATGACAATGTCAAAATGTAACAGATTAAATAAAAAGCGAACAAAACAGAATTTGTTGTTTCGATTCGCTTTTTGTATTATCATCTAGATTTTTCTTGTAGCTCTGATAACATTTAGTCTGAGCAGGTACACTAATAGCTGATGGAATAAAATGTGTACATTAGATTATTTCCAAGCGCCACTGGCATCTACATAGTAGCCATCTGGTGTGTAGGTATTGTGAAGCATCTTACCTGATGAAGCGAGGTAGTACCAAGATCCACTATCTTTTACCCAGCCTGTTGCCATAGAACCTGAGTTGTTTAGATAATACCAAGATCCACTATCTTTGATCCAACCTGTCGCCATAGAACCTGAGTCTTTTAGGTAATACCAAGAGTGATTATCATATAGCCAGTCACTAGCAATCATAGCTCCTGATGATTTAAAGGCATACCAGTTGCCACCTTGATAGAGCCAAGTTTGATTGAACATGACTCCTTTATCATTCATAAAGTACCAAGTTCCCTTGTCCTTAACCCAAGCATTTTTAACTAATTGCCCTTGTTTTTGATAGTACCAGCTTTCACTGTAATTCTTTTTTAGCCAACTTTCTGCTTTTAGAATCGGATAAAGTATTTTGAAGGCTCCTGCCCCCCTGTAGGAATGACTGATAACTCCTGGTTTTTGAAGTTTCAATTCTTCATAGTCGTCTGCCCAAGCAAAGACTTTTTGACCATTGACAGTCTCTGGTAAGGTAGCAGTGTAGGTCTTAGTTTGATAGTCCCATTTTGCATCAAGGTAGGTGTGTTGATCATTTGATTCGTCAATACGGAAGTAACCACTCTTTCCACCGTCATTATATACATCATCTACTACTTTAGTGGACCAGGTCTTTACTTCATTTCCACTCTTGGCTTCTACCTTGATATCCCCTCTATAGCCATAAGGAACGTAGAAATTCAGGTAACGCCCCTCTACACCCATCATAGACTTGTCCTTTTCTTGACCTAGGAAATTGACAGTTTGATCTTGACCATTGAGACTAACCGTCCACTCGATTTTCTCAGTTTTTGGCAAATCCAATACTTTGATATCTACTTCATTGCCATTGTCAAATTGAAGAATTTTGCCATCTTGATACTTAATACCACCCTTGACAACCCATTCTTCTTTCAATTCGAAGGCCTTTCCTGAATGAGGGAAAGCTAGTAAAGCTAAACCTGCTAGAGATAAACCAAATAATGTGATTTTTTTTGATACTTTCATTTTCTTAACCCCTTATTTTTGGAATAAAACAAATTGACTGTTTTCTGGATAAACTGATACATGTTGCTCCTTATTACTGCTTGATGCAGCTTCAAGGACTAGAGGATAAGAGTATTGATACAGTTCCTCTAAAGTGATTTTTCCGTTAGTATTGGTGTCTGCCATAGGCGAAATCATTCTATTTTGAAGTGAATCCCAACCTGTACCCATTGCCCAGTATCTGGTGGCAAGACTACCTACTCCGACTGCACTATACGATTTTTCACCTTTCCAAGAGGCACATAGTACGAGGAATTTAGAATCAAGCATTTCACCATTCTTACTTGCTGGATCTCCTGTTGAAAATCCTGCCAAAAATGCTTGTTCATCAAATCTTTCTTCAGAATTGGAGACGGCCTTTTCATCTGATTTACCTACATCTATAATTTTTCCTGAATAGCAACAATCCAGCATAACCACAAACTTACCTTTATATTGTTTCAGTATAGATGCTAATTCCCAGCCTGAAAATGTCTGACCATCGCTACCAAGATAGATTCTTCCGTCTCTTCCTCCATGACAAGTAAGGTAAAGATAGTTCACATCGCTTTCGCTAGAAGATTTGAAAAGCTCTTCCATTTTTGCAATAATCTCAGCTTTTGTTTTATCTGGGAAACGAACAACTTTACTAAAGTTTTGGTTGCTAAAAACCCTTTCCATAGCATTAACGTCTTCGATAGGTACTTCTATCGTTGATGTTTCACCAAGAACTAAAGCACGGCGATTAATCGTTTGTCTTGCTCCACTAGTAGCAAAGAAATAAGTATCATCTCCAATATTGTGCCAACCTGTCTGCATAGCACCGCTATCAGCTAAATAATATTGTTTTCCTTCGATAGTCTGTAGGCCAGTTTGCATGACACCGCTAGTATTTAAATAGTACCAACTACCAGAAATCAAACACCAGCCTGTTTTCATAGCACCACTATCATCTAGATAATACCAATTTCCATACTCATTGAACCAACCTGTTTTCATCCAACCTTCACTATCAAAATAGTACCAGGTTTCATTAATCTTTTCCCACTCGTTTTTAGTGTAAGAACCGTCAGAATGTTTATACCACCAACGGCCATTCGATTGAATCCAACTGCCATTAGAGTGGCTATAAGCTTAGGGAGAAATAGATTCTTGAGCAGAAACTGGTTTATTTACTGCTAGTGTTGTCACTAGGCTCAGTAAAGCAACTGATGACAATAAAATTTTTTTCATAATCATATTGTCCTTTCTGTTTTATTTTTGTATAATCATAATCATATCACAAATAAAAAAACAGGTTTAATTTTTTGCAGAAATGGAAGAGGAATACTATGGAAAATTTTGGAGCAGTTTTAAAGTGCTTGCCTTTTGTAGTATAATTGTCTTGCATCTCTGTGCCTTTCTTATGTTTTTGACTGAATAAAAGTCTAATAAGTAGGAGAGGTTCTTTTCCATAATTTCTCGAATAGAATACAAAAAGCGAACAAAACAGAATTTGTTGTTTCGATTCGCTTTTTGTATTATTAAATAGATTTTTCTTGTAGTTCTGATAACATTTAGTCTGAGCAGGTGCACTAATAGCTGATGGAATAAAATGTATACTTTAGCTTATTTCCAAGCGCCACTGGCATCTACATAGTAACCATCAGGTGTATAGGTGTTGTGAAGCATCTTACCAGTTGAAGCAAGATAGTACCACTGACCGCCATCTTTTACCCAACCAGTCGCCATAGCACCTGAATTGCTTAGGTAATACCAAGAGTCACTATCTTTTACCCAGCCTGTTACCATAGTACCTGAATTGTTTAGGTAATACCAAGAGCCACTATCTTTGAGCCAGCCTGTTGCCATAGCACCTGAGTCTTTTAGGTAGTACCAAGAGTTATTATCATATAGCCAATCACTAGCAATCATGGCTCCTGATGGTTTAAAGGCATACCAGTTGCCACCTTGATAGAGCCAAGTTTGATTGAACATGACACCTTTATCATTCATAAAGTACCAGCTTCCATTGTCCTTAACCCAAGAATTTTGAACTAATTGACCTTGTTTTTGATAGTACCAGGTTTCATCGTCACTATTTTTTCGATTTAGCCAGCTTTCTGCTTTTACAATCGGATAAAGTGTTCTGAAGGCTCCTCCCCCCTTGTAGGAATGACTGATAACTCCTGGTTTTACAAGTTTCATACCACCAGACTCCTCTGCCCAAGCAAAAACTTTTTGACCATTGACAGTCTCTGGTAAGGTGGCAGTATAAGTCTTGGTTTGATAGTCCCATTTGGTATCAAGGTAGGTGTATTGATCATTAGATTCTTTAATATGGTAGTAGCCTCTCTTTCCACCGTCATGATATACATCATCAACCACTTTAGTGGACCAGGTCTTCACCTCATTTCCGCTCTTGGCCTCTACCTTGATATCTCCTCTATAGCCATATGGAACATAGAAATTCAGGTAACGTCCTTCTTCACCGATATTGGATCTATCCACTTCTTGAGCTAGGAAATTGACAGTCTGGTCTTGACCATCTAAAGTAACTTTCCACTCGATTTTCTCAGTTTTTGGCAAATCCAAGGCTTTGATATCTATGTCATGGCCATTGTTAAATCGAAGAATTTTACCATCTTGATATTGAACACCACCCTTAATACGCCATACCTCTTGTAGCTCAAAAGCTTTGGCAGATTGAGGAAGAATAAACATAGCCAACCCTGCCAATGACAAACTAAATAGTGTGATTTTTTGTGATATTTTCATTTTATGAACTCCTTATTTTTTGAATAAAACAAATTGACTGTTTTTTGGATAAACTGATACATGTTGCTCTTCGTGAATTTGTGATGCAGCTTCAAGGACTAGAGGATAAGAGTATTGATACAGTTCCTCTAAAGTAATTTTTCCGTTAGTATTGGTGTCTGCCATAGGCGAAATCATTCTATTTTGAAGTGGATCCCAACCTGTACCCATTGCCCAGTATCTAGTGGCAAGACTACCTACTCCGACCGCACTATACGATTCTTCACCCATACAAGAGGCACATAGTACGAGGAATTTAGAATCAAGCATTTCGCCATTCTTGCTTGCTATATCTCCTGTTGAAAATCCTGCCAAAAATGCTTGATCATCAAATCTTTTTTCAGACTTGGAGGCAACCTTTTTGTTTGGCTTATCTACATCTATAATCGTTCCTGAATAGCAACAATCCAGCATAACAACAAACTTACCTTTGTATTGTTTCAGTATGGATGCTAATTCCCAACCTGAAAATGATGTTTTATCGCTACCAATGGCTATCGTCCCATCTTCTCCACCATGACAAGTAAGGTAAAGGTAGTTCACATCGCTTTCGCTAGAAGATTTGAAAAGCTCTTGCATTTTTGCAATAATCTCGGACTTAGTTTTATCTGGGAAACGAACAACTTTACTAAAGTTTTGGTTACTGAAAACCTTCTCCATAGCATTAATATCTTCGATAGGTACTGCTCTCGTTGATGTTTCACCAAGAACTAAAGCACGGCGATTAATCGTTTGTCTTGCTCCACTAGTGGCAAAGAAATAGGTATCATCTCCAATATTGTGCCAACCTGTCTGCATAGCACCGCTATCAGCTAAATAATATTGTTTCCCTTCGATAGTCTGTAGGCCAGTTTGCATGACACCGCTAGTATTTAAATAATACCAACTACCAGAAATCAAACACCATCCTGTTTTCATAGCACCACTATCATCTAGATAATACCAATTTCCATACTCATTGAACCAACCTGTTTTCATCCAACCTTCACTATCAAAATAGTACCAGGTTTCATTAATCTTTTCCCACTCGTTTTTAGTGTAAGAACCGTCAGAATGTTTATACCACCAACGGCCATTCGATTGAATCCAACTGCCATTAGAGTGGCTATAAGCTTAGGGAGAAATAGATTCTTGAGCAGAAACTGGTTTATTTACTGCTAGTGTTGTCACTAGGCTCAGTAAAGCAACTGATGACAATAAAATTTTTTTCATAATCATATTGTCCTTTCTGTTTTATTTTTGTATAATCATAATCATATCACAAATAAAAAAACAGGTTTAATTTTTTGCAGAAATGGAAGAGGAATACTATGGAAAATTTTGGAGCAGTTTTAAAGGATATCCGTATTTCAAAAAATTTTCGTCTTAAAGATTTGGCTTGTGATAAGATTAGTGAGTCAACTATTTCTCGTTTCGAAAATGGGATTACAAAATTATCTATTGATCATTTTTACATGTTGTTAAATCGCCTGGGGATATCATTTTCGGAATTTGAAGAATTAGTTCATTGCTATTATTCTAAAAAAGAATGTTTTTTTGAAGAATTAGAACATGCTGTAAACTCTTCAGATATCATTTTGTTACAAGAACTAATAAAGAAAATAGAACTAAAACAAAAGCAGGAAAAAAGTTTATGCAATTGTCACATAAAATTGATTGCTGAACAACAGATTAATCGCCTTGCAAACCTTCCTTACAATACTTCTAAATGTAATGAGCTAATCAAGTATTTGCTTTCTGTAGATAATTGGATGGAGTATGAACTGAAAATTTTCTATAATTCGGTGTTTTTTATGAACACTAAAACCATAAGCTTACTATATAGAGCGGTAATCAAGAAAACACGACATTTTTTAAAAACAGATATGGGAACGCATAGAGTAATTCCTTTATATTTATTTAATTTAGAATTATTATTAAAAAATAATTTGTTAGATAGCGCTCAATTTTTTATAGATGATTTAGAAAATTTACTGACCAGACAAGGATATTATTTTGAAAAGACTTATTTGCTTTTTTTAAAAGGTATTTATCTCATAAAAACGAATCAAGTAGAGTTAGGTAAAAAAGAATGTTCCAAAGCTATGAAAATATGTAAGGAATATAATGATAGTGTCACAATAGAGAAATTAAACAAGACCTTTAAATCAGATCTTGTCATTTAATTGGTTAGAAGGATTCGTCTGTAAGATAAAGTTAGACAGAAAATGAGATCAAAGAAAAAAGGATAGCCTCTCTGCGATGAGATGTTATCCTTTTTGATTTTAAAACTATTGCAAATTAACTTTGTTTCTCAAAATATAGTAGGTTCCGAGGTAAAAGATAGCTATGAAAATGAGTTCTTCAATAATGCCTATGCTTGCTCCCATATAGAAATTGTCATTAAATCCTGCAAGTGAATTGACATAGAAGTTAGTACTGGTATTGAAGAAGACTTCAATAAATCCAATGACGACTAGGATTCCAATGTAGGCTACAATAGCGAGTGCTGTACGGTATTCATTGAACAGTTGTCCAATAGAAATGGCCAAGTAAATGCAGAGGATTCCTGAGATTGTACTAAGCAGGAAGGCTGCCCCCATAAGAGAGAGTTGAGGAAGGTATGTTCCTACAAGTGGAATCAACTCAGAATTTGATATCCATTCTGGAACCGTTATAGTCACAATAAGAAAAGCACTTAGAGCCAGTACAGCCGAGCTAAGGATAGACCAGATGAAGGCTCCGACTAATTTAGCAGTGATGATATAGTGCTCAGAAACTGGCAAGGTCAAAGTCAGATAGCCTTGTCGGTCATAGACACTACCTTTGAAGCGTTTAATGATTAAGAAAAGAGTTGAAATCCCCAGTGTAATTATCAAGCCACCAAAGACGAGAGCCAGAAAGATAAATAGGAAAGGTTGGCTATCTTTGAAAGATACATAAGAATAGTAGTGTCCTTGCATTCCTATGGGGACGGAAAGGACTAGAACAGCAGCGTAGAGGGCTAAATACCACTTGTTAACATTTTTAAATTCGTAGCGAACTAAATTCCAAAACATAATAATCTCCTTTGCTTAGGCCTTAAATTCCTGACGGAAGAGCTGGTCAATGGATTCACCAGACTCATAGCGAATATCATCTACATTGCCTTGACGGACGACTTTACCGTCTTTGAGAAAGACAATTTCATCCAAGATTGGCTCAATATCAGAAATCAAGTGGGTAGAAATCAAAACGGTAGAAGTTGGGGAGTAGTTGTTGATAATGGTATTGAGGATATACTCACGGGCTGCTGGGTCCACTCCACCAATGGGTTCGTCTAGAACGTAGAGGCGGGCATCACGGCTCATAACCAAAATCAGTTGTACCTTTTCCTTATTCCCTTTTGATAATTTCTTGAGACGACTATTTTCATCAATGCCGAGGTCTTCAAGTAGATGATGGGCGCGTTCAAGATTGAAATCTTTATAGAAGGTCTTGAAGTAGGTTAGGGCTTCTTTGACCTTCATTTGTTCATTGAGATAGGTTGTATCCGGCAAATAAGCTACGATAGCCTTGGTTGCTGGGCTTGGGTCCATATCGTTGATAAGGACGCGTCCTTGATCTGGTTGTAAGAGGCCATTGATTAGTTTAATCAGGGTTGTTTTTCCTGAGCCGTTTGGGCCAAGGAGACCAACAATTTTTCCAGCTGGAATGTCAAGAGAAACATTTTCAAGGGCTGGTGTTGCTCCATAAGATTTGGATACATTTTCAAATGCTAGTAATGACATAGGCTTAAACTCCTTTAATATAATCACCGACTACGCCTGGTAGTTCTTCTTTTTCATAGCCGAAATGGGTCATGGAGGAAACGAAGTGTTCCAATTCTTCTTCTGATAATTGTTTGCGCGATTGGGCGATCAGTTCTTTATCCTCAGTCACAAATCGTCCAGTTGTTCGCTTGCTGTAAACAAATCCTTCTCGTTCGAGGTCTGACAAGGCTCTTTGGATGGTGTTGGGATTGACACCAGCCTCGCTCGCCAGCTCTCTCACAGTTGGAAGTTGTTGATTGGGTTCCAGCGTATGGGAAACAATCTGAAGCTTGATTTTCTCCATAATCTGTAAATAGATGGGTTTTTTGTTGTCAAATGTCCAGGACATCTTGGTCTCCTTTCTTTTATCCTTTTGTCTTAATTAAATAATACAATAAAACAAAAAACTTGTCAAGCAAAAAGAAGAATTGTTTTGGGAATCGCTTAAAAAATGGTATAATGAAAAGAAAACGATAAGGAGGGAAAGGATGCGTTGTCCAAAATGTGGGGCTACCAAGTCAAGTGTTATCGATAGTCGCCAAGCAGAAGAAGGGAACACTATTCGTAGAAGACGTGAGTGCGACGAATGCCAGCACCGTTTTACAACCTACGAACGAGTAGAAGAAAGAACCTTAGTGGTTGTTAAAAAAGATGGCACACGGGAACAATTCTCCAGAGATAAAATCTTTAATGGGATTATCCGCTCAGCCCAGAAACGTCCTGTGTCAAGTGATGAAATCAACATGGTAGTCAATCGTATCGAACAGAAACTCCGTGGTCGAAATGAAAATGAAATTCAAAGTGAGGACATTGGTTCACTCGTCATGGAGGAATTGGCTGAACTGGACGAGATTACTTATGTACGTTTTGCCAGTGTCTATCGTAGTTTTAAGGATGTCAGTGAGTTAGAGAGCCTGCTCCAACAAATCACCCAGTCCTCTAAAAAGAAAAAGGAAAGATAAATGAAGCCAATTGACCGTTTTTCTTATCTAAAGAATAATCGGGTGTCGCAAGATACCTCATCTCTGGTACAGTGCTACCTCCCGATTATCGGTCAGGAGGCACTGAGCCTTTATCTTTATACGATTAGTTTTTGGGATAATGGCAGAAAGGAATACCTCTTTTCAAGCATTCTCAATCATCTCAATTTTGGGATGGATAGACTTTTAAAATCCTTGAAAATCCTATCTGCTTTTAATCTCTTGACCCTCTATCAAAAGGGTGATACCTATCAGATAGTTATCCATGCTCCTCTTTCAAGTCAGGATTTCTTGAAACATCCTGTTTATCGCAGACTTTTGGAGAAAAAGATTGGCGATGCAGCGGTGGAGGATTTGAAACTTGAAAATACGGAGGGAGAAGAAATACCTGTCTCACTCAATCAAGTCTTTCCAGACTTGGCAGAACTGGGAAGTCAAGAAGACCTTGGTCTCAAGAAGAAAGTGGCCAACGATTTTGACTTAGACCATTTTCGTCAGCTGATGGCTCGAGATGGGCTTCGTTTTGCGGATGAGCAGTCCGATGTTTTGAACTTATTTGCTATTGCTGAGGAGAAGAAATGGACTTGGTTTGAGACCTATCAATTGGCCAAGTCGACAGCTGTTTCCCAGGTCATTTCAACCAAACGCATGCGGGAAAAAATTGCTCAAAAACCAGTTTCCTCTGACTTTAATCCTAAGGAAACGACCATTATCAAAGAAGCCAAAAGTAAAACGGCCTTGCAGTTCTTGGCAGAAATCAAGCAAACACGCAAGGGGAACATTACCCAAACAGAAAGAGAACTCTTGCAACAGATGGCTGGCTTGGGCTTGCTGGATGAAGTCATCAATATCATTCTCTTGTTGACCTTTAATAAGGTAGATTCGGCAAATATCAATGAGAAATATGCCATGAAGGTAGCCAATGACTATGCCTATCAAAAGATTCATTCGGCAGAAGAGGCAGTCTTGCGCATCCGTGAACGTGGGCAGAAGAGTCAGGCTCAAAAAAGCAGTAATCCCAGTCCTACCAAGTCCAATGTACCCAAGTGGAGCAATCCAGATTATAAGAATGAAACCAGCGAGGAAACTCGTCTGGAATTAGAACGTAAGAAACAAGAACTATTAGCTCGATTAGAAAAAGGAGGAGATTAGATGGAAAGTGTCGGAGACGTACTCAAACGTCAACCTAGCCGTTTTCATTATCAAGATTTGGTCCAGAAAATCATGAAGGATCCTGATGTTGTGGCCTTTATCCAGCAAGAATCCCTTACTCCAGAGGAATTGAATCGCAGTATCTCCAAGTTTAATCAGTACATCACCGAGCGTGACAAGTTTCTTCGTGGGGATACGGATTATATTGCCAAAGGTTATAAGCCTATTTTGGTCATGAACCATGGCTATGCGGATGTTTCTTATGAAGAAACTCCTGAACTAATCGCAGCGGAAAAAGAAGCGGCTATTAAGAACCGTCTCAAGTTAATCAATCTGCCAGCCAGTCTCAAGAAAGCTAGTTTGGCTCAAGTCGACTTGGATGATTTGGGTCGCTTGCCAGTTTTTGAAAAGCTATTAGCCTTCGTAGAGCAATATCCAGCTATTCGAAAAGGTCTTTATTTATATGGAGACTTTGGTGTGGGGAAAAGTTTCATGGTGGCTGCCTTAGCCCATGATTTATCAGAAAAACGTGGTGTTTCATCAACTCTCCTCCACTATCCTAGCTTTGTCATTGATGTCAAAAATGCTATCGGTGATGGCAATGTCAAGACCTTGGTGGATGAGATTAAGCTGTCTGAAGTCCTGATTTTAGATGATATTGGTGCCGAGCAATCAACAGCTTGGGTGCGGGATGAAATCCTGCAAGTCATTCTCCAATATCGGATGCAGGAAAACTTACCGACCTTTTTCACTTCCAACTTCAACTTTGAAGACTTGGAGCTGCATTTCGCTAAAGGGAAGCATGGAAATGACGAAACCTGGGAAGCTAGACGGGTCATGGAACGCATCCGTTATTTGGCTGAGGAGACTCGTTTAGAAGGAGTGAACCGTCGATGACAGAAACGATTAAACTGATGAAAGCTCATAAGTCTGTGCGAAGATTTAAGGAGCAAGTCATCCCTCAGAAGGACTTGACTGAAATCCTGACAGCAGCTCAGATGGCCTCGTCTTGGAAGAATTTTCAATCCTACTCTGTGATTGTGGTACGAAGTCAAGAAAAGAAAGATGTCTTGTATGAATTGGTGCCTCAAGAAGCTATTCGCCAGTCTGCTGTTTTCCTTCTCTTTGTCGGAGATTTGAACCGAGCAGAAAAGGGAGCCCGACTTCATACTGACACCTTCCAACCTCAAGGTGTAGAAAGTCTCTTAATTAGTTCGGTCGAT
Organism: Streptococcus mitis; assembly: GCF_946188695.1. Taxonomy (GTDB): domain Bacteria; phylum Bacillota; class Bacilli; order Lactobacillales; family Streptococcaceae; genus Streptococcus; species Streptococcus mitis_DF. The sequence continues at coordinate 42,594 of NZ_CAMHWI010000003.1, read as the reverse complement.
GCGGCTCTTGCTGGTCAAAATGCCCTGCTGACAGCTGAAAGTTTGGGCTATGGTGGTGTTATCATTGGCTTGGTTCGTTACAAGTCAGAAGAAGTGGCAGAGCTCTTTAACCTGCCTGACTACACCTACCCTGTCTTTGGGATGGCACTGGGTCTTCCAAATGAAGAACATGAAGTTAAACCTCGCTTGCCATTGAATCAAGTGGTATTTGAGGAAGAATATCAGGAACAGACAGTTGATGTGATTGAGGCTTATGACCGTGTACAGGCTGACTATGCTGGGGCGCGTGCGACCACAAGTTGGAGTCAACGCCTAGCAGAACAGTTTGGTCAAACTGAACCAAGCTCAACTAGAAAAAATCTTGAACAGAAAAAGTTATTGTAGAAAGTGAGAAATTATGGCCCTACCAACTATTGCCATTGTAGGACGTCCCAATGTTGGGAAATCAACCCTATTTAATCGGATCGCTGGTGAGCGAATCTCCATTGTAGAAGATGTTGAAGGAGTGACACGTGACCGTATCTATGCGACGGGTGAGTGGCTCAATCGCTCTTTTAGCATGATTGATACAGGAGGAATCGATGATGTCGATGCTCCGTTCATGGAACAAATCAAGCACCAGGCAGAAATTGCCATGGAAGAAGCAGATGTTATCGTCTTTGTCGTGTCTGGTAAGGAAGGAATTACCGATGCGGACGAATACGTGGCCCGTAAGCTTTATAAGACCCATAAACCAGTTATCCTCGCAGTTAACAAGGTGGACAACCCTGAGATGCGAAATGATATCTATGATTTCTATGCTCTCGGTTTGGGTGAACCACTGCCTATCTCATCTGTCCATGGTATCGGTACAGGGGATGTGCTAGACGCTATTGTAGAAAATCTTCCAAATGAATATGAAGAAGAAAATCCAGATGTGATTAAGTTTAGCTTGATTGGTCGTCCTAACGTCGGAAAATCAAGCTTGATCAATGCTATTTTGGGAGAAGATCGTGTCATTGCCAGTCCCGTTGCTGGAACCACTCGTGACGCCATTGATACCCACTTTACAGATACAGATGGCCAAGAGTTTACCATGATTGATACGGCTGGTATGCGCAAGTCTGGTAAGGTTTATGAAAATACCGAGAAGTACTCTGTCATGCGTGCCATGCGTGCTATTGACCGTTCAGATGTGGTCTTGATGGTCATCAATGCGGAAGAGGGTATCCGTGAATACGACAAGCGTATCGCTGGATTTGCCCATGAAGCTGGTAAAGGAATGATTATCGTGGTCAACAAGTGGGATACACTTGAAAAAGACAACCATACTATGAAAAACTGGGAAGAAGATATTCGTGAGCAGTTCCAATACCTGCCTTACGCACCGATTATCTTTGTATCAGCCTTGACTAAGCAACGACTCCACAAGCTTCCTGAGATGATTAAGCAAATCAGCGAAAGTCAAAATACACGTATCCCATCAGCTGTCTTGAACGATGTCATTATGGATGCCATTGCCATCAACCCAACACCGACAGACAAAGGAAAACGCCTTAAGATTTTCTACGCGACCCAAGTGGCAACTAAACCACCAACCTTTGTTATCTTTGTCAACGAAGAAGAACTTATGCACTTTTCTTACCTACGTTTTTTGGAAAATCAAATCCGCAAGGCCTTTGTCTTTGAAGGAACACCGATTCATCTCATCGCAAGAAAACGTAAATAAAAAAGCAGAATCTGGAATGACATTTCCAGATTTTTTTGATAGAATGAAGATAAAGAAAGCGCTGTCAAATCGAGAGGGGCTGGTGATGAAACATTTGTTTAAATTGATAATCTTATTTCCCTGGTTTTACTTTTTCAGCTGGATTGAAAAGGCCGATAGAGATAGTAAATTTTTCCCAATTTTTTACTATTTTTACTGGTTTTACATCCCCCTCTATGCTCTTTTTAGCCTTGCTTGGACAGTTATTTCAGTTCTGTTTTTCAATATCGTCTTGAGAAATGTGACAGATATCAAGTTATGGGGCATTTGGTTTCTTTTTATTCTGCTAGCTATTGGTCTGAATAGGTTAACTTATTTCTGTTTCAAAAAAATGCTTCGCTTGAGACGGGAGCTAGGGAAGTCTAAAGGAGGCAAGCATTGATTTATACTCTTCGAAAATCTCTTCAAACCACGTCAACGTCGCCTTGCCGTACTCAAGTACAAGTTTCCTAGTTTGCTCTTTGATTTTCATTGAGTATTATATTACTTTCTATTTGTAGGAGGTGGCTTATGAAGATTCCTCTCTTAACTTTGGCAAGGCATAAATTTGTTTATGTCTTGCTTACTTTGATTTTTCTTGCTTTGGTTTATCGTGATTTTTTGATGACTTATTTCTTTTTTGATATTCATGCGCCTGACCTAGCCCAATTCGATGGACAAGCAATTAAAAATGACTTATTAAAATCAGCTTTAGATTTTCGTATTCTCCAGTTCAACTTAGGTTTTTATCAATCATTTATTATTCCAATTATCATTTCTTTACTAGGTTTTCAATACATTCAGCTGAAAAATAAAGTTTTACGATTGAGTATTGGAAGAGAAGTGAGTTATCAACGGTTAAAAAGAAAGTTGACTCTTCAACTTGCAAGTATCCCTTGTGTGATATATTTAGTGACTGTGCTGATAATTGCAATCATAACCTATTTCTTTGGGACTTTTTCGCCTCTGGAATGGAATTCTTTATTTTCTGATGGAAGTAGTTTACAAATGCTCTTGGATGGAGAGATAAAAAGTTATCTATTTTTTATAGGTGTCCTTCTAATCGGTATCTTCATCAATACGGTCTATTTTTTAAAAATAGTTGATTATTTAGGGAATGTGACTCGTTCGGCAATCGCCTATTTGATGTTTCTTTGGCTTGGTTCTATGTTACTCTATAGTATCTTGCCATACTATATGGTTCCTATGACGAGTTTGATGCAATCTAGCTATGGAGATGTAAGTTTGATGAAACTCTTTACTCCTTACATCCTTTACATCGTCTCTTATATGGTGCTTGAAAAATATGAAGATAATGTTTAAGAATTTTAACAATATTTGGCTAAAGAGAAAGATCGTTTTACTACTTCGTATAGTTCTGATGATGATTTTGATCAACTATCTATTGTCAATAGCGGTTCAAAAGCAGGATGTTTTTCTCTTTTTCAAGAGGGAATTGATTTCAATCTTTTCCTATAATGACTATTCTGAAGCGAATTTAGAAATCCCCAAACTCTTGTTAAACCTTTCGCTTTTCATGGTAGGATGGCTCTCTGTCATTTTGCTTGAAAGTGATTTGGCAGACCATTACCATCACTTGATTCGCTATCAATCAACCTCCTTTTTCGATTATACAAGGAAACGATTGGTTCTTATTTCTAAATTTTTTACTCAAGATTTAGTTGTCTGGTTTCTTGGTTTACTTCCTCTAGGAATTCATTTTAAAACAGTTGCTCTCTTCTTTTTACTTGCTCAGTTAATGATGTTGTATTTGTTACTGTCTTATCTGATAGCACTTATTAGTGTAGGCGCTGGCTTTTCGTTTTTTCTATACTTTTTAGCATTTGTGGGACAAGAATGGATGATGGATCATATTGTAATAGTATATTTAGGACTCTTAACTCTATTAGTTATTTTGATTGCTAGTCGGTTAGAAGAGTCGTTTAAGAAAGGATAAACGATGAGACTTGAAATTATAAACGGACAGAAAAATTACGGGAAAAGACCTATTTTAAATGAGTTAAATCTGGTCTTTCAATCAGGAAATATTTACGGTCTTAAAGGTGATAATGGATCTGGTAAGACAGTTCTTTTAAAGATACTTGCTGGTTATATTAAGCTTGATAAAGGAAAAGTTCTTCAAGACGGGAAAGTCTACGGGATAAAAAATCATTATATTCAGGATGCAGGGATTTTAATTGAAAAAGTCGAGTTTTTATCTCATTTATCTCTGAGAGAAAATTTGCGATTGTTAAGGTATTTTTCATCTGACATTACTGAAAAAAGAATTGCCGATTGGATCCAATATTATGATTTAAAGGAATTTGAAGACGTTGAGTACCGTCATTTATCCCTAGGAACGAAGCAAAAAATGGCCTTGATTCAAGCCTTTATTGCCGAACCATCTATACTCTTTCTCGATGAACCTATGAATGCTTTAGATGAGAAGAGTGTGGGGTTAACCAAACAGGTCATTTTATCTTATCTGAAAAAAGAAAATGGTTTGGTTATCCTGACGTCGCACATATCGGAAGATATTTCAGATCTTTGTACAGAGGTATTATTTGTCGAGAATGGGCATATACAGTATTCAAAAGATATACAAGCTTAGGAGGTAGCTTATGGCACATCTAAAATCATTTATTACACGCTATTCCAAGGTCTATATTGGTTTAGTTCTGTTGATCTGGATTGCTTTCTTCTTTCTTCCTTGGGGCAGTCCGATTCTGGGGGGAAAGATTGACCTCCTCAGTATGCAGAAAGTCTTGCTAGTTTTTGGTATTCTGTCTATTTTGATGGCCTTGCTGTCCAAGAAAGTCAGTCTCTTTGTTTTTGGACTTATCTGCTGTCTTTCTCTTTGGATTAATCTATTTATCCTATTTGCCATTTTGCCGATTTTTGGCAATTAAAGTATCATAAAAGTCAGAGAGGTTAGCTTGGAAACTAGCCTCTTTTTCCTTTTCAAAATGGGGATTCTTCCTTGAAAATAATCAGTAATTGTGCTAAAATTAAAAGAACATTCTAAAATATTCGGAATTTAAAGTAAGGAAAAACATGGCTAATATTTTAAAAACAATTATCGAAAATGATAAAGGAGAAATCCGTCGTCTGGAAAAGATGGCCGACAAAGTTTTCAAATACGAAGACCAAATGGCTGCTTTGACTGACGACCAACTAAAAGCAAAAACAGTTGAATTTAAAGAACGTTATCAAAATGGAGAATCTCTGGATTCATTGCTTTATGAAGCATTTGCGGTTGTCCGTGAAGGTGCCAAACGTGTCCTAGGACTCTTCCCATATAAGGTTCAGGTCATGGGGGGAATCGTTCTTCACCATGGTGACGTGCCAGAGATGCGTACAGGGGAAGGGAAAACCTTGACTGCGACTATGCCCGTATACCTCAATGCCCTTTCAGGCAAAGGGGTCCACGTAGTTACGGTCAATGAATACCTGTCAGAACGTGACGCGACTGAGATGGGTGAATTGTACTCATGGCTTGGTTTGTCAGTAGGGATTAACTTGGCTGCTAAATCTCCAATGGAGAAAAAAGAAGCCTATGAGTGTGATATTACATACTCAACCAACTCAGAAATCGGATTTGACTACCTTCGTGACAACATGGTCGTTCGTGCTGAAAACATGGTACAACGTCCGCTCAACTATGCCTTGGTCGATGAGGTTGACTCAATCTTGATTGACGAAGCCCGTACGCCATTGATCGTATCAGGTGCTAATGCAGTTGAAACTAGTCAGCTCTACCACATGGCAGACCACTATGTAAAATCTTTGGATAAAGACGACTACATCATCGATGTGCAGTCTAAGACTATTGGTTTGTCTGATTCAGGTATTGACAAGGCTGAAAGCTACTTCAAGCTTGAAAATCTCTATGACATCGAAAACGTAGCTCTGACTCACTTTATCGATAACGCCCTTCGTGCCAACTATATCATGCTTCTCGATATTGACTATGTGGTGAGCGAAGAGCAAGAAATCTTGATCGTTGACCAATTTACAGGTCGTACCATGGAAGGTCGTCGTTATTCTGATGGATTGCACCAAGCTATTGAAGCTAAAGAAGGTGTGCCAATTCAGGATGAAACCAAGACATCTGCCTCAATCACTTACCAAAACCTTTTCCGTATGTACAAGAAATTGTCTGGTATGACAGGTACAGGTAAGACTGAGGAAGAAGAATTCCGTGAAATTTACAACATTCGTGTTATTCCAATCCCAACCAACCGTCCTGTTCAACGTATTGACCACTCAGACCTTCTTTATGCAAGTATCGAGGCTAAGTTTAAGGCGGTTGTCGAAGACGTTAAGGCTCGTTACCAAAAAGGTCAGCCTGTCTTGGTTGGTACAGTAGCGGTTGAAACCAGTGACTACATTTCTAAGAAATTAGTCGCAGCTGGCGTTCCTCACGAAGTCTTGAATGCCAAAAACCACTATAAAGAAGCCCAAATCATTATGAATGCTGGTCAACGTGGTGCTGTTACCATTGCGACTAACATGGCCGGTCGTGGTACCGACATCAAGCTTGGTGAAGGGGTTCGTGAATTGGGTGGACTTTGTGTGATTGGTACAGAACGTCATGAAAGCCGTCGTATCGATAACCAGCTTCGTGGACGTTCAGGTCGTCAAGGAGATCCAGGTGAGTCACAATTCTACCTATCTCTTGAAGATGATTTGATGAAACGTTTTGGTTCTGAACGCTTGAAGGGAATCTTTGAACGCTTGAACATGTCTGAAGAGGCGATTGAGTCTCGTATGTTGACACGTCAGGTTGAGGCAGCGCAAAAACGTGTTGAAGGAAATAACTACGATACCCGTAAACAAGTCCTTCAATACGATGACGTCATGCGTGAACAACGTGAAATTATCTACGCTCAACGTTACGACGTTATCACTGCAGATCGTGACTTGGCACCTGAAATTCACTCTATGATCAAACGCACGATTGGTCGTGTCGTTGATGGTCATGCGCGTGCCAAACAAGATGAAAAACTAGAGGCAATTTTGAACTTTGCTAAGTACAACTTGCTTCCAGAAGATTCGATTACGATGGAAGATTTGTCTGGCTTGTCTGATAAGGCCATCAAGGAAGAGCTCTTCCAACGTGCCTTGAAGGTTTACGATAGTCAGGTTTCAAAATTACGCGATGAAGAAGCAGTTAAAGAGTTCCAAAAAGTCTTGATTCTACGAGTGGTAGATAACAAGTGGACAGATCATATCGATGCCCTCGATCAATTGCGTAACGCGGTTGGACTTCGTGGTTATGCTCAGAACAACCCTGTTGTTGAGTATCAGGCAGAAGGTTTCCGTATGTTTAATGATATGATTGGTTCGATTGAGTTTGATGTGACACGCTTGATGATGAAAGCACAAATTCATGAACAAGAAAGACCACAAGCAGAACACCATATCAGTACAACAGCGACTCGCAATATCGCTGCCCACCAAGCAAATATGCCAGAAAATCTGGATTTGAGCCAGATTGGACGGAATGAACTTTGCCCATGTGGTTCTGGTAAGAAGTTTAAAAACTGTCACGGTAAAAGACAATAAAATGAGATAGTTTAGAGGCGGATACCTTGTGAAAAGTAAATTTTTACTTGGTATCCGTTTGATTTATAAGGAGATGAGTTATGGTATTTACAGCAAAAAGTCCTAAAATTAATATTGAAGAAGTTCGTGCCTTATCAAAATTAGAAGGCCAAGCTTTGGAGAGAAAATCACAGCGCGATCAAGAGCTAGAAGCCATTATACGTGGAGAAGACCAGCGGATTCTCTTGGTAATCGGGCCATGCTCATCTGACAATGAAGAAGCTGTTCTTGAGTACGCTAAACGTTTGGCAGCTTTGCAAGAAGAAGTAGCAGACCGTATCTTTATGGTTATGCGTGTTTACACTGCCAAACCTCGTACCAACGGAGATGGCTATAAGGGCTTGATTCACCAGCCTAACGCGACAGAAGCGCCTAGTCTTATAAATGGAATCAAAGCCGTTCGCCATCTTCATTATCGTGTCATCACGGAAACAGGTATGACTACTGCTGATGAAATGCTTTATCCTGAAAATCTTCCGCTTGTAGATGATTTGATTTCTTACATGGCGGTTGGTGCCCGTTCAGTTGAAGACCAGCAACACCGCTTTGTGGCAAGTGGGGCAGATTTCGCGACTGGTTTTAAAAATCCAACCTCTGGAAATCTCAATGTCATGTTTAATGGGATTTATGCTGCTCAAAACAAACAAAGCTTCCTTTTCTTAGGAAAAGAAGTGGAAACAACTGGGAACCCGCTTTCCCACGCCATTCTTCGTGGTGCTCTTAATGAGTATGGTAAGAATATTCCTAACTACTACTATGATAATTTGATGGATACCATTGCCCAGTATGAGAAAATGGGCTTGGAAAATCCCTTTATCATTGTGGACACCAATCATGACAACTCTGGTAAGCAATATATGGACCAGATTCGAATTGTCCGCCAGACCTTGATTAATCGTGATTGGAATGAAAAAATCAAGCAGTACGTTCGTGGCTTTATGATTGAGTCTTATCTAGTAGACGGCCGTCAAAACGAACCGGAAGTATTTGGCAAGTCTATCACAGACCCTTGCCTAGGCTGGGAAAATACAGAAGCCCTTGTCAGAGAAATCTACCAAACGCTAGGAGAATAAGATGGCATTTATTGAAAAAGGTCAAGAAATCGATATTGAAGCAATCAAGGCAGAAACCCAATTGTCTGCGGAAGCCTTGCGACTAAAGGAGCGCCGTGATAGAGAATTGGCAGACATTATTTCAGGAGAAGATGACCGTATCCTTTTGGTGATTGGTCCTTGCTCTTCTGATAATGAAGAGGCTGTCTTGGAATATGCTCGCCGTTTATCCGCCTTGCAGAAGAAGGTGGCGGACAAGATTTTCATGGTTATGCGTGTTTATACTGCTAAACCTCGCACCAACGGAGATGGCTATAAAGGTTTGGTTCACCAACCAGATACTTCTAAGGCTCCAAGCCTGATTAACGGCTTGCAGGCTGTGCGCCAGTTGCACTACCGCGTGATTACAGAGACTGGTTTGACAACGGCAGATGAGATGCTTTATCCGTCAAATCTGGTCTTGGTAGATGATTTGGTCAGCTACCATGCTGTTGGGGCTCGTTCTGTGGAAGACCAAGAGCACCGCTTTGTGGCTTCAGGGATTGATGCACCAGTAGGGATGAAAAATCCAACCTCTGGAAATCTTGGGGTTATGTTTAACGGTATTTATGCTGCTCAAAACAAACAAACCTTCCTCTTCCATGGCCAAGAAGTTGAGACTTCAGGAAATCCCTTGGCTCACGTCATCCTTCGTGGAGCAGTTAATGAATATGGGAAAAATGAGCCTAACTTTTACTATGAAACCCTGCTAAATGCTATTGAGCGCTATGAAACCATGGGACTTGAAAATCCCTTTATCCTCATTGACACAAACCATGATAATTCTGGCAAGCAATATATGGAGCAGATTCGAATTGTTCGTCAGACCTTGCAAAATCGTGATTGGAATGAGAAGATTAAAAAGACAGTTCGAGGCTTTATGATTGAATCTTACCTAGCAGATGGTCGTCAAAATCAACCAGAGGTCTTTGGTTGCTCCATTACCGACCCTTGCCTAGGTTGGGAAAATACAGAGGCCTTGGTAGAAGAAATCTATGCTACCTTGACAAAATAAGTGAAAAGGATGGAGTTGGGGAATCTCAACTCCTTTTGATGAGAATGATAGTTGGACACGGAATTGACATCGAAGAATTGGCTTCGATAGAAAGCGCAGTTACACGACATGAAGGATTTGCCAAGCGCGTGCTGACAGCTAAGGAAATGGAGCGATTTAACAGTCTTAAAGGGCGCAGACAAATCGAATATTTGGCAGGTCGCTGGTCGGCTAAGGAGGCCTTTTCCAAGGCCATGGGAACTGGTATTGGCAAGCTCGGTTTTCAGGATTTGGAAATCTTGAATAATGAACGCGGGGCGCCTTATTTTAGTCAGACACCATTTTCAGGAAAGATTTGGCTGTCTATCAGCCACACAGATCAGTTTGTGACAGCCAGTGTCATTTTGGAGGAAAATCATGAAAGCTAGTCCACATAGACCAACTAAGGCTCTGATTCATTTGGGAGCTATTCGACACAATATTCAGCAAATGGGGGCTCATATCCCTGAAGGAACGCTCAAATTTGCAGTGGTCAAGGCTAATGCCTATGGGCATGGGGCTGTTGCTGTTGCGACGGCTATTCAAGATGATGTAGATGGTTTTTGCGTTTCGAATATTGATGAGGCCATTGAACTCAGACAGGCTGGACTCAGCAAACGAATCCTCATTTTAGGAGTTTCTGAAATCGAAGCTGTTTCTCTTGCTAAAGAATACGACATCACCTTGACAGTAGCTGGATTGGAGTGGATTCAAGCACTCTTAGATAGGGAAGCAGATCTATCAGGTTTGACAGTCCACCTCAAGATTGACTCAGGAATGGGACGGATTGGTTTTCGAGAGGCTCGAGAGGCTGAGCAGGCTCAAAATTTACTCCAACAACACGGTGCTGGTGTTGAAGGAATCTTTACCCACTTTGCGACTGCTGATGAAGAGTCAGATGACTACTTTAATGAGCAGTTGGAACGGTTTAAAACTATTTTAGCTAGTATGAAAGGTCTTCCAGAGCTGGTTCATGCCAGTAATTCGGCAACGACCCTTTGGCATGCAGAGACTATTTTCAATGCGGTCCGTATGGGAGATGCTATGTATGGTCTTAATCCTAGCGGAGAGGTTTTGGACTTGCCTTATTATTTGACACCAGCCTTGACCTTGCAATCTGCCCTGGTCCATGTCAAGACAGTTCCAGCTGGAGCTTGCATGGGCTACGGAGCTACCTATCAGGCGGACAGCGAGCAAGTCATCGCGACCGTACCGATCGGCTATGCGGATGGATGGACACGAGACATGCAAAATTTCGCTGTCTTGGTAGATGGCCAAGCTTGCCCAATCGTTGGGCGGGTTTCTATGGACCAAATCACCATTCGTCTGCCTAAGACTTATCCCTTAGGAACAAAAGTCACCCTCATTGGTTCTAATGGGGGCAAGGAGATCACAGCTACTCAGGTAGCGACCTACCGTGGAACTATTAACTATGAAGTGGTTTGTCTCCTCAGCGATCGCATTTCGAGAGAATATTATTAAAGAAGAAAGGAGTGGAGCATGAATCTACATCAATCCTTGCATGTCTTACCTGGTGTGGGACCAAAGTCAGCAGAAAAATACGCCAAATTAGGAATTGAAAACTTGCAAGACCTCTTGCTCTACTTTCCTTTCCGTTATGAAGACTTCAAAACCAAGCAAGTATTGGAACTAGAGGACGGGGAGAAGGCAGTCCTATCTGGTCAAGTCGTGACTCCTGCCAGTGTCCAGTATTATGGTTTTAAGCGTAATCGCCTGCGTTTTAGCCTCAAGCAGGGAGAAGTTGTTTTTGCGGTAAATTTCTTTAACCAGCCCTATCTAGCAGATAAGATAGAGTTGGGAGCAACCCTTGCTGTCTTTGGAAAATGGGACCGCGCCAAGGCTAGCCTGACAGGGATGAAGGTTCTGGCTCAGGTGGAAGATGACCTCCAACCTGTCTATCGCTTGGCTCAGGGAATCAGTCAGGCCAGTCTGGTCAAAGTTATCAAGACAGCCTTTGATCAGGGACTGGATCTCTTGATAGAGGAAAATCTTCCCCAGTCTTTGCTCGATAAATACAAACTCATGTCCCGTTGTCAGGCAGTTCGTGCTATGCATTTCCCCAAGGATTTGGCAGAATACAAGCAAGCCATTCGCCGTATTAAATTTGAGGAACTCTTTTATTTCCAAATGCAATTGCAGACGCTCAAGTCTGAAAATAGAGTTCAGGGAAGTGGTCTGGTCCTGAATTGGTCTCAGGAAAAAGTGACAGCAGTCAAAGAAAGGCTGCCTTTTGTCCTGACCACAGCTCAGGAAAAGAGTTTGCAGGAAATTTTGACCGACATGAAGTCGGACCACCACATGAATCGTCTCCTACAAGGGGATGTGGGGAGTGGAAAAACGGTAGTCGCTGGTTTGGCTATGTTTGCGGCAGTGACAGCTGGCTACCAATCAGCCCTCATGGTACCGACAGAAATCCTTGCAGAGCAACACTTTGAGAGTTTACAGAACCTCTTTCCAGACTTGAAACTGGCTCTTTTGACAGGTTCCTTGAAAGCTGCAGAAAAGAGAGAAGTCTTGGAGACTATTGCCAAGGGTGAGGCTGATTTGATTATCGGAACCCACGCTCTGATTCAGGATGGGGTAGATTATGCTCGTCTGGGCTTGATTATCATCGATGAGCAGCACCGATTTGGTGTAGGGCAAAGGCGTGTTTTGAGAGAAAAAGGCGACAATCCAGATGTACTCATGATGACAGCGACTCCCATACCACGAACCTTGGCCATCACAGCCTTTGGCGATATGGATGTTTCCATTATCGACCAGATGCCAGCAGGGCGGAAGCCTATTGTGACTCGCTGGATCAAACATGAGCAATTACCTCAGGTCTTGACTTGGTTAGAGGGGGAAATTCAAAAAGGTTCTCAAGCCTATGTCATCTCTCCCTTGATTGAAGAATCAGAAGCTCTAGATCTGAAAAATGCTATTGCCTTATCAGAGGAGTTGACAGCTCATTTTGGAGGCAAGGCAGAAGTGGCTCTTTTACATGGTAAGATGAAGAGTGATGAAAAAGACCATATTATGCAGGAGTTCAAAGAACGAAAAACGGATATTCTGGTTTCGACAACGGTTATCGAGGTTGGGGTTAATGTTCCAAATGCGACAGTTATGATTATCATGGATGCCGATCGCTTCGGTCTCAGCCAGCTTCACCAGCTTAGAGGTCGTGTGGGTCGGGGAGACAAGCAGTCCTATGCGGTTCTCGTTGCCAATCCCAAGACGGATTCTGGGAAAGACCGCATGCGTATCATGACAGAAACCACCAATGGATTTGTCCTTGCGGAAGAAGATTTGAAAATGCGTGGTTCAGGTGAGATTTTTGGAACCAGACAGTCAGGTCTCCCAGAGTTCCAAGTGGCTGATATTATCGAAGATTTTCCGATTTTAGAAGAAGCCAGAAAGGTTGCTAGCTACATTAGTTCGATAGAAGGCTGGCAAGAGGATCCAGAATGGCGCATGATTGCCCTTCATTTGGAAAAGAAAGAACATTTAGATTAAGCTTTCTTTAGGGAAAACTTAAGCTAGCTTTCAGGTTTGACCCTTATACTAGAGTCATCAAAAAGAAACGAGGACTCTCATATGACAGTAACGATTAAAGTAAATTACCAAACCACTTTCCAAAAGAAAGAAGCAAAAAATTAAGATTGAACAGGAGAAAAAGGGCGGAGATGCTCTTTTTTCGTTTTTAAAAGCACAATTTATTGAATCTAAAATAGCACATTGCGGATTCTAAAAAAATTCTAGAAATTATAGTAGATTGAATCCGAAATAGTCCACCGAGTTTTCTAAAACGTTGCTAGAAATTAGCTTGAATTCCGCAATCAATTTGTTCAGTTTTTATTTCATTTAACTATAATTTGACTTTCCTAATTTCTTTGTTCATATCTTATTTCAATACACTATATCTTACTATTTCAGAGCCCACATCTAGCATAACTAAAAAACAGATTCTTCCATCTATTACGGAAAAATCTGTCATTGATTTAATGATTTACAAAAACTCCAACCACGGCTTGAGAGCCTTATTTTTGCTGGTTTCTCTATATTTTTTAGTTCTTATTTATGATGCTTTTTCAATAGTTCTTCAAACTCAGAGACAGTCATACTCAACTGTTGACTGGCAACTTCAGAAGGCAAAAGACCTTGACGGACTAGATTTAGTAGCATAGACAAACTTCCTTCAACTTTTCCACGCTCCAGTCCCTGTTCAAGACCACGTTCCAACCCCTGTTCAATCCCTTCTGCCCTAGCAGTTTCCAAGGCATAATCATGAGCCAATAATGCCTGTTCTTCACGCATACGTAGTTGACTAAACATTTTCCTGTCCTCCTCGGACCAGCTCTTGTAGTCTAGCAGTTGGTCTGCCTGGCTGATGGCTCGCTCGGGTTCCTGAGTAAAGGGTTTATTCCCAAAAAACTCCAACCATGGTTTGCGAACCTCGTCTTTGCTGGTTTCTCTGTATTTTTTTAGTTCCAAGAATGCCATCTTGACTAAGTGGTTTTCTTGACCGTTATTTGTGATGGTCTTAATCTTTCAATAACGCCTCAAACTCAGCGACAGTCATGCCCAATTGATCACTTGCAAATTCGGAAGTTAAAACATGTTGGCGTACCATATCCAGAAATGCAAAAAGTTTCCCTTCTTCCCTTCCTTCAACTTTCCCACGCTCAAGACCACGTTCCAACCCCTGTTCAATCCCTTCTGCCCTAGCAGTTTCCAAGGCATAATCATGAGCCAATAATGCCTGTTCTTCACGCATACGTAGTTGACTAAACATCTTCCTGTCCTCCTCGGACCAGCTCTTGTAATCTAGCAGTTGGTCTGCTTGGCTGATGGCTCGCTCGGGTTCTTGAGTAAAGGGCTTATTACCAAAAAACTCCAACCACGGTTTACGAACCTCGTCTTTGCTGGTTTCTCTGTATTTTTTTAATTCCAAAAATGCCATCTTGACCAGATGGTTTTCTTGTCCATTATTTGTGATAGTTAAGACCTCACCTGTCGTATCCTCTCGCATGCTAAAGCTATGAAAAGCCAGGTCATCTGAGAAATAATTACTATCCACAATAGCGATTGTGTAAACAGGAGCGATATGCTTGTAACTCTGGTGGGTGTCACCTTCACGTTGGCGAATTTTCTCAAGATTCTGATTGACCTGACTACATAGATAAGCCCACAAGCGATTGATGAAAAAATTCTGATGATGTACTTGTATTTCGATAATAACCTGTGTTCCATTGTCCAACTCTGCCAAAACGTCTATACTAGTGTAAAAATCCTGAGCCGAGTAGGGCAGGGAAGGTAAGACATGAATATTGCTCCCCTCCAAAATGGTCACATTTTTGGCTGGCAAGTCCAGCATATCGCGAATAAATTGACAAGTGATTTCTGGATTGCTAAAGATTTTCTTAGCAACCAAGTCATTGGTTGGGCTGATGCCCGGATGTCTTAAAATCATCCATTTCCTCCTTCTATTATACCATAGTTTGAAATCTAATTTTGTTAGATTCGATGGTTCTATCTATTTATTCGGAAAAAAGCGTAACTTTTCAAAGTAACTTCCATCTCTCTCCCAAAACTGGAAATTAGTTTTAGAAGTTACCCAATGAAAATCAAAGAGCAAACTAGGAAACTAGCCGCAGGCTGTACTTGAGTACTGCAAGGCAACGTTGACGTGGTTTGAAGAGATTTTCTAAGAGTATAAGATAGATGACTTCTCTGAAACTACTTTCAGAAACAGCTGTTCTATAAAATACTTTTGAAACTGTAATCTATCCTACTACAAAGTATTGAAAGCGCTTCATAAATGATATATAATCAACTCATAAGAACAAAGAAAAGGAGGAAAGAGGATGCCACAGATTACTAAAGAAGCTTTGATTGCACAAATCAAAGATGGAATCATCGTTTCTTGTCAGGCCCTTCCTCACGAACCGCTTTATACAGAAGCGGGAGGAGTCATTCCCTTGCTGGTCAAAGCGGCTGAGCAAGGTGGAGCAGTCGGTATCCGAGCAAACAGTGTTCGCGATATCAAGGAAATCAAGGAGGTTACCAACCTTCCAATCATTGGGATAATTAAACGAGATTATCCACCACAAGAACCCTTCATCACTGCTACTATGAAAGAAGTTGATGAATTGGCAGAACTGGACATCGAGGTGATTGCTCTGGATTGTACCAAGCGTGAACGCTATGATGGTTTGGAGATCCAAGAGTTCATTCGTCAGGTTAAGGAGAAATATCCTAACCAGCTCTTGATGGCTGATACAAGTACTTTCGAGGAAGGATTGGCAGCTGTTGAAGCAGGAATTGACTTTGTCGGAACAACCTTATCAGGATACACGTCTTACAGTCCAAAAGTGGATGGTCCCGATTTTGAATTAATCAAAAAACTCTGTGATGCCGGTGTAGATGTCATTGCAGAAGGGAAAATTCATACACCAGAACAAGCCAAACAAATCCTGGGATACGGAGTGCGAGGCATCGTTGTTGGTGGCGCCATTACTAGACCAAAAGAGATTACAGAACGCTTTGTTGCTGGTCTTAAATAACAAATAAAGAAAGGGGGATTGAGTATGATTATCACTAAAATCAGTCGTTTAGGAACTTATGTGGGAGTCAATCCACATTTTGCAACATTAATAGATTTTCTAGAAAAAACAGGACTAGAAAATTTAACAGAAGGTCCGATTGATATCGATGGTGATCGATTGTTTGGAAATTGCTTTACTTATCTAGCAGACGGTCAAGCAGGAGCCTTCTTTGAAACTCACCAAAAATATTTGGATATTCATTTAGTTTTGGAAAACGAAGAAGCCATGGCTGTTACGTCGCCGGAAAATGTAAGCGTTACCCAAAAATATGATGATGAGAAAGATATTGAATTATACACAGGGGAAGTGGAACAGTTAGTTCATTTGAGAGCTGGCGAATGCCTCATCACTTTTCCAGAAGATTTACATCAACCGAAGGTTCGTATAAATGATGAACCTGTGAAAAAAGTTGTCTTTAAAGTTGCGATTTCTTAATGTAGAAAGGGAAGAACAATGAAAAAAATGAGAAAGTTTTTATGTCTAGCTGGAGTTGCGCTAGCAGCCGTTGCCTTGGTAGCTTGTTCAGGAAAGAAAGAAACTACAGCTGACACTGAACCGCCGACAGAATTATCTGGTGAGATTACAATGTGGCACTCCTTTACTCAAGGACCACGTTTAGAAAGTATTCAAAAATCAGCAGATGCTTTCATGCAAAAGCATCCAAAAACGAAAATCAAGATTGAAACATTCTCTTGGAATGACTTCTATACTAAATGGACTACAGGTTTAGCAAATGGAAATGTGCCAGATATCAGTACAGCCCTTCCTAACCAAGTAATGGAAATGGTAAACTCAGATGCTTTGGTTCCACTAAACGATTCTATCAAGCGTATTGGACAGGATAAATTTAACGAAACTGCCTTAAATGAAGCAAAAATCGGGAATGATTACTACTCTGTTCCTCTTTATTCACATGCACAAGTCATGTGGGTTAGAACAGATTTGTTAAAAGAACATAATATTGAGGTTCCTAAAACTTGGGATCAACTCTATGAAGCTTCTAAAAAATTGAAAGAAGCTGGAGTTTATGGCTTATCTGTTCCGCTTGGAACAAATGACTTAATGGCAACACGTTTCTTGAACTTCTACGTACGTAGTGGTGGTGGAAGTCTCTTAACAAAAGATCTTAAAGCAGATTTGACAAGTCAACTTGCTCAAGATGGTATTAAATACTGGGTTAAAATGTATAAAGAAATTTCACCTCAAGATTCTTTGAACTTTAATGTCCTTCAACAAGCTACCTTGTTCTATCAAGGAAAAACAGCATTTGACTTTAACTCTGGCTTCCATATTGGAGGAATTAATGCCAACAGTCCTCAATTGATTGATTCGATTGATGCTTATCCTATTCCAAAAATCAAAGAATCTGATAAGGACCAAGGAATTGAAACCTCAAACATTCCAATGGTTGTTTGGAAAAATTCAAAACACCCAGAAGTTGCTAAAGCATTCTTAGAATCACTTTATAACGAAGAAGACTACGTTAAATTCCTTGATTCAACTCCAGTAGGTATGTTGCCAACTATTAAGGGGATTAGCGATTCTGCAGCCTATAAAGAAAATGAAACTCGTAAGAAATTTAAACATGCTGAAGAAGTAATTACTGAAGCTGTTAAAAAAGGTACTGCTATTGGTTATGAAAATGGACCAAGTGTACAAGCTGGTATGTTGACTAACCAACACATTATTGAACAAATGTTCCAAGATATCATTTCAAATGGAACAGATCCTATGAAAGCAGCAAAAGAAGCAGAAAAACAATTAAACGATTTATTTGAGGCTGCTCAGTAGATGTAAAAGACTAGAAAATAGGTGGGCTAGTGAGCTGAAAAGCCCTAGCCCAATCTTGTAAAAGAAGGGAGAAGGAGAATGGTTAAAGAACGTAATTTAACTCGCTGGATATTTGTTTTGCCAGCTATGATTATCGTAGGATTACTCTTTGTTTATCCGTTTTTCTCGAGTATTTTTTATAGCTTTACCAATAAGCATTTGATTATGCCTAATTATAAATTTGTTGGTTTAGCTAACTATAAAGCTGTGCTATCAGATCCCAACTTCTTTAATGCGTTCTTTAATTCAATTAAGTGGACCGTTTTCTCATTAGTTGGTCAAGTTTTAGTAGGATTTGTATTGGCTTTAGCTCTTCACAGAGTACGCCACTTCAAGAAATTATATAGGACCTTATTGATTGTTCCTTGGGCATTTCCTACAATCGTTATTGCCTTTTCTTGGCAGTGGATTCTAAACGGAGTTTATGGCTACTTACCTAATCTAATCGTAAAATTAGGTTTAATGGAACATACGCCTGCATTTTTGACAGATAGTACATGGGCATTCCTATGTTTGGTGTTTATCAACATTTGGTTTGGAGCGCCGATGATTATGGTTAATGTGCTTTCAGCTTTGCAAACAGTACCAGAAGAACAATTTGAGGCTGCTAAGATAGATGGTGCTTCAAGTTGGCAAGTGTTCAAATTTATCGTTTTTCCACATATTAAAGTGGTTGTAGGGCTTCTAGTTGTTTTGAGAACTGTATGGATCTTTAATAACTTTGACATTATCTACCTAATTACAGGTGGTGGACCAGCCAATGCTACAACGACGCTTCCAATTTTTGCCTACAACCTAGGTTGGGGAACTAAATTGTTGGGTCGTGCTTCAGCAGTTACAGTATTGCTCTTTATCTTCTTGGTGGCAATTTGCTTTATCTACTTTGCTATCATCAGTAAGTGGGAAAAGGAGGGTAGAAAATAATGAAGAAGAAATCCGGTATTTATTTAGATATTCTCTCACATGTACTCTTGATTGGTGCGACCATTGTTGCAATTTTCCCATTGGTATGGATTATTATATCTTCTGTCAAAGGTAAAGGGGAATTAACTCAGTATCCAACACGATTTTGGCCTGAACAATTTACATTGGATTATTTCACTCATGTTATCAACGATTTGCACTTTATTGATAACATTCGAAACAGTTTAATCATTGCCTTAGCTACAACTGTTATTGCGATTATTATTTCTGCTATGGCAGCTTATGGTATTGTTCGATTCTTCCCTAAATTGGGAGCAATCATGTCGAGATTACTTGTCATTACCTACATTTTCCCACCAATTTTGTTAGCAATTCCCTATTCAATTGCCATTGCTAAAGTTGGGTTAACAAATAGTTTATTTGGCTTGATGATGGTTTATCTATCTTTTAGTGTTCCATATGCAGTTTGGCTCTTAGTTGGATTTTTCCAAACAGTTCCAATTGGAATTGAAGAAGCAGCTCGAATTGATGGTGCAAATAAATTTGTTACGTTTTATAAAGTTGTGCTACCGATTGTAGCACCAGGTATTGTAGCAACAGCTATTTATACATTTATCAATGCTTGGAATGAATTCTTGTATGCTTTGATCTTGATTAATAATACAGGAAAGATGACAGTAGCAGTAGCTCTTAGATCTCTTAACGGTTCAGAAATTTTAGACTGGGGAGATATGATGGCAGCATCTGTTATTGTAGTTCTTCCATCAATAATTTTCTTCTCTATCATCCAAAATAAAATTGCAAGTGGATTATCAGAAGGATCTGTGAAGTAGACGAAAGAAGGAAAAAATGAATAAGAGAGGTCTTTATTCAAAACTAGGAATTTCTGCTGTAGGAATTAGTCTTTTAATGGGAGTACCCACTTTGATTCATGCGAATGAATTAAACTATAGCCAACTGTCCATATCTCCTATTTTTCAAGGAGGTTCATATCAACTGAACAATAAGAGTATAGATATTAGCCCTTTGTTATTAGATAAATTATCTGGAGAGAGTCAGACAGTAGTAATGAAATTTAAAGCAGATAAACCAAACTCGCTTCAAGCTTTGTTTGGTCTATCTAATAGTAAAGCAGGCTTTAAAAATAATTACTTTTCAATTTTCATGAGAGATTCTGGTGAGATAGGTGTAGAAATAAGAGACGCCCAAAAAGGAATAAATTATTTATTTTCTAGACCAGCTTCACTATGGGGAAAGCATAAAGGACAGGCAGTTGAAAATACACTCGTATTTGTATCTGATTCTAAAGATAAGACATACACAATGTATGTTAATGGTATAGAAGTGTTCTCTGAAACAGTTGATACATTTTTGCCAATTTCAAATATAAATGGTATAGATAAGGCAACACTAGGGGCTGTTAATCGTGAAGGCAAGGATCATTACCTCGCAAAAGGAAGCATTGATGAAATCAGTCTATTTAATAAAGCAATTAGTGATCAGGAAGTTTCAACTATTCCCTTGTCAAATCCATTTCAGTTAATTTTCCAATCAGGAGATTCTACTCAAGCTAACTATTTTAGAATACCGACATTGTATACATTAAGCAGTGGAAGAGTTCTATCAAGTATTGATGCACGTTATGGCGGAACTCATGATTCTAAAAGTAAGATTAATATCGCGACTTCTTATAGTGATGATAATGGGAAAACGTGGAGTGAGCCAACTTTTGCTATGAAGTTTAATGACTATGAGGAGCAGTTGGTTTACTGGCCACGAGATAATAAATTAAAGAATAGCCAAATTAGTGGAAGTGCTTCATTTATAGATTCATCCATTGTTGAAGATAGAAAATCTGGGAAAACAATATTATTAGCTGATGTTATGCCTGCTGGTATTGGAAATAATAATGCAAACAAATCTGATTCAGGTTTTAAAGAAATAAACGGTCATTATTATTTAAAACTAAAGAAGAATGGAGATAATGATTTCCGTTATACAGTTAGAGAAAATGGAGTTGTTTACGATGAAACGACTAATAAACCTACAAATTATACTGTAAATGATAAGTATGAAGTTTTGGAGGGAGGTAAGTCTTTAACAGTTGAACAATATTCGGTTGATTTTGATAGTGGTTCTTTAAGAGAAACACACAATGGAAAACAGGTTCCTATGAATGTTTTCTACAAAGACTCTTTATTTAAAGTGACTCCTACTAATTATATAGCAATGACAACTAGTCAGAATAGAGGAGAAAGTTGGGAACAATTTAAGTTATTGCCTCCGTTCTTAGGAGAAAAACATAATGGAACTTACTTATGTCCCGGACAAGGTTTAGCATTAAAATCAAGTAATAGATTAATTTTTGCAACATATACTAGTGGCGAACTAACTTATCTCATTTCTGATGATAGTGGTCAAACATGGAAGAAATCCTCAGCTTCAATTCCGTTTAAGAATGCGACAGCAGAAGCGCAAATGGTTGAAATGAGAGATGGTGTGATTAGAACATTCTTTAGAACTACTACAGGTAAGATTGCCTATATGACTAGTAGAGATTCTGGAGAAACATGGTCAGAAGTTTCGTATATCGATGGAATTCAACAAACTTCATATGGTACACAAGTATCTGCAATTAAATACTCTCAATTAGTTGATGGAAAAGAAGCAGTCATTTTGAGTACACCAAATTCTAGAAATGGCCGTAAGGGAGGTCAATTAGTTGTCGGTTTAGTCAATAAAGAAGATGATAGTATCGATTGGAAATACCACTATGACATTGATTTGCCTTCGTATGGTTATGCTTATTCTGCGATTACAGAATTGCCAAATCATCACATAGGTGTATTGTTTGAAAAATATGATTCATGGTCAAGAAATGAATTGCATTTAAGCAATGTAGTTCAGTATATAGATTTGGAAATTAATGATTTAACAAAATAAAGGAGAAAAAACATGGTTAAATACGGTGTTGTTGGAACAGGATATTTTGGAGCTGAGTTGGCTCGTTATATGCAAAAGAATGATGGAGCAGAGATTACTCTTCTCTATGATCCAGATAATGCAGAGGCTATTGCAGAAGAATTGGGAGCAAAAGTAGCAAGTTCCCTAGATGAGTTGGTTTCTAGCGATGAAGTAGATTGTGTTATCGTCGCAACTCCAAATAATCTTCATAAGGAACCGGTTATTAAGGCTGCACAACATGGTAAAAATGTTTTCTGTGAAAAACCAATTGCGCTTTCTTATCAAGATTGTCGTGAGATGGTAGATGCATGTAAAGAAAATAATGTAACCTTTATGGCAGGACATATTATGAACTTCTTTAATGGTGTCCATCATGCAAAAGAACTAATTAATCAAGGAGTCATCGGAGACGTTCTATATTGTCACACAGCTCGTAATGGTTGGGAAGAACAACAACCGTCAGTATCATGGAAAAAAATTCGTGAAAAATCAGGTGGTCACTTGTATCACCATATTCATGAATTGGATTGCGTACAATTCCTTATGGGTGGCATGCCTGAAACTGTAACCATGACAGGTGGAAATGTGGCCCACGAAGGTGAAAATTTCGGTGATGAAGATGATATGATTTTTGTCAATATGGAATTTTCTAATAAGCGATTTGCTTTGTTAGAATGGGGTTCAGCTTATCGTTGGGGTGAACATTATGTCTTAATCCAAGGAACGAAAGGTGCCATCCGTTTAGACTTATTCAACTGTAAAGGAACTCTTAAGCTAGATGGACAAGAAAGTTATTTCTTGATTCATGAATCGCAAGAAGAAGATGATGATCGTACTCGTATCTATCATAGTACAGAGATGGATGGAGCAATTGCTTATGGTAAACCAGGTAAACGTACTCCATTATGGTTATCATCTGTCATTGATAAAGAAATGCGCTATTTGCATGAGATTATGCAAGGAGCTCCAGTATCAGAAGAATTTGCAAAACTATTGACAGGTGAAGCTGCTCTAGAAGCAATTGCTACTGCAGATGCTTGTACCCAATCGATGTTTGAAGATCGCAAAGTAAAATTGTCAGAAATTGTAAAATAAACAGAATATAAAGGGGATGAAAAATTTATTTTCTCCCCTCATTTCGGAAATAAGTTAGGAGAAAATCTATGTCAGATTTAAAAAAATACGAAGGTGTCATTCCAGCCTTCTACGCATGTTATGATGATCAAGGAGAAGTAAGTCCAGAGCGTACACGTGCCTTGGTTCAATACTTCATTGATAAAGGTGTTCAAGGTCTTTATGTCAATGGTTCTTCTGGTGAATGTATCTACCAAAGCGTTGAAGACCGCAAGTTGATTTTGGAAGAAGTCATGGCAGTTGCCAAAGGTAAATTAACTATTATTGCCCATGTTGCTTGCAACAATACAAAAGACAGTATGGAACTTGCTCGCCACGCTGAAAGCTTGGGTGTAGATGCCATTGCGACGATTCCACCTATTTATTTCCGCTTACCAGAATACTCAGTTGCTAAGTACTGGAACGATATTAGTTCTGCAGCTCCAAATACAAACTATGTGATTTACAACATTCCTCAATTGGCAGGAGTTGCTCTGACTCCAAGTCTTTACACTGAAATGTTGAAAAATCCTCGTGTTATCGGTGTTAAGAACTCTTCTATGCCAGTTCAAGATATCCAAACCTTTGTGAGCCTTGGTGGGGAAGACCATATCGTCTTTAACGGTCCAGATGAGCAGTTCCTAGGAGGACGCCTCATGGGTGCTAGGGCTGGTATCGGTGGTACTTACGGTGCTATGCCAGAACTCTTCTTGAAACTCAATCAATTGATTGCTGATAAAGATTTGGAAACAGCGCGTGAATTGCAGTATGCTATCAACGCTATCATTGGCAAATTGACTGCTGCACATGGAAATATGTATGGTGTTATTAAAGAAGTCTTGAAGATCAATGAAGGTTTAAATATTGGTTCTGTTCGTTCACCATTGACACCAGTGACTGAAGAAGATCGTCCAGTTGTAGAAGCAGCTGCTGCCTTGATTCGTGAAACCAAGGAGCGCTTCCTCTAATTCATAAGGAGGTATTTATGACACACTACGTTGCAATTGATATCGGTGGAACCAACATCAAATATGGTTTGATCGACCAAGAATGCCAACTTGTTGAATCGCATGAAATGCCAACAGAGGCGCATAAGGGTGGACCTCATATCTTACAAAAGACCAAAGATATCGTAGCTAGCTATTTAGAAAAAGGATCAGTAGCAGGTGTTGCCATTTCTTCAGCAGGAATGGTGGATCCTGACAAGGGTGAGATTTTCTATGCTGGGCCTCAAATTCCTAACTACGCAGGAACCCGGTTCAAGAAGGAAATCGAGACTAGCTTTGCGATTCCTTGTGAGATTGAAAATGATGTCAACTGTGCAGGTCTAGCTGAGGCAGTATCTGGTTCAGGTAAGGGAGCGAGTGTCACCCTTTGCTTGACCATTGGAACAGGTATCGGAGGTTGCTTGATTATGGATGGGAAAGTCTTCCATGGTTTTAGTAATTCAGCCTGTGAAGTCGGTTATATGCATATGCAGGATGGAGCATTCCAAGACTTGGCTTCTACAACAGCCTTGGTAGAGTATGTAGCGGCAGGTCATGGAGATCCAGTTGATCAGTGGAATGGCCGACGCATCTTTAAGGAAGCCACTGAAGGCAACAAGATTTGTATGGCTGGTATTGACCGTATGGTAGACTATCTAGGAAAAGGTCTGGCAAATATTTGCTATGTGGTCAATCCAGAAGTAGTCATTCTCGGTGGCGGTATCATGGGACAAGAGGCTATTCTCAAACCCAAGATCCGCACAGCCTTGAAAGAGGCTTTGGTACCAAGCCTAGCTGAAAAAACACGATTAGAATTTGCTCATCATCAAAATACAGCAGGGATGTTGGGTGCTTATTATCATTTCAAGACAAAACAATCCTAGTTTGGCTCAGCCAAACTAGGATTTTCAAATCAAAGCCTCTTGACTTTCTTTATAATTATGAGATAATAAAGAAAATATATAAGGGAGTTATATAAAATGGCTATAGTAAGTTCAAATAAAATTGTGACCTTCCAAGCTAATAGAGAATTAGTAAATGATGCCATGGAAGTGTTAAAAGAAAAAAATCTCTCTCTTTCATCGGCACTCAGATTATTTTTAAAGAATGTTGCCGTAACAAATGAAGTAGATTTACTGAGTGAAGAGGAATTAGAGAAGGAGTATTTGTTTAGACAATTACAAGCAGAAGTTCAAGAAAGTTATGCCAAGATTGAGGCTGGAAATTACTTGACAGATGAGGATGTCGTGACACGCTATGGATTATAAAAGATATAGGATTTTGTATTCTCCTAGAGTGATTGATAGTCTGGATAAAATATATCAGTATATAGCGGAGGAAATCGGTTCTGTAGAGGCTGCGAGACGAAAAGTGGCGAGTATCAGAAAAGATATTAATCGGCTAGAAATTTTCCCCCAAGCTGGATTTGATGCCGATGAAAAATTTGGTAAGAAATTAGACCCTCGCTACCAAACGCGAGGATTGACCTTGAGTAAGGATTACATCGTATTATATACAATTGTTGATGATACCGTCAGACTTGCTTATTTACTCCCTTCAAAAAGTGATTACATGAAATTATTCAAGACTAAGTCAAGATATGACTAATTCATAATCTTGAAGAGGTATATTTGGTGATGAATAAAAATCCTAGTTTGACTCAACCAAACTAGGATTTTCTCACACGTTTTTGTCTACGATAGCCGTTGAGTTTTTTATTTTCCCAGTAGCTATTAAAAATTTTCTCCTTACTTTCACGATTGATTTCCAAAAAGTAGGCGTAAATCAAATCGATAAAGAAGAGCATAGGAAGTTGAGCGGATATTCGTTGGATATAGGAAGGCTGGCTGTGGGTAGCTACAAGAACAGTCTCTGTATAGGTCTGGATATCTTTACTAGGAACACTTGAAAAGAGTACAGTCTTTGCCCCCATCTCCTTGGCATCTAATAGACTATCTAAAATAGAAGGTGTTGTGCCAGAAAGTGAGAAACCAAGTACGAGACAATTTTCATCCATAATACTGGTTGTCCAGGCAAAGCCGTCTTGGTCAGTTAAGGCTTCGCAGACCACACCCAGACGCATGAAGCGCAATTTCATTTCACGAGCGACAAGGCCAGAACTACCTGTTCCGAAGAAGTAGACACGCTCAGCATCTTCGATTAATTGGGCAATTCGTTCTAGTTGGACTTCGTCAATCAAGTCTTGTGTTTGTTCCCTCATATTGCTATAGCTTCTGAGGACTCGTTTGGTCAGTGGACTGTGCTTGGAGACTTGGTTAGCTTGATTTTCTGCCTGATGTTGGTATTGGAAAATGAATTCTCGGTAGCCAGTAAAGCCACACTTTTTAGCAAAGCGAGTTAGTGCAGCCTGAGAGATATGTAATTTTTGAGTGACTTGTTGAGAAGATAAATCATCTGTAATCGTTTCAGCTTGCAAAAAATAGCGAGCGATTTCTTGCTCTAGGTCTGTCATTTCTTCAAAATGTGAATCAATGACAGTTGCGATATCTGGTTTGTCCATAGGGAAGGCTCCTTTAAATGAGTCGTATTGGAAAAAGGATAGATTATTGAACTTTTACATTCATTATAACATATAATATAGGGATGAATAAATAAAAACGTATCTTACTGTAAAAACGAAAAAAAGCTTCTTACTTTTCCATAATTTTCTGCTCAAATTATGGTACAATGAAGAGTAAGATTTTAAGTTAGAAATGAGACTGATTTGTATGAGAAAATTTAACAGCCATTCGATTCCGATTCGGCTTAATTTATTGTTTTCAATTGTCATTTTACTCTTTATGACCATTATTGGTCGTTTGTTGTATATGCAGGTTTTGAACAAGGATTTTTACGAAAAAAAGCTAGCCTCAGCTAGTCAGACCAAGGTCACAACCAGTTCTGCCCGTGGGGAAATTTATGATGCTAGTGGAAAACCTTTGGTAGAAAATACGTTAAAGCAGGTTGTTTCCTTTACGCGTAGTAATAAAATGACGGCTAAAGATTTAAAACAGATTGCTAGTCAGTTACTGGGATATGTGAGCATCAGTTCGCCAAATTTGACAGAACGCCAGCTGGCAGATTACTATTTAGCTGATCCTGAAATCTATAAAAAAACAGTGGAGGCTCTCCCAAGTGAGAAACGCTTGGATTCAGATGGTAATCGCCTATCCGAATCAGAACTGTATAACAATGCGGTCGATAGCGTTCAAGCGAGTCAACTAAACTATACAGAGGATGAAAAGAAAGAAATCTATCTTTTTAGTCAGTTAAATGCCGTTGGAAACTTTGCGACAGGAACCATTGTGACAGATGCCTTGACAGATACCCAGATTGCTCTGATTGCCTCTGCTTCGAAACAATTACCCGGTGTCAGTATTTCAACTTCATGGGATCGAAAAGTTCTAGAGACTTCCCTTTCTTCTATAGTAGGTAGTGTATCGAGTGAAAAAGCTGGTCTCCCAGCGGAAGAAGCAGAATCCTATCTTAAAAAAGGCTATTCTCTAAATGACCGTGTTGGAACCTCCTATTTGGAAAAGCAATATGAAGAGACCTTACAAGGAAAACGCTCGGTAAAAGAAATCCATCTGGATAAATATGGCAATATGGAAAGCGTGGACACAATTGAGGAAGGTAGTAAGGGAAACAATATCAAACTGACCATTGATTTGGCCTTCCAAGATAGCGTGGATGCTTTGCTGAAAAGTTATTTCAATTCCGAGCTAGGAAATGGTGGAGCCAAGTATTCTGAGGGTGTGTATGCAGTCGCCCTTAACCCCAAAACAGGTGCTGTTTTGTCTATGTCAGGACTCAAACATGACCTGAAAACGGGAGACTTGACGCCTGATTCCTTGGGAACGGTAACCAATGTCTTTGTCCCAGGGTCAGTAGTTAAGGCCGCTACCATCAGCTCAGGTTGGGAAAATGGTGTTTTATCAGGAAACCAAACCTTAACAGATCAGCCTATTGTTTTCCAAGGTTCAGCTCCAATTTATTCTTGGTATAAATTGGCATATGGATCTTTTCCTATTACAGCTGTGGAAGCCTTGGAGTATTCATCTAATGCTTACATGGTTCAAACCGCTCTTGGAATCATGGGCCAGACCTATCAACCAAATATGTTTGTTGGAACCAGCAATTTGGAAACAGCTATGGGAAAACTTCGTGCGACCTTTGGCGAATATGGCTTGGGGGCTGCGACCGGAATTGACCTACCAGATGAATCTACTGGATTTGTTCCCAAAGAGTATAGCTTTGCTAATTACATCACCAATGCCTTTGGGCAGTTTGATAACTATACGCCCATGCAGTTGGCTCAGTATGTAGCAACTATTGCAAATGATGGTGTTCGTGTGGCTCCTCGTATTGTTGAAGGTATTTATGGAAATAATGATAAGGGTGGCCTTGGGGAATTAATCCAAGCAATAGATACCAAGGAAATCAACAAGGTCAATATTTCTGAATCAGATATGGCAATCTTGCACCAAGGATTTTATCAGGTTGCTCATGGGACTAGTGGGTTGACAACTGGCCGTGCCTTTTCAAATGGTGCCTTGGTATCCATTAGCGGAAAAACGGGTACAGCCGAAAGCTATGTGGCAGATGGTCAGGAAGCAACCAATACCAATGCGGTGGCCTATGCTCCATCTGATAATCCTCAAATCGCTGTTGCAGTGGTCTTTCCTCATAATACCAATCTAACAAATGGTGTAGGACCTTCCATTGCGCGTGATATTATCAATCTGTATCAAAAATACCATCCAATGAACTAGAAAGGAATTTATGCTTTATCCAACACCTATTGCTAAGCTGATTGACAGTTATTCTAAGTTACCAGGTATCGGGATTAAGACGGCTACGCGTCTGGCCTTTTATACGATTGGGATGTCTGATGATGATGTCAATGAATTTGCAAAAAATCTCCTTTCTGCTAAGAGAGAGCTGACCTATTGCTCCATCTGTGGTCGTTTGACTGATGACGATCCTTGCTCTATCTGTACCGATCCAAGTCGTGACCAGACAACGATTTTGGTGCTAGAGGATAGTCGTGATGTGGCGGCCATGGAAAATATCCAAGAATATCATGGACTTTATCATGTTTTGCATGGCCTGATTTCCCCCATGAATGGCATCAGCCCAGATGATATCAATCTCAAGAGCCTCATGACTCGTCTCATGGATAGTGAGGTTTCAGAAGTCATCGTAGCAACCAATGCCACGGCAGATGGGGAAGCGACTTCCATGTATCTTTCACGCTTACTCAAGCCAGCTGGTATTAAGGTTACGCGTCTGGCACGAGGTCTTGCTGTGGGGGCAGATATCGAGTATGCGGACGAAGTTACACTCTTACGAGCCATTGAAAATCGGACAGAGCTGTAAGTCTAGATAAATTAATAAACTAAATTCATTTATACAAAAAATCAAGGAGATCGATATTTGTTTTATCGGTCTCTTTTTAGATTACTTTAAGACCAGTATCGGGTTCAAGTTTCAAAAAAGAAGCAAATATGATATACTAAAGAGCGAGTATTCTAGTAGAATTAGGACAAGTAATATGAAACAAACGATTATTCTTTTATACGGTGGACGGAGTGCAGAGCGTGAAGTCTCTGTCCTTTCAGCAGAAAGTGTCATGCGTGCGGTTAACTATGATCGTTTCGCAGTCAAGACTTTCTTTATCAGTCAGTCAGGTGACTTTATCAAAACGCAGGAATTTAGCCAGACTCCTGGGCAAGAGGATCGTCTTATGACCAATGAAACCATTGATTGGGATAAGAAAGTTGCACCAAGTGCTATCTACGAAGAAGGGGCAGTTGTCTTTCCAGTTCTTCATGGTCCGATGGGAGAAGATGGCTCTGTTCAAGGCTTCCTCGAAGTTTTGAAAATGCCTTATGTTGGTTGCAATATTTTGTCATCCAGTCTTGCCATGGACAAAATCACGACCAAGCGTGTGTTAGAATCTGCTGGCATTGCTCAAGTTCCTTATGTGGCTATCGTTGAAGGTGATGATATGACTTCTAAAATCGCTGAAGTGGAAGAAAAATTGACTTATCCAGTCTTCACTAAGCCGTCAAACATGGGTTCAAGTGTCGGTATTTCTAAATCTGAAAATCAAGAAGAACTCCGTCAGGCTTTGGAACTTGCCTTTCAATATGACAGTCGTGTTTTGGTAGAGCAAGGGGTCAATGCCCGTGAAATCGAGGTTGGACTCTTGGGAAACTACGATGTCAAAAGTACGCTACCAGGAGAAGTAGTCAAGGATGTTGCCTTTTATGACTACGATGCCAAGTATATTGACAACAAGATTACCATGGATATCCCAGCTAAAATCAGTGATGATGTGATAGCTGTCATGCGTCAAAATGCAGAAACGGCCTTCCGTGCCATTGGTGGTTTAGGCTTATCTCGTTGTGATTTCTTTTATACAGATAAGGGAGAAATCTTCCTAAATGAGCTCAATACCATGCCAGGTTTCACCCAGTGGTCAATGTATCCATTACTTTGGGACAATATGGGAATCAGCTACCCAGACCTAATCGAGCGTTTGGTTGACCTTGCCAAGGAAAGTTTTGACAAGCGCGAAGCGCATTTGCTATAAAAATGAAAGAAGGGGTAGGAGCCAGAACCATCACTACAAGGTGACTAGAGTTCTCGGGCTCCGACCCTTTTTAAAGGAGTAGAAATGAAATTAACTATCCACGAAGTTGCCCAAGCTGTTGGGGTGAAAAATGATGTCAGCATCTTTGAGGACATCCAGTTGGAAAAGGCTGAGTTTGACAGTCGTTTGATTGAGGAAGGGGACTTGTTTGTGCCCCTCAAAGGTGCGCGTGATGGCCATGACTTTATCGAAACAGCCTTTGAAAATGGTGCTGCTGTAACCCTGTCTGAGAAAGAAATCGCAAATCACCCCTACATTCTAGTAGACGACGTTTTGGCTGCCTTTCAATCACTAGCTGCCTACTATCTTGAGAAAACAGCTGTTGATGTCTTTGCTGTAACGGGTTCAAATGGTAAGACGACGACCAAGGATATGTTGGCGCATTTGCTATCAACAACCTACAAAACCTACAAAACACAAGGCAATTACAATAACGAGATTGGCCTTCCTTATACAGTTCTCCATATGCCTGAAGGAACAGAAAAGTTGGTCTTGGAGATGGGTCAGGATCACTTGGGAGATATCCATCTCTTGTCAGAACTGGCCCATCCAAAGACAGCCATTGTGACCTTGGTTGGAGAGGCTCATTTAGCCTTTTTCAAAGACCGTTCGGAAATTGCCAAGGGAAAAATGCAAATTGCAGATGGTATGGCTTCGGGTTCTTTGCTTTTGGCACCAGCTGACTCCATTGTAGAGGACTACTTGCCAGCTGATAAAAAGGTGGTTCGTTTTGGGCAAGGAGCAGAGCTGGAAATAACAGACTTGATTGAGCGCAAGGATAGTCTGACCTTTAAGACTAATTTCTTGGACCAAGCCCTTGATTTGCCAGTGACTGGCAAGTACAATGCCACTAATGCTATGATTGCGTCCTATGTTGCCCTGCAAGAAGGAGTTTCAGAGGAGAAAATTCGTCAGGCCTTCCAAAATCTTGAATTGACGCGTAACCGTACCGAGTGGAAGAAAGCAGCCAATGGAGCAGATATTCTGTCTGACGTATATAATGCTAATCCAACTGCTATGAAGTTAATTTTGGAGACATTCTTTGCCATCCCAGCCAATGAAGGGGGCAAGAAAATTGCAGTCTTGGCGGATATGAAGGAACTCGGTGACCAGTCTGTTCAACTCCATAACCAGATGATTTTGAGTCTCTCGCCAGATGTGATTGATACCGTGATTTTCTATGGAGAAGATATCGCAGAATTGGCCCAACTTGCTAGTCAAATGTTCCCAATTGGCCACGTTTTCTACTTCAAGAAGACAGAAGACCAGGACCAATTTGAAGACCTAGTCAAGCAGGTCAAGGAAAGTCTAGGAGTCCACGACCAAATCCTGCTCAAAGGCTCTAACTCTATGAATCTAGCCAAGTTGGTAGAAAGTTTAGAAAATGAAGACAAGTGATTTTGTCAAGTATTTGCAAAGAATGATTGCCATTACAGATACTGGATTAACCTTTACAAAAGATCCGTTTGACCGTGAGCGCTACGAAGACTTGCGAGGCCTTTTATCTGAAATGTTGAATCAAGCATCAGACCTTGATGCCGAAGAAGTGGCAGAAGTCTTGAAGCCAACTTCTGCTTATGCGACTCCGTTAATGGACGTCCGTGCTTGGATTGTTGAGGACGAAAAGATTTGTCTGGTTAGGGGACAAGGAGAGGATAGTTGGGCTTTGCCAGGTGGCTTTGGCGAGGTCGGTTATTCACCAACTGAAAATATTCTCAAGGAAATTGAAGAAGAAACCGGTTTTAAAGCCAAAGTTGAACGACTACTAGCTGTTTTTGATACCAATCGTTTCCAACTACAGAGCAAACAGTATACAAAGTTTGTTTTTGGATGTAAGCTTCTTGATGGACAATTTCAAGAAAATCAAGAAATCGCTGAACTTCAATTTTTTGCCATTGACCAGCTGCCGAACTTGTCTGAAAAACGCATTACCAAGGAGCAAATAGAGATTCTTTGGCAGGTTTATCAAGGTCAGAGGGAGCAATATCTTGACTAAGAAGATGATTATCGTATTTCTAAATTCATTTTTCTTAAATAGCATGGTATAATAAAATGCAGGAAAATTTTGAATCATGAGGAAGACTAGATGAATTTATGGGATATTTTCTTTACGACCCAAGCAACAGAGCCACCCAAGTTTGATCTTTTTTGGTATGTCAGTATATTTACACTCTTGGCCTTGACCTTTTATACAGCCTATCGTTATCGTGAAAAGAAGGTTTACCAACGATTTTTCCAGATTTTACAGGCTGTTCAGCTAATCCTTCTTTATGGTTGGTACTGGGTCAATCATATGCCACTGTCAGAAAGCTTACCCTTTTACCATTGTCGTATGGCCATGTTTGTGGTACTCTTGCTTCCTGGTCAGTCCAAATATCGGCAGTATTTTGCATTGCTAGGGACATTCGGAACATTAGCAGCCTTTGTTTATCCAGTGCCAGATGCCTATCCTTTCCCCCATATTG
The DNA here is from genome assembly GCF_946188695.1 of Streptococcus mitis. Classification (GTDB taxonomy): domain Bacteria; phylum Bacillota; class Bacilli; order Lactobacillales; family Streptococcaceae; genus Streptococcus; species Streptococcus mitis_DF. The sequence goes on along the minus strand of NZ_CAMHWI010000003.1, from coordinate 9,589 downwards.
CCATCTTGTCCTTTATCTTTGGGCACTTAGCTCTCTTGGGGAACTCTCTAGTTTATCTCTTGAGACAGTATAATGCGCGAGTACTGGATGTGAAGGGAATTTTTCTCATGACCTTTGTCCTAAATGCCTTGATTTTTGTGGTCAATTTGGTAACAGGTGGTGATTACGGATTCTTGACAAAACCGCCATTGGTTGGAGATCATGGATTAGTAGCTAATTATTTAATCGTTTCTCTGGCCTTGTCGGCAGCGATTACCTTGACCAAGAAAATCTTGGAACTATTTTTAGAACAAGAAGCAGAAAAAATGATTGCAAAGAAAGCTTAGAAATGAGCTTTCTTTTTTGGCAATAGACAGATTGTTGATAAAGTTTACAGTGAATGAATTTCTGAACAGAAAAACAAAAAAATTGGCTAGTAAATTTAGGAAAAAACTGAGCACGATGAGATTTTTTGTGTTATAATATTCTGTGAATAGCTATGCCCACGTTTAGCTATTGAATATTACGAAGTTAGAAACTTGGAAGATAGAGAGGATGCGATGTAATGGCTAGAGAAGGCTTTTTTACAGGTCTAGATATTGGAACGAGCTCTGTCAAGGTGCTTGTAGCCGAGCAGAGAAATGGTGAATTAAATGTAATTGGCGTGAGTAATGCCAAAAGTAAAGGTGTAAAGGATGGAATTATTGTTGATATTGATGCAGCAGCAACTGCTATCAAATCAGCAATTTCCCAAGCAGAAGAAAAAGCAGGCATCTCAATTAAATCAGTGAATGTTGGTTTACCAGCTAATCTCTTACAGGTAGAACCAACTCAAGGAATGATTCCAGTAACATCTGATACCAAGGAAATTATGGATCAAGATGTCGAAAATGTTGTCAAATCAGCTTTGACAAAGAGTATGACACCTGATCGTGAAGTTATCACATTCATTCCTGAGGAATTTATTGTGGATGGTTTTCAAGGGATTCGTGACCCACGTGGTATGATGGGGGTTCGCCTTGAAATGCGTGGTTTACTTTATACAGGCCCTCGCACTATTTTACATAACCTACGTAAGACAGTTGAACGTGCAGGTGTTCAGGTTGAAAATATTATTATTTCACCACTAGCAATGGTTCAATCTATTTTGAATGAAGGTGAACGTGAATTTGGTGCTACAGTGATTGATATGGGTGCAGGTCAAACGACTGTCGCTACAATCCGTAACCAAGAACTTCAGTTTACCAATATTCTCCAAGAAGGCGGAGATTATGTAACTAAGGATATCTCTAAAGTCTTGAAGACATCACAGAAACTAGCCGAAGGTTTGAAATTAAACTATGGAGAGGCTTATCCTCCTCTCGCAAGTAAAGAAACATTCCAAGTCGAAGTGATCGGGGAAGTAGAACCTGTTGAAGTAACAGAAAATTACTTGTCAGAGATTATTTCTGCACGAATTAAGCATATTTTTGAACAAATCAAACAAGACTTAGACAGAAGACATTTATTGGATCTTCCTGGTGGCATTGTTTTGATTGGTGGAACCGCTATTTTACCGGGTATTGTGGAACTTGCTCAAGAAGTTTTTGGTGTTCGTGTCAAGCTTTATGTTCCAAACCAAGTTGGTATTCGCAATCCAGCCTTTGCGCATGTGATTAGTCTATCAGAATTCGCGGGACAATTGACAGAAGTACATCTCTTGGCTCAACGAGCAGTCAAGGGTGATGAAGGATTATTCCAACAACCGCTTAGTTTTGGGGGAATGATTCAGAAAACAGCTCAGTTTGTACAATCAACGCCTGTTCAACCAGCCCCTGCTCCAGAAGTAGAGCCGGTGGCGCCTACAGAACCAATGGCGGATTTCCAACAAGCTTCACAAAATAAACCGAAATTAGCAGATCGTTTCCGTGGCTTGATCGGAAGCATGTTTGACGAATAAAGAGGAAAAATAAATTATGACATTTTCATTTGATACAGCTGCTGCTCAAGGTGCAGTGATTAAAGTAATTGGTGTCGGTGGAGGTGGTGGCAATGCCATCAACCGTATGGTCGACGAAGGTGTTACAGGCGTAGAATTTATCGCAGCAAACACAGATGTACAAGCATTGAGTAGTACAAAAGCTGAGACTGTTATTCAGTTGGGACCTAAATTGACTCGTGGTTTGGGTGCAGGAGGTCAACCTGAGGTTGGTCGTAAAGCTGCTGAAGAAAGCGAAGAAACATTGACGGAAGCTATCAGTGGCGCAGATATGGTCTTCATCACTGCTGGTATGGGAGGAGGCTCTGGAACTGGAGCTGCTCCTGTTATTGCTCGTATCGCCAAAGATTTAGGTGCTCTTACAGTTGGTGTTGTAACACGTCCGTTTGGTTTTGAAGGAAGCAAACGTGGACAATTTGCTGTAGAAGGAATCAATCAACTTCGTGAGCATGTAGATACTCTATTGATTATTTCAAACAACAACTTGCTTGAAATTGTTGATAAGAAAACTCCACTTCTTGAAGCTCTTAGCGAGGCAGATAACGTTCTTCGTCAAGGTGTTCAAGGAATTACCGATTTGATTACCAATCCAGGATTGATTAACCTTGACTTTGCCGATGTGAAAACAGTTATGGCAAATAAAGGGAATGCTCTTATGGGTATTGGTATCGGTAGTGGAGAAGAACGTGTGGTTGAAGCAGCACGTAAGGCAATTTACTCTCCACTTCTTGAAACAACAATTGATGGAGCAGAAGATGTGATTGTCAACGTAACTGGTGGTCTTGACTTAACCTTGATTGAGGCAGAAGAGGCTTCACAAATTGTGAACCAGGCAGCAGGTCAAGGAGTAAACATCTGGCTCGGTACTTCAATTGATGAAAGTATGCGTGATGAAATTCGTGTAACAGTTGTCGCAACGGGTGTTCGTCAAGACCGCGTAGAAAAGGTAGTAGCTCCACAAGCTAGACCTACTACCAACTACCGTGAGACAGTAAAACCAGCTCATTCACATGGCTTTGATCGTCATTTTGATATGGCAGAAACAGCTGAATTGCCAAAACAAAATCAACGTCGCTCGGAACAAGCTCAAGGATCTGCTTTTGGTGATTGGGATTTACGTCGCGAGACAATTGTTCGTCCGACTGATTCAGTAGTGTCACCGGTAGAACGTTTTGAAATTCCAAATTCACAAGATGAAGATGAGTTGGATACACCTCCATTTTTCAAAAATCGTTAAGTAAATGAATGTAAAAGAAAATACAGAACGTGTTTTTCGAGAAGTCGCAGAAGCAAGTCTGAGTGCTCATCGCGAGAGTGGCTCAGTCTCTGTCATTGCAGTTACCAAGTATGTAGATGTACCGACAGTGGAAGCATTGCTTCCGCTAGGGGTTCATCATATCGGTGAAAATCGTGTAGATAAGTTTCTAGAGAAATATCAAGCTTTAAAAGATCGAGATGTGACTTGGCATTTGATTGGTACCTTGCAAAGACGTAAGGTGAAAGATGTCATTCAATACGTTGATTATTTCCATGCATTGGATTCAGTAAAGCTAGCAGAGGAAATCCAAAAAAGAAGTGACCGAGTCATCAAGTGTTTCCTTCAAGTAAATATTTCTAAAGAAGAAAGTAAACACGGCTTTTCGAGAGAAGAATTATTGGAAGTCTTGCCAGAGTTAGCCAAACTAGATAAGATTGAATATGTTGGTTTAATGACGATGGCACCTTTTGAGGCTAGCAGTGAGCAGTTGAAAGAAATTTTCAAGGCGACCCAAGATTTACAAAAAGAAATCCAAGAAAAACAAATTCCAAATATGCCTATGACCGACTTAAGCATGGGAATGAGTCGTGATTATAAAGAAGCGATTCAATTCGGTTCCACCTTTGTTCGCATAGGTACAGCATTTTTTAAGTAGGAGAGAACCATGTCTTTAAAAGATAGATTCGATAGATTTATAGATTATTTTACGGAGGATGAGGATTTAAGTCTCCCTAATGAAAAACGAGATGAGCCCATTTTAACTCCAGTAAATTCTACACAGGAAAAGGCTCTCTCAACGAATCAAACACCAAGCACAAGTAGTACAAAAGAAAATAATATTACTAGACTGCATGCACGTCAACAAGAGTTAGCAAAGCAAAATCAGCATTCTACTGAAAAAGTAACAATTGATGTTCGTTATCCTAGAAAATATGAAGATGCAACAGAAATTGTTGATTTATTGGCAGGAAACGAAAGTATTTTAATTGATTTTCAGTATATGACAGAGGTGCAAGCTCGTCGTTGTTTAGATTATCTGGATGGAGCTTGCCATGTTCTAGCTGGAAATTTGAAAAAGGTAGCTTCTACCATGTACCTGTTGACACCAGTGAATGTTATTGTAAATGTTGAAGATATTCGTTTACCAGATGAAGATCAACAGGGTGAGTTTGATTTTGATATGAGACGAAATAGAGTACGATGATGATTTTTTTAATTCGTCTGATTTATAATGCAGTGGATATTTACTCCCTGATTTTGGTGGCCTTTGCTGTCATGTCTTGGTTTCCAGGTGCCTACGAATCAAGTTTAGGTCGTTGGATTATAGCATTGGTAAAACCAGTGCTTGCTCCTTTACAACGCCTGCCTTTACAGATAGCGGGTCTTGATTTATCTGTTTGGGTTGCGATTGTTTTGGTTCGATTTTTAGGAGAAAACCTAGTCCGTTTTCTGGCGATGATAGGATGAATAAAGGGATTTACCAGCATTTCTCCATAGAAGATCGTCCCTTTCTTGATAAGGGAATGGAATGGATAAAGAAGGTAGAAGATAGCTATGCTCCTTTTTTAACTCCTTTTATCAATCCTCATCAGGAGAAGCTATTAAAAATTTTGGCCAAAACCTATGGTCTTGCTTGTAGCAGTAGTGGGGAATTCGTCTCGAGTGAGTATGTTCGAGTTTTATTATATCCAGATTATTTTCAGCCAGAGTTTTCAGATTTTGAAATATCTCTCCAGGAAATAGTGTATTCCAATAAATTTGAACACTTAACGCATGCTAAGATTTTAGGGACAGTCATCAATCAATTGGGAATTGAACGGAAACTTTTTGGAGATATCCTAGTAGATGAAGAACGGGCGCAGATTATGATTAATCAGCAGTTTCTTCTTCTCTTTCAAGATGGATTAAAGAAAATTGGCCGTATACCCGTGTCGCTGGAGGAACGTCCTTTCACCGAGAAAATAGATAAGCTAGAACAGTATAGAGAGCTGGATTTATGCGTGTCTAGTTTTAGATTAGATGTTCTTTTATCAAATGTTTTAAAACTATCTAGGAATCAAGCAAACCAGTTGATTGAAAAGAAACTTGTCCAAGTAAATTATCATGTGGTAGACAAATCAGATTATACTGTTCAAGTTGGAGACTTGATTAGTGTGAGAAAATTTGGGCGCTTGAGGTTGCTTCAAGATAAGGGACAAACAAAAAAAGAGAAGAAAAAAATAACCGTCCAGTTATTATTAAGTAAGTGAGGAAAAATATGCCAATTACATCGTTAGAAATCAAAGATAAAACCTTTAGCACACGTTTTAGAGGTTTTGATCCAGAAGAAGTAGATGAATTTTTAGATATTGTGGTTCGTGATTATGAAGATTTGGTTCGTTCTAATCATGATAAGGATTTACATATTAAAAATTTGGAAGAGCGTTTGTCTTACTTTGATGAGATGAAAGATTCGTTGAGCCAGTCTGTATTGATTGCCCAAGATACAGCTGAGAGGGTGAAACAAACAGCACACGATCGTTCAAATAATATTATTCATCAAGCTGAACAGGATGCACATCGATTATTGGAAGAAGCAAAATACAAGGCAAATGAAATTCTTCGTCAGGCTGCTGACAATGCTAAGAAAGTTGCTGTTGAAACCGAAGAATTGAAGAACAAGAGTCGTGTCTTCCACCAACGTCTCAAATCTACAATTGAGAGTCAGTTGGCTATTGTTGAGTCTTCAGATTGGGAAGATATTCTTCGTCCAACAGCTACTTATCTTCAGACAAGTGATGAAGCCTTTAAAGAAGTTGTTAGCGAAGTACTTGGAGAACCGATTCCAGCTCCAATTGAGGAAGAACCAATTGATATGACACGTCAATTTTCTCAAGAAGAAATGACAGAGTTACAGGCTCGTATTGAGGCAGCCAATAAAGAATTGGCTGAATTTGAAGCTCAAGCTAAACAGGAAGTGGAAAACCCAACTCCTGTAGTGAGTCCTCAAATTGAAGAAGAACCAGCTCATCCAGTTGGTCCAATGTATGAAGAACCAGAAGTAGCTCCAGTGCATCCGACAGGTCCAACACCAGCTACAGAAACGTTTGATTCAGCACCAGGATTTGAAGCACCGCAAGAATCTGTTACAATTTTATAAGAAATATTCTGAGAACAATATCTTATCCTTATATTTCCAGCGAGCAGGAGATGGTGTGAGTCCTGTAATCCCTAACGATAAGATTATCCTCTCAAAAACTCAAGTCTGAATGGAGTAAGATTTGACGTTCCCCACGTTACGGGATAAGAGGGAGAAAGACTAAATCTTTTTCCGAATAAAGGTGGTACCACGATTTTCGTCCTTTTTGGCAGTCGTGGTTTTTAATTTGTTATTATTTATAAAGGAGATACCATGAAACTCAAAGATACCCTTAACCTTGGGAAAACAGCTTTCCCAATGCGTGCAGGTCTTCCGACCAAAGAGCCAGTTTGGCAAAAGGAATGGGAAGATGCAAAACTTTACCAACGTCGTCAAGAATTGAACCAAGGAAAACCTCATTTCACCTTGCATGATGGCCCTCCATACGCTAACGGAAATATCCACGTTGGACATGCTATGAACAAGATTTCAAAAGATATTATTGTTCGTTCAAAATCTATGTCAGGTTTTTACGCACCATTTATCCCGGGTTGGGACACTCATGGTCTGCCAATCGAGCAAGTTTTGGCAAAACAAGGTGTCAAACGTAAAGAAATGGACTTGGTTGAGTACTTGAAACTTTGCCGTGAATACGCTCTTTCTCAAGTAGATAAACAACGCGAAGACTTCAAACGTTTGGGTGTTTCTGGCGATTGGGAAAATCCATATGTGACTTTGACTCCTGACTATGAAGCAGCCCAAATCCGTGTATTTGGTGAGATGGCTAATAAAGGCTATATCTACCGTGGTGCAAAACCAGTTTACTGGTCATGGTCATCTGAGTCAGCCCTTGCCGAAGCGGAAATTGAATACCATGATTTGGTTTCAACTTCCCTTTACTATGCCAATAAAGTAAAAGATGGCAAAGGTGTTCTAGATACAGATACCTACATCGTTGTCTGGACAACTACTCCATTTACTATCACAGCTTCTCGTGGTTTGACTGTCGGAGCGGATATTGATTACGTCTTGGTTCAACCTGCTGGTGAAGATCGTAAGTTTGTGGTTGCTGCAGAATTGTTGATTAGCTTGTCTGAGAAATTTGGCTGGGTTGATGTTCAAGTTTTGGCAACTTACCGTGGTCAAGAATTGAACCACATCGTAACAGAACACCCATGGGATACAGCTGTAGATGAATTGGTTATTCTTGGTGACCACGTTACAACTGACTCTGGTACAGGTATTGTCCATACAGCCCCTGGTTTTGGTGAGGACGACTACAATGTTGGTATTGCTAATGGTCTTGAAGTTGCAGTGACTGTTGATGAACGTGGTATCATGATGAAGAATGCTGGCCCTGAGTTTGAAGGTCAATTCTATGAAAAGGTAGTTCCAACTGTTATTGAAAAACTTGGTAACCTCCTTCTTGCCCAAGAAGAAATCTCTCACTCATACCCATTTGACTGGCGTACTAAGAAACCAATCATCTGGCGTGCAGTACCACAATGGTTTGCCTCAGTTTCTAAATTCCGCCAAGAAATCTTGGACGAAATTGAAAAGGTGAAATTCCACTCAGAATGGGGTAAAGTTCGTCTTTACAATATGATCCGTGACCGTGGCGACTGGGTTATCTCTCGTCAACGTGCTTGGGGTGTTCCGCTTCCAATTTTCTACGCTGAAGATGGTACAGCGATCATGACTGCTGAAACGATTGAACATGTGGCTCAACTATTTGAGGAACATGGTTCAAGCATTTGGTGGGAACGTGATGCCAAAGACCTCTTACCAGAAGGATTTACTCATCCAGGTTCACCAAATGGCGAATTCAAGAAAGAAACAGACATCATGGACGTTTGGTTTGACTCAGGTTCATCATGGAATGGAGTTGTGGTAAACCGTCCTGAATTGACTTACCCAGCAGACCTTTACCTAGAAGGTTCAGACCAATACCGTGGTTGGTTCAACTCATCACTCATCACATCTGTTGCCAACCATGGCGTGGCTCCTTACAAACAAATCTTGTCACAAGGTTTTGCCCTTGATGGTAAAGGTGAGAAGATGTCTAAATCTCTTGGAAATACCATTGCTCCAAGTGATGTTGAAAAACAATTTGGTGCTGAAATCTTGCGTCTCTGGGTAACAAGTGTTGACTCAAGCAACGACGTACGTATCTCTATGGATATCTTGAGCCAAGTCTCTGAAACTTACCGTAAAATCCGTAACACCCTTCGTTTCTTGATTGCCAATACATCTGACTTTAACCCAGCTCAAGACGCAGTAGCATACGAAGAGCTTCGCTCAGTTGATAAGTACATGACTATTCGATTTAACCAGCTTGTCAAGACCATTCGTGATGCTTACGCAAACTTTGAATTCTTGACAATCTACAAGGCCTTGGTGAACTTTATCAACGTTGACTTGTCAGCCTTTTACCTTGATTTTGCTAAAGATGTTGTTTACATCGAAGGTGCCAAATCACTGGAACGCCGTCAAATGCAGACTGTCTTCTATGACATTCTTGTGAAAATCACCAAACTCTTGACACCAATCCTTCCTCACACAGCAGAGGAAATCTGGTCATATCTTGAGTTTGAAGCTGAAGACTTCGTTCAATTATCAGAATTGCCAGAAGCGGAAACTTTTGCTAACCAAGAAGAAATCTTGGATACATGGGCTGCCTTCATGGACTTCCGTGGACAAGCTCAAAAAGCCTTGGAAGAAGCGCGTAATGCAAAAGTTATCGGTAAATCACTTGAAGCACACTTGACAGTTTACCCAAATGAAGTGGTGAAAACTCTACTTGAAGCAGTAAACAGCAATGTAGCTCAACTTTTGATCGTGTCAGAATTGACCATCGCAGAGGGACCAGCTCCAGAAGCTGCCGTAAGCTTCGAAGATGTAGCCTTTACAGTTGAACGCGCTGCAGGCCAAGTATGTGACCGTTGCCGTCGTATCGACCCAACAACAGCAGAACGCAGCTACCACGCAGTTATCTGTGACCACTGTGCAAGCATCGTAGAAGAAAACTTTGCAGACGCAGTCGCAAAAGGATTTGAAGCGAAATAAGATTGAAAAGTCTAGGGAAAACTCAATTTGAGAAGAAAAGACAACTAATCTTATAGACTATAAAACGCATTGTATCACGTTTTTGAACATCTGATACGATGCGTTTTTATTTATTGGCTCTTTGTCAACTGTAGTGGGTTGATGAAAAGCTAAGCTCGAGAAAGGACAAATTTCGTCCTTTCTTTTTTGA
>NZ_CAMHWI010000002.1 GCF_946188695.1 Streptococcus mitis | reverse complement strand
CCGCCGTGAAAAGGCGGTGTCTTAACCCCTTGACCAACGGACCAGAGTTGTTGTTTTCAACTCTTACTATTATACCGACTTTTTATTTTTTGTCAACTACTTTTTTAAACTTTTTTTATTAATTTTACAACAGCTTCAGTTCGAGCTGTATGTGGGAACATATCGACCGACTGGATATAATGAAGATCATAGACTTCTACTAAGCGTACCAAATCACGAGCCAAGGTCGAAACATTACAAGAAATATAAACCATTTTTTCTGGCACATAAGTAAGAATAGTATCTAATAACTTATCATCCAGACCTGTACGTGGTGGGTCCACAATCAGAGCATCTGCTCGGTAGCCTTCCTTGTACCAACGAGGAATAATCTCTTCTGCCGTTCCAGCTTCATAATGAGTATTGTCAAATCCCATTCTTTTCGCATTTCGCTTGGCATCTTCAATAGCTTCTGGGATAATATCCATTCCTCTAAGTGTCTTTACTTTCTTTGCAAAGGCAAATCCAATCGTTCCCACTCCACAATAAGCGTCAATCAAATGGTCTTCTTTATTAACATCCAAGGCTTTTACCGCCTCGTTATAAAGAACTTCTGTTTGTTCAGGATTTAGTTGATAGAAAGCTCGAGGAGATAGTGAAAATTCATAATCGAGTACACCTTCTTGAATACTCTCTTGTCCCCAGATAATCTCTGTCTTTTCACCATAAATCTCACTGGTTTTAGCTGTATTTGTATTAACAGCTACTGTCACAACTTCTGGAAAATCTTTAACTAAGTCTTTTACTAGTTGGGTTAAATTAAGCTGACGATTTGTAACAATAATAATCTGAACCTGTCCAGTCTTTCTTGCTCGTCGAACCATTATAGTTCTAACACCTAGAATTTTTCTCTCATCTGTGATTGGAATTTGGTGAAAAGTAAGTAATTCCGCTAGACGATTAGCAATCACTTGGGTTTCCTTGTCTTGTACCAGGCAGTCTTTCAACTCTACTAAATAATGAGAGTTTTGTACATATAAGCCCGCCTTGACCTGATTCTTAAATTTTCGAGTCTGAAATTGTAACTTAGCACGGTAGTACTTTGGTTCCTGCATACCAATCGTCGGACGTATTTCATAATTTTCATATCCTGCAGGGGCAAATTTTTTCAGTGCTTGATGAAGCAAGTCCGTCTTGAACTCCAGTTGCTTATCATAATGCAGGTGCATGATTTGGCAGCCTCCGCACTCATTGTAAATAGTACATGCTGGCACAACACGGAATTTAGACTTCTTGTTGACCTTCAGTAATTTTGCCTCTACAAAGTTACGTTTAATAGAAGTAATCTGACAATAGATATCTTCACCTTTGAGAGCACCAGGCACAAAGACTAATGTTTTTTGATAAAAGCCGATTCCCTCACCATTAATTCCCATGCGCTTGATTTTTAATGGTATTTTTTGTTTTACTTTCAGATTCATACCCCTATCTTATCACATTTTGAGTTATAATAGAACTATGAAAATCACAAAACTTGAAAAGAAAAAAAGACTCTATCTGATGGAGCTTGATAATGACGACAAATGCTACATTACTGAAGATACTATTGTTCGCTTTATGTTATCAAGAGATAAGGTGATAAGCGAAGAAGAATTGAAAGAGATTCAGGAGTTTGCCCAATTTTCTTACGGTAAGAATCTAGCTCTCTACCACCTATCCTTTAAAGCACGCACTGAAAAAGAGGTTAGAGAATATCTAAAAAAATACGATATTGATGAAAACATCGTTTCTCAAGTCATTGCTAATCTTAAAGAAGATAAGTGGATTAATGATGGTCAGTACGCTTATGCTATCATCAATGCCAATCAACTTTCAGGAGACAAGGGGCCTTATGTACTGACTCAGAAACTAACACAAAAGGGAATTTCAAAATCTACTATAGAAGAGAACTTGAAAGAATTTGATTTTTCTGAAGTTGCTCAACGCGTAGCTAATAAACTATTGAAAAAATATGAAGGAAAACTTCCAGCTCGTGCTTTGCAGGATAAGATAATCCAAAATCTGACCAACAAGGGGTTTTCCTATTCTGATGCTAAAAGTGCCTTTGACCAGTTGGATAGTCAAGTTGACCAAGAAACGACTCAGGAACTCATCTTCAAGGAACTTGATAATCAATATGCCAAGTATGCCCGAAAATATGAAGGATACGAACTTAAACAACGTTTAACTCAAGTTTTAGCACGAAAAGGCTACGATTTTTCGGATATAGCAAGCGCTCTCAGAGAATATCTTTAATATTTTCATGTAAAATTCACAGATTTTAGGTAATTTTATGGTACAATAGTAAACGATAAACTTATAAATTGTAGAAAGTTGGTTAGTTATGAAACTTCCAAAAGAAGGCGACTTTATTACAATTCAAAGTTATAAGCATGATGGGAGTCTCCACCGAACTTGGCGGGACACCATGGTACTAAAAACAACAGAAAACGCCATTATTGGTGTCAACGATCATACACTGGTTACCGAAAGTGATGGTCGTCGTTGGGTCACTCGAGAACCGGCTATTGTTTACTTTCACAAGAAATATTGGTTTAATATCATTGCCATGATTCGCGATAATGGAATTTCCTACTATTGCAATATGGCTAGCCCCTACTATCTGGATGAAGAAGCACTGAAGTATATTGATTACGATTTGGATGTTAAAATTTTTACAGATGGGGAAAAACGTCTCTTGGACGTTGAGGAGTATGAGCGTCACAAACGCAAAATGAATTATTCTGATGACTTGGACTACATTTTAAAAGAACATGTTAAAATTCTTGTTGATTGGATTAACAATGGACGAGGTCCTTTCTCAGAAGCCTATGTAAACATTTGGTACAAGCGCTATGTAGAACTAAAGAATCGGTAAAGTTGTCAAACTGGGGTTAAGACCCCGGTTTTTTTATTTTAAAAACCCAGCTTTACAGCTGGGGTGATTTCTATATATCTAATTTCGTAACAGTAAATTTGATGTGGGAATAGTCTTTTTCAACATCCTTATCCAGCAAGAAAGCTGTAGCATCTTTCTTAACCTGAACCAGGTCAATATTCTGGGCTTGGGCTGCATAGACGCATCCACAATAACATTGACGATAGATATCATACTCCTCACACATCTCTACTGAACGTTTGTAGCCTTGATTTTTCTTGAAATCGCTGGGAAGATAGTGGGTGGTATAAATTTTTTGCACGTCGATTCCGATGCTGTTGATGGTTTGAGAATTCTTATGAGGACTGATGGTTAAAGCCGAACCGAAGTAGTCAAAGCCTAAATCCATAGCCACTTGAGCTGTCTTATCCAGTCGGTAGTCAAAGCAAACCTTACAACGGTCGCCACCTTCAGGCTCTTCTTCCAGTCCTCTGACTAACTTACGATATTCATTTGGTTCGTAGGGAGCTTCTAGATACTGGACCGTATTTCCTGTCCGCTCATTAAAATCACTGACAAATTTCTTGGTAACATAGGCTCGCTTATGGTATTCTGCCTTGGGATGGATATTAGAATTGGCAAAATAAATGGTCACGTCTGCATACTTAGTCAAATATTCTAGAGTATAGGTACTGCAAGGGGCACAGCAAACATGCATGAGAATAGTTGGACGTTGCTCATTTTTCTCCCATACTTGTACCATCTTCTGCATGACACGGTCATAATTAATCTTCTGATTGGGGTTCATCTTGCTCAGAATTTCTTCTACATCGATCATGTTCTTCTCCTTTTTATAGTCTTATTTTATCATATAAGTTAGGAGAGCTCAAATCAATTTAGAAGTGAATATCATAAAAAGGAGGAATAGGCATTCCCTCCTTTTGTGTTTTTTATAAGTTGTTTTCTATAGAAAGCTTACATCATGCCGCCCATCATGCTTGGATCCATTGCTGGAGCCGGAGCTGCTGGTTCTGGTTTATTGGCTACGACTGCTTCCGTAGTCAAAATCAAGCTGGCTACAGATGCTGCATTTTGGAGAGCTGAACGACTCACTTTAACTGGGTCGATAATCCCTTGATCAATCATGTTAACCCATTCGCCAGTTGCTGCGTTGAAGCCTGTACCAACTTCAGCATTTTTCAAACGATCGATAACGATAGAGCCTTCAAATCCTGCATTGTGGGCGATTTGACGAACAGGTTCTTCCAAAGCACGGAGAACAATATTGCGGCCCGTTGCTTCGTCTCCTGTCAATTCCAAATCAGCCACGGCTGGAATAACATTGACAAGGGCTGTTCCACCACCTGCAACGATACCTTCTTCAACAGCTGCACGAGTAGCGTTGAGGGCATCTTCAATGCGGAGTTTCATTTCTTTCAACTCAGTTTCAGTTGCAGCTCCGACCTTGATGACTGCTACACCACCTGACAATTTCGCCAAGCGTTCTTGCAATTTTTCACGGTCAAATTCAGAAGTTGTGGTTTCGATTTGAGACTTGATAACTGCAACACGGTGAGAAATCGCTTCAGGATTTCCAGCACCTTCTACGATAACAGTGCTATCTTTGTCCACAGTTACTCTCGCTGCTTGACCAAGAGCTTCAATTGTCGCATCTTTCAACTCAAGACCAAGATCTTCTGTGATAACTGTTCCGCCTGTTAAGATGGCGATATCTTCAAGCATGGCTTTGCGACGGTCACCAAAACCAGGTGCCTTGACTGCTACCACATTGAAGGTTCCACGAATCTTGTTCAATACAAGGGTTGGAAGAGCTTCACCATCTACATCATCCGCAATAATCAAGAGTGGACGATTGCTTTGGAGAATGCTTTCTAGGAGTGGCAAGATTTCTTGGATATTTGAAATCTTCTTGTCAGTAATCAAAATGTATGGATTTTCAAGATCAGCTACCATTTTTTCGCTATCTGTCACCATATACTGTGAAAGGTAACCACGGTCAAACTGCATTCCTTCCACAACTTCAAGTTCTGTTTCCATACCGCGTGACTCTTCGATAGTGATGACACCATCTTTGCCAACTTTCTCCATGGCTTCAGAAATGTATTCACCGACTTTTTCAGAACGAGAAGATACAGCTGCAACTTGAGCGATAGCTTCTTTATTAGCAACAGGGATGGCATTGTTTTTCAAGGCTTCAACTGCTGCGGCAACTGCTGTTTCAATCCCACGACGAATGCCGATTGGATTTGCGCCTGCTGTGACGTTTTTGATTCCTTCGCGGACGATCGCTTGAGTCAAAACAGTTGCAGTTGTAGTCCCGTCACCTGCGATATCATTTGTTTTTGAAGCTACTTCTGATACCAATTTGGCACCCATATTTTCGAAATGGTCTTCCAACTCGATTTCTTTGGCAATGGTCACACCGTCATTGGTAATCAAAGGTGAACCGAATGATTTTTCAAGAACGACATTCCGACCTTTTGGTCCCAAGGTTACTTTAACAGTGTCTGCAAGGATATCGACACCACGGACCATAGCTGAACGAGCATCAGATGAAAATTTAATTTCTTTTGACATACTTACTTTCTCCTTCTATTCTTCAATGATAGCCAAGATATTAGCTTCGCCAACGATGATGTACTTTTCATCGCCATCTTTGACATCAAGACCTGCATGGGCTTCAACTAAGACACGGTCGCCAGTCTTAACGCTTGGGGCAACCAAATCACCGTTCAAGGTACGAACACCTTGTCCAGTAGCTACAACTTGGGCTGTTTTTGTTTTTTCTTGGGCTGAGCCTGCGAGGACAAAACCTCCAACAGTTTGTTCTTTTTCTTCGATTTTCAAGACCACACGGTCTCCTAATGGTTTCAACATCTGCTTTCCTCCATGATAAGATAGATACTATTAGCACTCTTTACACCCGAGTGCTAATCCATAGTTCTATTGTATCACTTGGTCAGAAATAGTCAAGAAAAAAGTCTGACTTTCTCAAGATAAAAAGCCTGAGAACAACTCAGACTTTTCAATGTTTAAAATGGTAATTCTTCCTCTTCCAGGACCAAATCTGCCAAATCTTGGCCTGCATTATTTTCACGAATGGCACGTTGAGCACGACTTTCCAATAGTTGAAATCCTGTGACAAGTACTTCTGTCACGTAGTTCATCTGGCCATTTTTCTCAAAACGACGGGTACGAAGTTCTCCATCCACTGAAATGAGACTTCCTTTTGTTGCGTAGCTTGCCAAAGTTTCGGCTAGTCTGCCCCATAGGACCATATTGACAAAATCAGCTTCACGTTCACCGTTTTGGTCTTTGTAACGACGGTTGACTGCAATAGTCGCTCGAGCTACTGACTTGTCATTGTTGGTTTTGTGCAATTCTGGTGTAGACGTCAAGCGTCCGATTAAGATAACTTTATTATACATATTTTCTTCCTCCTACTTATCTATTCGTAGGAAATCAAAAAAAGTTACAGAAATTTGTAACTTTTCGAGAAAATTTTTTAGTTTTTATGAACCATGAAACCTGTCGCCTGTTGATTGGCCATTATGGTCATATCTGTAATCTGAACACGACGAGGTTGACCGGTCACATAGACTACTGTGTCTGCAATATCCTGAGCTTGCAAGGCTTCTATTCCTTGGTAAACGGACGCAGCCCGCTCTTTATCACCGTGAAAACGCACTGTAGAAAAATCTGTTTCGACAATTCCAGGCTGAATGGTCGTCACCTTGATATCCGTTGAGATGGTATCAATTCGCAGACCATCTGAAAAGGTCTTAACTGCTGCCTTGGTAGCTGAGTAAACAGCGGCACCCGCATAGGCGTAGATTCCTGCGGTTGACCCCATATTGATGATATGTCCTTGATTGGCTTTTACCATTGCTGGCAAGAAGCAGCGAGTGACTGCCATCAAGCCCTTGACATTGGTATCCAGCATGGTCAATATATCCAACTCTTCATAGTCCTGATAAGGTGCTAAACCTAGAGCCAGTCCGGCATTGTTGACCAGAATATCAATCTGACCTATCGTTTCTAGAATATCAGAGCAGACAGTCTTTACCATGGTCATATTCGTCACATCTAGTGGAAAAGCCCAAACTGTTTGATTTGGGAAAGTCTCTGCAAACTCCGACTTTAAGGTTTCTAGTCTGTCTATCCGTCGGCCTGTTAGAACGACATTCTCACCCTGCTCCAGATAAGCACGTGCAATCGCTTCACCGATTCCTGATGTCGCCCCTGTAATCACTACATTTTTTGCCATCTTATTTCCTTCTAGCTGGTCTATCAGATACTAACAACTTCTTAGGCAGTCCAGTGTTTAGCTGGATCAAATGGTGTTCCGACAATTTGGTCTTCTGATAATTCAATAACACCACGTTTTTGCGGAGCATTTGGCAGATGCAATTCACGAGGGCTACACATCATGCCAAAACTCTTTTCGCCACGAAGCTCACCTGGGAAAATAAGATTGCCTTTGGGCATCATAGCTCCTGGAAGAGCTACAATGGTTTTCAACCCCACACGCGCATTGGGTGCTCCTGCAACGATTTGTACAGTCTTGTCACTTGATACTGCAACTTGGCAGATGTTGAGGTGGTCACTATCTGGATGGGCTACCATCTCGACAATCTCACCAACAACAAACTTAGGTTCCTTGTCATTGACAATTTCTTCTGTAAAACCTTCTGCCTGCAACTCTTGGTTTAAACGTGCTACTTGCTCATCTGATAAAAAGACTTGACCTCGCTCTGCAATTTCAAACAAACTTGAAACTTCGAAAATATTCCAAGCCACTGTTTCCCCATTATCTTTGAGGAAAACACGAGCTACCTTGCCTTTGCGCTCCACATCCAGTTTGGCATCTCCGCTATTTTTCACGATGACCATAAGGACATCACCGACATGTTCTTTGTTATATGTAAAAATCATTGTTTCTATTTTCTCCTATTTCAGTCCTGCTAAAAAGTCGTTAATTTGTTGCTTACTTTTACGGTCGCGATTAACAAAACGACCAATTTCCTTGTCCTTTTCTAGAACAACAAGGCTAGGAATTCCATAAACATCCCAGAGTTTAGCCAAATCCATATACTGGTCTCGGTCCACCCGAATAAAGGTGAACTCTGGATTGGTTTCCTCAATTTCTGGCAAGGCAGGATAGATGTAACGACAATCGCCACACCAGTCCGCCACAAAAAGAAAGACCTTCTTGCCATCTTTTTCTACTAAGGATGCTAATTCTTCTAAACTTGCTGGTTGTATCATAAAACTTCCTCCTCATAGACTAGGTATTCATTTTCATAGACAAAGGTATAGTGACGGCCATCTTCAAAAATGACGCCTCCGACAAGTCGCTCTAGACTACTTTCGTAGACTTGAACATAGAGGGTCGCAATTTCCCCCATGTCTGAAAAATGGTCTCGCACAATCGCTGTCAACTCTTCCTGAGTCTTCATGAGCCTACGGTCATCTGCAACTTTTTTCGTAGCAAGGGCAAGGCTCCCAATACCAAGCAGAGCCAGACCTGCCATCCACATTTTTTTAGCTTTCATACCATTCATTTTAACACAAAAAAGGCTTTAGGACAAATGAGGAAGCAGCAGAAAAGCAAGTAAAAAGCCTCTTCCTTGAAGGAAAAGGACTTCTTATAAAACTAGGAAGCTAGCCGCAGGTTGCTCAAAGCACTGCTTTGAGGTTGTAGATAGAACTGACGAAGTCACCTCAAAACACTGTTTTGAGGTTGTGGATGAAGCTGACGTGGTTTGAAGAGATTTTCGAAGAGTATTATTCTTATTGCCAGGCGCCTGAGTTGCCAACGTAGTAACCATCTGGTGTGTAGGTATTGCGAAGCATCTTACCTGATGAAGTTAGATAATACCACTTGCCATTATCTTTGACCCAATCATTCGCAATCATGGCACCAGAAGAACTTACATAATACCATTCTCCCTTGTCATAAACCCAAGTGCTTGCTTTCATAGCTCCTGAAGTTGATAAATAGTACCACTTGCCTTGGTCGTAAAGCCAGTCACTAGCAATCATAGCTCCTGATGATTTAAAGGCATACCAGTTGCTACCTTGATAAAGCCAAGTTTGATTGAACATGACTCCTTTATCATTCATAAAGTACCAAGTTCCCTTGTCATAAACCCAATCCTTCTGCACTAATTGACCTTGTTTTTGATAGTACCAGTTTTGGTTTGATTTTAGCCAGCTTTCTGCTTTTACAATCGGATAAAGTTCTTTGAAAGATCCTCCATCATATTTATGACTGATAGACTTTAGTTTTTCAAGTTTCAACTCGCCATTGCCATAGTCTGCCCAAGCAAAGACTTTTTGACCATTGACAGTCTCTGGTAGGGTTGCAGTGTAAGTCTTGGTTTGATAATCCCATTTAGCATCGAGGTAAGTGTATTGATCATTTGATTTTTCAATACGGTAGTAGCCTCTCTTTCCACTATCATTATGAATATCATCCACAACTTTCGTTGACCAAGTCTTCACTTCGTTTCCGCTCTTGGCCTCTACCTTGATATCTCCTCTATAGCCATATGGAACATAGAAATTCAGGTAACGCCCTTCTATACCAATCATAGACTTGTCCTTTTCTTGACCTAGAAAATTGACTGTCTGATCTTGACCATCGAGACTAACCGTCCACTCGATTTTCTCGGTTTTTGGCAAATCCAAGACTTTGATATCCACTTCATGACCATTGTTGAATCGAAAAATCTTGCCATCTTGATACTGTACTCCACACTTAACAACCCATTCTTCTTTAAGCTCAAATGCCTGCCCTGAATGTGGAAAAGCCAGTAAAGCTAGACCAGCTAGAGACAAACCAAATAATGTGATTTTTTTCATCGTAGATCCTCCTTAGGATTTTTCATGTTAATTATATCACTATGTTTTTAATTTGCAAATCTTATCCTAAATATGCAAGCAAAAAACCTCTGAGATTCTTCTCAAAGGTTCTGATTTGGCTAATTGCTGTTCTCAACGGCTGCAGTAACAAAGGCAGTGTAGAGTTCTTCTGGGCGGTTTGGACGACTTGAAAGTTCAGGGTGATACTGACACGCTACAAAGAATTTATTTTCAGGAATTTCCACAATTTCGACCAAACGATTGTCTGGAGAAACTCCTGAGAAGACAAAGCCTGCTGCCTCAAACTGCTCACGGAAGGCGTTGTTAAACTCATAGCGGTGACGGTGACGGCGTTGCACCACTTCTTGATTGTGATAAGCAGCCGCAGCCTTAGAGCCACGTTTCAACTTAGATGGATAAAGTCCCAAACGAAGGGTTCCCCCCATATCCTCAACATCAATCTGATCACGCATGATATCAATGATAGGGTATTTTGTTTCTGGTGCAAGCTCTGCAGAATTGGCACCTTCGAGTCCTAAAACGTGACGAGCAAACTCGATACAAGTCAACTGCATTCCCAAGCAGACTCCCAACATTGGAACATCATTCTCACGCGCATAGCGAATGGCTTGGATTTTCCCTTCAGTACCACGTTGGCCAAAACCACCTGGTACGATGATTCCGTCCGCATCAGACAAGAGCTCTGCCACATTCTCTGCTGTCACATCATTGGCATTGATCCAATTGATTTTCACTTCTGCGTCGTTGGCATAACCAGAGTGTTTCAAGGCTTCAACCACAGAAATGTAGGCATCTTGCAACTCAACATACTTACCAACAAGGGAAATCTTAACTTGTTTCTTAAGGTTCATGACCTTGTCCACCATAGCTGACCATTCTGTCATATCCGCTACTGGTGCGTCTAGTTTCAAATGGTCACAGACAATTTGATCCATACCTTGTGCCTGCAAGTTCAATGGAATTTGGTAAAGGTGTTCAACATCCAACGATTCGATGACAGCTTCTGGTGCCACATCACAGAACTGAGCTAGTTTGTTTTTAATTCCTTGACCAGCTGGCTCTTCAGTACGAATAACCAACATATTTGGCTGGATTCCCAAGCCACGTAATTCTTTGACAGAGTGTTGGGTTGGTTTGGTTTTCATTTCACCAGCAGCCTTGAGGTAAGGAAGCAAGGTTGTATGGATATACATGACATTATCCGCACCCACATCTGCCTTCATCTGACGAAGGGCCTCTAAGAATGGCAAGGACTCGATATCCCCAACGGTTCCACCGACCTCTGTGATAATGACATCAGAGTCAGTCGTTAGAGCGGCACGCTTAATTTTTTCTTTCAAAGCATCTGTGATATGAGGAATAACCTGAACAGTTGCCCCAAGGTATTCTCCACGGCGTTCCTTACGAAGCACTTCACTATAAATTTTACCAGTTGTCACGTTGGAATATTTGTTGAGATTGATATCGATGAAACGTTCATAGTGACCCAAGTCCAAATCTGTTTCAGCTCCGTCATCTGTCACAAAAACTTCCCCGTGCTGGTAAGGACTCATAGTTCCCGGATCAATATTGATATAAGGGTCAAATTTTTGAATGGTTACCTTGAGACCACGATTTTTCAAGAGACGGCCCAGACTTGCTGCCACAATCCCTTTCCCAATAGACGATACCACACCACCAGTTACAAAAATATATTTCGTAGACATAGATTCCTCTTTCTAAAATGCTCAAGGTCTTGTTAATTACGAGGGGACATAGAAAACAAGACCCTACTAATAAGAATAATCTGGGACGACTGCACCAGATTCACAACCAAAATACAAGAAGATAACTTCTTGAAAAAACAAAAACAGCTCCCTAAGAACTAGGGAGCCCCGACCTCTAAAAGAGGTGCCCGAACAATATGATACCTAAAAAAAGGATAATTGTCAATAGCTAATTTTTATTCCTCGATGTTTTCAGAATCATCATCTGAAAACTCGTCATCTTCTTCGTTGAGATCCACGTCTTCACCCAAGTCATCAGGAGCGATTTCGTTGATTTCTGCATCATAAGCTTCCACTTCATTTTTCTCATCATCTGGATTTTCATCATCATATGAAAGAGCTGGATCTGCTTCGTATGCATCTTCGTCTTCTGGGTCATCTGCATTGTAGTCAATAGCATCTGAATCGCCATCCATGAAGGCATTGACACGTTTTTTCTTAGCTTTTGGTGCTACTTCATCGTCGTCATTTTCTTCAAGAGCAATGATCTCTTCGTCAATTTCATCTACACCATACCATGAACGAAGCCCCCATTTGTTATCTCCAAGTGAGATGAAGCTACCGTCAAAGTTCAACTCTGTGTAGAACAAAGGCAAGGCTTCGCGGATATCGCTGTTTGATGTTCCAAGGTAATTTTGAATTTCGTTTACAAGATCGCTAAAATGCATCTCATGATCGCGACCACGAAGTTCCAAGATAGCACGCGCTACCTCAATCATAGATAGTTCACTTTTTTCTTGCCCAGCAAATACTTCTAATTCCAAAGCGTTTCTCCTCATTTATACTACTATCGCCAGAGCGAACAGACTCTGACCTCATTTTATCATTTACTCTTTATTTTACGATAATTTTGAAGAATAGTCAAAGGTTAAGGGGAAGAAAGTTAGTTGATTTGAACTGGGTAACTTCTCACAGTAACTTCCACTTGCCTAACCGAAGTGGAAATTAGTCTAAAACGGACTTTTATTTCTTTGCTACCCAGCCGATGGCATCGCTTGGTGGATTTTCAGTATCAATCCAGATGAATTCAATACCGATTTCCCCATTTTTAAACTTAGTCAAACGAATACCGTTGATTTCTAGTTCATTGAGTCGTTGACCTGTCAATACCTCTCGTTCCTTCAACTGGAAAACACCACGTAAGATCCAATTCCCAAGAATTTCTTGTTTATCAGTTGACTGGATTGCCTTGCCAGCTTCTTGGTTGATATAGGCATTGATGACATCTCCAGAAGGTAAGAAGCGTAGTTTAAAAGTTCTTTCTTCTTTGGGTAGAGCTAGTTTTTTAGTGCTGGGTTCAAAAGTTCCAAATCTAGGACCAAAGAAGTCTGGCCTTTCGTCATGAAAGTTCTTAGAGTCTGGCAGAGGAATGTAAACTTCACTAACTGGACGATAAACCAGCTGTTCAATCTCCTTGATGAGTTTTTTATTGCCAGTATTGTGGACAAAGTGAATCAAGTCCTCACGAATCGCCTTCATCTGAATTTTTTCTTCCTTGCTAGTCCACTTTTTCAAGAGGATTTCTTCTAAAGAAAAAGTCACAAAAGCTAGTTCTTCTGGAGCGAGACTGTTTTTGAATTTTTCCTGAATCTTTAAAATCCGTGGCAGACGATCTTTCTTAGCTAATTTTGAACCACCATTAAAGGCATTAAAGCCCGAGTTTTCTTCCACATTCCCATGTTTGTCTGTGATAACCCAAGACACCGTTTCTAAGATATCAGATTGTCTCTTTTCAGCGGTCAGTAAATGAAGGTTTTCAAAGAGAGAAAAAGGATCTTCAATATAATGGACGTCCCAAGTATCTACCACAATATCTTTATTGTTAAAAGTCATGTGGAGCTGACTGTCAGCTGCCGTGTACTTGTAGTGGTGTTGCCCATCCGTAAATCGAAAATTAGTTGGATTATTTTTAGTAGTTGATCCTTCAATGACTAGATTATCAATATCAACTGGTAAATAAGTCGTCTCGCCAACAAAAATCCTAGGATTTTCTCCCTTTGGTGTCGGCATCAGAACGTGATAAACAGCTTCAACATTGACCGAATCTGAGTTAAACCCCTTAATTTGTGCCTTAGAAGATTCGATTCTCTGATTTCTTAAGGTCGCAATCTTTCGTGCCAACTCTTTATAGCGTTGATAGTTTTTCTTGTCTGCTGTTTCTTTATCTGCTGAGATATCTGCATGGAATTTGATATCACCCAGCAATTCTGTCCAATCTTGAGAGTCCTTCTTAAACTGGGCGATTTTTTGATCTCCAGAATTGATTCCAAAAGACTTAATACCCACTAGGTATTTATGATTTTCATCCACAACGACAGAGGCATCATAGGAAGTGTTGGCAATATCTTCCCCAACAGCATTAAAAGCCTTCTGGAAAACAGTCTCTTGAAATTTAGAATTAACAATCGGAGCAACATAATTCTCTGTTTGTCCCTCATCGTCGGACTCAGCCTTTTGAGAGAAAGCTTGGCTTAAGCTAGCGAAGTTAGTAATTAAGGTTTTGTATTTGTCTTTTTGTTCAGACTTTAGATGTTCCCACATAAGCGCCCTCTTTTCTATTTTCAGTATATCAAAAGAAGATTAGTTTTTCACTAACCCTCTTATATATTCGTTAATTAATACTGTAAAATTCGAGATTTCCTCGTTTTTTAACCAATTTTAAATAATCTTCACCAGACAGAACGGCTAGACCATCGTCATAAGATTTGATTTTTTCAAGAGCTTGGTCATAGCTATCTACAAAGTCCTTGACATAGGATTGCCCTTCAAATTGTCCATTCATCTTGGTGTAGATAATGGCAATTTTTCCTGAGCGTGCAAGTTGAGATTGCCCTTGGCTTTCATTTAAAGCCTTGGCAACATTTTCCGCGATACGTTTAATCACGGGAACGACTACGCTATTCCCAGCCTGTTTGTATAGCTGACCGTTAGAAACGCCTTCTGGGATTTTAAAGGATTTAGGATATCCTTGAACATTAAAAGTTTCTTTCGGTGTTAGCTTACGAATCTCCCCGCTGTCCGTCAAAATCAACGGAACGTTGTGTCCACCTGTTCCCATGTTTGCTGTTAGGGTTGGGACAACTCCGTTTTTATTTTCACGGACATACTGACGACGCCACTGGTAGACCGTATCTTGGCTGGTGACTTCAAATTTCAACTGATCGTAGAAATTTTGCTTGCCTTCACGGTAGTAGTAGACTTCATCAAGCTTGTCGCCAAAGTTAATGACGTCCTGAAGAGAAGTCGTGAGCTTGATTTCCTCTGGAAATTCAAACAAGTCATAAGCTTCCTTGGTATCAAAACCAACAATGTAGATCCGCTCACGGTTTTGTGGGATATTTCCGTAGTCTTTCCCGTTAAGAACCATCCACTTGATAAAGTAGTTGTTCTCCGTCAAGGCTTCACGAATAACCTTGAAGGTATTGCCGTGGTCATGACCGACCATGTTCTTGACGTTTTCGATGAAAATAGCGCGAGGTTTGCATCCTTCAATCATGCGAAGCAATTCGAAGAAAAGATCGCCACGATCATCATCAAAGCCCTTGCGATAACCCGCAATACTAAAGGCCTGACAAGGGAAACCTCCCATAATCACATCCACGCGCTCAGCGGGAATATCCTCTGGCTGAACATCGTGAATATCACGACCATCCAAATAGGTATCTGGATGATTTAACTGATAAGTCTGACGCGCATACTTATCAAATTCATTGGCATACACCACTCTGAACTCGTTGGTCTGTTCAAATCCCAACTCAATTCCCCCAACACCTGAGAAGAAGGCTGCAATGTTGTACTTCTCAGATCGGTTCGAACTTACAGAATTTGTCATGTAGTAACCTGCTTTCTAAAATAAAAGATATATAGCTCTATATAGTTTATAAAAAATATTGTTCTAATTCAAATTTTTCAATTCCTTGCTTAGAAAGTATGTACTCTCTTAAATGATGATTTGCTCTTGGATTATGAAAATCATCAAACTCTATGTTTTGAATTTGGTTATCCTTTTTTAGTGTATTATATAGATTTTTACTTAATCCTAGTTGCGAAATTTGTAACTCTTTTATATCATTTGTTCCAAACATAAACAAATTATACAAATCATCTGAGATAATATTAAATTCTCTTAATGAATTTACTAATAAACCAATTTCAAAATCTACAAATTCATCATCGGTTTGGAGTTTAATAATGGCGATGTTATACATATCATATTCTCTAGTTTTATAGTCATTTAAATCTATATAGACTTTTGCCCTGGAATCATTATAATCATCCGACTGATATGCCTTTTCTCCAAATTGACTACCAACATATTGCATGAAATTTTTATTATGATCCGAAGAAGAACTTAAAATATCTTCCCAATATAATACTAAATTATTTACTCTATCCTTTAGAGAGGAGTAGGAACTTGGAATAAAAACTGAATAATAATTAATTGTAGGTTCAAACCGCAAACGTTTGACGTTGTTATTCGGATAAAAATACCTATAGTCTATAGCTCTATCGGCACCTTCATTAACAAAATTATCAAAAAAGACTTCCTTAACTTTAAGCAAAATTTCTTTGTAGACATTATCAGCATTATGGATAATCTCTGTCTCTTGTATAATTTTCTCTAATTTTATTAAACCTAACTCCGTATAGTTTAATAGTTGCTGAGCTCCAGATCTCGTGAGACGAGAAATAAAACTAGGATTATCAAAATCATTAACTATATTACTTTCTAAAGCTAAAATTTTCTCGGAATTATCTAAATTAGATTTATTTACTACAGAATTCTCTAATAGTGGATTTTTTACAGAATCCTTAATATTACTTCGTAAAGATTCAACTGTTTTCTTTAACTGACCATTTCTATTTTGAGGATAGCTATCAAGTTCCACAAAGTGTACAGGAACTAAGATCTTGTTTAGTTCACCATTATTTGAAAAAATCTCATTCAATCTATTGACTCTACCAACTAAGTTTATTAGTTCATTAGTAGCCGAAAAACCTGAAATAAAGAATAAAGAGTCAATAGGCATATTCATACCAGCGAGAATAACTGAATTGGCAATTAAATGTTTAATTGAAGCATCATCTCTAAAACATTTCAGAAGATAATTCCTTATATTATTTGGTAGTCTACCATGTAGATATAGAATTCCTTTTGATAGAAATTCAATTAGCTTAAATTTAGGATGAACTATATCCTTCAATTCTTCAATTAAATTAGCGAGTGATTGTGGTAATTCATCATACTCAGGTAATTGGTCACATAATTCCTCAGCATAATGTTCTATATAAATAGGCCTGTATAAATAATGTAAATTTTTTTTATAATTTTTACTACAGTTAACAATATATTTTAAATTATTTTCCGTATTAGATAATTTAAAAAAGGAACCCAAATATTGCTCGAAGACAAACTGTTCATTGGCATTACTAACATATCTTATATCTAAAACCTTTAAATTATTGTTAATTTTATATTGCTCTACATGCCCTTCTTCATTTTTTAACAATAAATTATTAACATTTTGAATTAGAGGTGAAAAATAGTATATATTTAGTTCGGGATTTAGTTTCTTGTTGAGTTTAAGCAATCTTGCTAACAACAGGCTTCTATTTGCATGTTTCAAACCGAAATCAAAGTTAAACAGTTCATGCGCTTCGTCGATATAGAGAGAATCGAATATTAAGTGTTGTTCAATTAATCGCAACGCTCTCTCCTGTGTAACAATCGCAAGTACTCGTCGATCCGAATCATTATAATTCTGTTCATGAGTTATAATTTTTCTATTTAATTCTCCTAACTTTTTTGCTTCTCGGAATACTTGGTCAATCAACGCTTTAGTAGGTACTATAATTCCAATATTGTCCAACTCATTGTTTTCTAAAATATGTTGATAAATTATTTCGCTTTTTCCATATGATGTTGGAGCAACAAAAGCAAATTTTTTATTTTCTGAAGCAATGATTTCCTTAGATACTTTGTCCTGTTCAAGCGTGTTTATTTTATCACCGTTTGAGAATTGAGCAAGTTTTAAATCCGAAAGAAAATAATTCAATATTCCTTCATCTACCAAACCACTTCTTAAAAGTTTTCGTGCAATTGGATAATAACCAAAATTAACTGAAAAATCATATAGAGCTCTGTAGTCATTGATTTTAAAACATGTTCTAACAATAATTGAATACGCAAATTCTATATAATAACTTCTGGATCTATTTTTTTCAAATTCTTCAATAAATAACAATGATATTGCGAATAAATATTCTGCGTCTCGATTAGTTAATTTTTCTTTTATAAACAATAATTCTAAGATAATATTTACAATCTCTTCTCTTTTAGAGAGTGTTGTCAATGTACTTTTCCCATCGCTACTCATCAATGATTTCCTCTAAGTATTCCAAAAAAATTTCAATAGTTTGTAAATTAATTGCGATAATTATCTCATCTTTTGATTTATGATTTTTTATAAAATTATTTAAGGTGGAAACTTCAAAATTAATTTCATTAATATGATGATTCCCTCTCTTATCTGGTATAATCGTCGATCCTATAATAACGTTATTATCCTCAATTTTAAAATAATCTCCGTTAGTATAATTCGTTGATAATTCCGCAACTCTTTTAACTAAACTATTCGGTGATTGAGCGATTTTTGTATGATTATATGCATTCCGCCACGGATTATTGATTTTTTCATTTTCACCAGATAATTGTTTCTCCAATCCTTTGTATGCTCTA
This sequence comes from Streptococcus mitis, assembly GCF_946188695.1. GTDB lineage: Bacteria > Bacillota > Bacilli > Lactobacillales > Streptococcaceae > Streptococcus > Streptococcus mitis_DF. Next base: position 111,721 of record NZ_CAMHWI010000002.1, on the reverse strand, counting down.
TATACTGTATTTCTATGACTATTATTATGTCCTATCTGACTAGATTTACTCTCTAACAACCAGAATTTTTCACCCTCAAGTACAAGACCGTCAAACCCTTTTTTAGCAGAATTTTCCTCTAAATTTCTAAAACAATATTCTTGAGAAAAACCTTTTGTTCTCAATAAACATATGACAACTAATTCCGCTATTGCTCCATTTCTTTTGTTAATGTCAATTCTTCCAAGATAATTTAGCAATTCTCTTGCTTCTTCCTTCAAAGATAATGAACTTTCACGACCCGAAATAATCGTTAACAAATTCTCTTTAATAAAAGTTTTATCCGTTTCAGATAACTGTTCAATAGCTAGTCTTAAGTAACGGTAATGCTTCTCACTACGTTCAAACTCAATATCTGATATAGACAATTTAATAACCTACTTTAACACTTTATTTTCCATTATACCAAAAAACACGGCTCATCACCGTGTTTCTATGTTTATTTAACCAACTTCTTCATCTCATCAATACGCGCTACGGTCGCGTCGTACTTAGCTTGATAGTCGGCTTGTTTGTCGCGTTCTTTTTGGACGACTTCTGGTTTGGCGTTGGCTACGAAGCGTTCGTTAGAGAGTTTCTTGCCGACCATATCCAGTTCTTTTTGCCATTTAGCCAGTTCCTTGTCGAGACGAGCGAGTTCTTCTTCGACATTGAGGAGGTCTGCCAGTGGCAGGTAGATTTCTGCTCCTGTGATGACGCTTGACATAGCGAGTTCAGGTGCAGTGATGGTTGATGCGATTTCCAAGTGTTCTGGATTTGTGAAGCGTTTAATGTAGTTGACATTGCTGTTAAAGAAGGCTTCCAAGTCGCTATCGCTTGTCTTAACAAGGATGGTGATAGGTTTGCTTGGAGCTACGTTTACTTCCGCACGCGCATTACGAACGGCACGGATCAAGTCTTTGAGGCTTTCCACACCAGTGTGAGACGCAAAGTCTTCAAAGGCTGGGTTGACAGTTGGGTATTCTGCTGTCACGATAGAGCCTTCTGAGATTTGTCCAAAGATTTCCTCTGTCACGAATGGCATGATTGGGTGGAGGAGACGAAGGATCTTGTCCAGAGTGTAAAGGAGAACAGAACGTGTGATAACTTTCTCTTCTTCGTTGTCGCTATAAAGGACTTCCTTAGTCAACTCAACGTACCAGTCCGCAAACTCGTCCCAGATGAAGTTGTAGAGGATGTGTCCAGCAACACCAAATTCAAACTTGTCAAAGTTTTCAGTGACTTTGCCGATCGTTTCATTGAGGTTGTGGAGAATCCAGCGGTCGGTGACATTTCCAGCTTCCTTGTTGACAACTTTTTCCACATTGGCAGTTGCTTGCTCAAGGGTCAAGCCTTCATTGTTCATGAGGATGTAGCGAGAGATGTTCCAGATTTTGTTAATGAAGTTCCAAGAAGCATCCATTTTCTCGTAAGAGAAGCGCACGTCTTGCCCTGGTGCAGAACCGTTTGAAAGGAACCAACGAAGGCTATCTGTTCCGTACTTATCAATAACATCCATTGGATCAATCCCGTTACCGAGAGATTTCGACATCTTACGACCTTGCTCGTCACGAATGAGACCGTGAATCAAGGCATTTTTGAATGGCGACTTGCCAGTAAATTCCAAACCTTGAAAAATCATCCGAGATACCCAGAACGGAATAATATCGTAACCTGTTACCAAGGTTGAAGTTGGGAAGTAACGCTTGAAGTCTGCAGAGTTCACATCCGGCCAACCCATAGTTGAGAATGGCCATAGAGCAGAGCTGAACCAAGTATCCAAGACATCTTCGTCTTGAGTCCATCCGTCACCTTCCGGTGCTTCTTCGCCCACATAGATTTCACCCTCGGCATTGTACCAAGCAGGGATTTGGTGACCCCACCAAAGCTGACGAGAGATGACCCAGTCGTGGACATTTTCCATCCATTGGAGGAAGGTATCGTTGAAACGAGGTGGGTAGAATTCTACCTTGTCCTCTGTGTCTTGGTTGGCAATAGCATTCTTGGCTAATTGGTCCATCTTGACGAACCATTGCGTAGACAAGCGTGGCTCAACCACAACACCTGTACGCTCTGAGTGGCCAACACTGTGAACAAGTTTTTCGATTTTGACAAGAGCACCGATTTCTTCCAGCTTAGCAACGACTGCCTTACGAGCTTCAAAACGGTCCATACCTGCAAATTCGAAGGCAAGCTCGTTCATAGTTCCGTCGTCGTTCATGACGTTAACTTGTGGCAAGTTATGGCGTTGACCAACCAAGAAGTCATTTGGATCGTGAGCAGGTGTGATTTTTACGACACCAGTACCAAACTCAGGATCTGCGTGCTCATCTCCAACGATTGGAATCAATTTATTAGCGATTGGAAGGATAACATTTTTACCAATCAAGTCCTTGTAGCGTGGGTCTTCTGGATTGACCGCAACCGCAACGTCCCCAAACATGGTCTCAGGACGAGTTGTCGCAACTTCAAGGGCGCGTGAACCGTCTTCCAGCATGTAGTTCATGTGGTAGAAGGCACCTTCGACATCCTTGTGGATCACCTCGATATCAGAAAGGGCTGTGCGAGCTGCTGGGTCCCAGTTGATGATGAATTCACCACGATAGATCCAGCCTTTCTTGTAAAGGTCCACAAAGACCTTACGAACAGCTTTTGACAAACCTTCGTCGAGAGTGAAACGCTCACGAGAGTAGTCTACAGAGAGCCCCATCTTGCCCCATTGTTCCTTGATGGTAGTGGCATATTCGTCTTTCCATTCCCAAACCTTGTCGAGGAATTTTTCACGACCGAGGTCATAACGTGTAATGCCCTCTCCACGCAAGCGCTCCTCAACCTTAGCCTGAGTGGCAATCCCCGCGTGGTCCATCCCTGGAAGCCAAAGCGTATCAAAACCTTGCATGCGTTTTTGACGGATGATGATATCTTGCAAAGTCGTATCCCAAGCGTGACCAAGGTGAAGTTTACCAGTTACGTTTGGTGGTGGAATCACGATTGAATAAGGCTTAGCCTTTTGATCGCCTGAAGGCTTGAAAACATCCGCATCAAGCCATTTTTGGTAACGACCAGCCTCAACCTCGGCTGGATTGTATTTAGGTGAAAGTTCTTTAGACATGTGTTTGTCCTTTCTCTATTGTATTCATTTTATCTTGAATCTGCTTAGCAACCTCTTCTGCAGACAGATTCGTATTATTTATTTTAAAGTAGTGGTGCAACTCATTGGGTTGATGTTGGGAATTTAATTGAAGGATTTCAGTGGTCTCTAAAATTTCTCTTTCAGATATCTCAATATGCCGTTTCAAGGGCTTGTGCTTCAACCGGTTCTCCGTTCGATTTCGACGTAAACGCTCTTCAAGACTTGTTTCCAACTCCACAAAAAGAATCTCTTGATGAAAGTTATCCAATAAATCCTGAATTTGCTGCAAATACAGCAGCTGGTACTGATTTGAAAAATCAATTACGTCAGTTAAAATTACTGATCGCTGATTTCTTGCACTTGCTCCAAGGAAAGAAAAGGTAATTCCACGAACAAATTCCCACATTTCCTCTGTAAAGTCCTGATAGATTCCTAATGCAAAATCGATGGCTTGATGGTTATAAAAGAGGGTAGCATCTGTCAGTCGAGATAACTCTTGACCAATCGTCATTTTTCCAGAAGCCGGAGCCCCAATTATGAAAAGATGCATCAAATCACCTCCCACTCACTCCTCAACAAGCCATATCTCAAATCATCACAGCGGTTTCCTTGAACATCTTTACGGTCTCGGATGCGAGCTTCGAGGGTAAAGCCAAGCTTTTCCGCGACTCGTTGACTTTGAAGGTTATATCCAAAGCAAGACAATTCAATTTTATGTAGATTCAATTCTTTAAAAGCCAGATCAATCAAGGCACGCGCAGCTTCTGGTACATAGCCTCTGCCCCAATAGTCTGGGTGCAAGGTATAGCTGATCTCAAGAACATCATCTTCATGGCGATGGTTGAAATCGACAGAGCCAACGATCTTATCAGTTCCTTTGACGACAATCCCGTAGCCTGCTGGGAGATTTTCCTTTTGATTACGCTCAGGAAGGATATGCTCCAGATAATAAATCTCATCTTCCAAGGTCTTGACAGGTGGAAAACCTGCTGGGTAAGAAACTTCTGGACGACTAGCATAATCAAAGATATCCTCAGCATCCGCCACAGTCCGGACTCGTAAAATGAGACGTTCTGTTTCCAAGCGTTCTGGAAGTTCAGTTCTTGCCATCCTTTTGCCTCGCTTTCTTAATGAAGCTCCCCATAGGGTCTACTCGGTCATCTAAATAGCGATAAACGCGCTGGTGGCCATCCCCCATAAAGTAAGTCGGCGCAAAACGGTCATTCTTAAAATGCCCCTTGTCATCCAAGAGCTCTGGATCAACTAGTCGTTCGATAATCTTGGCAAAGATGTGACAAATACCGTCTTCCTCAATAATTCTATCAACTTGACATTCTAACACTACTGGACAGTCCTTTAAAATCGGTGCCTGAGTCTGTTCAGAAATCTCGTAGTCTACCCCCAGGTGTTTCAATTTCTCTCGATGACTGATAAAACCAGCCTGCTCCATTTCTAGCATGAGATTTTCCTCAGGGATATTCACAGTAAACTGCTGGAAATGCTTGATTTGCTCAGCCGCATTTTCCTCAGCACCAACACCGATGACTAGCCAATCTCCCAAACTATAGGATGAGCTACAGGTCGTGATATTGTTCCCAAAATTCTGATCCTGATACCCAAAAATAAAGATAGGAAAGCCATAGTAGAGTTTACTTGTTTTAAAAGATTGCTTCATAACAACCTCCTTTGACTAAGACGCAAAAGAAAATCCCTGCCATCTACATGACAGGGACGAATGTATTTATCCGCGGTACCACCCAATTTCGGGCAGTTGCCCGCAACTCTCGTCTTTAAAACAAAAAGACACTTTTATTTCAATTTTTCATCCATTAGCAACTAGTTTTGACACATTTGTGGACTTCTCAGCACCGCCACTTTCTGTAAAATGTGGGAATCAAAACACCTCTAATGGCTCTATTGTAGCAAGATTTTTTCGGAAATGCAAGGCACAAGAAAAATTACTTGAACTTGATGCCGTTTTCTTTCAATTTCTTGATGGTAGCTGGGCCGATTCCTTTCAAGGCAAGGAGTTCTTTTTCAGTCCAGTTTTTGAAATCTGATGCAGACTTGATGCCTTCATCGTAGAAAGTTTTGGCACGGTCAAGTGGAAGTCCACCCAAGTTTGCTGCAAAATCTTCTACAGAATTGGCTACTTTTTGAGCTTGCTCTTTGGTAGCTTCTACTGCTTGTTCAACTTTTTTAGAAACAGCCTTACCAGCTTCGCTCGCTGACTGCTCAGCACGTTTTACGACTTTCTTTGTCTCTTCTACAACCTTAGTCACAGTACTTGAAAAGGCACCTGCGCGACGGAGGCTATTTCGTAATTGTTTTTTACGATTGAGTTTCTTTGACATGATAAAATCCTTTCAATAAAAAACCCCTGTTCTGACAAGGATTTAATATAAATATTCTATCAAGATTTTAGTAAAAAATCAAGAAATGAAATATAATTAGAATAAAAATCAGTTCTTTTCTACTCCTAGAAAAAATTGACAATGGTTTAACAAGTTGATAAAATATACCTCAATGTGCAAAACTGATTCACACTAAAAGCTGACGGAGATAAATTTATGAATACTGAAAGTTACTTTGATGGTGGACTCTTGAGTTATATTGGTTACTACATTTTATCATTCATCATTATTGTCCTTACTTTAGGAATAGCAACCCCATGGGCTGTTTGTCTCATGCAAAATTGGAAAATAAAACATACCGTCATTGACGGACGTCGCCTCTATTTTGATGGTACAGGTGCCCAGTTATTTGGAAACTGGATTAAATGGTTCTTACTCTGTATCATTACACTTGGAATTTATTCATTCTGGTTGAACATCAAAATGGAACAATGGATTACCAAACATACACACCACGTATAAAATAAAAAGTGCGGTTCTTACAACTGCACTTTTTTATCTAAGCAATTAATAATTTCGCTCACCAAACAAGCCTTCTGGCAAATCATGGAATCCCTTACCTGCCTTGAAATTTTCAAATTTGCCAAGCAAGAACCGATAAGCATCCAAGCGACTTTCGTAGCGAATCATGGCATCTTTAGCACGCTCGTCTTGGTCTTCTTCGTAGACTTTTTGGCTTTCCTTGTGCGCCATGTCATTGATCATAATCTGGGTATTGACCCAGGCTTCAAATTCCTTCATAAATTCTTGTTCGTAACTCATTTTTTCTCCTTATTCTAATCCACGGAAATAGTCCGTGTCAATCTCACGGTAGGGCTGAATATCCTGAACATACTCCAGCACACCTTGGAATTCTCCCTCTTCATCGTGCACTGCTGCGTAGGTGATGTGGACAAACTTGCCTCGTGACTCAGATTTGAACCACATTTCATACTTATCTTTGCTTCCCTCACGAAGCCCCTTCATGATGGTTTTGACCTTGTTCAAGTACTTAGGCGGATGGCAAAGTTCAACATTACGCCCGACTTGGGACGGTGTCCGTTTGAAAATCATCTCATCAGCCGGCGCATTGTCATTGTAATACTGGAAAATATCGTCTTTATTGACAAAGGTAATCTCCATGGGAAGGTGATTGAGGATGAGGTTGGCCTGCTCGACCGATAGATAGCCATTCCCAAAAGCCTGTTGACTATGGCGGTCCAGCACTGCTTCCTTTTCCTTAGGGGTAAAGGTAATGGTAAACTGGCCTTCTGGCGTATCAATAACCTGCTGAACTTGACCCTCTGTCGTATCTAACTGTACAGGCTCCTCTGCACTCTTTTCTTCAACAAAACTCTGGCGTTCTGGCACCCATTTCTCAGACGGACGAATAATAGCATAGCCATAGGCATCGCTCTCCTCCGCAATCTGAAGCCAGTCATCCTGAGTAAAGGACTCAAGGAGAATCATGAGAAGGATGGACTCTTCCTTGAAAATCATGCTTTCAAATTCTGTCGCAAAGGCTTCAAAATCTTCTTTTACAGTGCTAATCGACACTTCTGGTAGTGACTTAGCTGTCATTAGAGCTGTTTGAAATAGCTCCCTGATCTGATCATCCACTCCCCACATAACTTTTGGAGGCGAATCGTGACCATAGCGCTCCATGATGGGAAAGAAGAGTTCTTCTTTACGTTGGTAGTGGATGTCAAATTGCCCCAAAAGTCCCATCTGACGCACCAAGCCCTTACGCATCTCCACCAGCATTTCTTCATCTTCCATAGACTCATAGGTATCCAACAATCTCCGAATGCGAATCAAGGCCGCACGGAGGGCTAGATTTTCTTCTTTGAAAATCCGAACTGGGTGACCTGGGTGCTCGGTATCTGCAACTTCGACATCCTTAACAGCATTTTTAAAAAGATTGGCATGGACATCACAGAGTTCCATGACATCTTCAAAGGTAACACCTGAGTCTGAGTTCATCAGCTCGTGCTCCATAAGGGAAATCTCGATTGCTGAAACGCCTGTAAAGGTCGCATCAAAACGCTCCTGAACCGACTCAGGGGAGGCACCATTGTGCAATTCTAACAAAATATCCCGTAGGACATGAATCCGTTCATCTGCCATTAGTCTAATCCAATCACTTCGTAGCCGTTTGCTTCCAGCGTGCGGACAATCTTGTCCATAGGAGTTCCTTCAAGCTTAGAACCCTGTTTGAGTGATACTTTTCGACCAACTATATTGCGCATTAAGGGATTAGCAAGGGGTTTAAAACCCAACTCTACTAGGATTTCCAAGACTTCTGGATGCTTGTCCACCACTTCTGCAACAGGAATTGAAACATCGATGATATTATCCATGATGACCTCCATTGTATGTTCTAAAATGATTTTACTGTTTTTATTATACCACAAGGAAAGTGATTAAAAAACTAGCAGTGGAGTTCCTGCTAGTTCTCTGCGACTTGGATGACCATCTAGATAAGTTTAAAGAGCCAATCCAATATTTTAAATAATAGCTTGTAAAACAGCAATTGGATTGCAAAATAGATGATCATCCACAGGAATTTCATAATTCCAATAATCGGTTTGATAAAAATAATGGCAAGAAGGCCCCAGAAAAATTTCATTCTCTCTCCTCTGGCTTGATGAGCCACCGAGCCGTATCCATTAACTTGTCTGCAATAAAGAGTTTCCCAAAACCGACAACGGAATGGTCATCTTTCTTTATCGTTTTCATCACTTTTACACCTTGCATGGTCAAAAAGTAATTTCCGTAAGTTTTAGCTAGAATTTTTATGAGTCCCATATTACTCACCTTCGATGATTTCAGCTTCTTTTCGGATAGTATCAATATCTATTTGATACTGCCCTTCATTATAGTTAACTAATTTGGATAATTCCTTTTGCAGTCTTTCCCCCATCGGCTTCATGGTCGCAAAGGTTAAGCCACCAGAAAGGACACCCCCTAAAATAGGAATCACTTTTCCCATTCCCTTAGCCAAGCCTCCCTTTGTCAAGCTGACTCCAAAAATTTTCAAAACTTTTTCCAGAATAGGATACCAAAGTGTCTTTGTCAAAGCTTTCTGCGGAATCGTCTTCATCACATGCTTGGCAACTGTTACACCTCCAGAGCGAAGCAAAGCTCCTGCTCCATTTACCCCTAGCATGACACCGAGATAAAGCAAGAGTGTATTTTGAGCATCCTCGCTCAATTCATCACGGGATTCCCAAAGATTATCAAATCCATAAATATAGCCTAGTTCTTGGGCCAACTTTAATGAAAAAGCATAAAACTGAACTACATCTGTTGGAATAGTGATTGCCATGGCAATACCACCAGGTAAACCTGCCAAAATCGAAGTCCCGCTTGCTCGTAGAACATTATCCTTAATACAGTTCTTAGCAACTCGATCCAAATTTTCCTTTGTTAACAAAGAGGTCGGACCTTTTTCCAATAATGTAGCAATATCCTTTCGATCTAACTCTTTAGAAAACTTGTCAACTAAAAATTTTTCTCGATTAACTTTGACCATAGGTAATTTCACCACTTGTCGCAACACTTGCATCGCTAACTCTTGTTTGCCCATCTCTATCTCCATTTATCATTCGTATTAAACTTTATCATATCATACTATAAGGTATTTACAAATTTTTTAAACTGTTTTTTGCAATTACAAATACAGCTATTAATATCTAGAAGAATCCAAGCACCAAAAAAAGAGGGTTACCCCTCTTCTTTAGTTTTTATCCAGATTGCGTAGCATCTCGTCAATCTTGTTTCCATACTCGATGGACTCGTCTTTGACGAAGGTCAAATCTGGGATTTTGTACAATTTCAAATTGCGACCAAGTTCACGTTTGATGGTACCAGTTGCTTTTTCAAGCCCGATTTGAGCTTTCTGGTTGTCCGAAGCAAGGTTACTCAAAATGGTGTAGTAAACCTTGGCAACAGACAAGTCACCCAGCATCTGAACATCTGTGATGGTCACACCTTGGACACGCGGATCACGGACTTTCTTTTGCAAAATCTCATTGACTTCGCGCTTGATTTCCATGCCCACACGATCCGTACGGAAATGATTTGCCATGATATTCCTTTCTCTACTTTGAACCAAAAGCTAGGCCAGCAGACCTAGCTATTTTTAAACTTCTTGATTTTCATTTCAAATTGGAACGAAGTTCAATTTGAAATTATCTGCTTCTTTCGCCGTGGTGAAAGTGATGGAACTGATTTATCAGTCTCATCACAGGGGATTTTTGAGATCCTAGGCTCAAAAATAAGCAATGAAACCATCGGTTTGCTTGCGTCCCCCACCACCTAAGAAAGGAGCAAAAATCTTATCTCTTGATTTCTTCCATGACATAGGCCTCAATCACATCATCCATCTTGATATCATTGTAGCCATCGATCATCAATCCACCTTCACGACCGTTTGTAACTTCTTTCACGTCGTCTTTGTAGTGTTTCAAGCTTGCAAGTTCACCGTCATAGATAACGACACCGTCACGGATAACACGGACTTTAGAGTCACGGGTAACCTTACCGTTGATAACCATAAATCCACCGATAGTTCCCACTTTAGATACCTTGAAGGTCTCACGGATAAGAGCTTCACCGATGATTTTTTCTTCGAATTCCGGATCAAGCATCCCTTTCATAGCTTCTTCCATCTCTTCGATAACTTTGTAGATAATGCTGTGGAGACGGATTTCTACATCGTCAGCTTCTGCTTGTTGACGAGCTTGTGGTGTAGGGCGTACGTTGAAACCAACGATAAAGGCATTTGAAGCTTCAGCAAGGGTCACGTCTGATTCGTTGATGGCACCGACCGCTGAGTGAACGATGGTAACTTTGACACCTTCCACGTCAATCTTTTGAAGTGAGGCAGAAAGGGCTTCAACAGAACCTTGTACATCGGCCTTGATAATAACGTTAACTGATTTGAGTTCACCAGCTTTAAGGGTATCGAAGAGGTTTTCAAGGCTGACACGTTGGGTAGCTTGACGTTGTTTCATAAGGGCACGTTTGGCACGCTCTTCACCTGCTGCACGTGCAGATTTTTCATCCTCGTAAACAGCAAAGTGGTCACCTGCCATTGGCGCTTCGTTCAAACCTGTGATTGACACTGGTGTTGATGGTCCAGCAACCTTAACACGCCGACCAAGGTCGTTGGTCATAGCACGGACACGACCGAAGGTATTTCCGACAACGATTGGGTCTTGAACATTCAAGGTACCTTGTTGAACAAGAAGGGTTGCGACCGCACCTTTTCCTTTATCCAAGCGCGCTTCGATAACTGTACCGATAGCACGCACTGTTGGGTCTGCTTTGAGTTCTTGGATTTCAGCCACAAGAAGGACTGTTTCCAACAATTCTTCGATATTTTGGTTGAATTTAGCTGAGATTTCAACAAATTCAGAATCTCCACCCCAAGCAGTTGACATAACACCATGCTCTGCCAATTCACCGATAACGCGTTCTGGGTTAGCACCTGGTTTATCAATCTTGTTGATGGCTACGATGATTGGAACGTTGGCCGCTTTTGAGTGGTTAATGGCTTCGATAGTCTGAGGCATAACCCCGTCATCTGCCGCTACGACCAAGATAGTAATATCGGTAACAGATGCACCACGCGCACGCATTGATGTAAAGGCCGCGTGTCCTGGTGTATCAAGGAAGGTAATCTTCTTTCCATTTTCCACGATTTGGTAGGCACCAATATGCTGAGTGATACCACCTGCTTCACCTGTCGCAACACGAGAGTTACGAAGGGTATCTAAGAGTGTTGTTTTACCGTGGTCAACGTGTCCCATGATAGTTACAACTGGTGGACGCTCAACCAATTCATCTTCATTGAGATAACCATCTTCGACAAAGAAACGTTCGATGTCGGCATTATCCACTTCAACCTTTTGTTTGGCTTCGATACCATAATCCACCATGAGGAGTTCAATTGTTTCCCCATCTAAAGATTGGTTTTGTGTGGCCATGACACCCATCATAAAGAGTTTCTTAACGATTTCAGCTGGTTCACGTTTGATACGTTTTGCGATTTCCGCAACGGTCATACCATCTGTATATTCAAATTCTGTTGGCAATTCATGGAATTTACGCTCTGTAACAGGTTTTGGAGTCTGAGTACGGTTGTTCTTGTTATTGCCTTTTTTGTTCTTTTTGTTGTTATTCCAGTTACTATTCTTTTGATTTCTCACTTGATTTTGACTACTTCGATTCTTTTGTTGTTTTCTAGGACCATCTTCTTCGTGATCATAATCGTCACGATTTTTGTCTGGTCGAGCTTGTTTTTTACGACGTGTATCCACTGCAGCTTCTTTTTTCTCAGGGACGACTTCAACCACTGCTTGAACTTGCTGTGCTTGCTGCGCTTGTTCAGCTAACTTAGCCGCTTCTTCAAAGATTTCCTCTGGTTCCTTGCGTTTGTTAGCTTGAGCCAAGGCTTCTTTAGCAGCCTGATACTGCTTGAAGCGTTCCTCACTTGAACGTGCGTACTCTGCATTTTGTTCTGCTTTTAGAGCTGCTGCACGGGCTTTAAAGTCAATACGTGGAGCCGCTTGATTTGGACGTTTGTCCTCTTGTTGACGGCGATCGTTTCCACGATTTTGCTGACCTTGCTGTTTCTTAGCTTGGTCATTAAAGCGACGATTGTCGCGGTTTCCTTGACCTTGTTTTCCACCATTACGGCCGTCGTTTTTCTGACGGTTTCCGTTTTGTTGTTGGTCACGGTTATTGCCCTTATTTTGCTTACGTCGTTCTGCCTGCTCTTTGGCACGGGCTTCACGCTCAGCCTTGAAATTACGGCTTTGCGGTTTAGCCGCTACTTTTTCTGTTTTAGGAGCGACTGGTTCAGCAGGCTTTGCCTCTTCCTTAGCCACAGCTGGTTTAGCTGGCCCAGATTTTTCGGCTTTCTTTTCTGCACTTGCTTTTGGTGCTGCAGGTTTTGCTTCTTCTTTCGGAGCAGCTACAGTCTTAAAGCTGGCAGCGATTTTTGCAGCGACAGCTTCTTCCACACTTGATGAGTGGCTTTTCACATCCAAGCCCAACTCTTTTGCACGCGCTACAACTTCTTTACTTTCTTTTCCAAGTTCTTTTGCGATTTCGTACAATCTTTTCTTAGACAAATCATGTCCTCCTCTTCTATTCCATAAGAGACCTCATTTTCTTTGTAAATCCAGCATCTGTCACAGCCAAAACCTTTCTTGATTTCCCGACTGCTATGCTTAATTCCAGTGTTGAAAACACGGTTACAATTTCTACTTGATAATAATGACTTTTATCTTGAATCTTCTTGGTCAGATTGGGTCCAGCATCATGGGCTAGAAAGACCAACTTGGCCTTGCCATCTTGAATGGCCTTGACCACCAATTCTTCACCCGATATGATCCGCCCTGCTCTCTGAGCAAGTCCCAAGAGATTGCTTATCTTTTGCTTATTCAAGTCCTAACTCTCTTCTTTTCACTTTGTGATCCACATAAGCGATCAACTCGTCATAAAAGCTTTCATCCACTTCCATGCTAAAGCTGCGGTTAAAGACCTTCTTCTTTTTCGCCTCCAGGGCTTCTGCATTGTCTAGTTTGATATAAGCGCCACGGCCATTAGCCTTGCCTGTCGGATCGATAAAGACTTGTCCTTCCTTGTTCTTGACAATTCGGAGCAAATTACGCTTATCAATCACTTCGTTAGACACAACAGACTTGCGCAAAGGGATTTTTCTTGTTTTCATCTTTCCCTCCTCTAGCAGCTTTTATTCTTCTACAGTAGCATTTTCTGCTTCCAACTCTACTGAATCAGCTTCTTCCATGGCTTCAAATTCGCTAGCAGACTTGATATCGATACGGTAACCAGTCAAGTGAGCCGCCAAGCGAACGTTTTGTCCACGACGACCGATAGCAAGAGAAAGCTTGTTATCAGGAACAACCACCAAGGCACGTTTGCTGTCGTTTTCGTCAAAGATAACTTGGTCAACCTCAGCAGGAGCAATGGCATTGTAGATAAATTCAGCTGGATCTGCTACCCACTCGATAACATCGATGTTTTCTTCGATTGGTACCATACGGTCGCTCTTGGCATCATAGCGAGCTGGGTGGAATTTGCTAGTGATTTTCTTGATGTTAGCACCACCGCGTCCAACGATTGTACCGATAGCGTCCACGTTTGGATTATGACTGCGAACGGCAACCTTCGTACGGTCACCAGCTTCACGGGCTACGCTCATAATTTCAACCGTTCCATCATAAACTTCTGGAATTTCTTGCTCCATCAAGCGTTTGATCATTTCTGGATGGCTACGGCTAACAAAGACGTTGACACCGCGAGGGTTGTCTTCAACCTTGTAGACATAAACTTCAATACGATCATGAGAAGCAAAAACTTCTCCAGGAATTTGGTCTTGTTTTGACAATTGGGCTTCGATGCTACCAAGGTTGACATAGATAAAGCGGTTGTCAAAGCGTTCTACAGTACCAGACATGATTTCCTGTTCATGCTCTTTGTAAGTATTGTAAGTGATGGCACGTGTTTGCTTGCGCATTTTTTCCATGATGGTTTGTTTAGCAGATTGGGCTGCTACACGGCCAAACTCAGCAGGTGCTTCTTCAAACTTGATTTTGTCGCCAAGCTCATAGGCTGAATTAATGGCAAGAGCATCTTTCAAGCTGATTTCCAAACGGCTATCAAATACTTCATCAACCACTTCACGGACAGTATAAACTGTAAAGTCACCTGTTTTTTCGTTGAAGTCAATAGCTACGCTGTCTGATTGACCATAGCGTCTGCGATAAGCGGAACGAAGCGACTCTACTACTGCGTCGATGATGTCTTCTTTTTTGATTCCCTTGTCTTCTTCCAAAATGCGGAAGGCCTCTAGCATTTCTTTACTCATGTTTTCTTCACTTTTGAATCCTCAAAAGCTATCCTTTCTTTTTCTATAATTTAACTGCTAAACGTGCTTTTGATACTAAACTGTATGGAATTTGGACAGTTTTCTTACGCGTCTTGTCCATATATTCCATGGTCAACTCGTCCTCTTCGAAGGCCAATAAGGTTCCTTCAAAGACCTTTTGCTTATCGATGGCTTGGTAGAGCCCGACATGAATGTATTTCCCAACCGCTCCAGCGACGGCATCCTTGGTTTTCAAAGGACGTTCCAAGCCTGGACTGGTAATTTCTAGGAAATATTGTTCTGGGAAGGGATCTGGCTTGATGGTGTCTAGGACAGGACTGATAATTTCTGTCAAGTCTGCCGTGTCGTTCAAGGTAATTCCTTCAGGTTTATCTACAAAAATACTGAGAATCATGTCACTGCCGATCTTTCCATACTCGATATCCACGAGTTCGAAAGGTGCTTGTATGACAGGTTCTACAACTTCTCTGACTAATTCTACGATTGTTGCGATTGCGTCCACCTCCTCATAAGCAAGAGGCGAAGATATTTCCCCGCCTCACTTTTCATATTCTTACTCTTAGTATAGCACGTTTGCTAACTTATGTAAAGCAAAAGCACTTATACAGCCTGATTTCAGGCTATTTCTTAAAATTCTGCCTCAACTCGGTAGATAACTTGCCCCTTGTTTGAGAATTTTTGCTCGTATTCTGTCATGACATTGCCTTCAAAATCACTGGCATGCAAATCTAGCCAGACACCATTGAGTTTCATGCCATACTGAGAAAAGCTCACGAGGCTGTACTCAAACAAGCAACGATTATCTGTCTTGAAATGAATTTCTCCATTTTCAGGCAAGATACGTTTGAAGGTATCCAAGAAGGTCTTGTAGGTCAAACGACGCTTTTCATGGCGTTTTTTCGGCCATGGATCTGAAAAATTCAGATACAAGCGATCAATCTCACCGTCTTCAAAGTAGTCAGTCAAATCAGAACCATCTACCCACAAGAGCTTGATGTTAGGCACTCCAACTTCAAGCACCTTGTCCAAAGCGTAGCTCAAAACAGACTTTTGAATATCAATCCCGATATAGTTGATGTCAGGGTTTTGCTTAGCCATACCTGAAACAAAGGCACCCTTTCCACTTCCAACCTCCACATGAATGGGATTATCATTTCCAAACAAGTCCCGCCATTTTCCCTTGGCTTCCAAGGGATTGAGGACCACATACTGGGGATTTGCCTCTAGTAATTCTGTCGCCCCTTTACGATTTCTAACTCTCATCTTCTCTTTCCATACTTGTCTCGGAAGTGACGCAAGCCATGAATCTCCCGATTGACATTTTCTAAATCTTGGTTCATATAATACTTGGAAATCTGGCTCAAATAAGACAATTGTCCGTACCAATACAATTTATTTAATACCGTTTGATTGTACTTATAGCCGTAGTAGGTCAACCATTCCTTCCACTGATGTTCTGGAATATAATGGCAGAGCATATGGGCCACATCAAACATGCGATCGGTCAAGCGAACCGAATCCCAATCCACCAAATAAATCAAGCCACTATCTGTCTCAATCCAATTACTATGTCGTACATCTCCATGGACAATGGTCGCATAGTCCTCTCTAAATCCTGGAATAGTCTGACGTAAATCAGCCATCACTTCACTGATAAAATGATTTTTACGCAAAGCATCTGGAGCCGTTTCTTGCCAAGACTGTAGTAAATCTACAGGTGTTTCCATGGCATAGCCCAAACGACTCAACTGTGTCATCAACGGACGTGAGCGATGTAGACGGGTTAAAATATTGACGATTTGTTTACGATTCATATCATAGGGGGTCAATATCTTGCCAGTCAACCATTCTTGAGCACACATATCACGCCCATCTGCCAAACGGCGACTCCATAATAATTGTGGAGCAATTTGTTCTCTAGCTAGACCAGGTAGGATTGGAGAGGTGTTCATTTTTACAAAGATGCGCTTCCCATCAGGATAGCTACCCATATAAGCCTTGCCACTCTTCCCAGGTATGGGAGTCAGTGTTAGCTCATTATCACCCAAATCCATTTCTTTCCTCCGTATAAAGTTTCCTTACTATTCTACTAGTTTTTGGCCTATTCGTCAACCGCTCCACACCCGATTCTCAAAGAAAAGCCTCTGGATTGGCTTGAGTATCATTATAGAAAGAAAAAGGCAAGCACCGTCTTCTGCTTACCTTTTCATAATTTTTATAAATAATATAGGAGTGGCCAACTGTTATAAAACATGTGGACTAGAGTAGAAACCCATAAGTTTTGGCTCTTTTTATAAGCAAAGCCCAGCAACAAGCCCCCAAGTAGATAAAAAATAAACGAAGGGACATTGGAAGGTCCATGCATGAAAGAAAAGAGAGAGGAAGTTAGCACAAGCCCTAACCAAGAGTTGTCAAAAACCGCACCTTGAAGAAGTCCTCTGAAAATGAGTTCCTCCTGGATGGGGCCAAAAACTGAGGTAGTCAAAATCAAAGACAGAGAAATTCCTCTGCTGACTTCCGCCAAGTGTTGAACTCCTGCGCCAGAAGAAATAGCGAAGAAATGAATATAAACCAGCGTCTCAAGCACACTTAGAAGAAAAATTGCAATGAAAAGTAAAAGTTGTTTCTTGCTTAACATCCCAAAAGAAATCATTTCAAACTTTCTAGCATAAGCAACACTCAGCGAGGTTACTAGAAGACTTACAATAATCAATTCAGATTCATTTTGAAAAAAATCCCCATGGTTAATCGTATAAGGAACTGTAATAACGATTATTAGTACTAAAAATCCCAAAAATAAGGCATGGCACTTATTGAAAATGGCCATAAAACGATCCTCCTCAACAAACAAACTTCCCTACAAGTCATCCTTGAGCTCTAATCTTTCCAAAACAAACCATTTTAGTAACCAAAATCCGACCACATAGCCAGCCCCTAAGAATATAGCCATAAAAGCTAGCATGGAATTTAGGGAATTAAAGACCACCGCAGATACAAAGGTTAGCACAAAAACGTTAAAGGCAATGGTGTCAGAAGCCAAGACTAGAATATAGGGTGTCAACCAGTCTAAGGTTTTGGAATCTAGGAAAAATAAGTGTTTATACATGATAACCTCCTCTATAGCTGAAAAGCAAGCCTTGGTTTTTTTACCCCAAGACCCTATGTAGAAAAGTGAGCAAAAATGGTAAGTTTGCAATGATATTATTAACAATATGAATCGAATAAGAAGGATAGATACTCTTCGTATAACGTGTTAGACAGGCAAATAGACAGCCCACTGCCGTATAGACAAAAATATCTGCGAGACTTGGCAAGCTAGAAAAGTGGGGCAAGGCAAATAAGAATGACGGAAAGAGAAGATCCAGCCCCCACCTCGAATTCTTAAAGAAGGCATGTTGAAGCAATCCCCTACATACCAATTCTTCCATCAGAGGTCCTAGTACGATTAAGGTTAGGTAAACACCAAACTCCGCAAAATTTGTCTCACTATAGGCAATAAACAAATTCCACCCTTCATTGGTTCCCTGAACGTGTCTAGCTGTCAGATAGTTAAAGCAGATAAGTACAACAGCGGCTAACACCGTCAGTACGGAATAGCTCAACCACTTTTTTCTAGGGATACGAAAGAGATAAGCATGGCCCGACCTGACCAAAATCCAAATCATAAAGCAGATAAAGAGAAGGCTGATGATGTTTCGAATCCAGATAAGATTTCCTACCCAAGACGAGAACTCCCAATAATTGCTCCAAAATTGGGTTGTCCAAAACAATCCGAAAAACAGAAATAAATAAGAAAGAATTGCACTCGTTTTGAAAAGGATAGCGTGTTTTTTCATATAACTCCTCCCCACTATCTACAAGACAGGATGACCCCCTCCTGTCAGGCTCTACTGCTGTAAGATTAAGAAGACAGCTTGTTCTTTTTAAGGCTAACCTGACTACTAGATAATAGATACATTAAGGCATTAAAGACAATGAAAATATGTCCATAGAATAAAATCAACCTCGCATCCAAACCAAGATAAAGTTTGACCATCAAAAAGATGAGCAAAAGAATTTGAAACCATAAGGTTTTTCCAAAAATAAATTTAAAGCGATTTCGAATATCTACTTCCTTGATTTTTACCGCCACCCCTTTATTAGCAAGAAGGAAAACGCCGGCTTCAAATAATCCACTGTAGAGAACAATCCACCCAATCGATACATTAGAGATTTGTAAAAATGTCCCTAAAAGAAGATTCAACATACTACTCAAGAAAATAACAAGAAATAATCTGTATTTCATATTAAATACCTCTATTCATTTATTTCACTAACAATTTAATAGAGCCTTCTACTCAAATATCCTGTCAGAAAAGGATAGAAAGCTACTTTTTATAATACTTCAAGCCCCACATGAGCAGAAGCATGATAAGCAAGCAGAGAATAGAGCCAATGTAGGCAATTAATTGTTGATAGAATTCTCCTGCTGTGATCCCTCTATACAAACAAATAATAGACATAAAACCTGTCAAGCCGATATACATGAGTTGATTGGTTCTAGGACTAACCAAATCATCATCTTCAAACTCTCTTATCCTCATTTCCCTAGTGAGGTAAACAGTAACCAAAATCGAAGCCAAGTTAATAACCACTAAGAGAAATTGGAAGACCAAGGAAAAATTTAAAAACTGACGAGATAGAAATAGATAAGTGGAGACAAGCAAGGGCAACTGCCCTAGGAACAATCTAGTAAGGAAGATGTTCCGTTTTTTAGCAAGAAAAGCTTTCATTTCTTTGCTCCTTTCTTTTTCATTAAAGCAAAATAAATCATAAATGCAATCACATAGGCTATGGTATAAAATAGCTGATACCAAGCACTCTCCCTAAGCGGATATAGAAAGATGGACATGATCAGATACAAGATGAAAATGACAAATATTTTTTTCTTCATAAGATTTCCTCCTGAATGTTTGTTGAGTAAGAACCTTTACACTGTTAGTATAGCACTCATTTTGACCTTGGATCACTCAAATCATAAATGGTCATCAAAACATCTTGAATTGTTAAAAAATTTAAAAAGCAAGCATGAAAAACATACTTGCCCTGGGGGAACTTGACAATGTGAAAATACAAAATAGAGAACTAATCCCCCTCACTTCCGTATGTTCTCATATATTCTCATGATCGCAACAAGGATAGCAGCTGTCCCACTTGCCAAAGCGATAAGGGTAATGATAATGTTGAGGATTTCAGGCGTACTCCCTATTCTGTTGATAAGACGGAGTAGGGATATAACTGTCAACTGAATCAGGAGTATTGATTCTACTCTTACCAATGAAGTCAGTTGGTTTTCAACTGCATATAAAAAGACTGGTAAC
Organism: Streptococcus mitis; assembly: GCF_946188695.1. GTDB lineage: Bacteria > Bacillota > Bacilli > Lactobacillales > Streptococcaceae > Streptococcus > Streptococcus mitis_DF. The sequence goes on along the minus strand of NZ_CAMHWI010000002.1, from coordinate 91,894 downwards.
ATAACACAGGCTATAGCAATCACAAACAGGTTACTCCCTGTTCCTTCTCCCTTATTCACCACGGAAATCATGAGAAGATTCGATGCTATAATCAACGTAGAACAGATGATAAAAAAGGATTTCTTATTCATATAGGGTACCTCATATACTATGGCATTTTAATTGATGACTACAGGCGGTACTTCTTTCCACAGATCTTCTAATCATCAACTGACATCGAGTGAACTGTTAAAACCTGACGAAAGACTTGATTTTGACAGGTGGTATTTAGACTGGTATTAGGATGGCTTTCCACAATTTTCATAACAGTATAGAGACCAACTCCTCTCTCTTCCCCTTTAGAACTGGCTCCAAAGGAGAAGATTTCAGAAATATCGATGCTCTCTTCTTTGATGGAGTTTTCAATGATAAAGGTCTCCTGTTCTCCATTTTTTAAAAAGGCGATTGAAACATGAGGTTGACTGGCCTCTACACTAGCTTCAATAGCATTGTCACAAAGGATAGACACAATGGTTAGAAAATCAAGTAGACTCATCCCCTCTACCTGAATCTCCTCAGGAACTTCGACATTAAAGACTATGTTCTTATCTCTGGCTTTTAGAAATTTCCCTGCTAGAAGACTTTTGAGGGCACGGTCACGAATATTCACGAGTCGTCCTAGGTCATATTTATTGTCCTGCAATTTCTGACTGGAATCCTTTAAGACCGAGTCGTAGACCTCTTTTATCTGCTCCATATCCTCCTCTTCAATGCCCAGACGTAAACTGGTCAAGAGGTTGGTGTAGTCATGGCGAAAACTCCGTACTTCCTTGTAAAGTTCCTCTATATGCCGACTATAGCGTTCCATATCTCTGTAGCGCAAGGCCTGCTCTTGGTCCAGTCTCTCATGGAGTTTGTCCTTCAAATAGGTATCCAGCTTCTTGATAATCCCCATAAAAAAGAGTAGGTAAAACACTAGAATCAGATGGCGAACAGTCGTTGATTGAATACCTTGTACATTTTCAAAATAAGACAGACTTTGCATCACTAGATAGTAAGCCCCCATTATCCAGTTAATCTTAGTCAGGGACTTTTGAAAACCTTTATCGAGAATCTCCCTTCTCAAACTAGTAAAATCATAGTCTAACCATTTCAAAAAGGCTAGAGAAATAAAGCAAATGAAAATTTTTATACATAACCAAATAAAAGAGCGGTCATCATACACATGCCCTTGCCCCAAAAATGGAAGCACAAAATAGGAGACTACCCTGAAAAAAAGATTCACCAACATCATTGGAAAGAGACCATAAAAGAAGAGTAGTTTTTTAGGAAGCCCTCTTAACAATAAGAAAGATAAACCAATGCCGTACAAGGGTTCCATAAAATAAGATAGGTAAGTATTTCCTACTATATAGCTAATCGTTACAAAAACAACTGCTAAAAGTAGCTTAAAAAGAAAGGACTTAAAAACTCTCTCCAGAGTTAGAACAATTCCATCCACCTTAAAAAATATAAACAATTCCAATCCAGATATCAAAAACACATATACTATCTTCCAAACTAATTCCATTCCAGCACCTCACTCAATGTAAGTTATTGATGGCCTCAGACACTTCTCTGACCTTATAACGCGCAATCATACAGCTTCCTCCATTGGGAAAGAAAAGGAGTTTTTCTTTCTTATCCAAACGAACTACATTGGCAGGATTGATGAGAAAAGAGCGGTGGCACTGCAAGAGACGGGGTTCCTGCTTGAAAACCTCCTCTAAACTCGCTGTAAATTCCAGCCTATCTGTCTTGGTATAGAGAATAACACGATGGGCTCTGGGCGACGTTTCAAGATAATAAACCTCTTTAAAAGGATACTGGAATTGAGCAAATTTTGATTTAAAGTAAAAGCAATCTTCCGCCAGACTTTTACTATCCTGACTATTGGCATAGAGGAGGGCTGTCTCGATCCGAGATTCAAACTCCTCTGCTGACAAGGCCTTATCAATGTAGTCCAAAGCAGACACTTGGTAGCGAAAGGACAGGGGCATAAACTCCGAGTGAGTCGTCACAAAGACAATCAGGGCATAGGGGTCTCGATCCCGAATCTTTCTAGCCACTTCCAGACCCTTCATCTCCTCATTTCGAATCTCAATATCCAAAAAGAATAGCTGATGGGCGCCCTTCTCATGCACCTCTGCCAGCAGTTGGTCTGCCTTCCCAAAGACCTCAAAAGAGCTGGGAATAATCTGATGTCCTTTCAAAAGTTTCTTAATCGTCGTTTCAATCCTAGTCTGTTGGGAAAAATCATCTTCTAAAACAAATATTCTCATCTTCTTACTCTCCTTGTTTCAATTTCTTCCTAAAAAGAGAATAGCAAAAATACTTTGATACAAGCCCACCAAATCCTAAACAGGCCTTCAACGCTCCTGAAAGGTATCTTGTTCCTCAAATAAGCATGATAATCTTACCACTATTTTATCATAAAATCTTAACACTACCATTCAGGAAATTTCAAGAACAATTAAAGATTTTATGGTGAAAAAGGAGATAAAAGTGATAAACTGGCAGTATCAAAACACAATTGCTAGAAGTAAGACTGGCACACAGATTAAAGGAGGAATTCTCATGACAGATACAGACCCCATCAAAAGAGCTCAGACTTTGATTACGGACTTAAACAAAGCCTATCAAGCATGCAAACAGGCAACAGCAGACGATGTCCGCTTTCAAGAACAACTAAACTCTATTCTTGGTTTTCTATCCAAGGCTGAAACAGTGGATAATCGAGTCTTGATTGAACTGGAAAAATTTTACCAGACTTCCAGTCTGCTCATGGGACTCAGCGCTCTCGATCCAGATGCTCCTACTCGCGCCGCTTGGCGGGCCTATGACCGCTTCCATTTTGACCAAGTCAAGACCAAGTTAAGTCTCTATGGATCAACCATTCTCTTGTAGAAAATAAAAGAAGCTGAGCTAAATTGAACTCAACTTCTTTTTTGTTTCATATAAGCAATGTTAGTCCTGCATCTGGCGTTTCACCTGATAAGGCAGATACAAGACTTGTAACACCAAACCAGCTCCCAGCAAGGCTAAAAGGGCCAGTTTTTCTTGGAAGGTCACAAGTCCGACAACTAATTCCACCACTAAGACCAAACTGGTCAATCCTCGGACTACCGCCTGTAAGCCTTTTTCCTTTTGCCCCTTATCCAGTGGAAAGAGTTGGGTCAAATACTGGTAGTCAAAGGCATGATAGAGGGCCAGCAACTGGAAGAGCAGGAGGTAGTTAAAGAGAACTACCACTGCTGTCGCAATCCAAGCTTGCTCGATAAAGACCTGTGCCAGTATGGAAAGCAAGAGCAGACGAAGACTGAGCGCAAAGAGGTCTCCATTTCGCAGATAAGAACGCAGATAGAGATTTTGCCAAATCTTTCCAGGCACCTTCTGAACAGCCTTTAGGATAAAGTCCAGATAGGCACGACGCTTGACGCTGTTTGAAATTCCCTTGACCTGCGTAAAGAGGGCAAAGAACCGAAGCAAGACTTGCTTACGCTTGCTTTCTTGGGAAATGACATAGTCCCAATCCAGTCCAGTTTCAGTGAAAAATTTGCTGGCCTTTTGACGAAAGAGGAAATATTTACCTACTCCCAATAAAAGCACATAGACCAGAAAAACAGGCAAGCCATAGCCCATTGCTAAAAATAAGGGCGCAAATAACAGCAAGAAAAGGGTCTGGACAAAGAGCCAAAAGGCTAGAGAAATGCCAGTTTGACGCTTGAGATGGAATTTGATTTCCTCTTCTCCAACCAAGAGAAAGAGCTTGTCTGGAGCCTCCATATAGGTGGCAATTCCTCCCCAAAGCAAAAATAAAACAGAGGTAATTCCTACAAACAAAAGAATAGGCCAATGATTTTCAGGAAAATGTTGCAAGAGTTGACTGTACTGGTAGGCTAGAAATCCCAGCAGAACAAGCAGGAACAAGACAAAGTGGTCATTGAGAACATAACGCAGATAACCAAGACACTCCTTACGAAAAGCCTGCTTTCTCTTTAAAAACAAGTCTTTCATAGCTCCTCCTCTTTGGTCAGAGCCAAGTAGATATCATTCAAACTAGCCTCAGGCATATCAAATGCTTCGCGCAGTTGCAGGAGATTTCCCTTAGCACGCACTTCCCCTTTGTGAAGAATGACAAAAGCATCACACATCTTCTCAGCCGAATCCAGCACGTGGGTACTCATGAGAATAGACTTACCCTTTTGCTTTTCCACTTCCAAAAGCTGAATCAAGTCTGCAATAGCCAGAGGATCAAGACCAAGGAAAGGCTCATCCACGATAAAGAGACTCGGATCCACCACAAAAGCACAGATAATCATGACCTTTTGCTTCATCCCTTTTGAAAAATGAACAGGGAACCAGTCCAATTTCTGGTCCAGACGGAACATTTTTAACAAAGGTTCTACTCGATCAAAAGCCACTTTCTGCTCGATAGCATAAGCCATAGCAACCGTTTCGATATGCTCTCTGAGGGTCAATTCCTCATACAAGCTAGGTGTCTCAGGAATGTAGCCAATTTGCTTGCGGTAGCTCGTTGCATCTTCTTGCAAGGTCAGGCCATTGATATTGATGGAGCCACTATAAGGTGTCAACAGACCGATAATCTCATTGATTGTCGTTGATTTCCCAGCACCATTGAGACCAATCAAACCAACCAACTGCCCACTTTCAACAGTAAAAGACACATCTTTCAAGACAGGGACATGGACATAACCACCTGTCAGGTTTTTAATTTCTAACATATTTTCTCCAAATCTGGTATAATGTAGCTATATTATATCAAAATTCAATACAGTAGAGGTAGATTTTATGTCAGATTGCATTTTTTGTAAAATCATTGCAGGGGAAATTCCTGCTTCAAAAGTATATGAAGATGAGCAGGTTCTTGCCTTTCTTGATATCTCTCAAGTGACACCAGGACACACCTTGGTCGTACCCAAAGAACACTATCGCAATCTTTTGGAAATGGACGCTTCTAGCGCCAGCCAACTCTTTGCCCAGGTGCCAACAGTGGCTCAAAAAGTCATGAAAGCTACCAAGGCTGCTGGTATGAATATCATTGCCAACTGTGAAGAAGTCGCTGGTCAAACAGTCTTTCATACTCACGTTCACCTCGTGCCTCGCTACAGTGCGGACGATGACCTCAAGATTGATTTTATCGCCCACGAACCAGACTTTGACAAACTTGCTCAAGTCGCTGAAACCATCAAAAATACCTAAGGAGTTGCCATGAAATTATCCAACCTACTGCTATTTGCAGGAGCTGCAGCCGGAAGTTATCTGCTCACAAAAAATCGCCAAACCATCACAGATGAAGTCTTGAACACTACTGACCGCGTTCAAGCTATCAAGGACGATGTGGATATTATCCAAAACAGCCTGCAAATCATTGACCAGCAAAAAGAACTCATCAAAGAATACCAAGAAGACCTGACTTACAAGTTTAAGGTCTTGGAAAAAGATATCCAGACTAGACTAGCTGTGATTAAAGAAACACAGGAAACTGAAGATAAGTAAAAAGAGCTCGACAGCTCTTTTTTAAAAGGTAAACAAGTTATATCCCATTAACTATACATCATAATTTAGGCAACTCATTCACCATTTCATAACTAAATCGAAGACTTTCCGCCGTAATGAAAACACCTGAAACAGTTTGGTTTCAGATGTTCTGAAACTTTGAGACCTAGGCTCAAAGTTTAGGTATGGAACTTCGAAGAAGATCGCTACCATCCGTCATCACTTAAGAAAAGTCTTAAAAAATCTATAAACAAAAAGAGCCCAACGGCTCTTTTTACTTTTATTCTCCTTCAAAAGCATCTTTAATATGGTCAAAGAAGCCTTTTTTCTTTGGATTGACTTTTAAATCACCAGCAGCTGCGAATTCTTTAAGCGCTGCTTTTTGGCGTTCGTTCAAGCCTGTCGGTGTTACGACATTAACGGTAACGTATTGGTCACCAACTGCACCACCACGAAGGCTCGGAGCTCCCTTGCCACGTAGACGGAATTTCTTACCAGTCTGAGTTCCCTCTGGGATAACCAATTCAACATCGCCGTGAACAGTTGGGATATCCACTGTGTCACCAAGAGCCGCTTGGACAAAGTTGAGGTTGAGATTGTAGAAGATAGTGGTTCCTTCACGTTCAAACTTGTCGCTTGCTTCCACAGAAACCACTACATACAAGTCACCATAAGGTCCACCGTTAAATCCAGCTTCACCTTGACCAGCTAGGCGAATTTGTTGACCAGTTTCTACACCAGCAGGAATTTTGACATGTACGCTATGCGCTTGTTTTTCATGCCCTGTTCCATGACAGGTTATACATGGATCTTTGATTTCTTTTCCGCGACCATGACAGACATCACAGGTTACTTGGCGACGCATCATACCAAGCGGAGTCTGTGTATCGACGTTAATGACACCAGCACCATGACAGCGTCCACAAGTGACTGGACTTGTTCCTGGCTTAGCCCCTGAGCCATTACACGTACGACAGCTAGCTTCACGGGTGTACTTGACTTCTTTTTCAGCTCCAAAGATAGCTTCTTCAAAGGTCAAGTTCACACGGTATTGGAGGTCATCCCCCTGACGAGGAGCATTTGGATTACGTGAAGCACCGCCTCCGCCGAAGAAACTTGAGAAGATGTCCTCAAAACCACCGAAGCCTCCTGCCCCATCGAAACCGCCGAAACCACCAGCTCCACCAAAACCACCATTGGCTCCAGCAGCACCGTATTGGTCATAGGCAGCCCGTTTTTGGTCGTCACTCAAAGTCTCATAGGCTTCCTGAACTTCCTTGTACTTTTCCTCAGCACCAGGCTCCTTGTTGATATCTGGGTGATATTTTTTGGAAAGTTTACGATAAGCCTTTTTGATTTCGTCTGCCGAAGCGTTTTTTGACACCCCCAGACGATCATAAAATTCAGTATTGTTCATAATTCAAGATACAAAGGGCGTCAAACGGACACAGCCAAAATAGGAGTTTTGACGACGGAGGCTTGCGTCCTAGAAAAAACTATCTTTTTGGCACAGTCCGTAGCCCGTGTTCAATTTTCTGAACACCCTTGTTCCTTTCTGTTATTGTTGCGGAACGAAACCACCATTTAGGTCGGGTTCAATTCCTTTCTTTTATATTGAGTAAGAAATTTGGGAACCCGTGTTCAATTCCCTGAACACCTTTGTTCCTTTCTGTTATTGTTGCGGAACGAAACCACCATTTAGGTCGGGTTCAATTCCTGTATTTCATATTGATGAGACAAACCCCAAATAAATCAGGTTTAGACTCTTTTTATCGAAAAACAGAGGCTGGGTTGCAACCTCTGGATTTCTTCTTATCATTACGACGTTCGAGTTTTAAAAATCAAACTAGTAATGCTAAATCGAGCACTCCCTAACCTCTTGGTGAAAAAGAGACGTAACTGTTTTCGCTTTAGCGAATTACAGATGTGGCTACCTTTAGGTGCAAATCTTCCTAGAAACTAAAGTTTCTGCATCAGATTTCCTATTTTCACTGTGGGGTTTTAACGGGCTTTGCATCTTATTTTTCCGTAAACTCTCCGTCTACGACGTCATCACCTGCGTTTCCTGTTGCTTGTGCGCCTTCTGCTCCTGCTTGAGCTTGTTGCGCTGCTGCGGCTTGTTCGTAGAGTTTAACAGCAAGTCCTTGAGCTTTTTCGTTCAATGCTTCAAGTTTTGCTTTCATGTCGTCCAAGTTGTTGTCTTCTTGAGCTTTCTTAAGGTCATCAAGGGCAGCTTGGGCAGCGTCACGTTCTGCGTCGAATCCTTTGCCTTCAGTTTCCTTGATAGTCTTTTCAGTCGCAAAGATTGCTTGGTCTACTTCGTTACGAAGGTCTACTTCTTCTTTACGTTTTTTATCTGCTTCAGCGTTTGCTTCTGCATCTTTCATCATGCGGTCAATTTCTTCATCAGTCAAACCTGAGTTAGATTGGATCACAATTGTTTGTTCTTTTTGAGTTCCAAGATCTTTAGCCTTAACAGACACAATACCGTTCTTGTCGATATCAAATGTAACTTCGATTTGAGGAATTCCACGAGGTGCAGCTGGGATGTCTGTCAATTGGAAGCGTCCAAGAGTCTTGTTATCTGCTGCCATTGGGCGTTCACCTTGAAGAACGTGGATATCAACAGCTGGTTGGTTGTCTGCCGCAGTTGAGAAGACTTGTGATTTAGATGTTGGAATTGTTGTGTTACGGTCGATGAGTTTTGTGAAGACACCACCCATTGTTTCGATACCAAGTGACAATGGTGTTACATCAAGAAGGACAACGTCTTTGACATCACCAGTGATCACACCACCTTGGATAGCAGCACCCATAGCAACTACTTCGTCAGGGTTTACTGATTTGTTTGGTTCTTTACCAGTTTCAGCCTTAACAGCTTCTACAACGGCAGGGATACGAGTTGAACCACCAACAAGGATAACTTCGTCGATTTCTGACAAGCTCAAACCTGCATCTGAAAGGGCTTGACGAACTGGAACTTTTGTACGTTCTACAAGGTCACGAGTCAAATCATCAAATTTCGCACGAGTCAAAGTCATTTCCAAGTGAAGAGGTCCAGCCTCACCAGCAGTGATAAATGGCAAGCTGATTTGAGTTGAAGTTACACCAGAAAGGTCTTTCTTCGCTTTTTCAGCTGCATCTTTCAAACGTTGCATTGCCATCTTGTCAGTAGACAAGTCAATACCGTTTTCTTTTTTGAATTCTGCTACCAAGTGGTCGATGATTTTTTGGTCAAAGTCGTCACCACCAAGTTTGTTGTCCCCTGCAGTTGACAATACGTCGAAGACACCGTCACCCAATTCAAGGATAGAGACGTCAAATGTACCACCACCAAGGTCAAATACCAAGATTTTTTCTTCTTTGTCAGTCTTGTCCAAACCATAAGCAAGAGCGGCTGCAGTTGGTTCGTTGACGATACGTTCTACTTCAAGACCAGCGATTTTACCAGCATCTTTTGTTGCTTGACGTTGAGCATCGTTGAAGTAAGCTGGAACTGTGATAACTGCTTTCGTTACTTTTTCACCAAGGTAGTCTTCAGCATAACCTTTCAAGTATTGAAGAATCATAGCTGAGATTTCTTGTGGAGTGTATTCTTTTCCGTTTGCAGAAACTTTTTCAGAAGTTCCCATCTTAGATTTGATAGAGATAACTGTATCTGGGTTTGTGACTGCTTGACGTTTTGCAGCATCACCAACGATGATTTCGCCGTTTTTGAATGATACTACAGATGGAGTTGTACGGTTTCCTTCTGGATTTGCGATGATTTTGCTTTCAGTTCCTTCAAGAACTGCTACTGCTGAGTTTGTTGTACCTAAGTCAATACCGATAATTTTAGACATGTGTTTTTCTCCTTGTTAGTTAATTTTCTATTTTTGATATTTCCCTTAAGTGGTGGGGACGTGAGCAACTCCCTCCGGGATTTCATCACTTATTTTTGAGCCTATTGTCTCAAAAATCCCCTGTTTCAGTAGCAAAAGCTACTGAAACTTTCACCACGGCGGGAAATATCTTCCTTGCAAGCCTCCGGCTTGCCTCTTATCTTTCTTCATAGTTTAGTGTCGTTTCGGACAAGTTTTCTATTATGTAAATTGCGACACGAGAAGTCGAAATCGATTTTATTTCGACGACGAGTTAGTAAGGAGGCTAGGCAAACGCCATAGCGATTGCCGTTTTCTGACGAGTTGCTTCAGCAACCGTCAGAATCGCCTAGTTGTAGACAACTACCATTGCTGGGCGTAGGATGCGGTCATGGAGTTTGTAGCCTTTTTGGAAGACTTGGGCGATGGTATCTGCTGGGTGTTCATCGTCTGCTGGGAGAGTTTGGATAGCCATATGATAGTTATGGTCAAATTCACCGTCAGCTGCGATTTCTTCGATTCCTTCTTCTTTCAAAGCATGAATCAAGCTTTCTTGCACCATTTCCAAGCCCTTCTTCACATCATCTGTCAAACCTTCAACTGCGAGTGCACGCTCAAGGTTGTCCAAAGAAGGGAGAATTGCTTTTGCCAAATCCTGGCTACGATAACGTTGCAAGTTTTGACGCTCTTCATTGGCACGGCGTTGGATATTTTGCATTTCTGCATGAGCGCGAAGGTATTTGTTTTCAAATTCATCTGCACGTTCATTTGCCAAGTCCAACTCAGACTTCTCAGGAGTCGTTTCTTCTACCGTTTCCACAACTTCCTCTTCTTGAACTTCTTCTACTTCTTCATTTTTTATATCTTGGGCCATCTTCGCCTCCTTTAATGATTTCAATCTTAATGTACTTCGTAATGATTACTGCTGAGGTAGCGGTAAAAATCTGTCAACTTCATGGTCAAAACACGGTTGACCACATTGACTTGGTTGATTAGCTGTTGGTAATCCAGATTGACCGGACCGATAATTGCTAGAATTCCAACTCCCCGATAAGGAATGAGGAACTTGCTACTAATCACCGCTAGGTCTGCTAGACAGGATTCTTGGCTGTCCGCAACACGGACATTTTGCATCTGATCTTCATGCAGCCCTTCACGAATCTCCAAGGCCACCTTTTGCGGTTGGTCAAAGAACTGATAAGCTGCTAGATTGGCAAAATTCAAGAGATTGACCTTGCCTGCCACCACGATATTTTCGTTGAACATTTCCTTAAAGATGTGTTCAAAGAGATCGATAACATTATCCGTCGTTGTGAAATAACGCTGGATAATCTGCGGAATCTCCGTCCGAATCTTGTAGTGGATATCTAGAACAGTGTGACCTAGGAAACGTTCCTGAATGATTGCCTTCAGTTTCAGCAAATCTTCCTGCAAGAAGTTTCTTGGAATCAGAAACTGACTGGTAACCGTTCGAGACTCGTCTAAGGTAAATACTGCCAAGGCTGTATGTTGCCCCAAAACAACGATATCAAAGGCTGTCAACCGTTGCCTACTCGGCTCAACATCCAGTGCTACTACCGTACAGCCGCTCAGGTCTGTCAGTAGATTAGCAGCCTCTTGCAGAATATCCTCCAGTTTGAAGAACTCCTGATCAAAGGCTTTGACAATCTCATAAACCTCATTTTCAGCCAGTCGGTCAAAATCCAGTGAGTGTTTTACATAGTACTGAAAGCCAGCAACACTTGGCATCCGACCACTTGAAGTATGAGCCTTCTCAAGCAAACCTTGCTTTTCTAGAGCCGCCATGTCATTACGAATGGTTGCACTGCTAGAGTTAATAGACTCTTGCAAGGCTTTGGATCCGACAGGTTCGTGCGTTTTGGTAAAGATGTCAATAATCAGATTTAAAATATCCTGCTGACGCTCTGTAACCATCTCATCACTCCTCTCTGTCTGACCGATTAGCACTCGACACGTTCAAGTGCTAACTTATGATTCTATTATACACCCTTAAAAGAGAATGTCAAGACAAAAACTCAAAAAATTAGCACTCTTTTACCAAGAGTGCTAAAAATCAGTCTGAAGACCTAGAAACTCACTGTTCATCTACTCGGTATTTCCTTTTAAGTCTGAAAAAACCATGGATTAGATAAGAAATCATTAAAGCATATAAAAGAAAAATAATAAAGAAAGATATAGAAAGCTCTTCTTTAAATAAACTCATACAAACAACAAGACCACCCGAGAAAGTAGCTGTACAGGAACGAAGTCTAAACCGCATAACTTCCCACCTAAGATTATTACTCATATAGACTTGATCCTCTGGAAGCATATCAGAAGCTGGTTTACGAAGAACTGAACAAAAACCTCTTTCTATCAATTCCCAACCTCTATTTCTAAAATCTTGCAGTTCATGCTTATACTTTTTAAGAAATCTAGAATCATAGATACGGTAGATGACATCATCTGGTTGACATTGATCAAAATAGAAAAAACCAAAACGACTCGTTCTATACCTCCAACCTTTTAAGTGCATCTCATGCAAATACTCTTCTTCCTTGTCCAAATCAAGAATAGTGAAAATCCGAAATTGCTTTTTATTTATCATGACTTCCCCTCCAATTTTGAGCATACCTATCCTATCATAAATCTGATAATTCCTTCTTTTTATGCCATAACTTCCAGCTAATATAGGCAACTATTAACAAAAGGATTAAAGACAAGAAAACATCTAGCCCGACCGCAAGAAAACTCCATAGACCATACGCATTACTTCTATTGAGCAATTTAAGTAAGAATGGTATATGTATGGCTAGCAAAAGTAAAACAGGTACTAGTCGCAGTCTTAAAATGCGATTAACCATAGCTAACTTCCCAGCAGCGTCATTATAGATTTCAAATTCTGCATCCGATTCAATTTCAGAATGCGCTTTTCTAAAATAGGAAAAACTATTAAAGTCTGTAATATGCTCCCAACCACAGTCTTTAAACAGCTGTAAATAGGAGGTTCTCTCTGATTTTTCCATTGGGTAAAAATCCAACTGATAAGACACTTGCTCAGGCTGACACTTTTCAAAGGTATACTTAACTGCAAACAATAAGATAGAGTAGCTTACTTTTCTAAGTTTCCAGCCCTTAGCATGCATTTCTCTAAAGTACAAAGCCTCCCTCTCATAATCCGCAATTGTAAAAATTCGATAAACAATTTTCTTTTCCATCATCCTTCCTCCCGACTATTTCTGTAGAGCCGTTCAATACGCTTCAATTCAATATCTAAGACTTTTCGTCCCAAGTCTGTTATCTGATAGATTTTCCGTTTTTCCTCTTCGCGGACAAAGGAAATCAAACCATCCTTTTCCATTTTTGACAAGGTCCCATACATAGTTCCTGGACTAATCAAGACTTGCGAATCTGTCATCCCCTTGACCTTTTGCGTAATACTGTACCCATGACCTTCCTTTTGCAGACAGAACAAGATATAAAAACCCGTTTCCGTCATCGGAAGATAAACTCGACGAATCTTATCCGTTAATTTCATTTGCATTCACCTCCTATTCGATTCGATATATCGCACTTCGTTATATAAAATATATCACACCTCGATATAAAATACAAGAAAAAAGACCACCCTCAGGCAATCTTTCTTCTATATTAGATTAGTATTAGTAAAGATCTAAATAATTATCAATTTCCCATTGTGAAACGAAGGTTGCATAGCTAGCCCATTCGATTCGCTTGGCTTCAAGGAAACTAGTATAGATATGTTCTCCAAGAGCCGCTCTGACAACTTCATCTTCTGTCAAAGCTTTCAAAGCGTTGTGAAGGGTTGATGGAAGGTCTGTAATGCCAGCTTCCTTGCGCTCTTCTGCTGTCATGATGTAGATATTTTCTTCGATAGGAGCTGGTGCTTCGATTTTATTTTCAATACCATGCAAACCAACTTCCAAAAGAACTGCCATAGCGATGTATGGGTTTGCCATTGGATCCACTGAACGCAACTCAAGACGAGTTCCCATACCACGTGAAGCAGGCACGCGCACAAGTGGCGAACGGTTACGACCAGCCCAAGCAATGTAAACAGGGGCTTCATAACCTGGAACCAAACGTTTGTATGAGTTAACCGTTGGATTCATGATGGCAGTATAGTTGTAAGCATGTTTGATCAAACCACCAAGGAAATGGTAGGCAGTTTCTGACAACTGCATTCCTTTTGGATCATTTGGATCAAAGAAGGCATTGTTTCCTTCTGAATCAAACAAGGACATATTACAGTGCATACCTGATCCAGCAATACCAAATTTTGGTTTGGCCATAAAGGTTGCGTAAAGTCCGTGTTTGCGAGCAATGGTTTTAACAACAAGTTTAAAGATTTGAATCTTATCACAAGCACGGAGAACTTCATCGTACTTGAAGTCAATTTCATGCTGTCCAACCGCAACCTCATGGTGACTTGCTTCTACTTCAAATCCCATTTTGGTCAAGACATTCACAATCTCACGACGTGTATTGTCCGCAAGGTCAGTAGGCGCCAAATCAAAGTAACCACCCTTGTCATTCACTTCAAGTGTTGGGTCTCCATTTTCATCCAACTTAAATAGGAAAAATTCTGGCTCTGGACCAAGGTTGAAGGACTTGAATCCCACTTCTTCCATGTGACGAAGAGCACGTTTCAAATTGCCACGAGGGTCACCTGCAAATGGTTCACCTTCTGTTGTATAGACATCACAGATCAAACCTGCAACACTTCCATTTTCATCTCCCCACGGGAAGACTGTCCATGTATCCAAGTCTGGGTACAAGTACATATCTGACTCATTGATACGTACAAAACCTTCAATAGAAGATCCATCAAACATAGCCTTATTTGACAAGACCTTATCTAATTGTTCATCTGTAGCAGGAATTTCGACGTTTTTCATGGTTCCCAAAATATCTGAGAACATGAGACGGATAAAGGTAACATTTTTTTCCTTGACTTCACGACGAATATCTGCAGCTGTGATTGGCATGAGTTTTCTCCTTAATGTATGACTACTTGCGGTTGCCTAACCGCGACCAAAAGGTGACCGTACTGAAGCAAAGCGACCCTGTTGGAGGAGTTCATTGTGAAGTGCACGACGCACCTCAGTCTGACTCACCGCTTTCTTGGATTTCGCTTCACGTTCAGCATACTTTTTCTTAATGGCAGCGATATTATAACCTTCAGAGATGTAATCTTTGATTTCAAGCAGACGATCCATGTCATTCAAAGAATACATGCGACGGTTCCCTTCATTTCGATCAGGCTTAATCAACTCTTGATCTTCATAATAACGAATCTGACGCGCCGATAGATCGGTCAACTTCATAACACTGCCGATAGGAAAAACAGCCATATTTCGGCGAAATTCTTTTTCCTTCATTTACAATTTCCTTCTTTCTGTCTATTATAGTCTAAAAAAAGACAAACGTCAATTAATAATGTTATAAAATGTAACATTATTTTTCTTTTTTCTCTAAAAAGAGCCGAATACGATCAATATCGTAATTTACGAGAATTGCGACAAAAACTCCCATGAAAGTTTCTGATACACGCGCAAATACGTACAAAATTGTTTCCCCACTCGGAATCGATAGGGTAATGATTAACATAGCTGCTACACCGCCAATAACCCCTGCTTTGTTATTCATGGCTACATTTGTCATAATGGTTAACATGGTGCAAATGGGAACAACAACCAAGGTCACCCAAAAGGCTTCATGGAAAAAGGTATTTAATAGGAAGAAGACCAGGGCATAGAGGCCACCGATACTATTTCCTAGAATACGCGAAGTCCCAAAATGAACACTCTTATCAAAACTCTCCCTCAGGCTAAAAACAGCTGTCAAAGCACCAATTTGAAGACCTTTCCAGCCAAAAAAGCCAAAAATCAAGAGAACTAGAAAAACAGCAATACCTGTTTTAAAGGTTCGCATACCAAGTTTGAACTGGGATTTATCGAATTTATATTTTTTAAAATAACTCATAATCTCAACTTTCTATTTCCATTTTATCATAAATTGGATGATTTTATGAGCAATAGTTGAGAGGAAGCGTTTTTATTTTAAGCAAAAGAAAAGAGGAACTTTCATCCCTCTCTTCTTTGATTCATTATAAAATCTTATTTTTCTGTCAAGGCTGCAAGTCCTGGAAGAACTTTATACTCAATGAAAATCAAAGAGCAAACTAGGAAACTAGCCGCAGGCTGTACTTGAGTACAGCAAGGCGACGTTGACGTGGTTTGAATTTGATTTTCGAAGAGTATTACCTTCAAGAAGCTCCATTGATGCCCCACCACCACGTCACAAATACCTCCACTAGCACAAAAAGGTGACATAGCCACCTTTTTGTTAACGTTTCAGTTTTGTTCCTTTTTCTACAAAATCAGGATTTTGTAGAGACTAACGGGCTGAAATTATTTTTCTGTAAGTGCAGCCAAACCTGGCAATACTTTACCTTCAAGAAGTTCCATTGATGCTCCACCACCAGTAGAGATCCATGAGAATTTATCTGCACGTCCAAGGTTGATCGCTGCGGCAGCTGAGTCACCACCACCAATGATTGATTTAACTCCTGGTTGTTTCACGATAGCGTCCATCACACCGATTGTACCAGCTTGGAAATCTGGGTTTTCAAATACACCCATAGGTCCGTTCCATACAACTGTTTTCGCACCAGTCAAAGCTTCGTCAAATTTAGCGATAGATTTTGGACCGATGTCAAGACCAAGGAAGCCTTCAGAAACTGCTTCACCTTCAGTGTCACGCACTTCAGTGTAACCAGCAAATGCGTTAGCTTCTTTTGAGTCAACTGGCAAGATCAATTTGCCGTTTGCTTTTTCAAGAAGAGCTTTGGCAACATCCAATTTGTCTTCTTCTACAAGTGAATTACCGATTTCGATACCTTGTGCTTTGTAGAATGTGTAAGTCATACCACCACCGATAAGGACTTTATCAGCTTTTTCAAGCAAGTTTTCGATAACACCAATCTTGTCTGAAACTTTTGAACCACCAAGGATAGCCACGAATGGACGTTCTGGAGTTTCAACTGCTTCTTGGATGTATGCAATTTCGTTTTCAAGAAGGAAACCAGCAACTGCTTTTTCAACGTTTGCTGAGATACCAACGTTAGATGCGTGTGCACGGTGAGCTGTACCGAATGCATCGTTTACAAAGATACCATCTCCAAGTGATGCCCAGTATTTACCAAGTTCAGGATCGTTTTTAGATTCTTTCTTGCCGTCAACATCTTCGTAACGAGTGTTTTCAACCAAGAGAACTTGTCCATCTTCAAGAGCGTTGATAGCTGCTTCCAATTCAGCACCACGAGTGACACCTGGGAAAACAACGTCTTGGCCAAGTTTTGCTGCCAAATCTGCTGCTACAGGAGCAAGTGATTTACCAGCTTTATCAGCTTCTTCTTTCACACGTCCAAGGTGAGAGAAAAGAATTGCACGTCCACCTTGTTCGATGATGTACTTAATAGTTGGAAGAGCTGCTGTGATACGGTTGTCGTTAGTGATTACGCCATCTTTCAATGGTACGTTGAAGTCAACACGAACGAGGACTTTTTTACCTTTCAAGTCAACGTCTTTAACAGTAAGTTTTGCCATGTTACAAAAACCCCTTTATTTATTTTATTCAAAACTATTATATCACACTTTGGAAATATAAGGAAAGATTTCACAAGATTTTTCGATATTTAATCTTTATGGCATGGTAGAGTATATTATTTTTGCTTTTTCTAACGAATTTTCTTTCTAAAATCTTAGCTTAACACTTGTTAGATTTACTTTTATCCTTTAAAATAGAATAGGAGAAATTCCGTTATTATTTTTCGGAGGAAAAAGAAATGTCCATTAATTGGCAGGAAATTTTATTTCACTTTTTAGGTGGTCTGGGACTATTCTTATATAGTATCAAGACCATGGGAGACGGTTTGCAACAAGCTGCTGGAGATCGCCTTCGTTTTTACATTGACAAGTACACTAGCAATCCCTTTTTAGGTGTTCTAGTCGGAATTGTCGTGACTGCCCTGATTCAGTCAAGTACAGGGGTCACAGTTATCACGGTTGGACTGGTCAGCGCTAGTCTTCTAACTCTTAGACAGGCTATCGGAATTATCATGGGAGCCAACATCGGAACCACCGTTACTTCCTTTATCATCGGTTTCAAGCTTGGTGAGTATGCTTTACCCCTGATTTTCCTTGGAACCATGTTCCTATTTTTTACAAAAAACAGAACAGCAAACAATATCGGACGCATCCTGTTTGGTGTAGGGGGAATCTTCTATGCTCTCAACCTCATCAGTGCCGGTATGAGCCCTCTTAAAGATTTACCACAATTCAAGGAATACATGGTGACCTTGGGACAAAATCCTGTGTTGGGAGTTTTTGCCGGTGCAGTGATTACCGTTCTTATCCAAGCTTCTTCTGCGACAATCGGGATTTTGCAAGGTCTCTATGCAGGTGGATTCCTTGACCTTAAAGGTTCGCTACCTGTTCTCTTCGGGGATAATATCGGGACAACCCTAACAGTTATCATCGCGGCAGCTGGAGCCAATGTCTCTGCGAAACGCGTTGCTGCAACCCACGTCACCTTTAACGTATTAGGAACTATCCTTTGCTTAATCTTATTAGGTCCATTTACTTCTATGATTGAGTACTTCCAGGCACTCCTTCACCTCTCACCTGAGATGACTATCGCCTTCTCTCACGGTGCCTTTAACGTAAGTAACACCATTGTACAATTTCCATTCATCGGAGCCTTGGCCTACTTTGTAACCAAGCTCATCCCTGGTGAAGATGAAGTTGTCAAGTACGAACCACTTTATCTTGATGAGCATTTGATTAAACAAGCTCCATCAATCGCTCTTGGAAATGCAAAGAAAGAACTCCTTCACTTGGGAAATTATGCTTCTAAAGCCTTTGACCTTTCATACAACTACATCATTGACCTTAATGAAAAGGTTGCTGAAAAAGGACACAAGACAGAGGAAGCCATCAATACCATTGATGAAAAATTGACTCGTTACCTGATTACTCTTTCAAGCGAGGCTCTTAGCCAGAAAGAAAGTGAAGTGCTCACCAACATCCTGGATTCATCCCGTGATTTGGAACGGATTGGGGACCACGCAGAAGCCCTAATCAATCTGACTGACTACCTTCAACGTAAAAATGTTGAGTTCTCTGAAGCTGCTTTGCAGGAATTGGCTGATATCTATCAAAAAACTACTGGCTTTATCAAGGATGCTCTTGACAGTGTGGAAAACAATGATATCGAAAAAGCGCAAAGCCTGATTGAACGCCATAAAGAAATCAACAATATGGAACGTGTTCTCAGAAAGACCCACATCAAACGCCTCAACAAGGGCGAGTGTTCAACGCAAGCTGGGGTCAACTTTATCGATATTGTTTCCCACTACACTCGTGTATCTGACCACGCTATGAATCTAGCTGAAAAGGTCATCGCTGAACAAATCTAAGAACCACGAAGCTATCCTGAATGGGATGGCTTTTTCTTCTCCTCATCAAGAATTGCTTTTCTACCATATAGAAAAATGCTTTGATTCACAATGGAATCAAAGCATTTTAAAGAGTTCCCCATACATAAGGGCAGAAGCTGCGGTTCCTCTGTACTTGGCTTCTTCTCTTTTGATAAAGCGAGCCAAGTTGAGCAACTCAGGTGCCGGATGTCTAGGATTCTTGAGCAATTCACGATTGACCAGGCCTGAGAGACGGACTGCCAGCAATTGCTCATTTGTAGTAGGCAGTTTTTTAGCAGTCTCTAGGAGAGCAGCAACTAAATCTTCACTCAAATCATGTCGAGCATGATTGTAAAGATCTTTTACAAGGTTTTCTAGGTTTGGTTCTACCATCCCTACCACCTCCCTTATGGTTTAATAATTTTTAATCAAATCAACTGTTGAACAATCCAATTTTTTCACCAAGGCTTGCAAGAAAGCTTGCGCTTCTAAGAAGTCATCCATTGCATAGAGGGTTTGATGAGAATGGATATAACGAGCGCAAACACCGATTGTTGTAGATGGGACACCACCATTTTTCAGATGAGCTGCGCCAGCGTCTGTTCCGCCTTTACCACAGTAGTATTGATACTTGATTCCAGCTTCTTCAGCCGTTGTCAGAAGGAAATCCTTCATACCTGGGAGAAGCAAGTGACCTGGGTCGTAGAAACGAATCAAGGTTCCATCCCCAATCTTGCCTTGACCGCCATAAACATCACCAGCAGGTGAGCAGTCAACTGCTAGGAAAACTTCTGGATCAAACTTAGTTGTGGAAGTATGAGCACCACGAAGACCAACTTCTTCTTGGACGTTCGAGCCAAGATAGAGTTCATTTCCGAGTTTTTGACCTGAAAGAGCTTCCGCCAACTCGCTCACCATAAGAACTCCGTAACGGTTGTCCCAAGCTTTTGAGATGATATTTTTTTCATTAGCTGTCAAGATTGCAGAACTATCTGGGACAATGGTGTCACCAGGACGGATTCCAAAGCTTTCTGCCTCAGCCTTATCCGCAAAACCGCCATCAAAGACGATATCTGCAATGGCAGGCATGGTTGGTCCGCCCTTACCACGAGTCAAATGTGGCGGAACAGAGCCTGAAATCACAGGAATTTCACGACCGTCACGAGTCAAGAGTTTAAAGCGCTGGCTACTAACCACCATAGGATTCCAACCACCGATTTCTACGACACGAAAAGTACCATCTGGCTTGATTTCGCTGACCATAAAACCAACTTCATCCATATGAGAAGCGACCAAGACGCGCGGTGCATCCACAGCTTCTGAATGCTTGATACCAAAAATACCACCCAAGCCATCTGTCACCACTTCATCCACGTGCGGTGTCAACTTTTCACGAAGATAAGCACGAACAGGTGCTTCATGACCTGAGATCGCAGCAAGTTCTGTTACTTCTTTGATTTTTGAAAATAATGTTGTCATTTCAGTTCCTTCTTTCTTTCATCCATTTTACCACTTTTTATAGGAGAAGGATAGCGGGAAGGTGGATTTCTAAATTAGTATCTTAGTCCTGCTCTATCTTAGAAAAAGCTTGTATTTTCTTGCATGTGAGGTGAAATCTAAGAACTATTCCAAGACCAACCAAACTATTAATTCCCAAACAAAAAAACAATTCAATGCTATATTTGTTTAGTTTTTTCATGAAATTTGCAGAAAACAGTTGACTTCGCCTTCTTATTTCTTTAAAATAGTACAAAAATAGGTAAAGGAAAAAATCATGACCAAAACAATTCTTGTTACAGGTGGAGCTGGCTACATTGGCTCCCATACCGTTAAAGCTCTTTTAAATGCTAGCTACCAGGTGCATGTCCTCGATAATCTCTCTACAGGAAATCGTTCAGCTGTGGATAGTCGTGCTAGCTTTAAACAACTGGATGTTTATGATGCTAGCGCCTTAAAGGCTTACTTAGAAGAAAATCAGATTGATGCTGTCCTCCATTGTGCGGGTGAGATTGTCGTGAGCGAAAGTATTGAAAATCCAAGTAAATACTTCACTGCCAATGTTGCTGGTATGAACCAAGTTCTCAAAGTCTTGTCTGAAGTTGGTATTCAAAAAATCATGTTCTCTTCGACTGCTTCCCTCTATGGTAATAACTGTATTGACAAGCCAGCAACTGAAGATACCCTGCTCGACCCTGTCAATCCTTATGCAGAGACAAAACTGATGGGCGAACGAATGATTTACTGGATGGCTAATCGCTACGATTGGAAATATGTCATTTTCCGTTACTTTAATGTTGCTGGGGCTGAAATGGATGCTTCAAACGGTCTGCGTGTGAAAAATCCAACTCATATCATTCCAAATATCAACAAGACCGCATTGGGACAAAATGATAGCCTGAAAATATTTGGAGATGACTATGATACACGTGATGGTTCATGTATTCGGGATTACATTCATGTCTTGGACCTTGCACAGGCTCACGTTAAAGGGATGAATTACCTCTTTCAAGAAGACAGTTCTTCTCAAATCTTTAACTTAGGAACTGAAAAAGGCTATACCGTCAAAGAAATCTTTAAAACTGCTGAAGAATTACTGAATCAAAAAATACCACACGAAATTGTTGCTCGCCGTGCTGGTGACCCAGCTAGCGTCCTAGCAGATGCTTCAAAAGCTAAACAATATCTTGATTGGAAGGCTAGCTACTTCCTCGAAGATATTATTTTATCAGATTATCGTTGGCGTGTTAAAGAAGGCAAAAACATTTTGGAATAGGAAAATATAGGAGAAGGTCCTGGTACTCTCTCCTTGTTTTGTTCATTAAATTGTCAGAAAATTTATTGACAGATTAAAGAAATAGTGTTACAGTAATATCCGCAGGTATCTTTCAATACCAAATCTACATGAAAGGACGGGGTATGAAACTTTCTCATTATTTAATTGGCTTACTTCTACTCCTAGTCTTTCTCTCTATTAGCATTGGGACCAGTGATTTTTCATGGGGAAAACTCTTTGCACTGGATCATGAAACTTGGCTTCTCTTTCAAGAGTCCCGTCTTCCAAGAACTATCAGCATTCTCCTGACCGCCTCTAGTATGAGTATGGCAGGACTTCTCATGCAGACTATCACTCAAAATCAGTTTGCTGCTCCGAGTACAGTTGGAACCACTGAAGCTGCCAAACTGGGAATGGTATTGAGCCTCTTTGTCTTTCCGTCGGCTAGTCTGACTCAAAAGATGCTCTTCGCTTTTGTTTCATCCATCGTATTTACTCTCTTCTTCCTAGCCTTTATGACTATTTTTTCTATAAAGGAAAGGTGGATGTTGCCTCTGATTGGGATCATCTATAGCGGGATTATCGGTTCTGTGACAGAAGTTATCGCCTATCGTTTCAATCTGGTTCAGAGTATGACTGCCTGGACCCAGGGCTCCTTCTCCATGATTCAGACCCATCAGTATGAGTGGCTCTTCTTAGGCCTCATCATCCTGATAGCCGTTTGGAAATTATCACAAACCTTCACCATCATGAATCTAGGAAAAGAGACTAGCGAAAGTTTGGGGATTTCCTACTCCCTACTTGAAAAACTGGCCCTCTTTCTGGTGGCGCTAACGACTAGTGTCACCATGATTACCGTGGGTGGCTTGCCATTTCTCGGGGTCATCGTTCCCAATCTTGTTCGCAAGCACTATGGAGATAATCTAAGTCAGACCAAACTCATCGTCGCACTAGTCGGTGCCAATCTAGTCCTAGCCTGCGATATCCTATCCCGAGTTCTAATTCGACCCTATGAACTGTCTGTCAGTCTTCTACTAGGAATCATTGGTAGCATCATCTTTATCCTACTTCTATGGAGAGGGGGACGAAAAGATGCAGTTTAAAAGCAAACATACCAAGCTCTTCTGCCTTCTCATTATTCTGGCCATCGGAGCTTGTCTTCTCTACTTTTGGCCCATCACTCACTTATCAGCCTTTGCTTGGAAATTGCGTTCCCAAAAGATTATCGTTTATCTCTTGGTAGCCATCGCGACTGGGATTTCGACCATTAGTTTTCAAACCCTGACGGAAAATCGCTTTCTGACGCCAAGTATTTTGGGAATTGAATCCTTCTACGTCCTACTACAAACCCTACTACTGGTTTTTGAAAGTAAGTTTCTTCAACTCGGGAAGTCTCCTATCTTAGAATTCCTAGTTTTGCTTCTGCTTCAATCCCTCTTCTTTCTTGCCTTACAAGGCTACTTGAAGACACTGATGAAACAAGACCTGGTCTTCATCCTGCTAATCTGTCTAGCCCTCGGAAGTCTCTTTCGAAATATCAGTACCTTCCTCCAAGTCCTGATGGATCCAAACGAATACGATAAACTGCAAAACAGTCTCTTTGCCTCCTTTCAACATCTCAACACTTCCATCCTAGCCATCGGCTCTCTGATCATCCTTGCTTTGACAATCTTTTTCTTTCGAAAAGCAGTCATTCTGGATGTCTTGCACCTACAAAGAGAAACGGCTCAGATATTGGGACTCGATGTTGAAAAAGAACAGAGAGAACTCCTCTGGGGTATCGTGCTTTTGACCTCAACGTCCACTGCCTTGGTAGGGCCTATGGCCTTCTTCGGCTTTATGCTGACTAACCTCACCTACCTGATTGTCAAAGACTATCGGCACAAGTTACTCTTTATCGTAGCCATTCTGGTTGGATTTATTAGCTTGACCTTGGGGCAGGCCCTGATTGAACGAGTCTTTGCACTGGAAATTCGCATCAGCATGATCATCGAGAGCGTAGGTGGTCTCTTATTCTTTATCTTACTCTACAGGAGGGCGCGTCAGTGAAACTGGAAAACATTGACAAATCCATTCAAAAACAGGATATTTTGCAAGGCATTTCGCTTGAAGTCAGTCCTCAGAAATTGACAGCCTTCATTGGTCCAAATGGTGCTGGAAAATCGACTCTCCTCTCCATCATGAGCAGACTGACCAAGAAAGATCAGGGAATCCTCAGTATCAAAGGCCGTGAAATCGAGAGCTGGAATTCACAAGAACTGGCTCAAGAACTCACCATCCTAAAGCAGAAAATCAATTACCAAGCCAAATTGACGGTTGAAGAACTGGTCAGTTTTGGACGTTTTCCCTACAGCCGAGGTCGACTGAGACCAGAAGATTGGGAAAAAATCCGAGAAACTTTGGACTATCTGGAACTGACTAACCTAAAAGACCGCTACATCGATAGCCTGTCTGGAGGCCAGCTCCAACGGGTCTTTATCGCTATGGTACTGGCCCAGGATACAGACTTTATCTTGCTAGACGAACCACTCAACAATCTCGATATCAAGCAAAGCGTCAGCATGATGCAGATTCTCAAGCGACTGGTGGAAGAACTCGGAAAGACCATTATCATCGTCCTCCACGATATCAACATGGCCAGTCAGTATGCAGATGAAATTGTCGCCTTCAAGGACGGTCAAGTCTTTAGCAAGGGAAGAACAGATCAAATCATGCAGGCTGACCTACTCAGTCAACTCTATGAGATTCCCATCACGCTGGCTGATGTCAATGGCAAAAAGATCTGTATCTATAGCTAGCTATTCTGAACTCATGTTAGAAAACCCTCTGTCTCTTAGCTAACAAGCCTATCTAAGAGCCCCCTACATCGTTATCACATTTTAAAAAGGAGAAATCATGAAAACATCCCTTAAACTTTACCTCACTGCTCTAATAGCCAGTTTCTTGCTCCTACTTTGTGCATGTAGTACAAACACAAACTCAAGCACTAGTAAGTCGGAAACAAGCAACTCTGCTCCAACAGAAGTGATCATTAAAAGCTCACTGGACGAAGTCAAACTTTCAAAAGCTCCTGAAAAAATTGTTACCTTTGACCTCGGTACTGCGGATACTATTCGCGCTTTAGGCTTTGAAAAGAATATCGTGGGAATGCCTACAAAAACAGTACCAACCTATCTCAAAGACCTAGCTGGAAAAGTTAAAAATGTTGGTTCTATGGTTGAGCCAGACCTAGAAGCCATTGCTGCTCTTGAACCAGATTTGATTATCGCTTCACCACGTACCCAAAAATTCGTAGATAAATTCAAAGAAATTGCTCCGACTGTTCTCTTCCAAGCAAGCAAGGACGACTACTGGACTTCTACCAAGGCTAATATCGAATCCTTAGCAAGTGCCTTCGGCGAAACTGGTACACATAAAGCCAAGGAAGAATTGGCCAAGCTAGACAAGAGCATCCAAGAAGTCGCTACTAAAAATGAAAGCTCTGACAAAAAAGCCCTCGCCATCCTCCTTAATGAAGGAAAAATGGCTGCCTTTGGTGCCCAATCTCGTTTCTCTTTCTTGTACCAAACCTTGAAATTCAAGCCAACTGATACTCAATTTGAAGATTCTCGCCACGGACAAGAAGTCAGCTTTGAAAGTGTCAAAGAAATCAATCCTGATATCCTCTTTGTTATCAACCGTACCCTTGCCATCGGTGGGGACAACTCAAGCAACGATGGCGTCCTAGAAAATGCCCTCATCGCTGAAACTCCTGCCGCTAAAAATGACAAGATTATCCAACTAACACCAGACCTCTGGTATCTAAGTGGAGGCGGACTTGAATCAACAAAACTCATGATTGAAGACGCACAAAAAGGCTTGAAATAAGCAACTTCAAACTCATACTCTTCGAAAATCAAATTCAAACCACGTCAACGTCGCCTTGCCGTACTCAAGTACAGCCTGCGGCTAGTTTCCTAGTTTGCTCTTTGATTTTCATTGAGTATCAACTAACATCTTTACATGATAAAACGCATCCTATCAGTACACTCAAACCTGATAGGATGCGTTTTTATCATTTTATTAAAATCTTTTGCCCAACCTCATTTTTCTTCTTGATTCCGTTTAAGGGAAAAATGGTCTGGGACGGGGTCCTTACCTGTTTTCGACCAGGGATGGCAACGTAAAATCCGAGCCAAGCCCATCAAAACACCCTTGAAGCCATGTTTTTCAATAGCCTGAATCATATAGTTGGAACAAGTCGGCTCAAAGCGACAAGAGGGGGGAAAGGCTGGCGAGATAAACCGTTGGTAAAAGCGCACAGGCGCTATTAAGATTCGTTTCATTATTTCTTGGTTACAGCCATGGTGTGTAGTTGGCTGATTTCTTTTTTATTAAGACGGCGGGATTCTCCTGGACGGAGTCCTGTCAAGTCTAGATGTCCGAAACGGGTCCGTGACAACTTATCTACTTGGAGACCGACAGCTTCAAACATCTTTTTAACCTGGTGGTTACGCCCTTCATGGATAGTCAACTGCACCACAGAGCGGTTTTTGACTGGGTCCACTTTGAGAATCTCATAGACAGCCGGCTTGGTTTTCTTACCATCAATCTCAAGTCCACGGGTCAAGGGGCGGAGATTATCCTTATTGGCCACGCCTTTAACACGCGCGACATAAACCTTGTCAATCTCATTACGAGGGTGAATCATCTCATCCGTAAAATCCCCGTCATTGGTCAAAATCAAGACTCCTGATGTATCCCAGTCCAAACGACCTACAGGGTAGATGCGCTCTTTCACATTGGGTAAGAGATCGACAACCGTCTTGCGCCCCTTGTCATCTGTCACACTGGAAATGACACCGCGTGGTTTGTTAAGCAGATAATAGACCTTTTCTTCGTTGTAGATAGGTTGACCTTCCACTTCGACCTTGTCGCCTGACTTGATAGTGGTTGCTAGTTCACGTACCACTTGGCCGTTAACCGTCACCAAGCCTTGCTTGATCAGCTCTTCTGCTTTTCTCCTACTGGCCACACCTGCGTGGGCAATATACTTATTGATTCTCATCTTCTTCTATCCTTTCACCAAATAATTGGCTTTCTTGGGCTTGAATTTCAAGCTCATCAATCACTGGTAATTCTTCCAAATGGTTAATCCCCATGTAATCTAGGAAATAATCCGTAGTCACATAGAGGTTGGGGCGACCCAACACTTCTTTTTTCCCGTCTTCTCGTATCAGGTCAAAGGCCTGCAACTTTGCCAAGGCCCCACTCGAGTTGACCCCACGAATGGCATCAATCTCTATCCGTGTGATGGGCTGTTTGTAGGCAATGATGGACAAGGTCTCAAGGGCAGCCCGAGATAAACTCTGGTTGATAGGCGCCTTTGCATATTCTTTCAAAACCGCTGCAAATTGAGGCTTGGTCACCAATCTATAAGCTCCCCCTGTCTCAATCAGGGCCAAACTGGAATCTGGGGCCTTTTCATACTTCTGGGCTAATTTTTCTAAACTCTGTTGGATGCCTGTCGGTGGCAGAGAGAGGAGTTCAGCTAACTGGCGGACCCTAATCCCATCTTCACCCGCTACAAACAAGAGCGCTTCTATTTTTGCTACAGTACTCATCTTTCCTCTCTATCAAGTCTAGCTTTGGGCCACTTGACTTTCTTCCTTCTTTTCTATGAGATAAATATCTCCGAAACTTTCCTCTTGCACGAGGATCAGCTCCTGGGTTTTAATTAACTCTAGGGTTGCCAAAAAGAGGGTGATGACCTCTTGGACATTCTGGGCTTCCTTAAACAAATCCTGCAAGCGCAATTGATCTCGTCCAGTCAAGGACTCTTTCACGATAACCATCATGTCCTCAATCTTATACTCATCCCGCAAGATAGTCGTGTGATTTTGTGCAAACTCCTCTTTTTTCTTGGATAGGATATTTGAAAAAGCCAAAAAGAGGTCAATGGTCGTCTTGTCATGCACAAGCTCCGCATCTTCGTAAATCAACTCTGTCGGTGCTTTAGAATAATACCGGGCCCGATCTTGGTGCTTGGCTTCCAAATGCTCACCCAAGAGCTTGAACTTGCGGTATTCTTCGATTTGAGAGAGAAGATCCTGCTCTAGGTCATCCTCCAAGTCTGTCACTTCTGCCACCTTCGGAAGAAGCTTGCGGCTCTTGATCAGCATGAGCTGACTGGCCATGACCATGTACTCGCCCGTCACTTCCAGACGCATGGCCTGCAGGGTTGAGACATAGGCTAGATACTGCTCGATGACTTCCGTGATGGGCACATCATAGATATCCATCTGGTACTTAGAAACCAGGTGCAAAAGCAAGTCCAAGGGCCCTTCAAAATCTTTTAATTTAATATCCATTATCTATATTTTTCTAAGGTCAGGACTGTTTTTAATCCTAATTTTTTTGCAATTTCGTACAAATCGACCTTGTTTTCTATTTGTCTTAGAATGAACTGTTCCCGCAAGGCCTGGGCTGATAAGGTTGGGAACCCTTTCTCCTTGACAAAGGATTCTAGCTGACGAAAGGCCCACTGACGAGAATAGGCTTTCCCTCCCCTTTCAAAGAGATAGGTCTGGCCCATCAAGGGTTCCAATTCTGAAAGTAAGGTCGTAGGAATGGTGACAATTCTCTGTTGGGAAGCCTTCTTGATTCGCAACACCTGAAAGTCCAGATTGATGTCCGCAACCTTGAGAGCTAAAATCTCACTCGGCAAGAGCCCCATTTCCAAGATAAGTAGAGCCAGTAAACGCCCCTCTGGATAATTACTTTCCTGCCAAAAAGAGTCTAGGTTTAACAGTTCTGGTTTTGCGGTCTTCTTTTCAGCTTGTTTGGCTAATTCCAAACGATAAAAGCTATCCACTTCTCCTTTTTGATAGAGAAAGTAGAGAAATTGGTTACAGGCCGAAATCTTTCGCTTCTGAGCGCTGATTTTTAGACTGGCTAGTTGGGCTTGATAAATCTTGAGACTGGTCTCAGAAATCCGCTCGCCCACAATGTCTAAAAATTGCTCCAAATCATACTTATAGGACTGCTTGGAATTGGCAGACAGACCCTGCTTTTCCTCTAAAAAGGCTGAAATCCTGTCTCTCATTTGCATCGAATCTCAAATTCCTTACTAAAGTCATGCAAGAGGGCATTGACTGCCTTGAGGATAGACTTGCGCGTGATAATTCCTTGGAAAATACCAGACGCATCCACAACCGGCAAGAAGGACTCATCCACCAATTTGTGCAAGACCTCTGTAATGGTAAAATCTGGAGAGACGACCGCTACGTCCGTTCTCGTCATATGAACAATATCCGTATCTGCCATGATTTCTTGACTCAAATCATGCTCCATCTGATAAGCCATAATATCTCTGAGCCCAATCGTCCCAACAAACTGTTTTTCATCTGTTACAACAGGAACACGGGTATAGGTCATCTGACTGAGCAAGAGGGTTGCATGATCCGCATTGTGAGTATCAATCAACACGGCTAGATTTTCAGCAGGGGTCAAAAAAGTTTCCTCTTGCCCCAACAAGAAAGTCTCAAACTCCTTGGCAATCATCGGCTAAACTCCTTGGACAAGCCTGGATACACCTCATGGGCTCGTGTCAAAAAGTCGACTTTGAAGTAACTGTCATCAATCTCCACACGAGCATAGAGACATTCTCTGGTGGTCCCACGTGGTTGACTGATAGAACCTGGATTTAGAAAAAGAGTCTTTCCTTCCATCCAAGCGCTTGGCACATGCAAGTGACCATAGAGACAGATATCGGCCTCTTCTTCCTGAGCCCAGTAGTCCAACTTTTGAAAGTTGAAATTGATGTCAAACAAGTGACCATGGGTTTGGATAATCTTGGTCGAACCAAGCTCAGTCACCAAACGTTCTGGGTAGCCGGCGTAGAAGTCCATGTTCCCTTTAACTACACGGATGCCTTCCCAAAGTGGAGAATCAGGACGCAGTTCAGAATCGCCGTTATGAAAAACGGCGTCAACTTTGCCCACATAGCGATCACGGATTTCTTCTACAATCAAGCTATCGCCATGAGAATCACTCATTACAATGATGGTTTGCTTTGCCATGATGGAAATACCTCCAAAAGTTTCTTAACGGCTAAGGCACGGTGAGATTGACTATTTTTTTCTTCAAGGGTTAATTCAGCTGATGACTTGCCTGTTTCTCCTACAAGGAAAAGAGGGTCATAGCCAAAACCATTTTCACCCTTAGGTTCAAAGTTAATGTAGCCTGGCCAGTCTGCTTCAACAACCAAACTTTCCTTGTTTGGACTTGCTACAACTAGGGTCGTGTGGAATTGAGCAGAGCGATCCTTGAGTTCAAAGACCATGGCCAATTCGTGCAAGAGTTTGGCATTGTTTTCACGGTCAGTAGCTCCTACTCCTGCGAAACGAGCTGACCAGACACCTGGCAAGCCACCAAGGACATCGACTTTGAGACCTGAGTCATCTGCCAAAACCATCTTGCCCGTTAATTGAGAAATAGTTTCTGCCTTGAGGCGGGCATTTTCTTCGAAGGTCATGCCTGTTTCTGCTACTTCAGGTAGGTCAGGATAGTCATTAAGATTTTCCACATCGTATCCTAACTTGTCAAAGATAGCTCGAAATTCCTTGGTCTTGCCCTCGTTACGAGTCGCAATCAACAAGGTTTCTCTAACCTTGTTTGTCTCAAAGAAATCATGAACATTGACCCCTTCTTTGGGCAATTCCACATACAAGAGTTGGCCATTTTCAACCAAAAGCAAAGCTCCCTGACGTTGGATGACTTCTAGATTGCGACCTGCTTCTTGGTTTAGTATATCTACCACAAAAGACAATAAACGGTAGCGAGAACCATAGCGTAAAACAGTAACTGAAATCGGGAAACCTCGTTCCTCGTCTCGAAATATTTTGGCCAATCCAACCAGAGGGAAATCCAAGTCTTCATCAGTCAACGTCCGGACGCCACCAAAAATACTATAGGACCCGACATACCAGTCCTGGTCATCCTTGTATTCATAAATTTTATTTGTCATAATTCTACATGCTCCACATGAATCTCTTTTTCCAGCCATTCTTCACCAATTTGTGCAAAACTTTGGCTGCTGGCTGTTGTGTAAAAACGGTGATGAAGTGGTCCAGCATCGCGACCACGATTGATTTCAAAATAATTTAGTAAGACTGAGATATCCCGTACGCACTCTGCCCCACTATCGATGAGCTGAACCTTTGGCCCCATGACATTCTGGATGATAGGGCGAAGGAGTGGGTAATGGGTACAGCCTAAAATCAGGCTATCCACCTTTCCAACCAAGGGACGCAGGGTTTCATAAACCACTTTTTTGGTAACACTGGTTGACAGGGCACCCGACTCGACCAAGGGGGCAAACTTGGGACAGGCCAAACTCTCCACCTGTAATTCCGGATCCAGATCATGGATTTTCTGACGGTAGATGTCTGATTGAACCGTCATGGGCGTTCCAATAACCCCGATTTTCCCACCTTGGCTGGATTTGATGGCTGCCGAAGCTCCTGGTAAAATCACACCCAAGACAGGAATGTCTAGTTGAGCCTTGATTTCTTCCCAAACGACCGCAGTCGCAGTGTTACAAGCAATGACAATCATTTTGACATCCTTGGTCAAGAGAAAGTTGACCAGCTGCCAAGTATATTCACGAATTTGCTCAGCAGGACGGGGACCATAAGGCGCCCGCGCCGAATCTCCAATATAGACGATTTCTTCATGGGGAAGCTGGCGCATAAGCTCACGCACAACAGTCAAGCCCCCGACACCCGAATCCAAAAAACCAATTGGTCGATTATCCATACAGTCTTCTTTCTAGTCTTTTTTCTGATTGATAGTTCATTATGATTACTTGTCTTCAAGAACTGAAGGACAGCTTCAACAACCACTATCTCTCTTAATCATAATCAAATATCAATAGAATGCAAGGAAAAAGTCTCATCCCTAAACCATAGCCAACATAGTGAGAAGTCTGGAACTTTCATCCCAGACTTTTCCTTATTTATTTTTTCTTTTTATTGTTAGCAAGGGCTGCTTTTTGTTGGCGGATGATTTGGTGGTAAACTTGTTGTACCTTAGCTTCGCTTGGTTTTTGACCATTTGCACTCAAAAGAGTACGAACTGCTTCAGCATTCAAACGTGGGTTGTCAGCGAATTCTTTTTCAATTTGCTTACGAACCAAGTACATTCCTCCAAGAGCTCCTCCTAGAAAAGCTAGCACAATCAATACAATTGCTAAAAGTAAATCCATCATTTTTCTCCTGTTTCTTTTTGAGTCCCTTTCATTATACCATAAACTAGCCACCCTGACCAGTTTGTTCTACACTTTCAGGGATGGAATAGACAGCAAAAAGAACCCTGCTTTTCTGAGGAAGAGGGCTCCTTGCTAAGTTTAATTTACATAGATAGCCAGTGTAAGAAATAAAAGACTGAAACACTAGATTTCAGCCTTTTTCTTTATCCCAAAACCAATTCATCACTGACCAGACTTTGGCCACTATTTTTCTGGAAGAGATGCATGAGATCTTCAACTGTCAGATGCTTTTTCTCTTCTCCTTTGACATCAACCACTATCTTCCCTTGATAAAGCATAATGAGACGATTGCCGTACTCAATCGCATGGTTCATATCATGTGTAATCATCAGAGTAGTCAACTGATGGTGCTCCACAATCTTTTGCGTCAAATCCATCACCATTTGACTCGTTTTCGGGTCAAGTGCCGCAGTGTGTTCATCCAACAGCAAGAGCTTAGGTTTCACCAAGGCTGCCATGACTAGGGTCAAGGCCTGTCTTTGTCCTCCTGAAAGGTATTGAGTATCCACTTTCAAACGATTTTCAAGACCGATATTCAACTCTTTCAAGGCCTCTTGGAACTGGATTCTATCCTTCTCCTTCACGCCCCAGCCAAGTCCTCTTTTTTGTCCACGTCTCAAGGCAATGGCCATATTCTCCTCAATCGTCAAACGAGAAGCCGTTCCCATCTTAGGATCTTGAAAAACACGGGCAATATCCTTGGCTCTCTTTCGTACACTCAGATTTTTAATGGATTTCCCTTCCAACAAAAGGTCCCCTTCGTCCACAGATAGATTTCCAGCCAAGATATTCATCAAAGTGGATTTCCCTGCGCCATTTCCACCAATCACAGAGATAAAATCTCCCTCTTCAACCTCTAAATCTAATCCTTTGAGGACATGGTTTTCATTGACCGTCCCTGCTTCAAATGTTTTGTGAATATTTTCAAGTGTTAACAAACTTGCCATAACTTTCTCCTCCTATTCATTTCTCAGTTTTAAACCACGAATCTTTAGTCTCTTTTGTAATTCTGGTGCGAATAGAACCAAGGCTAACAAGATTGCATTAAAGAGACGAACCAGGTTCTGATCTAGATTTGGAATTTCATAGATATTTAAAATAATCAAACGATAAACAATGGCACCGATTCCGATGGATAACAAGCGACCTCCAATGGTCAAGTCGTGTATCAAGACTTCCGCAATAATGACTGCACTCAAACCAACAACGATTGTTCCTGTCCCAGAAGTTACATCTGAAAATCCATCATTTTGAGCGAACAAGGATCCACATAGGGCAATCAAACCATTTGAAATCATGTAACCAACAATCTTCATGGTGTCTACATTGACCCCATTGGCCTCACTCATCGGAATATTGTCCCCAGTCGAACGCAAGACCAAGCCAATCTCCGTTTTCATCAAAAGAGTCAAGACCAAACAAACAAGTAAGAGACAGGCCAAACTGAATGAGAAAACAGCTTCTTCATTTGTCAGCCCCAAGCTCGCCAATTGTTTAAAGACAGTTGAAGAATCTCCCAAGGAAAGATTAGGCACACTTCCCATGATTTTAATATTGATTGAATAAAGACCTGTCAAGGTCACAATCCCTGTCAAGAGAGCTGGGATTTTCATCTTGGTGTGGAGCATACCTGACACAAGACCTGCTACCATACCTGCCAGCAAAGCAAGCAAGGTCGCAATCCAAGGATTTGTCCCTGCCTGTATCTGTGATACGACGACAGCTGCACCCAGAGGAAAGGCTCCTTCAGCAGTCATATCCGCAATATCCAAAATACGGAAAGTCAAGTAGACTCCAATGGCCATAATCGACCACAACAAACCTTCTGATAAACTAGGTAATACAAAACTCATCTTAAACCTCCTTATTCCTTGCTTTCTAACTTACTAATATCAATTCCCAATGCATCTGCCATTTCTTTATTAGTATGCAATTCCAGTTTTTCAGGTAACTCAACTGCTATATTTTCTGGCTTTTCACCTTTTAAAACACGAATCAACATGCGGGCTGTCTGACGGCCCAATTCTTCATAATTGGTTCCGTAGTTATACAAGCCACCAACAGCAATCATTTCTGTTGAACCACCGAATACTGGAACCTTGTGTTTAATAGAAACCTGCTTAACTGTTTCCATGGTTGACGAAATGATATTGTCCGTTGGTACAAAAACCATATCCACTTCTGCCATCAAGCTCTCTGCTGCCGCCTTGACGTTGTTACTGTCCAAGATTGTTTTTTCAACAACGGTAAATCCTTTTTCTTCCAGAAGTCGCTTAGCTTCATCCTTTTGGACAACTGAGTTTGGCTCGCTCTGAGTATAGAGAATTCCAATTGTTTTAGCCTTTGGCAACACTTTCTTTATCAAATTGATTTGGGTTGAAATGGCATCTGATGACTGGTCGCTTGTTCCAGTTACATTGCCCCCAGGGTGTTCTCTTGACTCAACCAGCTTGGCACTGACAGGGTCTGTTACAGCTGAAAAGATAACCGGTGTCGTTTGTGTTGTATTAGCCAAGCTCTGAGCAGAAGGCGTTGCGATGGCTAGAACGACATCACTAGATTCTGCTAGCTGCTGGGAAATCGTTTTTAGATTTCTTTGTTCTCCCTGTGCATTTTGCAAATCAATCTCGATATTTTTCCCTTCCACATAGCCTTGTTTGGCCAGCTCATCCACAAAACCTTCTCTAGTAGCGTCTAAGGACTGGTGGGTAATAAATTGCGAAATACCGATACGAAAAACATCTTTTTTCTTGTCTGCCTTCAACTGATGCAAACTGATCAGAGAGGTCAAGAGGATCCCCACTACCAAGAGGGGGGCTAGTAATTTTCGAACAACTTTCATAATGAAACTCCTTCTCAGAAAAGATAAAACTTAATGAAAATCAAAGAGCAAACTAGGAAACTAGCCGCAGGCTGTACTTGAGTACGGCAAGGCGACGTTGACGTGGTTTGAATTTGATTTTCGAAGAGTATAAAACAAAAAACCGCTTAGATAATACCTAAACGGATGCTTGAAATAATCTAACAAGTTATAACTTAGCTAGTCCATTTAGATATTCATCTATATGGACCACAATCAAAAATCTTAGCCACATAGATACAAACAAATTGCTTGAACTGTTTGCATCCATGGTGACATGTCTACAAACACTATCTAAAGTAGCTAAAGTAGCTAAAGTAAAAGTTTTGATTCATTGTTACAGCTTGTCTTTGATTCATTTCTTTTCTGCTTTCTTTTTTGATGTTTCCTATCTTACCACCTTTTTCATCAGCTGTCAAGAATATTTCAGAATTTTTTAAAATTTTTCGAAAATTCTTTCAAAGTTTTTTCAAATCAGTCCAACAAAAAAGTTTTATAATTTCCATAAAAATTGACATGGAAATTATAAAACCATTATTAGTTTAGTCCTTGTTGGTAACGTGCCAATTCGGCTTGGTTCGCCCAAACATAGTGACCTGGACGGATTTCTACCATAGATGGCTTATCAGTCTCATAGTCGTGTTGACTTGGGTCGTAAACCTTCAAGACCTTCTTGCGTTCCAAGATTGGGTCTGGAATTGGTACCGCTGAAAGCAAGGCCTGAGTATATGGGTGAATTGGATTGTTAAACAATTCTTCTGTTTCTGCAACCTCTACAATAACACCCTTGTAAATAACTGCGATACGATCTGAAATAAAGCGAACGACAGACAAGTCATGGGCGATAAAGAGATAGGTCAAACCAAGTTCTTTTTGGAATTTTTTGAGCAAGTTCAAGACTTGGGCACGAACAGAAACGTCCAAGGCTGAAATGGGCTCATCCGCAATAACAAAGTCTGGTTGCATGACCAAGGCACGGGCAATACCGATACGTTGACGTTGACCACCTGAAAACTCATGAGGATAACGAGTCAAATGCTCAGCAAGAAGCCCCACTTCACGGATAATATTTTTAACTTTCTCTTTACGTTCTTCTTCATCTTTGAACAGATGATGATTGTAAAGACCTTC
Source organism: Streptococcus mitis (assembly GCF_946188695.1). Classification (GTDB taxonomy): domain Bacteria; phylum Bacillota; class Bacilli; order Lactobacillales; family Streptococcaceae; genus Streptococcus; species Streptococcus mitis_DF. The sequence goes on along the minus strand of NZ_CAMHWI010000002.1, from coordinate 55,921 downwards.
AGAAATAATATAATCAACAGTCGCACGTTCATTCAAACTTGCCGCAGGGTCTTGGAAAATCATCTGGATTCGACGAATCAATTCCGCAGCTTGTTCACGCGATTTCTTACCATTAATCTTTTGACCATCAAAAATAATATCACCATTACTTGTGTCATTTAGACCAATGATAGCACGACCAATAGTTGTTTTCCCACTACCTGACTCACCTACAAGAGAGAACGTTTCTCCCTTGTTGATAAAGAAGTTAGCATTTTTAACCGCGACAAACTTCTTACTTCCTTCACCGAAGGAAATTTCTAAATCTTTGATTTCTACTAATTTTTCAGACATTTCCTTCCTCCTAGTCAGCCAGATGGGCAAATCCCATTTTTTCACGAATCTTATCATGGAGATTTGCAATCACAGCTGGTTTTTCTACTTTTGGAGCATCCTCATGAAGTAGCCAAGTTTTAGCCCAATGTGTCTCTGATACTGAGAATTGAGGAGCTTTTTGTTCGAAGTCAATCTGCATTGCATAGTCTGAACGCAAGGCAAAGGCATCCCCTTTCAGGTCAGTATAAAGTGACGGAGGTGTTCCTGGGATTGAGTAAAGATCCCCTTTATCATCAGCAAGCTGAGGCAAGCTAGACAAGAGACTCCATGTATATGGATGGCGAGGATCATAGAAGACTTCCTCAACAGTTCCATATTCAACGATTTCTCCTGCATACATAACCGCTACCTTATCCGCAATACTTGCTACCACACCAAGGTCGTGGGTGATAAAGATTGTTGTGAAATGATACTCGTTTTGTAAAGATTTTAGCAAATCAATGATTTGTGCTTGGATAGTCACATCCAAGGCAGTCGTTGGCTCATCACAGATCAAGACATCAGGTCGGCAGGCAAGGGCAATCGCAATAACGATACGTTGACGCATTCCCCCAGAATATTGGAACGGGTATTCATCAAAACGTCTATCTGCATCTGGAATCCCAACCTTATTCATGTAGTCAATGGCCAATTCTTTCGCTTCTTTAGCTGTTTTTCCTTGGTGTTTTACAATAACTTCTGTAATCTGACTACCAATTGTTTTAATTGGGTCCAAACTAGTCATTGGATCTTGGAAGATCGTCGCAATCTTAGCACCACGAATTTGTTCCCAATCCTTGTGAGAAGACAAGGCTGTCAAATCCTGACCACGGTAGTCAATACTACCTTGGGCAATGCGACCATTTTCTTCAAGCATACCTGTGAAAGTCTTTGTCAAAACAGATTTTCCTGATCCTGACTCACCTACCAAGGCTAATACTTCTCCTTCAACTAGTTCAAGGGAAACGCCGCGAATGGCTGTCAATACTTTGTCACGAACGTCAAATTCCACGACAATATCGCGAGCAGTCAAAATTACATTTTTTTCTTTTGTCATTTCTACTCCTATCTATGTGTACGTGGATCACTAGCATCCGCTAAGTTTTGACCAACTACGAAAAGGGACAAGGATACCAAGACAAGAGTTGTCAATGGAATCCAGAACAAGTAAGCATTGGTTGTTACGTTTTGTGAATAATCTGAAATCAAACGACCCAAACTTGGCACAGTAATCGGTAGTCCAAGACCGAAGAATGACAAGAAGGCTTCGTATGAGATAAAACTTGGAAGCATTTGAGTCATGGTTGTCACAATAACAGATACCAATTGAGGCATGATATTTTTGGCAACAATCTTCAAGGTTGGTGTTCCCAAAGTACGTGACGCCAAGTTGTATTCCAAATCACGGTAACGCAAGATTTGCACACGGATCATGAAGGCAATTCCAATCCATGTTGTCACACTCATAGCAAAAATCAGATTCCAGAATCCAGCTCCGATTGAGTAAGTCAAGACAATGACAATCAAAAGAGATGGAATGTTTGAGATGACGTTATAAACTTCCATCATCACACGGTCAACTGATTTTGAAATCCCCCAAATACCACCGACAAAAACACCGATAACCAAGTTAATCACTGTCGCAATCACAGAAATGAGGATGGAGTTACGAGCTCCGAACCAGACACCGTCAAAGAGAGATTTACCGTTACTATCTGTACCGAACCAATGCTCAGCATTTGGCTTGATATAACGAGCACTAAAGTCGTTTACTTTGCTGACATCATTAAAATCAAACTTAGAAAACATTGGGTAGATGAAACTCATCAAAATGATAGCTACCAAGATTCCCAACATGACTACAGTTGATTTCTTCTTCATAAATTGTCTAAACACTGATTTCCAGTAAGAATATGCTGGCGCATCAATAGTTTCAGAGGCAAAATCGTCACGTTTTACAAACTGAAATTTTTCTTTATCGATTGTAGACATTATTTGCCTCCTTTCTCAGTCAATTTAATACGTGGGTCAATAATCGTCATCCAAATATCTCCCAAAAGAAGTGAGAAGATAGAAATACATGTAAAGATGAAGACAAGACCAACGACCATAGAGTTATTAGATGCTTTTACAGAGTCAATCAACATTTTACCCATACCTGGGAAGGCGAAGACTGTTTCAGTAAGGGTTGCACCACCGATAACCCCGATAACGGCACCAGGAATTCCTGAAACCAGTGGAACCATGGCATTTTTAAAGATGTGTTTGTTTGAAATTTCTTTTTCAGACAAACCTTTGGCACGAGCAAAACGTACAAAATCTTGTGATTGCAAGTCAATCATATAACGACGAATCCAAATGGCTGTACCCGGAGCACCCAACAAACCAAGGATAACTGCTGGTAAAACGTAAGAACGCCAATCTCCAGCACCCAAGATAGGGAATGAATCTGGTAAGCCGATTGAAGAACCAGCCAAACGAACGATATAAACCAAGGCAATTGTTGGAAGAGCCATCAAGAAGGTCAAAGCCCCTGTTGAGAAGCTATCAATCCAAGTATTCTTGAAGCGAGCCATTGCTGAACCAAGTGGCACGGCAATCGCATAAGAAATCACCAAACCGATCAATCCAACGACTGCAGAGCTAGCAATCATAGAAGGATATTGGTAGTTGCTTTCAGTTGCAGTATATGGATCATCTTTCCCATAATTAGCTACTTCACGAGAGTCAGCCTGACTAGGTGATTTGTAGGTTCTTGAGTAAATATTTACAGAAGAAGTTTTCTTACCTGTTGGGAACTGAACTTGAGCAGTTTTTGTTTGCCCTTGCCCCTGAGTAATAACCTGTAAAACAGGGCTATTAGCATAGGTTGGATAAGAGTCACCTAAATTAATGTTCACAAAGTTTTGATGCACAAATGGGAACTGACTGTTGAAGTACAAGAGATATTTGTGTTTAGTTCCTGAACCAACCAATGACCATCCGATCGCTGGATCGTTTTCGAAACGAAGATAACGCTTCAAGTCTGGATTTTCAGGGTCTTGAATTTTATTTGTATGATCAATGTCAATCAAGTTAGCATAGAAGTGAAAAACACGTTCAAAAATTGGGATTTCACGAGTAGCGTAGAATTGGCCACTTTCAGTAAATTCTCCCAAGGTCCAACCATGACCGATTTGTTTGATGTATTTTTCATAGATAGCCTTATTGGTATCATTAGCTTCAACTGTTACAGAAGCATCCATCTGGCTAGCTTTTTCTTGCAACTCTTTGGTATCGTAGTACTCGATATAGCCCATACGCTCATAAACAGTATTCTCATAGTTATCACGTTTATCAGCAGTTGTCGCAATCTTGTTATAGTTGGTGTCCTGTTTGAAAATCAATTTTCGAGGAACCATTGTATAGATAATCGTGTAAGTCAAAGTTGTTACTAAGAAGATAGAAACCAATGACCGCAAAACACGCATAAAAATATATTTTTTCATATCATTTCCTTTAAAAATCCCAAAAGAACCTTCTCCTCATGGAGAGAAAGTTCTATTGAAAATTATTTACTTCACATGACTTGCCAATTCTTTTTGAGCTTTCTCGTTTGACTCAGTCTTTTCTTTCAACCATTTTTCACGAGCTTTTTCATACTCTTCTTTGGTAATTGCTTTTTCGCCAACTTCAGTGTACTTCAAGTATCCTGAATTTTCACCTTTAAGGCCGGCTACAGAATATGAAGAGCTAAATGGTAGAACTTTTGAAACATATGAAACGGCTGTTTCTTTAGGAGAAGCCATTACTGGAATTGTCAAAGCATTGTCAGTCAACCAAGCTTGTGCTACTGCGTATTTTTCATAACGTTTTTGAACATCTTGGTTTTCGCTGTTTGCGTCATCAAGTAATTTTCCATAGTCAGCTAAACCAAGTTTGCTTACTACTGATGCATCTGTGTTTTGGTCAATACCAAGGTAAAGGCGAGTGCTTCCTCCCTTAAGGACGAATTGATCCAAGAAAGTAGAAGGATCTTGATAGTCAGGGTTCCATCCTAGCAAGGTATGTATATCCCAGTCTTGTTCTTTAGCTGTTGGAGCGCTAAATGAAATTGGTAAAGCTTCTGCTTGAGTCATTTGTTGTAAGTCTACAACAACATTATCTGAACCCAATACTTTTTCAATTGATTGTTTCAATGATTGAACACGGTTTACAACCGCTGTTGATTCTTGGATAACCAAGGCATCCAAGTGGATTGGGAATTCAACACCTTCAGCTTGCAAGCTTGATTTAGCTTTAGCAAAGACTTCTTTAGCTTTTTCTTCATTGTAAAGGCCATTTTGAGAATCTGCCAGAGACACGTTTGACCAAGTAGAAGAATTTGTCTTAGCCAAGCTATCTTGTACCAATTCACCAAATGTTTTCTTACCAACTTGAAGATTATAAGGTGCAAATGTATTACGGATGGCTACTGCAGCTCCATCTGTACCATTTGTTTGAGCTGAGTAAGAATTGCGATCGACTGCAAAGTTCAAGGCTTGACGGAATTCCTTGTTTAGCAATGCTTTCTGAGTAGATGTCTTTTGGGCATCACTTGTTTTGGCAGTGTGGTTATAAGTTGTACGGCCATAGTTCAAGCTGACAGTTGCAACACCCGCACCTGGTTCATTAAAGTAAATGTTATCTTTGAAATCAGCCGCATATTTTTCATATGTAGAACTTGTAGGGAAGATACGAGCCTTGCTATATTGACCATCGGCAAAACCTTTGGCAATCACATCTTGGTCCTTACCATCCCAGAAAGTGAACTTAACGTTCTCAATTTTTACATTTTCTTTATCCCAGTAAGCATCATTTTTAGCCATCTCGATAGATGATTTTGGAGTTACAGCCTTCAAGACAAATGGACCGTTATAAAGAATAGAGTTAGCATCGGTTGGGGCACCAAAACCTTCCCCTTTTGAAGTTAAGAATTCTTCATTAACCGGCATCAAAACACCACTAGTTGTCTTGTCATTCCAGAAAGTTTCTGGCTGGTTCAAGGTATATTCTAGTGTTTGATCATCAACTGCTTTTACTCCAACAGTTGAAAAGTCGCTTGTTTCACCCTTGATATAGGCTTCTAATCCCTTAATAGAAGAGCTAACGATTGAAAGTCCTTTTGATTTTCCATCTACGGCGTGTTTCAAACCAGTAACGAAGTCTTTAGCAGTTACAGGAGCGTATTCTTCTCCCTCTGCTGTCACCCATTTAGCATCCTTACGGATTTTATAGGTATAAGTCAAACCATCTTTTGAAACTGTCCATGATTCAGCAATAGAAGGAACTAAATTACCATATTTATCATTAGCCAACAAACCATCTACAGCATTTGTTGTGATGAAAGATGTTGAATCAATATTGCTAACGATATAATCCAAGGTTTCTGGATCTGTTTGATAAACATATTGGTAATCTTTTGCTAGTTTAGCATTATTTGAACTAGTGTTTGAACACGCAGCTAGAACTCCTGACGCTAATAAGGTAGCTCCTGCTACAGCAAGCACTTGACTTTTTTTCATTTCTTTACTCCTCTTATAAAGTATAGGTTATCATCAATTATACCATAGATTTCAAGAAAAGTAAACGAATTTTCAGAATATTTAGGCTTATTGACACAAAAAATCTGAAAAAGCTATTGACTGAAAATCATTTTCAAGGTATAATAATAAACGTTAAGGCGGTATAGCCAAGTGGTAAGGCACGGCTCTGCAAAAGCTTGATCGTCGGTTCAAATCCGTCTACCGCCTTCTATAACTTGATTTATCAGGTTTCACATGAACAGAAAGCCCAATTTGAAGGGCTTTTTTTCTTTTTCTTTGGATAAATAAGGATAGATTTAGAAAAGTTTTGGGGCGGATTTGGGGGATGAGTTTTTCGAGGATACTATTCCCTTTTAAAATAAACTGAAAAAAGCTTTGCCACTCATGATGACAAAAGCCTCTAATTTACTCTGTTTCTTCTTCAATTTCTACTTCTGTGATTTGGACTTTTACCTTGGTAACACGTCCATTTTTCACCTTATCATTGGTTAAGATAATCTGTTTGTTTTGGCTGACCAATTCATAGCTGAGTTTCTCAGTCGTTGGAATGGTCCCAACTCCTGTCAAATAATAACCAGCGATGGTATCAACATCATCACTTTCCAGTTCAACATCAAAGTAGTCATTAAAGTCATTGAGATTCATGGTACCTTGAACGATATAGGTGTCTTCTCCAATTTGATGAACTTCGATTTCAGCCTTATCTGTTTCGTCATCAATTTCCCCTACAATTTCCTCTAAGAGGTCTTCTAGGGTCACCAAACCAGCCATCCCACCGTACTCATCCAGCAAAATTGCCATTTGATTTTGCGTATTGCGAAGAGCTTTCAAAAGATCATCCACAAAAATCGTCTCGGGTACAAAAAGCGGTGTTTGTAAAATACGTCTCCAAACAATATTGTCAAAGCCATCAACAAAGGCTGCATTGAGCAGGCGCTTGGTATGAATCAAACCGATTACATTATCCTTGTCTCCATCATAGACAGGGATACGAGAATAATTTTGCTTTAAAATACTTTCAATAATAGCCTGATTGTCATCCTGAATATCGACCATAAAGGCATCCGTCCGAGGAACCATGACTTCTCTGGCCATCAATTCGTCCAGTGAAAAAATCCCCTGTAACATCTCAATTTCGTCAGCATCTAGTGTTTCTTCACTATTTGTCAGCATGTACTCAATTTCATCACGGGTCATTTTTTCGTCAGCATCGTCAAAGGTCATTGGAGTCAAACGACTCAAAAGATTGGTAGACGCAGATAAGAGCCAGACAAAGGGACTAACTAGTTTCCCCAGGCCAATAATAACTGGCGCTGTACGAATCGCTAAAGCATCCTTTAGATTAAGAGCGATTCTCTTAGGATACAACTCCCCAAAAACGATGGAAATATAAGTCAAAAATGCTAAAGATAGAAAGCTTGCAATGGCATAAGCTGTTTCGCCATTTCCAAGCCAAGATGCAATTTCTCGTCCCAGAGTTTCTGCCAAACTCGCCCCTGACAAAATCGTAATCAGGGTAATCCCTACTTGAATAGTTGATAAAAAGTGGTTAGGATTTTCTAGTACCTTCAGCAGACGGATATAGCGTCTATCTCCTTCTTCTGCCTTTTGTTCAACACGCGCACGGTTTAGTGACACCATGGCCATTTCTGTAGCTGAGAAAAAGGCATTTAATACCGTCAAGATAAACAATAAAACAAATTGTAGCAACAAATTCTGACTACTTGGGTCTTCCATAGTTCTTCTCCTAAAATAGTATCTTATCCTTTATTATATCACAAAATTTAGTCCAGTACATATTATTTTTTCTCATACTCTTCGAAAATCTCTTCAAACCACGTCAGCTTTATCTGCAACCTCAAAGCTGTGCTTTGAGCAACCTGCGGCTAGCTTCCTAGTTTGCACTTTGATTTTCATTGAGTATCAGTGTCTATTCTAGTCCTACTTAAATTGTCAAAAAAACTCCTACATCCACAAGTGACATAGGAGTTGATCTTATCTTTTACTGAGTGACCGTTACTTCTCCAGTTCGGTAATCCAGTTGTAGCCCCTTTTGAACATTGGGAACTAGAACATTGAATTCCAATTCTCCATCTGAAGACTTGGCTTCAATCTGTGAAGCTGAAGGAACTAAATCCTCATTTGTAGCGTAATAAAGGGTTACACGGTAACGGACACGCTTGTTTTGGTCCAAGGCCTTACGCACCATGCTTTCATAGTAGTTTTGACCAGTCGAATCCTCAGCTTGCGCCTGATTTGCCCAGGCTGTTTGAACAGCAATGTTTTTAGGATTGCTTGTCGAGGCATCAAAACCATCCAAGCCACCAATTAAGGCATAACCTAACAAGTGACCTCTATCGACCGCATGGGTATAAGTCCCCTTTAGATTCTTAACCTGATGCCATCCTGGAGGAGTCCATGAAGTCGAACCATTCCCCGTTTCTTCACGATTCTTGTACTGGCGAGTTGCCTTAGACAAGAGAGCATTGGCTACAGTTGGCACAGTTTCCTTGCCAACTGTCTTTGTTTTGTTATCAGCGTAAGGCTTACTTGAAACCTTGGCATCTAGATTGGTTTTATTGCCATTGACAATAAAAGCACCGGATCCATTCCACTCAAGACTCCCTTTTATTTGGCTTTTGACTGCATCTGTCAAGACACTTTCTGCTAATTCTTGACTAGGAGCTTCAGGCGCTTGTTTTTTCTGACTAAGCTTGGTTTTGGGACTATTAACTGTCGACTGCATCTGCTTGATATAATAGCTACCTGCAGACAAAAGCAATAACACTAACAGTCCAATCAGGGTCTGTCTTGTTTTTTTGTTCATATTTCTCCTTATCTTTAAAAAAGGCTGGTTTTCCAGCCTAATTTCCTGTAAATTTATGAATCAATTCCTGCCATTTTGCTGGAGACAGGATAGCCCATGGATCTTGACCCTTGCCCAAGATTCCATAACCGACCATTAAACCAATTCCTAGGGCTAGAACGCCTAAAATCAGTACCAAAATGACTAAAAGTAAACGCTTGGCTACGTAGCCTGATTTCTTATTCATCTTCATCACTTGCCTCAATCCGCTGAATTTTAGCACCCAGCTGCGCTAACTTCTCATGGAAACGGTAGTAGCCTCTATCCAAGTGGACTAATTTACCAACTACGGTTTCTCCTTGTGCTACCAAACCTGTCAAAATCAAGGCAGCACTGGCACGAAGGTCAGTTGAAAGAACTTCTGCTCCCTGCAAAGGCTGTCCACCAACAATACGGGCTGTGTCACGGATAATCTCAGAGTGCAAGCCCATGCGACGCATTTCTTCTAGATGTTGGAAACGATTTTCAAAAACTGTCTCCACCATAGTTGATTCGCCTTTTGCGACGGTCATCAAGGCTGTAAATTGAGCCTGCATATCTGTTGGAAATCCTGGGTGGGGCAAGGTTTTCACATGGACAGCTTTTAGATTTTCTAGTTGAGAGCGAACTCGAATTCCTTCAGTCTCCTCCGTCACTTCCACTCCCATTTCAAGCAATTTGGCAATCAAGGGACGGTTGTGCTCCCAAACAGCATCTTTAATCAGGACATCACCACCAGTCATGGCAGCAGCCACCATAAAGGTTCCAGCTTCAATACGGTCTTGTACCACATTATGAGTCGTACCGTGAAGTTTCTCCACACCAGTAATTGTAATGGTCTCTGTACCAGCACCTTTAACCTTGGCTCCCATTTCATTCAGGAGAATGGCTAGGTCCACAATCTCAGGCTCACGCGCAGCATTTTCAATCACTGTCACCCCATCAGCCAGCGTCGCTGCCATCATCAAGTTCTGCGTAGCACCAACACTTGGAAAGTCCATGTAAATATGGGCCCCATGTAAGCGATCAGCCTTGGCTTCGATGTAACCAGCTGTCTGGCTAATCTTAGCCCCCATAGCTTCCAGACCTTTCAAATGAAGATCAATAGGACGGCTACCAATTGTACAACCACCTGGCATGGATACCTTAGCATGACCTACACGGGCTAGGATTGGCCCCAAGACAACGATGGAAGCGCGCATCTTGCTGACATACTTGTATGGGGCTTCTTCAGTGATATCGCCAGTCGCATCCACCTCGACAAGATGAGCCTCCTCATCAAAATCTACCTTGGCATTCAAACCACGAACCACCTGATTCATAGTGAAAACATCTGACAAGATAGGAACATTCTGCAAGACGGTCTTTCCTTCACTTGCTAGAATAGTCGCTGCCAACAAGGGCAAGACGGCATTCTTTGCTCCTTCGATCGTAACACTTCCTACCAGACGATTATCGCCACCTTGAACCACAATTTTTTCCATACTTATTTCCTTTACATTTGATTTTATAATAATCCTCTAAGCGCTTCTTGCCATAACTGATATAGGCTGATAAAGAAAGAACTCAAGATATAGCCCATTACAATGCTGAAAAAGGCTACTAATAAACGAACTTTTCCTGTATTCTCAGCTGTCACTTTTAAAACCTTTTCCCATCTAACAAGATTCTTTAAAAGGTAAAAACTCACATAAATAAAGAGCATGTGACTGCTTAGAGTGAATAATAATTGAACCATTTGACTATTATACCATCTTCTCTGTTTGTGCGCTAGTTTGGAAACTTCACTTAAAAGCTAGGGATTGTTTTTCAAGTAATTAATTGCATCTTGTAGGGTTTTAACTGGCACGATTTTCATATCTGTCTTAATTGTTTTAGCTGCTTCCAGAGCTGTTTGGTAGTTGTTTTTCGCATCTGGATGCGCTTTTTGTTCTTCTTCGCTAACAGGGTTATCAGGGGCAAAGAAAATCGCAGCACCTTCTCTAGCTGAAGCTACAACTTTCTTATCAATACCTCCAATGTCCCCCACATTACCATCGCGGTCAATGGTACCTGTACCGGCAACAATTCGGCCATTACGAAGGCCTGGATCAGCTATTTGAGTATAGATAGCCAGACTAAACATGAGACCTGCACTTGGACCACCGATACCAGCTGTTGAAAAGCGAATTGGGACATCACTGGTTACTTCTGTACGGTCAATCAAGCCGATTCCAATTCCATTTTTGCCATTTTCCAAGGTGATAATCTTACCTTCTGCAGACTTGGTTTGCCCATCCTCTTCATAGGTGACCTTGACGGAGTCCCCTAATTTTTGAGAATTGACATAATCAATCAAATCTTTGGAACTGTCGAAGGTCTGATCATTGACTGCTGTGACCGTATCAGAGATGTTGAGAATCCCTTTAAAGGTCGAATTATCTGTCACAGTCAAAACATAAACCCCAAGATATTTTAGTTCAATATCCTTACCTGCCGTTTTTAGCCCTTGATATTTTGCCATATTTTGCGATGTTTGCATGTAGAATTGATTGATCCGCATAAACTCAACATCAGAAGAGCCACCTGTAGTCTCTTGGGCACTACGAATATCTGTAAAAGGCGTCAACCAAGCATAAATCATATGGGCTAAAGTAGCGTGCTGGACACCAACCGTAACGAATTGATAGGCACCAGCTTCCTTATCTTCTGTGTCATTGACTTTAAGGACTTGGCGAATATCTTCCGAACCACCTGGAACTTCTATATAGTAGGGCAAGGGCACTACAAATGCCAAGAAGGTCACAATCAAGGCCGCAATGACATATAAGGGCCATCTAATCTTTTTTTTCATTTCTTATTTCCTCCAAAATACTCTCAGGAACATAGCAGGCAACATCCTGACCAAACTTCAATAGCTCTCTAATACCGGATGAACTGAGATAGAGATGTTCAGGTCGGCTATGTAAATAAATGGTCTCTATATCAGGAGACAGCTGATGGTTGTAGTAATCAAAACTGGCTTCATATTGCAAATCCGCTGCATTCCTCAAACCACGCACTAGACAAGTAGCCCCCAGTCTTTTTGCGACATCAACCACCAATTCATCATGAGAAGACACGACTGCAACATTTTCCAAATGTTTCAAAGCCGTTTCTAGCCCTCGTTTACGATTTTCGATAGGGAGAAATCCTTGTTTGTGGGGATTAAAAAAAATACCGACATAGAGCTTATCAAAGAGTCTGCTTGCCCGTTCAATAATATCCAGATGCCCATTTGTCATCGGATCAAATGAGCCTGTGAATAAGCCAATCTTATCTGACATAGACTGTCACCTTACTAATTCCATAAATCTTTTCCTTCCAGATACCCAGGCAGGCAATTTCTTCTGGAAGTTCAACGGCCTTATCCGTCTCACACACGACCATGACATCTTCAGAAAAAAGCGATCTCTCAGCCATTTTTTCAATATCTGCTACAATTTGTTCCTTGGCATAAGGAGGGTCTAAGAAGATGAGATCAAATTCCCCAGATACCTGTTCCAATGCTCTTTCTGCATCCATCTTGAGGAGTTGAAATTTTCCAACTTCCTTGGTCATCCGAATATTTTCAGCCACGATAGCCTGAGCCTTACGGTCTCGCTCCACCAAAACAGCACTGGACATGCCACGCGATACTGCCTCGATAGATAAACCACCACTACCTGCATAAAGGTCCAAGACTCGTCCCCCTTCAAAGTAGGGACCAATCATGTTAAAAATGGCTCCCCTAACCTTATCCGAAGTGGGTCTTGTCGTCTTGCCTTCTAGCGTCTTGAGGGGACGTCCCCCATAGATTCCTGATACGATTTTCATACCGTTTATTATACCAAATTATGGGCAAAAAGAGAAAGAAAATCGAACCTTGCGGTTCGATTCTCTACAAAATATTTTCGTAAGTATCGCGGACTTCTTGAGGCCAAACACTTGTTTGCACTTCTCCGATATGTTTCTTGCGAAGTAAGAACATGGCCATACGAGATTGTCCAATTCCTCCACCAATTGTCAATGGGAATAGACCATTTAACAAAGCCTTGTGCCATTCCAATTCTAAACGGTCTTCATCACCGGTGATTTCTACCTGACGGCGAAGGGTTTCTTCATCTACACGAATCCCCATAGAAGACAACTCAAAGGCTCCGCCTAGAGACTCATTCCAGACAAGAATATCTCCATTAAGACCCTTGTAGCCATTTTCAGACTCACTTGTCCAGTCATCATAGTCTGGTGCACGTCCATCGTGCGGTTTACCGTCTGGCAACTCGCCACCGATACCAATCAAGAAAACTGCACCGAATTCTTTACAGATAGCATTTTCACGCTCTTTCGGAGTCAAGTCTGGATAACGTTCTACCAACTCTTCGGTATGGATAAAGGTGATTTGTTTTGGCAAGATAGACTCGATGTCATAGCGAGCTTCAACAGCTAGCTCAGTCAAGCGAATGGCCTTGTAAATCCTCTCAACAGTTTCTTTTAGGTAAGCAATGTTGCGTTGACCATTTGGAATGACCTTTTCCCAGTCCCACTGATCCACAAAGACAGAGTGAGTCGCATCCAGCGAGTCTTCGTCTGGACGAAGGGCCTTCATGTGGACGAAAAGACCTTCACCCTCACCGAAACCAAAACGAGCCAAAGTATGACGTTTCCATTTAGCAAGTGAGTGCACCACTTCATAGGTTTCATCAGGAATCTGCAAAACCTTAACAGATACTGGATTTTCCACACCAGACAGGTTATCCTGCATCCCGTCACCGACCTTGCTCAAGATAGGACCTTGAACTTCGACAACTTCTAACTTATCTTTCAAATACTGGGTAAAAGTGTTTTTGACAAAGGAAATTTCTTCTTGTTGATGGATAAAACTTTTCTTCATAGGCTACTCCTCAAAAATTAATTAAAAGCATTATACACCTATTTTCAAGAAAAGAAAAGAGAAAATTTAAAAAAATCAGTGCTCCTTGGAACACTGATGTCATGAACCCTCTAGTCATTGCGACCAAAGATACGTAAAATACTTAGGAAAAGATTAATAAAATCAAGATAAATACTGAGAGCCATTGACACAACCCAGCCTGTCGCCACACGACCTTGTGATTGTTCATAGGCAAGGCGAATCCTTTGGTTGTCCCAAGCAATCAGCCCTGAGAAGACCAAAACCATGGCTAGGCTAATCATATAATCAAAGAAACCGCTAGCCAAGAAAATATTGACTACCATAGCAATAATCAAACCGATAAGAGCCGCCATCATTGCCCGACCAAGTCCACTCAAGTCTTTCTTGGTGAACATACCAACTACCGCCATGACAAAGAAGAGAAGGGCGCTCGACACAAAGGCAGATAAAACTGTACCTGGAGTATAGAAAGCCACCACAAAACTAAGGGTAAAGCCGTTTAAAACGGAGTAAAGTAAAAATACTGGAAGAGCCGCTGGACTATTCTTTAAGGCCATGTTACTGGCAACGAAAACCAAGGCCAACTCTGCAAAGGTTGCTATGGTCAACCAGAGACGTCCCTGCATCAAAAAGTAAACCAACTGAGACTGAAAGACCGTCAACATGAGGCCAGATACCAAGGCGGATAGTCCGATTCCTAGCCCAACAAAGGCATAAACCTTAGCGTAAAATTGATTGAGACCAGTACGGTCTTGTATAATAGTATGATTCATCCTTGTCTCCTTTTCTATGAATGTCTTTCCTTGATTATAACAAAGAAAGTTAAAATTAGCTTAAATGGAAAATCAAAATACCTGCTGCAACTGCAACATTGAGACTCTCTGCCCGACCCTTCATGCTAATGTGAACCAACTGGTCCGCACTTTCAGCCATGAGGGGACTAATTCCTTGACCCTCATTTCCCATGACCAAGACAAACTGGTCAAAATGAGTCAAGTCATGATAGTCTTTAGAATCCTTGGAAAGTGTGGTTGCTAGCACTGGGATACCAGCATTTTTAGCTTCCTCTAGAAGCGCTTGGCTCGACATCCGATAAATGGGCAGATGGAAATGACTGCCTTGCATAGAGCGAAGGGTCTTGAGACTGTAAATATCTGCCGACTTATCTGAAACAATCACTCCTGTAAAACCTGCTGCATCCGCAGTCCGAATGATAGTTCCCACATTACCAGGATCTTGCACATCTTCCAAAAATAAGAACTTGCCCTGACTAAAGTCAGCTTGTCCTACTTCTTCTTTTTGAACCACCGCAACGATTCCCTGTGGAGTCTGAGAATCCGCCAAATCTAGCAGAATATCCTCTGACACCCAGACAGTTTGCGGAAACGAGGCTAACTGATCTCGGTAATTTTCTAGAGCAAAGATTTTTTCAATCGTCACTCCAGCTTGAACAGCTTCTTCAAACAAGTGCCAGCCTTCAATCAAATAAGCAGACTTGCGGTATTTTTTTTGGTGTAATTTCTTGGCATTTTTTACCACAGAATTGGCTTTTGAGGTTATAATAGTCATAGAAATATTATAACACAATCAAAGGGGTTTGGTATGCAAAAGGTTAGAATGATTGCCCAAGGTAGGGTGCAAGGAGTCGGATTTCGTTGGGGTGTTTACAGCCTGGCACTTGAAATCGGTGGCATCACAGGTCGAGTATGGAATAACGACGATGGTACAGTGGAAATTTTAGCCCAAGCAGACTCATCTGCTATCATGGCAAAATTTATCCAAGAAATCCGCAAAGGACCCACACCTTTTTCAAAAGTCAGCTACTTAGATGTCAAACTAAGCAACTTTCCTCCCTACCCTGACTTTAAAATCGCAAATTAGGTCTCTAGAACTATTGTATATTTTGTAAAAAAACAGTAGAATAGAAAGGTATTATTTTTTAAAGAAGGAATAAAAACAGTGAAATCTATTAAACGTTTTGCACTCTCGGCTATGGGAGTGGCTATGTTACTTGTCTTGACTGGCTGTGTTAGCGTCGATAAAGCCACAGGAAAGCCAATAGGATTTATTTGGAATACCATCGGAGCGCCTATGGCTGAAGCTATCAAGTACTTCGCTACTGATCAAGGTCTAGGCTTTGGTGTCGCTATCATCATCGTAACCA
The DNA here is from genome assembly GCF_946188695.1 of Streptococcus mitis. GTDB lineage: Bacteria > Bacillota > Bacilli > Lactobacillales > Streptococcaceae > Streptococcus > Streptococcus mitis_DF. The sequence continues at coordinate 40,082 of NZ_CAMHWI010000002.1, read as the reverse complement.
TTATCGTGCGCTTGATTATCTTGCCACTTGGTATCTACCAATCATGGAAGGCAACGCTTCACTCTGAAAAAATGAATGCCCTCAAGCACGTCCTTGAGCCACACCAAACTCGTCTCAAAGAAGCAACTACTCAAGAAGAAAAACTCGAAGCCCAACAAGCTCTCTTTGCTGCTCAAAAAGAGCACGGCATCAGCATGTTTGGTGGTGTAGGATGCTTCCCTATCCTCCTTCAAATGCCTTTCTTCTCTGCAATTTACTTTGCTGCCCAACATACTGAAGGGGTTGCTCAAGCAAGCTACCTAGGCATTCCTCTAGGTTCTCCAAGTATGATTTTGGTTGCCTGCGCAGGTGTCCTTTACTATCTTCAATCGCTCCTTTCACTTCACGGAGTAGAAGATGAAACGCAAAGAGATCAAATCAAGAAAATGGCTTACGTGAGCCCAATCACGATTGTCGTCTTCTCCCTCATTTCACCAGCCAGTGTCACTCTTTACTGGGTTGTCGGTGGTTTCATGATGATTCTCCAACAGTTTATCGTCAACTATATCGTTCGTCCAAAACTTCGCAAAAAAGTCCGTGAAGAACTAGCCAAGAACCCACCAAAAGCAAGTTCTTTCTCTACACCAAGTGGACGAAAAGACGTTACTCCTGAACAACCAACTGCTATCACAAGCAAGAAAAAACACAAAAATCGCAACGCTGGAAAACAACGTTCGAGATAAAGCTGCGTATATTATCCAATAATTAAAAAACGAATGAATGATAAATAGTTTTCATCAACTAGATATCATCATTCGTTTTTATTTATCTACTGTTACATCTTATACTAATCAAAAAAGTTAAATAGTTTAAAAGCTCACATATAAAAACGATTCAATCATAAATTAACAAGTAACTCACTATGATTTAATACAATTCACAGTTATTAAAACTTCTGCTCCATCGTCTCTATTTCTAAGCTCAACTCGGCCTTTGTGTAGTTTTGCAACTCTACATACAAAACTCAGTCCAATACCATAATGTTGCTCTTTATACGATCTAGCTTTATCCATACGATAAAAGAGCTTTCCAAAATTATTTAAAACTTCCTCTGGAAATTCCGAACCATTATTCCATATACCTATTTTCAATTCCTTCCCCTCTTGCCCTACCCTAATGTTAATTTTAGGATTCTGTTTATCGGCGTATTCCAAAGCATTTGTTAAAATATTTTGTATTGCACGAATCAGAAGAGATGGATTTATATAATAGTTTTCAGTTCCGTTCACATTCTGTTCAAAAGAAAACTTCATCTGATTTTTTATCAAAAAAGAGACTTCTTTCTCTAATTCATTGATAAAATCTGAAGAGGAATATTCCACCCAGCCTGTCTCATCATCATAATAGGTTTTAGAATAGTGAATCAATTGATTGAAGTAATCTAGTAACTGTTGACTAGCTCTTTCTATATCTGCTAAGCATTCTTGAGATTGGTCGTTTTCAGTTATCGCCTGCAAGAATTCTACATTTCCCCTAATAATGGTTAAGGGAGTCTTTAAATCATGAGAAGCTGCTGAAACCTGAAACATCAAATCTTCTTTCTGCTGTTTCTCATCAACTATTAATTGTCGAATTCTATCTTGCATCACAATAATCCGATTTCCTGTCTCACGAAATTCTTTAACTGTTAATCTTTCTGTACATTCCCGCTCTAACCATATATTATTTTCATAAATCAAAGTCATTTCATAACTCAGTTTTTTCAACAATTTTCCAATGTGATAACTTATTAGAATAATCAATAAAACACAAATATATATCCATGATGACACATTAAAAAAGATTGATAGAACACCACTATTGTTTAAAGGTTTCCCATCTTCATTTATTTGTATAGATACTGAAGCTAAGGGAATAAGATAGGCCATTAGTAAGCCAAGACTAAACTGCCAAATAATTCTCCAACAGGTTTCTCGAATTAATTGTCTAAAACTTTTGATTCTACCCATTGATATCCTCCACCGTATAAGGTTTTAATTGGATTTAATTGATAAGGTTTCAGCTTTTGACGAATTTGATAAATGTACTCTGAAACCGAACGTAAAAGCGCTTCTGAACTTTGTGGATATAGATAATTATAAATTTCCTCAATAGAATATATTTTACTTGGGTTGCTTGCCAAAAGATTCACTATGTCAAATTCTCTCCTTGTCAAAGCAATCTTATCATCGTTTACAAACAGTTCCTTACTATCCGTATATAGTATAAACTTCCCAATCTTTATTTGATGAACATTTCCTTTAATCCGTTCTTCACGACGCAAGTGCATTTTAACACGTGCTAACAATTCTTGCATACTAAAGGGCTTCATAATATAATCATCAGCACCTGCATTTATTCCAGCTACTAAATCTTCATCCATATCCTTAGCAGTTATAAAACAGATAGGAACAGTTATCTGTTCGCGAATCATCTGACAGATCTCTAAACCACTAACAGGCATCATAATATCTAATAGAATCAAGTCAAAGCCTGTAAAATCACAAAGATCAATCTCTTCTATCTTATTTCGTATGACTACTTCATATTTTTCATATTCTAGTACTTTTTTTATTAGGCGAAGAATAGCAAGATCATCATCTACAACCAAAATTTTATAAGCCATAACTCACCCTCCTGAATATATTATAGCACTAACTGAGAAAAAGACAGGATATCCCCTGTCTTTAGCCTACATTTTTTCCAATAAGTATCAATGTAGCAAATAGAAAAACAATTAATAACCAAACTATTTGTATCCCCAAGCCTTGCCACACTGGATAATAAAGAGACAAGGGATGGGTATAAAAACAATTCATACTAGCCAGTAATGGTAAATTTCTAAAAAAAGAACTGAATTGTAATAACATTTGTCCCAACCCCAATAAAAGGGATAAACTTATTCCCAAAATTAAGATAAAAGACTGGGAAATAAATACAAAAATACCACTTAAAAGAGAGAAGGTTAGAATAGAAATACAAGCTGGAAATAGAATTGTTAGAACATGTTTAATATTACTCAAAAGATTGATATTGTAGTATCCTTGCGCGATTAGTATGCATAATGATATTACAGAGACCAATAATACAATTTCCATACATAATACAATAGCTAGTTTACATATTATAAATTTCAAACGATTTGGACAGGTAAGAAAACTGGTACGAAGGCTAGAACCTGTAAATTCTTGACCTATAAATAGGACCGCTAGACTAACGAAACCTGCCTGTCCTAAATAGAGACTTTGCAGTAGCTGTTCCAAAACAAACTGTAGGGTCAACTGGTCTGGCTTATTATTTAAAAAAACAACCATCGCCGGAACACACAGTAATAGAGCACCTATAATCAACCAGTGCCAAGGATTCATCATAAACTTGAGATACTCACTTTTAAGTTGCTCTTTCAACTTATTCACCTCCTCCAATATCTGACTTAAGTAAGCGGTAAATTGCTAAAGCCAAGAATGAGAAGTTCCAACAAAGTAAAAATAAAATATTTTGTAAACTATTCTGTTCTAAAATTTGAGGAGATGTAGCAATCAATCCTTGCCCCAATGCAACTGGAAGAAATTTTGCAACCGATATATAGTTTGCTAAGAATGTTCCTAAATTGTAGACTTGAGGAAGCAAAAATAATAGAGGAACAATGGCTGTTTTAAATGTCAAAGCCATAATATAGGCCAGCAGTCCCAACAAAGTCCAAGCTATACTGGCTAAAAATATATAGAACCAAACTGTTCCATTTAGTGAAAAAAGCAATAAGCCATCTTGTCCTAAAACATAATGTGTCATGTTAATCGTCAGGAATATTGATAGAAAGGAAATGAAAAAAGAAAATACAAGCCAAACCAATGTTTTTGAAACTAGGAAAGTACTTCGATTTGTAATGGAGAGGAGGCTTGTACGAATAGCAGAGCCTTTATACTCCTCGGCTCCGTAAATTGAACCTAGGATGATCATAATAAAAACACCAAATAAAGTGACATCAAAACCTAAAAATTCAATAGGAGGTATAGATTCTGCTAAGTCTGGATTTGTCTCTGGTGTAGCATGGATACCAACTGAAACAATTTGAGAAGCACCAATATTTGCTAAAAATGTTTGAAATACCAGTATCAAGAATAGTACAACATGAGTAGCTCTCCTATAAAGCAATTTCAATATTTCAGAATGAAGAGAGTATATAAGTGCCATGTCACTTTCCTCCCTCTGTTAAATTAAAGAAGACTTCTTCTAGTGAAGAAAGATTTTTCATCACTTCTTGTAAAGTCCCTTTTATAAGAACTTTTCCTTTATTTATGATAACTACATCATCTGTTACTGCTTCCACTTCCGATAATATATGAGATGATAGCAAGACTGTCTTCCCTTCTTGAGCTTGTTTTTTTATAAACTCTCTAAACCACCGAATTCCTCTTGGATCCAACCCATTAGTCGGTTCATCCAATATCAGATATTGAGGATTTCCCAATAGAGCTGTTGCAATCCCTAATCGTTGTCCTTCTCCTAATGATAATTTCCCAATTTTAGATTTTTTCTTATGGCTAATATCCACCATATCCAAGACTTGTTCAATTCGCTGACTGGATATCCCATTACTAGCAGCAACAATTTTCAAATGTTGATAAACAGTCCGATCATCAGGGGCTCCTACACTGTCAAATGAAGCTCCTACAGTCTTTAGAGGAAATTTTAATTCCTTATAAGTTTGATCTCCAATTTTGGTAAGACCAGATGTTGCTTTGTCTAATCCTAATAAAATACGTAAGGTTGAACTTTTTCCAGCTCCATTTGGACCCAGGAAAGCAGTCACTCTGCCTGCTTTTGCTTCAAAAGAAATATCTTTTAAAATTTGAGTTTGTCCATATGACTTACATAAATTTTTAATGGCAATACTTTGTTCCATGATGTTCTCCTACTCTATTTAATATTTCTAAACGTAACTATATCTTACACATTCATTTTCGGATTTTTTTCAGAATTTCAAGAGTCAAAAGATTTAAAACTCAATGAAAATCAAAGAGCAAACTAGGAAGCTAGCCGCAGGCTGCTCAAAACACTGTTTTGAGGTTGTAGATGAAACTGACAAAGTCAGTCACATATATACGACAAAGCGACGTTGACGTGGTTTGAAGAGATTTTCGAAGAGTATAAAATTTTGTTTCATTTAATTATCTAGATTTGTGTAAACTTAAAAGCCCGATGTTTCCATCAGGCTTCTTTGTTATCCATGTACACGTTTCATATAGTCTTGATAACTTTCGGTATCCATGAGTTTCTTGGCATTCTTAACACGGTCTGCTGTTGGTGGTTTGACTCCTTCGAGTGAATATGGGATTCCCAATTCACGCCATTTGAACTCGCCCATGGTGTGATAAGGCAAAATTTCAAACTTATCAACATTTTTGAGGGTCTTGACGAACTTCCCAAGTTCAATCAAATCATCGTCTCTATCTGTCAAACCTGGAACGAGCACGTGGCGAATCCAGACAGGCTTTCCAATATCTGATAGATACTGGGCACAGGCCAAGATGTTTTTATTGGTTTGGCTAGTGACAATCTTGTGCTGTTCTTCGTTGATTTCCTTGATATCCAAGAGAACCAAGTCAGTGACAGCCATGAGCTTGTCAAACTTTTCAAGGTAACGAGGTTTATTACGGAATGGAAGGGCACAGGTATCCAAGGTACAGTGGATTCCTTGTTCTTTAGCCTTGGTGAAGAGGGCAATCAAGAAATCAATCTGCAAGAGGGCTTCCCCCCCACTGACTGTAATACCACCCTTATTTCCCCAGAAACCGCGGTAGCGCAATGCCTCTGCCAAGACATCATCTACTGTCCGTTCACGTGATTTATTGGACTCCATAGCCCATGTGTCTGGATTGTGGCAATACTGGCAACGCATGTGACAGCCCTGCAAAAAGACAATAAAGCGAATACCAGGCCCATCTACCGAACCAAAGCTTTCTGTCGAATGCACCATTCCTGTCACTTGTCCATAATCAATTGTTTCTTCAGACATATCGTTACCTTCCTTGAAAACGTTTTATAGTTTTATTATATCACGACTTGAAGGAAAAACAAGATTTTTGCCTATTTTTTAGAAAGCAATCTGTTTTTCAATTTCATTTTCAATCTATTCTCAGATTATTCTTCAAAATTAAAGCCATACAAGGTTGCAAAATAGTCCTCAGGGCGCTCTGCACGGCGGATTTGACGAGCTTTACCTTCTTCAGTATAGAGGATTTCCGCAGAACGTAATTTGGCATTATACTGGTATCCCATTGAAAAACCGTGGGCACCTGTATCATGAATTACCAGCAAATCACCGATTTCTGTATGAGGCAGTTCGCGATTCACTGCAAATTTATCATTGTTTTCGCAGAGTGAACCGACCACATCTACTACTTCAGCTGGTCCTTCTGGGTGAGTCAGATTGGTGATATGGTGGTAGGCTCCGTACATGGCTGGACGCATGAGGTTTACTGCTGATGCATCCACACCTAGATAGGTACGGTAGGTTTCCTTCCTATGAGTGACTCTTGTGACCAAAGCTCCGTGAGGGGCCAACATAAAGCGACCCAATTCTGTAAAAATCTTAACCTGACCAAGACCTGCTGGCGTAAGAACCTCTTCATAAACCTTACGAACTCCCTCACCAATCAAGGCAATATCGTTTGGCTCCTGATCCGGACGATAGTTGACACCAATACCGCCGGAAAGATTGATAAAGTCTAGCGAAATACCCAACTTTTCCTTGATCTCAACAGCCAATTCAAAGAGCTGACGCGCCAACTCTGGATAATAGAGATGGGTCACGGTATTGGATGCTAGGAAGGAGTGAATCCCAAAGGTCTTAGCTCCTTTTTCCTTCAAGATAGCAAAGGCTTCAAAGAGCTGGTCCTTGGTCATTCCAAACTTAGCTTCTCCAGGATTGTCCATAATGTCAGTCCCCAGTTCAAAAACACCGCCAGGATTGTAACGACAAGAGATGATTTCTGGAATGCCTGCTGCACGCTCTAGATGTTCAATATCTTCAAAAGCATCCAAGTTAATGGTCGCACCTAATTCACGCGCATAAGCGTATTCCTTATCCGGCGTGTTGTTAGAAGAGAACATAATCTCAGAACCGGGGAAATCCAGTTTGTGACTCATCAAAAGCTCTACATAACTAGAGCAGTCCACACCGCACCCTTCCTCTTGGAGGATTTTCAAGATAGCTGGTGTTGGAGTAGCCTTAACTGCAAAATACTCCTTAAATCCCTTGTTCCAAGAAAAGGCTTGGTTGACAGCTCTTGCCTTCTCACGAATCCCCTTCTCATCATACAAGTGAAAGGGTGTTGGGAACTCAGCAACAATCGCTTCTAAGTCTTCTCTATTGATAAATGGTGTTTTCATAAGCTTCCTTCTATTCTATTTGCAAAGAAAGGCTGGGACAATCGTTCCAACCTTTAGTTCTATCTCTTATTTATCTTCGTCAAAGATATTGCCAACCTCAACATCGATGGCTTGGTTCTTGACATCAATATTGGTTACTTTCAAGAGTGACTTGTAGTCAAATTGCTTTTCACGTTCTTCTTGGGCATTGTCCGCAAAGACTGCGACACCTGCCAATTCTGAATCAAATTCACGCAAGAGGCTGATCATCCCATTGATAGTTCCGCCACCTTTCAAGAAATCATCCACAATCAAGACACGGCTGCCTGCCTTGAGACTGCGTTTTGAAAGGAACATTTTCTCAATGCGGTCACCACTTGAACCTGATACATAGTTGACGCTGACAGTTGAACCTTCGGTAATTTTCAGGTCACGGCGCACAATAACAAAAGGAACATTGAGGACATTGGCAACTGCATTTGCAAGCGGAACACCCTTAGTCGCTACGGTCATAACGGCATCAATTTTTTGGTCCATAAAGCTCTTAGCAATAATGCGACCAATATTTTTCAAGATGGCTGGTGTGCTAAGCAAATCAGACAGGTAGATATAGCCACCTGGCAAGATACGGTCACTTTCTGACAACTTGGCACGCAAGTCTTCAACCATTTCCTTAGCATCATGGCTTGAGATTGATGGTGTAAAGATAACACCTCCGCCAGCCCCAGTTACAGTCTGGATGTGACCAATTTCGATTTCCTCAAAGGCACGTTTGATAATCACGATATCTTCTGAGATGGATGATTTAGCAGATTCATACTTTTCAGCAAAAGTATTGAGACTAGTTAGTTTATAAGGATTATTAATCAAATAGTTGGAAATGACAACCATCCGATCACTTCTTCTTAATTTCATTTCTATTTCCTATTCCATTTTTATTCAAAAAATCAAAAAGCAAACTAGAAAGCTGGTCGCTGGTGGTTCAAAACACTGTTTTGAGATTGTCGATAGAACTGACAAGGTCTGTAATATAACTACATATATACATACGACAAGGCGATGCTACCCTAGTTTGAAGAGATTTTAGAAGAGTATTCATTTTTGTCTTTTACTTATTATACCATATTCACATAAAAAAACGAACATTCTTATCCTAAAAAATGCTCATTTTTCTTAAATTGTTAATCTAAATCTGGTTTATAGAAGGAACGATTGTCCATAGCGAAGATTTTATTGGTCATCTCTCCCTTATCCACCAAAGCCAGAGCTGTTGACATCATCATCATGCTTGCATCCAGATTATCAATCATATGGATAATCTCTGCTTCCATAATGCGTGGACGGACTGGACTTCCATACTCAAGTAAGCCGTGGTGACTAAGGATGACGTGACGAAGCAGAACGACTTCTTCCTTGGTATCATCAATACCGAGTTCCATAACTGTCTTGGTAATTTCGCTATCAATTAGAGCGATATGTCCAAGAAGATTACCTCGTACTGTATACTCAGTCTGGTCTGGTCCCGTCAACTCGATGACTTTAGCCAAGTCATGTAGCATGATTCCTGCATAGAGCAAGCTCTTATTGAGCTGAGGATAGATTTCGCTAATAGCATCTGCCAAGCGCACCATGGTCGCCGTATGATAGGCTAAACCCGTTTCAAAGGCATGATGGTTGGTCTTGGCAGCTGGATAGGAGTAAAATTCCTTATCATACTTGGTGTAGAGCTTTCGAACAATCCGTTGCCAAACAGGATTTTCAATTTTAAAAATCATTTGCGCCATATAGTCACGGATTTCCTTGACATCAACTGGCGACTTGACCTTGAAATCGGATGGGTCATTGGGTTCACCAGGTTGAGGCAGGCGGAGAGTAATTTGATTGACCTGTGGAGTATTGTTATAAACTTCTCGGCGTCCTTTCATGTGGACAACCTTACCTGCAGTAAAGGCCTCAACGTTATGTGGTTGGGCATCCCAGAGTTTCCCTTCAATCTCGCCACTATCATCTTGGAAGGTAAAAGCTAGGTAATTTTTCCCAGCTCGAGTTTGCCTCAAATCAGCTGACTTGATTAGGTAAAAGCCTTCAAACAACTCATCTTTTTTCATGTGACTAATCTTCATATTCTTCCTCATCTTCTTGGAAATGGAGTAGATCAAGCGCAGGCTCACCTTCTGATAATTCAATGTGACGGAGCGTTCGCTCAATAGCTGTAGTGCGACGGTTTAATAATTCATCAATATTGCCAGAGGCATGTTGGAGATGCTTTTGTGCCTTGACCAGAATGCCACCAAACTTGCCAAACTCGGTCTTAACACTGGCAAGTGTCTTGCTGATATGGTCGGCACTCTTTTGGATATTGAGGGTCTTGAAGCCAACTGATAGGGAATTGAGAAGAGCTGATAGGGTACTTGGACCTGCGACAATAATTTGCTCCTCCCGCCTCAAATCATCAAAGAAGACCGGATTGCGGACGATTTCTGAGTAGAGACCTTCTGTCGGAACAAACAAAACTCCAAAATTGGTCGTCCGAGGCGGTGCTATGTACTTGCTCCTGATATCCTTGGCAAAGCGCTTGACGCTTGCTAGGAGCGACTTGCGACAGCGTTCAATCTCATCCTTGTCCCCTGCTTCATATGCTTCTTCTAGGCGATAATAATCAGCCAGTGGAAACTTAGAGTCAATTGGTAGATAGACGTATTCTTGGTCGCCTTGTCCGGGTAACTTGATAGCATACTCCACTCGCTCGCTAGAGTTTTCAACTGTTGCGAATTCTCGTTCATACTGGGCAGGGGTCATGATATCCTCGATGATTTGCCCCAGTTGCAATTCTCCCAGAATCCCTCGCGTTTTAGTTCCAGAGAGAACCTTGTTGAGGGTGCCAACATCACGGGCAACTGTCTGCATTTCTCCAAGGCCACGATTGACAGACTCCAGTTGTTTGGAAACTGTCTCAAAGGAAGCTTGCAAGCGCGTCTGCAAGGTCTTTTCTAGTTTTTCCTCGACCGTTTGGCGCATTTGCTCCAAACGTTGCTCATTTGATTCCTGCAAGGCTTGGAGACGTTGGTCGGTCTTATCTCTGGTTTGGAGGAGATTATCTGTCATTTCTTGACGGACCTGAGTCAGACCTTGGTGCAATTCCATTCGAACTTCTTGCAAACGGTCACTGACAGCCACTTCCAAATCTTTTTGATCCAACTGGCTGGCTTGTCTGGCTTGTTCAAAGCGATAATCCAACTGGTCTGACAAGTGATCTGCCTGATCCTCCATGCTCTTACTTAGATGTTCTTCCTGCTTATCCTGCCTTTGCCAAATCAGAAAGATACCAGCTAGGTTGGCAATCAATAATAGAACAAGTAAACTTTCCATCCTACCTCCTATCCTTACTATGCAGCACGACCACATAGCCATCTGGGCAAGTCACCGACACTTCCCTATCTATATATTCGTTAGAAGCGTACACTTTTTTAAAGAAAAAATTTTCCTCAGTCAACTCATACTTGGCTCCAAGAATGGTCAGCTGGCTATCCCGAACCGGCATAAAAGCAAGATAGTCGTAGTCTGAACGGGGATGTAGCTGACTGGTTCCTTCTGGACAATAAGTAATCAAGTTTTGCCCATCCTCAATCGCTATCTGGCTCATATAGGGTGCTAACTTGGGATTGCTAGGCAGAAAGACATTGGCCAGCATGTGGTCAATACGACCACCAAGAGCACCGAAAATAGTGACTTGAGCATGAGGATTTTGTTCAAAGATGGTCAAGAGAGCCAATTCCAGATCAGTATCATCCTTTTCTGGTCGGGCTTGGACAAAATGCTGGGCACTTTTTTGAATCACCTGTCGTTCTTCTGCAGTTACAGAATCAAAATCTCCAACTGCTAGAGCAAGAGGAAGGTTTTCTTCCAAAACCCAAAGCGAGCCTCGATCCACACCGACAAAACTATCAAAGTCCGTCCGGTAGTGACCGCGGTCTCCTCCTGCAAAAACGGCAACCCTAGTCCAGTTGTTTTCTGAGAGTTTGTACTCGCTCATTGACATCTCCCTTAAAGACATAGGAACCTGCTACAAAAACAGTCGCACCAGCTTCTTTGGCTTGGGCAATAGTTTGATCATCAATCCCACCATCCACTTCGATTTCAAAGTTCAAGCCTTTTTCCTCACGAAGAGCAACCAACTCACGAACCTTATCCATGGTCTCTGGTAGAAAGGCTTGCCCACCAAAGCCTGGGTTCACTGTCATGACTAAGACTTGGTCAACTAGGTGAAGGACATGCTTAATCGCCTCAACAGGCGTACCAGGATTGATAACAACCGAAGGTTTGACACCGAGCGAACGAATCTTTTGGAGAGCACCATGAATATGAGGCGTTGCTTCCACATGGATGCTGATGATATCTGCCCCTGCACGAGCAAAGTCTTCTAGATGATGCTCTGGATTCGCCACCATCAAGTGACAGTCAAAGACCATCTTACTATGTGGTCGAAGAGCTTCGACTACACCTGCACCAAAACTGATTTGTGGTACAAAGTGACCGTCCATGATATCGATATGGGCATATTCTGCCCCAGTTGCTTCTAGGCGTTTGATTTCACGTTCAAAGTTGGCATAATCTGCTGCCAGAATTGACGGAGCAATCTTGTATTGAGACATAGGCTTCTCCTTATTTTGGAATTTTTTTGCTGACTTTTTTATAGGTTTCTCTGCGATTTTCAATTTCACTGAGGAATTGTAGGTAGTTGTCAAAACGGAAGGTGGCAATAACACCTTCTTCAACTGCTGGCTTGATAGCACAGGACGGCTCATGGGTATGGGTACAAGTACGGAACTTGCAGTCTCGACTGACAGTGGCAAGCTCTGGAAAAGCCTGATTGAGGTCTTCAGCCGTTGATACTTCATAGTCCAGCGATGAAAAACCTGGTGTGTCCGCGATTTTACCCCCATTGAGGTTGTAAAAACTAACAGCTCGAGTGGTATGGCGCCCACGACCCAGACTGTCTGAGATTTCTCCTGTTTCAAGATTGAGATCTGGTGCGATTTTATTGAGAAGAGTTGACTTCCCAACACCTGTCTGCCCCATAAAGACTGTAACCTTTCCTGTTAACAAAGGCAAGAGTTCTTCTTTACTGGTCACAAAGTCATAGCCAATGTCACCATAGGTCTGCTGGTAAAAATCCAATTCTGACCGATCTTCCAGCAAGTCCATTTTAGAAATATAAATGATAGGATGGATGTCCTTGTGTTCCAAAAGAACCAAGAACCGATCCAGCAAGTTGCTGTTAAAATCAGGTTCCTTGACGGACATGATTACCACAGCTTGGTCAATATTAACAATAGGTGGGCGAACCAGACTGTTTTTCCGTTCGTAAATTTTGAGGATATAACCTTCTGAATTTTCCTCGGCAGAGAAATCTACCCAGTCCCCAACATAAGGAGTATGGCCTTTTTTACGGAAATTCCCACGCGCGCGCGTCTGATAAACCTGACCATCACTTTCTACATAGTAGAACCCTGCCAAGGCTTTAATGATTTGTCCCTGCATCTTAGAGTCCTTGCCCTTTAAGCGCATCAGCTAGGCTGGCAAACTCTGCCAAGCTGAGAGCTTCACCACGCACAGATGGAGACAAGCCTGCCTGATCCAATGCCTTGGTCAATTTATCCTTGACTTCTTCAGTCTTGCCAAAGTAACCTGTCAAATTGTTCCACAAGGTCTTGCGGCGATGGGTAAAACTAGCCTTGGAAACCTTAAAGAAGAAGTTTTCATCTTCTACTGCTACAGCTGGCTCTGGACGACGCACCATTTTCAAAATAGCTGAGTCCACATTTGGTGCTGGCACAAAGACCGTACGAGGCACGATAAAGGCGACCTTGGCTGTCATGTAATACTGAACCGCAATCGACAAGCTACCGTAAGCCTTGGTGTTAGGTTGGGCTGAGATCCGATCCGCCACTTCTTTTTGCATCATGACCACAAACTCACTAAAAGGAATGCCACTCTCTATCAAGTGCATGAGAATAGGCGTCGTGATATAGTAAGGCAAGTTAGCTACTACCTTGATTGGCAGGTCAGGATTTTTGAAATTCTGGATATGTTTCGCCAAATCGACCTTGAGAATGTCCTCGTTGACTACGGTCACATTGTCAAAATCACGCAAGGTATCTGCCAAAATCGGTACCAAACGGTGGTCGATCTCAAAGGCCATGACTTGAGCTGCACGCTCAGCCAAAAATTCTGTCAAGGCACCAATCCCTGGCCCTATTTCGATAACATTAACCTGGTCATCAATTTCAGCTGTATCCACGATTTTTTGAAGGATATTGGTATCCGTCAGGAAATTTTGTCCGAAGGACTTTTTAAAGGTAAAACCGTGACGCTCTAGCACTGCCTTGGTCACGCTATAATCTGCAATTCTCATTTATTCTCTTTTCTATTATCTGTTACTTCTATTGTAACACATTCCCCTTGTATTTTGGGGTCTGCTTAGCTGTTCTTATAAGATTTCATAGCTTCTTCCACTTCTACCAAGGTGACCCCAAATAACTCTAGGCGTTTGAGGAGTTGCTTGCCGTTGGAATAACCAATTCGGAGAGCTTCTCCTAGATATTCTCGTCGCTTACGGCTATCTGCTCCTGCTAGAAAACCAAGGCGGATCAAGTCGCTACGACTGATGTCAAACTGACTCTCATGTTCAAATTGTTCTGTCACCTGAGCGAGAGCTGTTTTCAGGTCTTCATAGCTGGCATGCTCAATTCCCAGAGACCGTCCCTTGGTCTTGGATTTGGGAACAGCTTCATCTCGCTTGAGAAAGGCATGCTGAACTGTTGGAATAGCCGTCATAATCATGCGCCGAATCCGCTCCCCATTAAAATCCGGGTCTGTAAAGACAATGACTCCATGGCGTTGGTGCAGTCTCTGAATTCGCTCTATATCCTGGTCATTGATGGCAGAACCTCGAGTCTCATAGGTCTCTACCTCGAAATAACGTTTGAGATTGGCCGTATCATCGCGACCTTCAACCACGATGACTTGGGAAATTTTTTCTTTCATTACTTGTTGTCCAATCCAAAAATGCGCTCTGCATTTGCAGTCGTTGCTGCCGCCAGCTCTTCTGTCGTCATACCACGCAAATCCGCGATAAAGTCTACTACATAGCGAGTGTAGGCCGTTTTGTTTTCGCGACCACGTTTAGGAACAGGAGCCAAGTAAGGCGCATCCGTCTCCACCAAAATCTTGTCCAAAGGAAGTTCTCTAGCCGCCTCTTGGATATCGGTTGCCTTCTTAAAAGTCACCACTCCTGAAAAGGAAATGGTCATACCAAGCTCGACAAACTTCTCTGCCCATTCAAGAGTTCCTGAGAAAGAATGCATGATGCCACCTCGAGGACCAACTCCCTCGCTCTTGATAATCTCATAGGTATCTTCCAACGCATCACGGGTATGGACAACAAAAGGCAAATCCAAGTCCTTAGATAACTGAATCTGACGGCGAAAAACCTGCTCCTGCACCTCTTTCGGAGCTGTCATCCAATGATAATCCAAACCAATCTCACCCAAGGCAATAACCTTGGGATGTTTTAGTTTTTCAAGCAAGTAAGTTTCGACCTCATCTGTGTAAGTCCCTGCTTCCGTCGGATGCCAGCCAATCGTCGCATAGAGTTGGTCATACTCATCCACCAACTCCAAAGCACGCTCAATCGTCGGTTCATCAAAACCAACAATATTCATCTGTGTCACACCCATCTCCGCAGCCAAGGCAATTTCTTCTGCCTCACGACCTGCAAATTCTTCTACATTCAAGTGTGTATGTGTATCAAAAATCATCTCTTCTAACCTCGTTTTCTATCTTCTATTATACCAAAAAACTGCCCTCTCTCCTCATCTGTAAAAAATATTCTAAAACCCACCATCGTCTCTTGACCCTCTTGTTCCAAAGCAGTATAATAACACTTATTGAATTTTTCAACAAAGGAAACAACTATGTTTACAAAATTAAAACAGACCTTTATCGGTCGTCCTCTTAAGTCCTTAACCGAAGGCGAGGGAGGGCTACTGGGAAAAATGCAGGCACTGGCCATGTTGTCAAGCGACGCTCTATCTTCCATTGCCTATGGACCTGAGCAAGTAGTCCTCGTCTTGGCTAGTCTCTCTCCACTTGCTATATGGTGGAGCATTCCTATCGGCCTTTTTGTCCTCCTGCTCCTGGCTAGTTTAACCGTCTCCTACCGTCAAATCATCCACGCCTACCCTCAAGGAGGAGGGGCTTATATGGTTACTCGAGAAAATCTATCGCCCGAGCTAGGCTTGATTGCTGGAGGCAGTCTGCTAGTTGACTACATGCTGACTGTGGCGGTATCGGTATCATCTGGAGCTGACGCTATCACAGCAGCCCTTCCTGCCCTCCACCCTTACAACCTCCACATCTCCATTTTTCTAGTTTGCTTGCTCATGCTCTTGAACTTACGGGGGTTGAAAGAATCTGCCAGTTCACTGATGATTCCTGTCTATCTCTTTATCATCAGTACTGTCTTTCTCTTGCTCTATGGAATCTTTCAACTAACAACAGGTTCTCTCAACTATCAGGCTACTTCTCCTATCGGACACGCTGTGCCGAGTCTGTCTATCGTTCTCATTCTAAGAGCCTTTACCAGTGGTTCTGCCTCTCTGACAGGGGTTGAAGCTATTTCAAATGCCGTTCCATTTTTCAAGGCTCCAAAAGAAAAGAATGCCGCTCAAACCTTGACCATCATGTCACTGATTTTAGGATTTCTTTTTGCTGGTATTACCTTCCTAAACTACTGGATGGGGATTATGCCTCAACACGGAGAAACTATTCTTTCACAGATGGCTCAAGGCATACTTGGTAATTCCTTCTTAGGTCACCTTGGCTATTATACCTTCCAATTCTCCACAGCCTTGATTTTGGCCGTAGCAGCAAATACTGGCTTTTCAGCCTTTCCTATGCTGGCTTATAATATGGCTAAAAACAAATACATGCCTCACCTCTTTATGGAAAAAGGAGACCGACTAGGATACTCCAATGGAATCTTAACTCTGGCTTTTGGAGCTATGATTCTTCTTCTCATTTTTAATGGCAATACCGAACGCTTGATTCCTCTTTATACTATCGGTGTCTTCGTGCCCTTTGCCCTTTCTCAGACTGGGATGATTCGTCATTGGAAAAAGAAAAAAGGGGCAAATTTCTTAAAACCTGCCCTTGCCAATATCCTTGGAGCTATCATTTGCTACGCGATTGTACTAATCTTGCTCTTTTTCCGTCTCAGTGATATCTGGCCTTTCTTCCCGATTATTCTCGTACTCACTCTACTCTTCTTGGCGATTCACAGTCATTACCAAAAAGTAGCTCAACAACTGCGACTCTATGAAGGCATCGAAAAACGTACCTACGATGGCAATCTAGTTCTCGTCCTAGTAGGAAATGTCACCCGAGTTAGCGTTGGAGCCATTAACTACGCTCAAAGTATCGGAGATGAAGTCTTAGCCATGCACATTTCTACTAAGGAAACAGCAGAAAAAGACCAGGAAATTCTCCAAGAATTTGCCGATTACTTCCCAACCATTACTCTGAAAAATATCAAGACCAGCTATCGCGATATCATCACGCCTACTGTCAAGTATGTCAAACTAATCTCTGAGGATGCCCAGAAAAAGAACTATACAGTCACTGTTCTGGTACCCCAATTTATCCCTAATAAACCTTGGCAAAATATCCTACACAATCAGATGAGCCTCAAACTCAAATACGCCCTTCGTTGGCACCAAGACGTCGTTGTCGCTAGCTACTCTTATCACTTAAAAGAATAAAGAAAAGGCCCTACCAGAACCAAGAAGCTCTGGTAAGGCCTTTTCTGAATCCAGCCACTATGCCTTAACTGAAAAGCATGACTAGGAATATTATTGAATGTGGTTAGCTAAATCTTCCTGAGCTTTTTTATTTGACTCAGCTTTTTCTTTTAGCCATTTTTCATAAAGTTCTTGGTACTGTTTAGCAGTGACTGGCTCTTTTTGCAATTCAACATATTTATAGTTGTCTGCATCTCCTTTGTGTCCAACGAATGAGAATGGGCCTGTAAACGGTATAGTCTTACGGAAGATTGGGTTGGCTCCACCACTTTGAACTGGTAGGAACAAGGCGCTATCTGTCAACCAAGCTTGGGCTTCAGCATATTTTTCATAGCGGGCTTGAGTATCTGTGATTTCAGCGTCGGCCTCATCCAAGAGTTTCTTGTAGTCAGAAAGACCAATCTTGTCCTTCACTTCCTTGTCTTTTTCTTCAGACAAGCCCATATTTTTCAACTGAGAACCTGTCTCTGGATCTAGGATCGCTAGGTAAGTCTTAGGATCTGAGTAGTCTCCACCCCATCCTGAGATGTCGATGTCGTAGTCTTTTTGTTCTGCTGTATCTGCAAAGTAGGTTGCCTGGTCTTTTTCATCCGGAGATAGTTGGATAACATCGATAACAACATTCTCCTTACCAAGAGTTTCTTCCACTGTTTGTTTGAAAGATCCGGCCTGTTGCACATCCAACTTAGCAGTCTGGTCAACTGGCATATCCAAATGAATTGGGAAAGTTACTCCTTGAGCTTGCAGGCTTTCTTTGGCCTTAGCAAATTTCTCTTTGGCCTTGTCAGGGTTCAAGAAGGCTTGCTTACCATCATTTAGGTTGATATTTGCCCAATCTTTACCATAGTTGACAATTTTTTCATTGACAATATCACCGAAGTTCTTATCGCCAACTTGGACAAAGTTACTTGGTGTAATCGTGTTACGCAAGATACGGTCTGCTCCATCTTCACCATTTGTCTGTGCTGCATAAGCATGACGGTCAAAGGCAAAGTTGATAGCCTGACGGAAATCCTTATTTTGCATAGCTACACGTGAATCTGTCTTTTCCTTATCAGACTGTTTCATAGTCTGCTTGTAGCTTTGACGATTCACGTTGAAAAGATAATAGAAAGTAACTGAGTTTTGCGGTGTATAGGTAATCTTGTCCTCATTTCCCTTCTTGAGTTCAGCAAAGACTGAACTTGTTGGGAAGATACGACCATCAGTATAGTTGCCTTCCAAGAAACCTCTAGCAATGCTGTCTTGGTCAGAACCGTCAAAGAAAGAGAGCTTCACTTTCTCGATTTTCACATTGTCCTTATCCCAGTAATTAGGATTTTTGTCAAACTCAATCAAAGATTTGGATGTGAAGGACTTAAACAAGTAAGGACCATTTGACAAGATACTTGATGGTGTCACACTTCCAAAGTCATCTCCCTTAGACTTCAAGAAGGCTTCATTTACAGGACTAAGAATACTTGCTGTTGTTTTAGAGTTCCAATAAGTTTCAGGTTGGTTGAGGGTATATTGGAGAGTGTAATCATCCACTGCCTTTACACCAACAGTTCCAAAATCAGATGATTTCCCTTCAACATAGTCTGCTAGACCCTTGATAGAGTCTTGTACCAAGTACAAGTTTTCAGCCTTTTTATCAGCAGCATACTTAAGACCAGTCACAAAGTCATGAGCCGTTACATCCGCATACTCCTCTCCTTCCGAAGTGTACCATTTAGCCCCCTGACGGATTTTATAAGTGTAAGTCAAACCATCTTTTGATACCGTCCATGACTCAGCCATAGAGGGGATGAGATTGCCATACTGGTCATTTTCCAACAAGCCATCAATCAAGTTGGCTGTGATACTAGATGTAGAGTCTCGAGTAGAGGTAATGTAATCCAAGGTATCTGGGTTATTGACAAAGATATAAGAGTAAGTCTTATCTGCATTACTTGATTGAGATGACCCACACGCTGCTAAAGCTAGACCTGCTGTCAAAGCCATAGCTCCAAAAAGCATAACTTTTGATTTCTTCATGATTATTCTCCATTTTTTACAGTATGTGAAATATTATACACCATTTGAGCAAAAATATAAAGCCTTTTGTACTTTTTTACAAAAATAAAAATCAGTAGACTCGAGTTCCTACTGATTTTTGATATAGTTCGTTTGGATTATGCAGCCAAAACTTTGCGTCCTTTACGACGACGAGCTGCCAATACGCGACGACCGTTTTTAGTTGACATACGGTTACGGAATCCGTGTTTGCGCGCACGACGAAGTTTACTTGGTTGATAAGTACGTTTCACGATGAATACCTCCTCATAGATTTTGTATTCGTTTAGCCGGCTATAAAGTGATCAGTTACTAAACATACTTTACTATTCTATCTGATTCTTTCACTTTTGTCAATAGCTCTAGGCAAATGTTTCCAGCTTTTTCTTATGTAAGCCCTATCTACGATACTGTTTCAAGAATCGAGTCATCTTTTCTTGGATTTGGGCTAGTTCATCAACACGAGGAAGGTAAACGATACGGAAGTGGTCTGGTTCCTGCCAGTTGAAGCCTCGACCATGAACCAAGAGAACCTTTTCCTGCTTCAAGAAATCAAGGACAAACTGCTCATCATCATCGATACGGTACATATTGCGGTCGATTTTAGGGAAGATATAGAGTCCAGCCTTGGGTTTAACGGCAGACAAACCTGGAATATCTTGAATAGCATTGTAGATGAAGTTTCTTTGTTCATAAATTCGTCCACCAGGAAGGAGCAATTCATCGACTGATTGGTGACCACCCAAGGAAGTTTGTACGACTTGTTGGGCCAAAACGTTAGAGCAAAGGCGCATATTGGACAACATATTGAGCCCTTCGATATAGCCTTTAACATGTGTCTTAGGACCAGACAAGACCATCCAACCCACGCGGAAACCAGCGATACGATGAGATTTTGACAGACCATTCATGCTGACACAGAAGACATCTGGTGCCAAGCTCGCCACAGGCGTATGCACATGCCCATCCATTACCATGCGGTCATAAATTTCATCCGCAAAGATAATCAAATCGTTCTGACGGGCAATTTCAATGATTTCCAACAAGAGTTCCTTAGGATAAAGGGCTCCAGTTGGGTTGTTTGGATTGATAAGGACAATTGCCTTGGTATTGGAAGTGATTTTTGACTTGATATCGTCAATATCTGGGTACCATTCTGCAGCCTCATCACAGATATAATGAACGGCATTTCCTCCAGCTAGGCTGACAGCAGCTGTCCATAGAGGATAGTCTGGCATAGGCACCAAGACCTCGTCTCCATTATCCAAAAGCCCCTGCATGGACATAACAATCAGTTCACTGACACCATTTCCAAGGTAAATATCATCAATATCCACATTGGGGAATTTCTTCAATTGGCAATACTGCATGATGGCCTTACGGGCTGAGAAAATCCCTTTAGAGTCAGAATACCCTTCACTATCACGCGCATTCATAATTAAGTCATGAATGACCTCATCTGGTGCTGTAAAGCCAAATTCTGCTGGATTTCCTGTATTCAGACGTAAAATCTTTTCTCCATTTGCTCGCATCCGCATAGCTTCTTCCAAAACAGGACCACGGATATCATAAGCAACATGTTCTAACTTACTAGACTTGTTATATTCTTTCATCTTGTTTCCTCAATTCATCAGGATAGTAACATTATACCACTAGAAAGAGAATGCGACAAGTTTGCTGAAATGTGTTACTAGATTCGGATAGAAGAAAAGCCTCACTAAAAGCGAGGCCGAGACAGCGGTGATAGCAGGTATTTTGCGAGAGACACATCACATACCAAAAGATAAACCTAGAAAAAGCAGGCCTAAAAAGGAGTCATAGAGAAGATTGAACATGAGGAAAAGCCCCCATATCATCAAGTAATCCCAGCGACCACTTCGTTTTGCAACTAGGAATAATAGCAGATGGTAGAGTAGGTGAAAGACTAAAAAGCCAACAAAACCTGGATAGAGAAATGGAATCAACTTTTCTAATTGCCAGATCATGATCACTTCTACCAAAACAGACACTAGGATAATTCCATAATAAAGGAAACCTGATTTTTTTGTTTCTTGAAAAGAGTTTTTCATCATTCTCCCTCCCTTCACTTCTTTCCTGCTAATCTTTCTTTTATTTTATCATATATTTATATAGATTTTAAGCGCTAACATTCTTTTGAAAAATACTTTTTTTACTTTACTTCTATAGTGAAAAGGTTTACAATTATAGTAAGAAAATTTCAGGAGGTTTCATTATGGCACAACGTTACCAAAATATTATGGTCGCAATCGATGGTTCTAAGGAAGCAGACTTAGCTTTTGTCAAGGGAGTTCATTCTGCTCTACGAAACGACGCTAAACTCACCATCGCTCATGTCATTGACACACGCGCTCTCCAAAGCGTATCCACCTTTGATGCTGAAGTTTACGAAGAACTCCAAGTCGATGCTGAAAGTCTGATGAAAGAGTACGAAAAACGTGCAACAGATGCTGGTGTGGCAGATGTTCACATCGTTATTGAAATGGGAAATCCAAAGACTCTCTTGGCGCGTACTATTCCAGACGCTGAGGAAGTAGACCTCATCCTCGTTGGCGCAACCGGTCTCAACGCCTTTGAACGCCTCTTGGTCGGTTCTTCATCTGAATACATCCTCCGCCACGCTAAGGTCGATTTGCTGGTTGTGAGAGAACAAGAAAAAACTTTGTAATCACGAAGAAAAGGAGCCCAGAGCTCCTTTTTGTTTACTATTTATACTTCTTCAAACCACGTCAGCTTCCATCTGCAACCTCAAAACGGTGTTTTGAGCTGACTTCATCAGTTTCATCTACAACCTCAAAACAGTGTTTTGAGCTGACTTCGTCAGTTTCATCTACAACCTCAAAGCAGTGCTTTGAGCAACCTGCGGCTAGTTTCCTAGTTTGCTCTTTGATTTTCATTGAGTATTATTTCTCTCTTTATGGCGTTCATAAGCCTTGAGCTGGCGCTGCAGTTCCTTTTTAATCGCGGGTTCTGGAGCATATTTTTCTTCCCAATCATCTGGTTTTAAGATTTTGTGGGTCACTGGATCAAAATGAGCCTTGCCATCTGGAAAAATTTTCCCCATATTGGCTTGATGGACAATGTCAAAAATACGTTCTGGGTCCACCCCCATCAAGACAAAACTACCGTAAGTAAAGTAAAGCGTATCAATCAAGGCATCCACCTGCCCTACCAAATCTTGCTGGGCAGGCGTCTTCTTGGCTACCTTATCTGCTGCCTTATCAAGGGCCTGATGAAGTTGCGATAAAGCGTGACCAAAATCCTCTTCAGAAGGACTGGCAGCCCGAACAAATTCCACCAATTCTTCTATTTTAAAGCCAGCCCTATGGGTTGCACCTTCTAAATCCCAAGCTCGAGGTTCTTCTTGGGTACGTTCATCCATCATGTGGTGGAAGGTCTTGACCTTATTGAAATGATAGTCGCGGCTGACAAAAACTTTTTCTGAAGCCAAAACACCAAAATGTTCCAAGGCCTTGTGGATTCCGTCTTGCTGATTGCTGGTTGTGATATGCTTGGCAACTTCCTTAACACTGCTACTACCATTTCCCATAGCGACCGACATACCAACACCTGCAAGCATTTCTAGGTCGTTATCTGAGTCACCAAAGGCCATGACTTGGTTTAGATCAAAACCATATTCTTTCCCAACTCGACGAATACCTTCCAATTTAGAATTTCCTTGATTGATGACATCCGCAGCAAATGGATTGCTACGTGTCAATTTCAAATCTTCAAAATCAGCTGCCGCCTTCTCAGATTCCTCTGGCGTCATCAGCATCAAAACTTGGTAGATAGGCTGATTCATCAGATGAAGCAGGTCTTCTTCCTTTTGGGGAACAACCTTGCTGACCATACGATTAAAGGAATGACTCACTGTCCGAGTTAAAACTGAGGGAACGAAGCGACTGATTCGTTGGGAAAAAGAACCCAGACCAAAGGACATGATTTTGGAACCCAACATGGCATCCTTGGTCCCTAGGGCAATCTCCTTGCCCTCTTTTTTAGCATAAGTAATTAGCTGGCGCAAGTGTAACTTGGAAATAGGACTCGTGAACAAGACTCTGTCTTTATTAAAGATATACTGGCCATTGTAGGTTACCGCAAAATCCAGATCCAAATCGTCCATCAATTCCTTAACAAAAAAAGGTCCTCGTCCTGTTGCTACGCCAACCAGTACCCCTTGTTCTTTGACGATCTTAATCGCGTCCTTAGTGGATTTCAAAACACTCTTGCGATCGTTAACCAAGGTTCCATCGATATCAAAAAAAACAGCTTTGACTTCCATCCTATCCCAATCTCCCCTTTTGTGATACAATGATTATACCACATTTCAGAAAGAGTGAGTAAATCATGCCTAAGAAAATCCTTGTTTTACATACAGGTGGAACTATTTCCATGCAAGCCGATGCCTCTGGCGCTGTTGTGACGAGTTCCGATAATCCCATGAATCATGTGTCCAACCCACTTGAAGGAATCCAAGTCCACGCCTTGGACTTTTTTAACCTGCCAAGCCCCCATATCAAACCCAAGCATATGCTGGCTCTCTACCAGAAAATTAAAGAGGAAGCAGATAACTACGATGGGGTGGTGATTACACACGGAACCGATACTTTAGAGGAAACAGCCTATTTCCTTGATACCATGGAAGTCCCCCATATGCCTATCGTTCTAACAGGTGCCATGCGCAGCTCCAACGAACTCGGTAGTGACGGTGTTTATAACTATCTGAGTGCTTTAAGGGTGGCTAGCGATGACAAGGCTGCTGACAAAGGGGTTTTAGTCGTCATGAACGATGAAATCCACGCTGCCAAGTATGTTACCAAAACGCATACAACCAACGTCAGCACCTTCCAGACTCCAACACACGGGCCACTTGGTCTGATTATGAAACAGGAAATCCTCTACTTCAAAACAGCTGAACCTCGTGTTCGCTTTGACCTTGATCACATACAAGGATTAGTCCCTATCATCTCTGCTTATGCTGGTATGACAGATGAGCTGATTGATATGCTGGATTTGGAACAATTGGATGGTTTGATTATCCAAGCCTTCGGAGCTGGTAATGTTCCCAAAGAAACGGCTCAAAAATTAGAAAACCTTCTGCAAAAAGGAATCCCAGTCGCCCTGGTTTCACGATGCTTTAACGGTATCGCTGAGCCTGTTTATGCCTACCAAGGTGGGGGCGTGCAGTTGCAAAAATCTGGTGTCTTCTTTGTTAAAGAACTCAACGCCCAAAAAGCCCGTTTGAAACTCCTCATTGCCCTCAATGCCGGACTAACAGGACAGGCTTTGAAAGACTATATGGAAGGCTAAACCTCTTCTCTAAAAACAAATCAGGAAATCTGCACGATTCCCTGATTTTTTCTATTTACGTTTTCGTGTTGAGCGACGTTCTGTCAAACCATGAGGTAAGAGAACTTCACGTTCTTCCAACTCTTCCTTGTGCATAATCTTAGTCAACATACGCATACTAATGGCGCCAAGGTCATAAAGAGGTTGGGCAATAGTTGTCAAGTTTGGACGGGTAAAGCGTGAGATTTGTGAATCATCACTAGTAATGATTTCAAACTCTTCTGGCACAGATACACCCTTATCAGCAAGGCCGTTCAAGACACCTGCTGCCAACTCATCACCTGTTACAACTGCTGCAGTTGCGTTTGATGAAATCAAGCGTTCTGCCAAGGCATAACCGTCTTCATAAGTGTATTTAGACTCAAATACCAAGCCTTCGCTATAAGAAATCCCTGCTTTTTTCAAGGCTTCCTTGTAGCCAACCAAACGAACCTTACCATTGATGTCATCCACTAATGGACCGCTAACGAAAGCAATGCGCTCATTTTCTTTAGCAAGGTAGGTTACTGCATCAATCGTTGCTTGTTTGTAGTCAATATTGACACTTGGAAGCTGATGTTCTACATCCACAGTTCCTGCAAGAACAACTGGTGTTCGAGAACGAGAAAACTCTGAACGAATTTTTTCAGTCAAGTGGTAGCCCATAAAAATGATACCATCCACTTGCTTAGAAAACAGTGTATTAACCACTGAAACTTCCTTGTCATCATCCTCATCACTATTAGCAAGGACAATATTGTACTTGTACATTTCAGCAATATCATCAATCCCTTTGGCAAGCGTTGAGAAATAACCATTGGTAATATTGGGGATCACAACACCGACAGTGGTTGTCTTTTTACTTGCAAGACCACGCGCCACTGCATTTGGACGGTAATCCAAACGGTCAATCACCTCAAGCACTTTTTTACGAGTATTCTCTTTTACATTCTTATTGCCATTGACTACACGGCTAACCGTCGCCATTGAAACTCCTGCTTCACGGGCGACATCATAAATCGTTACTGTATCGTCTGTATTCATTCCATTTCCTTTCTATATCATACCTCACGAGACTCCAAAAAAGAGACGGTATGAAAATTTCGTTTTCATGATTCCACTTATTCCATTTTATCACTATTTGTAAACACTTTCAAGTATTTTTTGAAGATTGTTTGAAAAAAATTTCATAGAAAGCTATGTTTATGAAGAAAAAATTACCTTTTCTTGATTTTTAATCCTATTTGCTGTATGATAAGGGAAAAGAAAGGGGGTAGAGATATGGCTTTTACTAATACCCACATGCGCTCTGCTAGTTTTGGCATTGTTACCAGCTTGCCTGATGATGTCATTGACTCTTTTTGGTATATCATCGACCATTTCTTAAAAAATGTCTTTGAATTGGAAGAAGAACTCGAGTTTCAATTGCTTAATAACCAAGGAAAGATTACCTTCCACTTTTCAAGCCAACACCTCCCTACAGCTATTGATTTTGACTTTAACCATCCTTTTGACCCTCTTTATCCCCCCAGAGTCCTGGTTTTAGATATGGATGGTAGAGAAACTATCCTTCTCCCAGAAGAAAATGACCTATTTTAAAAACTCTAGCCTTCAGTTACTAGCGACTGAAAACTAGAGTTTTTTCTATTTTTTCAAAGCATCATACAAGTTGCGGATAGGTTGCTTTAATGTCGGATGGATAAAATGAGGCGCAATTTCTTGTAGAGACTCAAGAACAAAAAGGCGTTCCGCTATGTAAGGATGAGGCAGGATGAGGTTGTCTGTGTAAATGGCCTGCTCCTCCACAAAGAGTAAGTCCAAATCAATCAAACGAGGTCCCCAATGCACTTCTCTCACCCGTCCCATTTCTGCCTCAATAGCTAACAAGGTTTCTAACAAGACTGGTGCTGGTAGCCAGGTTTCCACCTCGATCACTTGATTGGCAAAACTATCCTGCTCCACTCCACCCCAAGGCTCCGTCGCTAAGACACTGGACTCTTTGAGAATATGGATGCCACGAGCTCGCAGTTTGTCAATGGCTTGCTCCAAATTCGCTTGCTTATATCCCATGTTACTTCCTAGGGCGATAAAGGCCCGTTGCTTGCGGCGATGGATGGTTACAGAGCAAGTATCTAGCGGCAAATGAACTGGTGCCCAAGGCTTTTTCAGTTCCAGCTTAATTTCTTGGACAAGAGGATAGGTCTCAAAAGTACGTTCTACCAATTTGTAAGCTACCGTTTCAATCAGGTCCTCAGTTGTTTCCTGAAACCATGTCGTCCACTGCTGACACAATTCTCCGTAATGGACAGAGGCTGTTAAATCCAAATCTGTCGCCGCCTTGGTCATATCATAGGATAGGATTGCGGAAATAACAAACTTCTGCCCCAATTCTTTCTCACTAGGAAAAAGACCATGATAGGCAAAAATTTCCAAATCTTTAATCTGCAGTTGATCCATAACTAGTCCTTTCTAGAAAAATCCGCTTAAAGCGGATTTTTTTATAGTCCCATTAAACGATAAGCCTGGTCTCGGAGGTCCTTATCTGTTTCAAATAAACCACGAGCTACTGTCGTCAAGGTTGCAGTGCCTGGTTTTCTGACACCACGCATGCTCATACACATATGTTCCGCCTCAATGACAACAAAGGCTCCCTTAGCACCCAGATAGTCCATCAAGGCATCGGCCACTTCGATATTCAACCGTTCTTGAATTTGTGGTTTTTTAGAATAAACTTCAACCGTACGGGCTAGCTTAGACAAGCCTGCCACACGACCATCTGGAATGTAGGCAATGTGCGCTCTACCATAAAATGGCAAGAAGTGGTGTTCACACATGGTATGGAAAAAGATATCCTTTTCTACTACCATGTTGTCATCAATAATCTCAAAGGATTTTGACAAATGTTCCTCCGCTGTTTGACCAAGACCTGAAAAAATTTCTTGGTACATACGGGCTACACGAGCAGGTGTTTCCTGCAAGCCCTCGCGGTTAGCGTCCTCTCCTACAGCCTCGATAATCATTTTTACAGCTGCTTCAATCTTTTGTGTATCCATTCTCGTTTTTCCTCTCCATCAGATAAGCTCTCACTTGGCTCAAGAAATACAAGGAACCTGTGACAATCCTAACTGTTTGTTTCTCTTCTTTTTTATCTGTCAATTTCTGCTCTAGAAAATCCTGCCAACCTTGGTAGCTGAGATTTCTAGACTGGGCTGTCTCTTTCAGCACGCTTTCATCAGTCGCCCGACTATCGTCAAAATGTGTCAGTGTTAGCTCTGCATCTGGGATTTCCTCCAACAAATCCAACATATCTTCCAAGGCCTTGGTTTTAATGCAGGTAAAGAGGATCTCCTTATGATAATCCGCAAAGCGTTCTTGCAAGGTTGTCAATAAAGCCTTGATAGCATGGGGATTGTGGGCTCCATCCAAAATCATCAAGGGGTCTCGAGACACAACCTCCAAACGCCCTGGCCACCTTGTTTCTTCCAAGGCTTGAGCAATCAAAGTATTAGCTGGTAACTCTCGTCCATCTTCTCGACAAAAAGTATCAAGTAAAGCTAGGGCCATCCCAGCATTCTCTATCTGGTGCAAACCAAGCAAACCAGTCTGGAAACGACCTTGTCTGACAGCACTTGCATAGTCAAAAATTTCCCCTGTCACCACACTCTCTTGGTGACTAACTTGATAATCTTTCCCATAGGCAAGTCTCGGCGCATTTTTATCTTCTGCAATAGAGTCAATCACAGCCAGCGCTTCTGGAGCAATGTGACCTGTTACCAAAGGAATACCTTGTTTGATAATACCAGCCTTCTGCTCTGCTATGACTTCCAAAGTATCACCAAGTAGGGCTACATGGTCCAATCCTATAGTTGTAATTCCTGTCAAAATGGGCTGGCAAACATTGGTACTATCCAAAAGTCCTCCCATACCAACTTCCATGATGGCCACATCTACTTGCTCAGAGGCAAAGTAATCATAAGCTAGAGCTGTAATTATCTCAAACTCAGTTGTCCCCTGCAAATTGGCAGCCAATTCTCCTTCAAGCAAAGACTGATAGTCTGCCATGAGGGCTTCTAGTCTAGCCTCTGGGATAGATTCCCCATTGATGCTAATCTGGTCTGTGTAATGAATGAGATAGGGCGAGCTGAACACACCAACTCTCAGGCCTAGCTTTTCCAGCATATTTTTCAAAAAAGCAATGGTTGAGCCCTTGCCATTGGTCCCTCCGATATGGATGACCTTGAGTTTGAGATGGGGATTGTCACGCAAAGCTAACAGTTCCACCATTCGTTCCAAGCCAAAATGCGGTCGATCCGTCCGGTAGTTAGCAATCCACTGATTGTTTTCAATTTCTTTCATCTTATTTATATTGTTTTAAATCTAAATTTTCCGCTTCATCAGCCAGACGAATGGCGGAGGCAATTTCAACTGCCATCCTGTGACTAGCTACATCATGCACGCGCACCACTTCTACACCCTGCCTCGCAGCGATACTGGTTACATGAGCCGAAGCCGTATCTCGATTGCGGAAACCAAGTTCTGTCTCAGGATTGACTTCAAAACCATTTTCTTCAAGAATATTGATGACAAACCTCTTGCGCGACACTCCAAGAAAGATTGGATAGCCTTTCTGATGTAGTTTATCCAGATCCCGTAAAAGAAGCAGATTTTCTTTCTTGGTCAGACCAAAGCCGATCCCTGGATCCAGCAGGATATTTTCTGGTGCAATACCAGCTTCCTCTGCTCTCGCTAGTGCTCGTTCAAAGAAAGTCTCCATCAACTCTTCGATTAGCAATGTTTCAAAGTCAGCTAACTCTTTTTCTGTAAAAGCTTGACCAAAGCCAAAATGAGGGAAGATGAGCGAGCTAGGGTGCTGAGGTCGTGCCATGACTGGATTAAACATGAGGACCACTTTCGCTCTCGCTTCAGCTACCACATGGGCCATTTTTTCATCACCCATGAGGCCAGTGATATCATTGACTAGATTGGCACCAGCAACCAAAGCAGCCTCTGCTACCTGACTCTTCCAAGTATCAATAGAGATGAGGACATCACTTTCCTTGCGAATCGCTTTAATCACTGGAACAACACGCTGGATTTCCTCTTCTATCTCAACATAGCTACTTCTTCCCGGCCGAGTTGATTCTCCACCGATATCTAGCATGCTGGCTCCTTCTGCTATCAATTTACGAGCCTGCTGGAGTGCCTGCTCAAGAGCAAAAAATTGACCACCATCCGAAAAGGAGTCTGGGGTTACATTGATAATTCCGCAAATAGCTGTCTTTGCATGATTGGCTTTAATTGACATATCGGTCACTCCCTCAAGGCTTTTCACCATATTATTTCTCTATTTTACCATAAAAAGAAAAAGATGGACACGATTGCATTCATCTTTTTCACAGTTGAAGGAGGCAATTTCTCCCTCAAGAAAAATTGCTTCCATTAGCAGAACCATTTCTCCCATTTTTAAAATATTGCCCTTAACTTTTAAAGTAGAGAACCTTAAATAGGCACACCAAAGGTTCTACTAACAATAATCACAAGTGCAAACAAGCAAAAGACTACTCCGTTAACAATCATATGAAGTAAGATAGACATTTCTAAACGTTGGGTTTTATAGACAGTCCACGTTAAAACCGATGACATGCCACCATAGATTAAAAGAGAAGGCAGATTTGTTGGTAGATGCAGCAAAGCAAATACAATTGCACCTATTATGTATCCCAAATTTTCATTTCCTCTAAAAATCTTTTTAGGAATTATACCTCGACATAAAATCTCCTCACAAATAGGAGCTATTAGAACCAGTAAGAAAAAACTGGAAATTAACGAACTATTCTGGATCAAATCATTAATATTTGATTGATTGCTGGTTGTTGTTTCATTCATCAAACGCAGTAAGACCACACCAAGAATATTAAAGGCAAGAATCACTAGATAGCTTAAGGCCAATCTAGCCAAATCCTTAGCCTTGAAAAACGATAAACCAAAACTAGCCAACTGTGTTTTCCTAGCACCTATTATAAATACAGTTAAAACCACAAGAGATAAGGCCCCTACTAATAGTCCCGTTTGAAGCAGTGGAAATTTTCTGCTAAT
Source organism: Streptococcus mitis (assembly GCF_946188695.1). Taxonomy (GTDB): domain Bacteria; phylum Bacillota; class Bacilli; order Lactobacillales; family Streptococcaceae; genus Streptococcus; species Streptococcus mitis_DF. The sequence goes on along the minus strand of NZ_CAMHWI010000002.1, from coordinate 9,351 downwards.
TAGAAAAGTTGCTAGGGCTAAAGGAAACTGAGAAAACAAAAGCCCTACTAGAAAGATTATTAACCACTTCCCCCGGTTTAATACTTCACCCCAAATATTCTTTTTTATCATCAATCATACTCCTACCATTCAATCAAAATCACCTACCTAGTTTGAAGCAATTTTCAAGTAACTATAATATAAAAAGGGGAGAACCCCTTTTTATATTATAGCATTTATAGTGCCATGCTGATGTAGTTAAGGATAAACAAGGCATCCAAAATCCAAATCATGACATGAACATCTTTAGCTTGACCTTTAACAAGCTTAGTCAAAGTGTAAGTCAAGAAACCAACTGCAATCCCTTGAGTGATAGAGTAGCTGAATCCCATAAAGATAGATGTGAAGAAAGCAGGAACTGCTTCAGACATATCGTCCCAATGGATATTTTTCAAGCTAGCCAACATCATAATTCCAACGATAATCAAGATTGGAGCTGTAGCGGCTGTTGGTACGATCGCTAGAAATGGACTAAAGAAGCTTGAGATCGCAAAACAGATAGCTACAACCAAGGCTGTTAAACCAGTACGTCCACCTGCACCAATACCAGCAGCAGATTCAACATAAGTCGTTACGTTTGAAGTACCTGCGATGGCACCAATTGAAGTACCAATCAAGTCTGAATAAAGAGCCTTGTCCAACTTAGCTGATTGGTGATTTTCACCATTTGTCGCTACGATACCAACTTTTTCACCCGTACCGATCAAGGTACCAATTGTGTCAAAAATATCTGTTAACGAGAAGGCAAGAATTGCCATCAGAGTTTCAGGCAAGCGAGCTGTATCTGAAATCAAAGCTCCCAAACCTTCTGAACCAAGAGCTGCACCAAAGACTGTCTTCAAGTCTTCAAAGGCTGCACCAACATGGTTATTAGCAAAATCGATACTAGACAAATCTACCAAACCAACTGCGATAGCAAGAACAGTTGTTGTCAAGATAGAGAGGATAATTCCCCCTTTAATCCCTTTAATGACAAAGAAGATAGTAATAGCAAGTCCTGCAAGAGCCACCAAAACAGCTGGATTATTAAAGCTGACCAATCCTGGAACTGCTGAAGCATTTGCTGTAATCGCTGCTTGAGCCTTGTCAGCTCCTTCTCCTGCAACCGTATAATTTCCTGGATCGATAGAGAATTTCAAAAGCCCAGCATTCTTAATACCTACGTAGGCAAGGAAGACACCGATACCAGCTGAAATAGCTGAACGAAGAGCATTCGGAATCGATTCAATGATCATTTTACGAACATTTGTCAAGGTAATAATCAATGAGATAATTCCACAGATGAAGACCATAGCTAGGGCTTCTTGCCAAGAATAACCGAGTCCAAATACAACTGTAAAGGTAAAGAAGGCATTGAGTCCCATACCTGGCGCTTGAGCATATGGCAAGTTGGCGTAGAAGGCCATCATCAGGGTACCAGCAACTGCACCGATAATCGTTGCGAGGAATACACCCTGAGCAGGCATTCCAGTTTGCGAAAGAATTTGTGGGTTTACAAAGAGAATATAGCTCATTGCAAAGAAAGTTGTTAAACCAGCGAGAACCTCTGTACGAACGTCTGTACCGTTCTCTTTTAGTTTAAATAATTTGTCCATTATCAATCTCCTTTTAATTTTTACGAACAATAATAGAATTATATCATTTATCATTCACTTTTTCAATATCTTTGTTTGATTTATTTAAGAATTTGATGAAATTTCTTTTTTTGTTTCGAATCTGCTTTTCTGCCTGCTTTCTGTTATAATAGTAGACATCTTATCTGAAAAGACACTAGAAAGGTCCCTATGACGAAAAAAATTATTGCAGTTGACCTGGATGGAACCCTGCTCAACTCGGACAGTCAAATTTCTGACTTTACCAAAGAAACTATTAAAAAAGTTGCTGAAAAAGGCCATCAGATTATTATTACGACAGGGCGCCCTTACCGCATGTCAAAAGATTTTTACCATGAACTAGGCTTAAACACTCCTATGATTAATTTCAACGGCTCCCTTACTCATTTACCAGACCAAGTTTGGGATTTTGAAAAGTGTTTGACTGTAGACAAAAAATATCTGCTAGACATGGTTCGACGTTCAGAGGACATTCAAGCCGATTTTATCGCTGGAGAATACCGTAAAAAATTCTACATCACAAATCCTAATGAAAAAATTGCCAATCCCAAACTATTTGGTGTAGAAGCTTTCCAGCCTGAAGATCAATTTCAGCCTGAATTGGTGACCAAGGACCCTAACTGCATTCTGTTGCAGACCAGAGCCAGTGACAAGTATGCTCTGGCACAAGAAATGAACGCCTTCTACCAGCATCAACTTTCTATCAATACCTGGGGAGGTCCGCTCAATATCCTTGAATGTACTCCAAAAGGAGTCAATAAAGCCTTTGCTTTGGACTACTTGCTCAAGGTAATGAACCGTGACAAAAAAGATTTGATTGCTTTTGGAGATGAGCACAATGATACCGAAATGCTTGCTTTTGCTGGGAAAGGTTATGCAATGAAAAATGCCAACCCAGAGCTACTCCCCTATGCAGATGAGCAAATTTCCTTGACAAATGACCAAGACGGAGTTGCCAAAACCCTGCAAGACTTATTCTTATAGTCCATACTGATACTCAATGAAAATCAAAGAGCAAACTAGGAAGCTAGCCGTAGGCAGTACTTGAGTACGGCAAGGCGAAGCTGACGTGGTTTGAAGAGATTTTCGAAGAGTATGACCAGCTTGCGAGCTGGTCTTTGTGCTCTTTTCACAGTCTCATCAACCAGTTAATCGATTGTTCTACTTTTTGCCTTCAAAACCTTGGAAAAGGCTTTCTTTTGTGATATACTTCACATATAAATACAAGAGAGCTCGTCATACTCGACTCTGTTGACACAAAATCAATCCAGTCCTGTTTCTCCTGCTCTCAGTTAATATCAAGGAGGATAGCTATGAAAGCTGTTGTTGTAAATCCAGAAAGCACTGGTGTTGCTATTGAAGAAAAAGTACTCCGTCCACTTGAAACTGGAGAAGCACTTGTAGAGATTGAATACTGTGGTGTTTGCCACACTGACCTCCACGTTGCCCATGGTGACTTTGGTCAAGTACCAGGACGTGTCCTAGGACACGAAGGTGTTGGTATTGTTAAAGAAATTGCTCCAGATGTTAAAAGCCTTAAAGTCGGTGACCGCGTCAGCGTTGCTTGGTTCTTTGAAGGATGTGGTACTTGCGAATACTGTACAACTGGCCGTGAAACTCTTTGCCGTACAGTAAAAAATGCTGGCTACTCAGTAGACGGTGGTATGGCTGAACAATGTATCGTAACTGCAGACTATGCTGTCAAAGTTCCTGACGGACTTGATCCAGCCCAAGCTTCTTCTATCACATGTGCTGGTGTAACAACCTATAAAGCCATTAAAGAAGCAAAAGTTGAACCAGGCCAATGGGTTGTTCTATACGGTGCTGGTGGGCTTGGTAACCTAGCTGTTCAATACGCTAAAAAAGTATTCAATGCTCATGTCATCGCGGTTGATATCAACAATGACAAACTTGCCCTTGCAAAAGAAGTCGGTGCGGATATCGTTATTAACGGACTAGAAATTGACGATGTACCAGGACTCATCAAGGAAAAAACTGATGGAGGTGCTCATTCAGCTGTCGTAACTGCTGTATCTAAAGTTGCCTTCAATCAGGCTGTTGACTCCGTTCGTGCCGGTGGTCGCGTCGTCGCTGTCGGTCTTCCTTCTGAAATGATGGAACTCAGTATCGTCAAAACCGTTCTAGATGGAATCCAAGTCATCGGTTCTCTTGTTGGAACTCGTAAAGACTTGGAAGAAGCCTTCCAATTCGGTGCAGAAGGTTTGGTAATTCCAATTGTCCAAAAACGTCCAGTAGAAGATGCCGTAGCCATTTTCGATGAAATGGAAAAAGGGCAAATCCAAGGACGTATGGTACTTGATTTCACCCACTAATCTATTAGAAACCTATTTTAAAAGTTGGAATGCGCTTCCAACTTTTTTATATTAAATTTTTAAATAAGGATTCAAAAAAACTTCCCTAAAACTCAATATATCAACATTTTCAGATGTAATCTTTTTAATTATTTTATGACAAATAGTTGATTTTTAGATGAAAACGGTTTATACTTAAAAAGTCTTAAAGTTTTCTTAAAAGAAAACTGAAACAACAAAAAGGAGGAATGACAATAATGAGTATCGGAATCATTATTGCGAGCCACGGCGAATTTGCTGCGGGTATTCATCAGTCAGGATCTATGATCTTTGGTGAACAAGAAAAGGTTCAAGTTGTAACCTTTATGCCAAATGAAGGTCCTGATGATCTATACGCTAAGTTTAATAACGCTGTTGCTGCATTTGACGCAGAAGATGAGGTTCTAGTTTTGGCTGACCTTTGGAGTGGATCTCCATTTAACCAAGCTAGCCGCGTGATGGGAGAAAATCCTGAGCGTAAGTTTGCCATCATCACAGGACTTAACTTACCGATGTTAATTCAAGCCTACACAGAGCGCCTTATGGACGCTGCTGCAGGTGTAGAAAAAGTCGCTGCGAATATCATTAAAGAAGCCAAAGATGGCATCAAAGCTCTTCCAGAAGAGCTAAACCCAGTTGAGGAAGTAGCAAGCGCTGCAGCTGCTCCAGTTGCCCAAGCTGCTATTCCAGAAGGAACTGTCATCGGAGACGGTAAACTCAAAATCAACCTTGCCCGTCTAGACACTCGTTTACTTCACGGTCAAGTTGCAACTGCTTGGACTCCAGATTCAAAAGCAGACCGTATCATCGTTGCTTCAGATAATGTAGCTAAAGACGAATTACGTAAAGAATTGATTAAACAAGCAGCTCCAGGTAAAGTAAAAGCAAACGTTGTTCCTATCCAAAAACTAATCGACGTTGCAAAAGATCCTCGCTTCGGAGAAACACATGCCCTTATCTTGTTTGAAACACCTCAAGATGCTCTTCGTGCTATCGAAGGTGGCGTGCCAATCAAAACTCTTAACGTAGGATCAATGGCTCACTCAACTGGTAAAACAATGGTCAACAACGTTTTGTCTATGGATAAAGAAGATGTTGCTACATTTGAAAAAATGCGTGACCTTGGTGTTGAATTTGACGTACGTAAAGTACCAAACGACACGAAAAAAGATTTGTTTGACTTGATCAACAAAGCAAACGTGCAATAATCGATTTTATGAAAGGATTTTAAAGATGTCTATTATTTCTATGGTTTTAGTAGTCGTTGTAGCCTTCCTAGCAGGCCTTGAAGGTATCCTCGACCAGTTCCAATTCCATCAACCAATCGTAGCTTGTACCCTTATCGGTCTTGTTACTGGTAACCTTGAAGCAGGGATTATCCTTGGTGGTTCTCTTCAAATGATCGCCCTTGGTTGGGCTAACATCGGAGCTGCCGTAGCTCCTGACGCTGCTCTTGCTTCTGTTGCTGCTGCCATTATCATGGTTCTTGGTGGCGACTTTACTAAGACAGGTATCGGTGTTGCCCAAGCGGTTGCTATCCCTCTTGCAGTTGCTGGTCTATTCTTGACTATGATTGTCCGTACACTCTCTGTCGGATTGGTTCACACTGCTGATGCTTCTGCTAAAAAAGGTGACTTTAAAGCAGTTGAACGCGCTCACTTTGTCGCACTTCTTCTTCAAGGTCTTCGTATTGCAGTCCCTGCAGCACTCCTTCTAATGGTACCAACTGAAACCGTACAAAGCATTCTAAATGCTATGCCTGATTGGCTCAAAGATGGTATGGCTATCGGTGGTGGTATGGTCGTTGCCGTTGGTTACGCTATGGTTATCAACATGATGGCAACTCGTGAAGTATGGCCATTCTTCGCTATCGGTTTCGTGCTTGCTGCCGTGTCAGATATTACTCTAATCGGATTTGGTGCTATCGGTGTTGCTATCGCTCTTATCTACCTTCACCTTTCTAAAACTGGTGGAAACGGTGGCGGAGGAGCCGCAACTTCTAACGACCCAATCGGCGATATCCTAGAAGACTACTAAGATAAGAAAGGACTGAAAACATCATGACTGAAAAACTTCAATTAACTAAATCAGATCGTAAAAAAGTTTGGTGGCGTTCAACTTTCTTACAAGGTTCTTGGAACTATGAACGTATGCAAAACTTGGGTTGGGCTTACTCATTAATTCCAGCTCTTAAAAAACTCTACACTAAAAAAGAAGATCAAATCGCTGCTCTTGAACGCCATCTTGAGTTCTTCAACACTCACCCATACGTAGCCGCTCCAATCATGGGGGTTACTCTTGCACTTGAAGAAGAACGTGCTAACGGTGTTGAAATTGATGACGCTGCTATCCAAGGGGTTAAAATCGGTATGATGGGACCTCTTGCTGGTATCGGTGACCCAGTATTCTGGTTTACAGTACGCCCAATCCTTGGATCACTCGGTGCTTCACTTGCCCTTACTGGTAATATCTTAGGTCCAATCCTCTTCTTCGTTCTTTGGAACTTGATTCGTATGTCATTCTTGTGGTATACACAAGAGATTGGATACAAGGCTGGATCAGAAATCACTAAAGATATGTCTGGCGGTATCCTTCAAGACATCACTAAAGGAGCTTCTATCCTTGGTATGTTCATTCTTGCTGTCCTTGTTCAACGTTGGGTAAATATTAAATTTGCTTTCGATGTTGCCAAAGTTCAACTAGATGAAAAAGCTTATATCCATTGGGATAAATTGCCAGAAGGATCTAAAGGTATTCAAGAAGCATTCGCACAAGTAGGACAAGGATTGTCTCAAACACCTGAAAAAGTTACTACTTTCCAACAAAACTTGGATATGTTGATCCCTGGACTATCAGGACTACTCCTTACTTTCCTTTGCATGTACTTGCTTAAGAAAAAAGTATCTCCAATCACTATTATCCTTGCACTATTCGCAGTGGGTATTGTGGCACATGTTCTTCACATCATGTAATCAAGCAACTTAAAAGGAATCAGGTTCTAAAATCTGATTCCTTTTTTCTATACTTTTATTCGGCCAAGGCTCCCATTGGATCCCATGGTGCAAGCACAATTGGTTCTGCTTCATAGGCAGCTTGTTCTTCTGCTGTCAGCAATTCCTTACGGACAACGATTTGGTAAGTGTATTCGTCCATCCAAGCGTCTGAGGCAACAAAGTAACCATCTGTACCTACCTTATCTCCCCAAGAGTTTTCAACCTTCCACTTGGTTGACTTCCCATTTTCATCCAAGTCCACACCTGTCAAGACCATAGCGTGGGTCATCAAGCTTTCGCTGTAATCCAAACGTCCAGCCTTGTCTTGAGTGAGTTGAATATCCATGCTTGATTCGAAGTCATAAACATCTGTCGCAAGGATTCCAGCTTTACGGTTGCTGAGCTGACCGACATCTGAACCAAACCAAACAGTCTCTCCTGCTTGCATTTGGGCAATTGCCAATTCTTTCAAGCGCTCCATCGGCACGTTGATGTAGCGAACTGCACGGCTACCAACCACATTTCCTAACATCTCAACTGTGTAAGATTGGCCGTAAGGCTTGTCAGCAGTTGGAGCATTGATAACAGAAACGTAGTCTTCTAGAGGAAGATTGACATATTTCTTGTAAAACTCTTGTGGTGTAATGCCCTTTTCGCTTTGGTAGTTGTTATCTTTATCGCGATAAGCAAAGTCAAATGTACGTGGTGGAAGTCCTAATGACATAGCAAGGAAATTAAAGATTTCTTGCAAGAGGTCTTCTTTCTTAGCTTGAACAGTCGCTTGGTCTGCACCAGAAGCAAGCAAGTCACGCAAGATTTGAGCATCTTGGCGAAGCAATTTGTTGAGAATGGCATTTAGTTCACGGCTGCTACTAGATGAAACAGACTCAGGGTAAACTGACTTAGGCACGACACCGTATTTCTCAAAGAGAGAAACGACCATATCCCATTGACCACCATCTTGTTGAGGTGTTTGAAGTAGGAATTTAACCTTACGGCTCGTCAATTCTTGGTCTGCAGTCGCAATCACTTGCTCTAAGAACCAGTTTGATTTTTCATACTTATCCCAGAAAAATGTGTGGGCCTGTGATAACTCAAAATTTTCTAGTTTGTATTGAGAAATGAGTTTGTGGCGGAAGGTGTTGAGAGCCGCAAACATCCAGCAACGACCAGACGCTTTCTGGTTAGTAACCTTATCCTTGGTCAAATCCAATGAGAAAACAGGTGTGTTATCTACATGGCTTTGGCGACGTTCTAGGGCTGCAAAAATTCCGTTGTGACTGGCAGCATTTTCAATCGCTTGGTATTTGACATTTGCTTCATAATTGGCAAATAGTTTATCAGTAAATGATTTTTGAATCGCGTTCATAGATTCCTCCTTTTATTCTACAGTCTATTATAACTCTTTTCACAAAGGAAGCAACTGAAAAACATAAAAGGCAAGGATATTCTCCCTCACCTTTTTCGAATATAAACCAAATTAAGCAATACTAGCAAGAAGATTTTCCAATTCCTCCTTGGTCAAGCGACGCCATTCTCCTCGCTGCAAGTTCTCATCTAAAACTAAAGTTCCCATAGTCAAACGTTGCAAGTCTACTACTTCCTTGCCACAGTAGGCCACCATACGCTTGACCTGATGAAACTTCCCTTCTGCAATGGTCACACGGATTTTGCTTTGATTCTTTTCTGTATCTATGGACACAAGCTCCAGTTTAGCAGGCTGACAGGTAAAATCCTTGAGAGGAATTCCCTTGGCAAATGTCTCTACATCTTCTTGAGTCATAATTCCCCTAACCTGAGCCAGATAAGTCTTGTCCACATGACGCTTTGGCGAAAGAAGAGCATGGGCCAGCTGACCATCATTGGTCAAGAGCAAAAGACCATGCGTGTCAATATCCAAGCGTCCTACTGGGAAAACTTCCTTGCTCCGAGCCAAGTCATCCAACAAGTCCAGAACGGTTCTGTGCTTAGGATCCTCAGTCGCTGAGATGACTCCTTTGGGCTTGTTCATCATGTAGTAGACAAACTCTTCATACTCCAACACTTGCCCATCAAAGATAATCTCATCTCTTTCTTCATCAATCTGCAATTTAGCTGATTTCTCTTTTTTACCATTTACCGTCACTCGCCCAGCCTTGAGCAAGTTTTTGACCTCAGTCCGACTTCCCACAGCGCAGGCAACTAAAAATTTATCTAATCTCATAGAACTATTATATCATATCAAAAGGGCTCTATAATATTTGTAGTGGGTAACCCCCTATGGATATTATGGAGCCTATTTTGTGTAGAAAAAAAGTCCCATATGACCTATAATGAAAAGCGATCAAACAACTCATTAGAAAGAATCATATGGAA
>NZ_CAMHWI010000001.1 GCF_946188695.1 Streptococcus mitis | reverse complement strand
AAACCTACCAAGAAGAATCTGAATAAAGCAGGTGTTAACATCGATGGGAAACAGGTCTTGGCAGGTTCTGTCAACTACTACAAGGTAACGGCAGATTATAGCCAATACAAGGGCATTGAAGCAGATAAAGACCGTATTGGTAAAGGGTTCTATATCGTTGATGATTACCCAGAAGAAGCTGTTACCATCAATCAAGACGGTGTACAAGTGACGGATTCTAAAGGGCAAGTAGTTAAAGGTTTGAAAATGGCTCTTTATGAGAGTCTAGATAAGGCACCATCAGGTGTACAAGAAGCCTTGAAGTCCAGCAATTTCACTCCGAAAGGAGCGATTCAAGTATTCGAGGCAGAGAATCCAGAGGAGTTCTACAAGACCTACGTGCAAACTGGAGAAGTTCTGACCATTACCAACCCAATGACTGTTAAGAAAGAATTGGGTCAAACAGGTGGTAAGTATGAGAATACAGCCTACCAAATTGATTTTGGGATGGCCTATGTAACTGAAACTGTAGTCAATAATGTTCCAAAGATTGAACCGAAGAAAGATGTAGTGATCGACCATTTAAGCAAGGAAAGTTTAGATGGAAAAGAGGTCAAGATGAATCAAATATTTAATTATAAACTAGTTGGTTCCTTGATTCCAAAAGATCGCTCAGAACAGTTGTTTGAGTATAAATTTAGCGATGATTACGATGAAACACATGATGATTATCAGAGTGTTTATCAAGTGTTTGCAGCTGTAGATTTTGAAACAAGTGATGGCCAAAAATTCAAAGCTGGTGATGAATTAACGAAGTTCACAAGTCAAGTAGTAGACAAGGCTAAAGGTAAAGTAGATATTAGCTTTGATGATACGTTCTTGAAGTCAATTTTAGAGACATCAGAGTTTCAAGCAGAAGTATATCTACAAATGACACGTATTCAAGCAGGAACAGTAGAAAATACATATCGTCATACGGTTAATGGTGTGGAAGTTGTATCTAATACAGTTGTGACTCATACTCCAGAAGAGGTAAAACCAGAACAACCAAAGAAAGAAGAACCGAAATCCGAGGAACCAAAAGAAGAAGTTTCAAAAGCGGAATTGCCTAATACTGGTATGAGTAGTTCCAACAATTTAGCTCTTCTTGGAATGGCTATGGGAACAATCGCTTTAGCTTTATCTATGCGAAAGAAAAAAGAATAGGTTAAAAATTTATGAAAAAATGGAAAAAGCGTTGTATCGTAATCTTAGGATTAACAGTTCTAGGATTTGCGAATTTAGTTGAAGTTGTTACACCGTTTGTAGAAACCACAAAGGTTTATGCACAGGAGAAAGGGGATGGATATAGTAACAGTTTAAAGTTTTCGGGTACAACAACAACTAGTAAATCACAAGTAACTTATCATGATCCGATGGACTTGATTCAAATTATTGATTTATCAGGGTCTTTGTCTGATTCTGAATTTGAAAGAGCTAATGGTGTTGCTGGTGGTCGTAAACAACAAATTAATGACATGATTTACGTTATTGAGAATAAGTTGACGGATGAAGACCATGTCATGTTGGCTTTTAATGGTACAAATACTGAGGATTCATATAAAATTGGTGATAGAGAAGGTTCTGATATAACACGTTTATTGACAAAGAAGGAAGCTATCGATTTATTAAAAGAGTTAAATTCGAACGAAGAAGTACATAGTATGTCATTGTCAAGCTCTTTAATTAGTTCATATGTTTCACCGTTGCTAGAATCAAAGAAATATTCTGTTTCAAAGAATTTTCCAATAGGAACAGGTTTTGAGGATGTGTATAAAGCTCAAACGAACAAAAATAAACAAGTTTCAGTTTTACAGTTTACAGATGATTGGTCTTCATATTATACTCATGAAAATATTGATACTAGTTTTGCAGATTGGGCAAAGTCGAATGCTAAAACTTTTATGACGGTTATTGATAGTAAAGATGGTAAAAATACAAACTCTTATGAACAACTTGTTAAAGCTGGACATCCGAATATCAAAGTCTTCACTAAGTTAGACACACCTAATCGTCAAGAAGATATTGCTAAATTATTTGAGTCAACAGCGCTAGTAGTTGTTAATAAAACTATTAAACAAAAAGGAACCGTCTCTATTAGTCCTGAAGCAGATTTGACATTAACATCAGCAGAACTAGTTTCTCCTAATGGTCAAAAAACTCCTCTAACTATCACCAATAATACCGTTTCTTGGTCAGGTGATTTGGATAATGGTTCCTATACTGTTAATTATACCTTTACTGGTACACCGTCTGTGGAACGTAGTATTCGCGGTTCTGTAACAGTAGATGGTAAAAAAGTCGATGAAAAAATCAATACTCTCAGACCTGAAAAAATTGCTTTTGAAACCAAATATGAAGAGGATCCATCGCTGGCTGCTGGTCAAGAGAAAGAAAAGCAAGCTGGTAGTGAAGGTTCACAATTGGTTTCTCTAAAAGATGGTAAGGTTATTTCAACTACTATTACAAAACCTAAAGTTGATCGCATTGTTCTTAGAGGAACTAAAGGATCAGACGTTGAGGTGAAAACAGAAGACATCCCTTTTAACACAACTTATACAGAGGATCCTGAGTTAGAAATTGGACAGACCAAAGTTCTAACTGAAGGTGCTGTAGGTCAAACAGAAATAACAAAGACTTATGTTACTCAATCAGGCAAACGTGTAGGGGATCCAACTGTCACAGAGAAAATCCTTAAAAAAGCCGTTGATAAAGTAATCGCAAAAGGTACAAAGGGGCAAGATGTAGATGTTGCAGAGTCTGATATAGCTTTTAAGACTGTTTATACAGAAGATCCTGAGTTAGAGTTTGGGCAGGAAAAAATTGTAACCGAAGGTGTTCTAGGAATTAAAAGAACTACTAAAACCTATGTAACTCAAAAAGGAGTTCGAACGAAAGATGAACCATCTATAAAAGAGGAAGTCCTCAAAGAAGCTGTTGATAAAGTAGTGGCTAGAGGAAGCAAATCAGCTGTTGCGACTAAGGAACTAGATTACAAAACAACATATGTTGAGGATAAAGAGTCAGAAGCAGGTAAAAAGACAGTTGTTACAAAAGGTAGCAAAGGTCATGAAACAACCACGATTACCTATAGTTTTAATTCTGAAACAGGAGAAGTAACCGCAAATGAACCAAAGGTTGAAAAAACTGAACCGATAGACGAAGTTATTTCTGTGGGAACAAAGCCTGTTGTCACAACTAAAGATTTGGATTATAAAACAAAATATGTTGAAGACAAAGAGTCAGAGGCAGGTAAGAAGACAGTTGTTACAAAAGGTAGCAAAGGTCATGAAACAACCAAGATTACCTATCGTTTTAATTCTGAAACAGGAGAAGTAACCGCAAATGAACCAAAGATTGAAAAAACTGAATCTGTAGACGAAGTTATTTCAGTAGGGACTAAGCCAAAAGTTGAAATTAGGGAAACAGAATTTAAAACTGAAAAACGAGAAAATAAAGATTTAAAGAAAGGTGAAGAAAAAATTATTCAAGCTGGTGTTAAAGGTAGAGAAACAATTACGACAACTTATTATCTTGACCCAGATACAGGAGAGGTAAAAGAAAACAAACCGAGTCTTGAAAAAGTAGATCCTGTAAATGAAATTATCGAAGTAGGAACCCAAGCTGAAAAAGTATTACCTAATACGGGAACTAGTTTATCCAATTTCTTGACTTTGACAGGAATCATTGGAATAGTATTAGGAATCTCTGTAATAATCTATAGGAAATTAAATAAAAAGTAGTAAAATATAATGTAAAAACAATATAAAAATATTGTTAAGGTTGTTGATTTATGCTATAATTACGGTAGATTGTGGAGGAGTAGAGTTATGAAATTAGGGAGTGATTTTTCCTGGTTATGGCTAGCTTTTATTAGGATTTTTACAGCTCCCTTTTATATCATTCTTTGGTGTATTAATGTTGTGAAATCTACTATTGGTATGTTTATTCTGTGGGTTATAGCTAAAATATGTATAACAATCGTATTGATTGGCGGAATGGCAATTATTCACCATCTATTCAATTTTCCAAGCGAAAACATAATTGATAGTATTTTTGGATGGTATACACCGCATATTTTAGGAATGTCCCATGATTCACTTATTAATGCTGGTCAAGTGGTTGATGCACCAAAAGGAGGAGGGTTATTTTTCCCATATCCGAATTTTGAAGTTCCAGTTATTATTGGTCTCAGTATTCTAGTAGCTACTGTTCGGACGATTTATCGTGAAGAATTTGATGAATTATAAAAATAGTATTGTGTTTGGCACTGTAGAAATCTCTGCAGTGCCTTTTATTAAAGAAAAAAGAAATTAAAAGAGGTAAAACAAAATGGAAATTATTACAAAAATTATTACTGGTCTAGGTGTAGTTGGAACAATCACAGGTCTTATCTGGATCTGGAATGGTGCAGTCGATTATATTCAAGGAAGAAAGAATAAAGATAAGCAAAGGCAAGATGATGGGTCTGATTCTATGATTAATGGTGCATTTTTAGCTGTTGCTTCTGCAGGGATTGCGGCCGCAGTCGTTGCATCACTGTCTCAGCTAAAATTTTAGGAGTAGCCTATGAATTTAGATATTAGAGAGCTGACAAGCTCTCTTTCTAGTTACAGCTCTGCGACAAACCAAGCTGTAAACATAATGGCTGATGCCGTTAGACCTATTGGGTATATCCTTTTAGGTCTTTTTTTCTGGTTTGAAATGGCATCGTGGTCACAAATGGTCAAGTCCAGAGGAGGTTCGCTAACCCAAAAGATCTGGTTAGAGGCCTTGATGAAGTACTTATTTGCTTTCATCATGATTTCTGCCTCATCTCAGATTTGTGATGCTATTCTGGAATTACTTAATATTATTGTAAAGGTAATTGCTCATGTAACACCTACTGTTAAAGCAACCATTGATTCTAATATTTCTGGTGGAAAAGGAATATTTGAAAAAACTATCATTACTTTAGTAGGGAAAGCTGTAAGTGGAGTAGCTAACATTATTTTAGGGATTATTGTTTTCTTACGTTACTTAGATTTGTATATGCTTAAAGCCCTAGCTCCATTATTAGTAGCGTTCTTTATGATGGATTCGTTGCGATCTGTTACGATTAACTTCTTGAAATACTTTGCAGCCTCGGCCCTTATTGGTGTCATCCTAATTATTGTTTCTGTTGTATACGATTCGATTGTGGCAACAGATCTTCTCAAGGTTACGACTGCAGACAATGGTACTTGGGGAACAGCCTTTGCGTCAATTGCCAAAGGAGTAATCTATATCTTTGTAATGGTTGGATCTAGTCGAAAAGCCAAGCAGCTTTTAGGAGTATAATCCATGTCTAGAGAAATTAGAATTGATAGATGTTATTTTTTATGAAAGGAAACTAATTGAAAAAAATTGGATCAGAATTTTTAAGAGAATTTGAAAACGAGGACAAGCCAATTCTATTTGGTCTAACTACTAGAATGCTTGTTCTATACGTGTGTTTGATAATAGCTGTCTCAGGGACAATTGCTATTTACTTCTTTGGTCTACCTGATTGGTACATCTATCTTTGGGATGCTCTATTTGTAGTTCCTGGAGGAATGTATGGTACGGGAATGACTAAGCGAATGCGGATTAAAGAAAAAATCAATTTCTTTTTCCGAATCCAACAAAGAACTTATGAGACAGAATTTGGAAAGGTAGGAATGTATACGAAAGATGAGTTTATTCAAAAGCAAAAGAGAAAAACTAGAAAAAGCAGAAAAGAAAAAAATTGATCGTTTGCGTCGTCAGATGAAACCTACGACGCAAAATACGATCAATTACACACATCTACATGAAGATGGATTAATGCACATTGCTCGTGAGAAGTATTCTCGTAGCTTTATGTTGGGAGATGCTTCTTACTCTACAGCTCAACAAGATGAAAAAGAGAGTATCATCGATACAACGATGGATGCTCTTAATTCACTGGATGAGGGTAGTAACTACCAGCTCCTAGTCATTAACCGTCGAGTATCGGATAACTCCTTGCAGAATATCTTGTTTGAAGAAACAAATGATGGTTTTGACGACTATCGTGAGGAGCTAAATGAGATGATTAAGGAGCGATTTACCACACATGCTAACAACTTCGAGGTACATAAGTATGTGACCATTTCAACGAATGCGGATGACCGAAAACAGGCTCAGTTGATCCTACAAGATATTGGAGTTTCCCTAGGAACTCAATTTCAGGAATCTGATATTACTTTCAGGGATATGAATGGTTTGGATCGTTTAAAAGTCTTTTCTGAGTTACTACGAGCTAACCCGTATGTCAATTTTGATTATAAAGAAATTGCTTTGACAGGTTTAGCCACTAAATCATTTATTGCGCCAAACAGGATTGAATTTCAAGAAAAACGCATGATTATAGATGATAGTTGGGTCAAGGTACTTTATGCGCACCGCTATCCAAACTGGATGTCTGATCGTCTTATTCGGGATTTAACAACACTAGGATTTGAACTAGCTATTACTATCCATGCAGAACCTTATGAGAATGTTGAAATCTTAGAGAAAATTGACGATGCAGAAACAAATGCTGAAATTGGGAAACTTCGTTCTAAACGTAAGGCCGCTCAATCTGGTATCTTTGATGATGCGGTTGTGGCTGGTCGTGACCAAGAAATCTCAGAAGCTACCAAGAAGTGGCGAGACGAGATTACTGAGTATGATCAGAAAATCTTTTCTGGTTTGATTGCAGTGTATTTTAAGGCAGAGAGCCAAGAGGAACTACAACGTAACGAACAGAAGATTAAGCGTGCTGGACGTAAATTAGGGGTAGAGTTTGAAGATCTTTATTATTATCAAGAAGAGGCTTTGAATACGATTCTACCTATCGGGGAGTGCTTCTTGAATGTGAAGAAGAATTTTATGAGAAAGATGACGACAGCTAATATTGCTACGCAAGTTCCTTTTACCAACGTGGACTTGAAGTCTGAAAGCTCACTCGCTCGCTACTATGGTCAAAATCAGTTATCAAACAATATCATTACACTAGATCGAAAGCGTGATTTGAACACGGGTTCAGGTGTTGTACTTGGCTCCTCTGGTTCTGGTAAATCTACAACAATAAAGGGTGGAGAAGTTATTCCAACTTTACTGAAATATCCAGAAGACCGAGTTATCATCGTGGATCCCGAAGATGAATATTCTGATATTGGCCGTGCTTTCGGTGCTCAGATGGTGGATATTTCGATTGGTTCTAAAACACATATCAATCTTTTGGATCTACCAGATCTGGATCGTTTGGATGATGAGGATGACGATCCAATAGGGGATAAAGCAAACTTGTTGATGGGATTGTTTGAATCGATTCTATCTGAGGTAACAGATGCCCAGATTGGGATTATTGACCGCGTAACAGGAATGACTTATGAGCGTTATTTAACAGATCATTATACTCCAACTTTAAAAGAGTGGCACCAGGTCTTAAAAGAACAACCTGAACCCGAAGCACAAGACTTAGCTTTAGCGGTAGAGACCTATACAACTGGTTCTCAGGATATTTTTGCTCACAATACCAACGTGGATCTCAATCATCGCTTTGTTATCTTTAATCTGAAGAAGTTGTCTCATAAGTTGAAGCCGTTTGCTTTAATGGTTATTCAGGATTATATCTGGAATCAAATTGTAGAGAATCAAGGGAAATGTACTACATGGGTTTACTTTGATGAAATGCAGATTCTATTTAAAAATAAGGCTCAAGCAGACTTCTTTACTACGTTGTATTCACGGATTCGGAAATATGGTGCGATTCCAACAGGAATCACCCAGAACGTAGAAACGCTAGCTGCTGTTGAAGAAGGTCGGAAATTGCTCTCAAATAGTGAGTTTATGATTTTACTCAAACAAAAACCCCAAGATTTGGCTATCCTAAAAGAGATTGTCAATCTGACTGATAAACAGATTCGCTACTTAGCACGGCCAAAAGCTAAAGGTACTGGCTTAATCGTAGCTGGGCCAGTTGTGGTGCCATTTGAAAATCCAATACCAAAGAATACTAAGTTGTATAACTTAGTCGCAACAGACGCTTAGGAGTCTCACTATGGATCAGGAGAAAGGCAGACCAAAAACAATCGGTCATAGGTTAGATCGAAAGCTAGAAAAAGTTCGTAAGAATTACCGAACGGTTCAACAAGATAGCGCAAAACAACTTACGAAGTTACAATCTCAGACCAACTCTAAACGTCAGTTGGTAAAGAAGAGTCGAAGCCAATTTCGAGCTTCTAAGAACAAGCTCAAGAAAATACAAAAAGAGTATAAGAGAATCCAAAAAGAGTACAAGAATATCCAGAAACAAGGAAGAAATCTTGGAAAAGAAGGAAAGGCACTTCGTCCAGAGGAAATTAAAAAGCAGGTCTTCCTTAAGCAGGGATTAGATAGGAACAATAAAAAGCAGATCTTCCTTAAGCAGAAATTAGATAGGAACAATAAAAAGCAGGTCTTCCTTAAGCAGGAATTAGATAGGAACAATAAAAAGCAGACATTCCTTAAGCAGGAATTAGATAAGGCGAAACTGGAGAAAAAAACTTCTAAAAGAACTTTTAAAGTCGCTCAAGAGGCTAATGGTGGTTCACGCAAGAAGAAGTTTCTTCGTGTGGCAAAACAATCTGTAGAACGAGTTGCTAATCAACAGGCTAGCTCTGTTGCTCATCAGGATGATACACTGTCAGATATAGCACGAGCTAAATATCGGTATCAGGATATTCAGATTCAAGGGAAACGGATCAAAACGATTGGGAAGTATAGCGGTAAACTTGGCCAAGGAATGGTTAAATCGAGCTATAGCCTTGGAAATAGAGCCTATAATAAGGCTAAAGGAAGAGGTTTCAATCGAACTCCAAGAGAATTTTCTTGGGAAGGAAAACTCTCTCGTCGTATTCAGGCCTATAAAAAACACTTAGCTACTTCTAAAACAGGGAAAGTTGCTAAGAAAGCGAGGAAGTTCTACCGTGTAGGTTCTAAACCGCTTCAAGCTATTATCAAAAATCCATTTAGCCTAAAGGCTTATTTGATTGCTTTCGGTTTGCTTTTGTTTCTGGCTATACTTGGTATCGGTAGTTCAGGAATTACCCGTCAAGATGAATTTGATATGAATGATACCTGGTTGTATCTTTCAAAATTGGATCGTGAAAAATCGAATGACAAGGTAGATTATTGGACAAAAATTGATGATCCGCTTTTGTACTTGAATTATAAGTATGATGATATTTCAGATAAGCTTCGTATAGACGGGAATAAATATTTTTCACAACAGAATCGTGGGAAACTTTACTTAGATACCTTATGGAAGAATTTAAATGGGGATAAAGACAATCTTAAAACGATGGAAGAGCTTTATACCAAAAATAATCTCTATAAGCTTGATAAGGACGAGTTAGAGGAGTATAAACAACTCTTAGAAATTGCTAGAGATAGTGGAAAATATATGTTGCTTCAAGAACTAGATAATCCATTTTATACAGAAGACCAACCTGAATCGCAAGCACCACTTCAGATTATTGAGCGTTTTGGATATAAAACGAAGACGGAAGTTTTTAATGGATCTGTTTTGCAGGCTTCAGGAGGTCAGTCTCTGTTAGCTGTTTTAGATGGGAAAGTTGAAGTTAAGGGGAGTGACATAGAAATTAGTGATCAGGATTCAAAGTTTCTGTATAAGAACGTAGATACGATTCGCTATAAAACAGGTGATCACGTCAAAGCTGGAGATATTATTGGAAAGGTAGCACCTGAAGGAAATCAAACTGTTTATTATCAAAAGCTAGAACATGATCGTGCAAATAAGAAAGATAAAGATGGGAATATCAAGAAGAGCTGGACTTATGTCAATGTCGGTTTTTACTTCCAGCGTGTAGAATATACCCAAGCAACGTCTGTTGTCAGTAATATTGAAACATCTGGAGATAAAGGAAGACGTGCAAGAGCTTTTGCGGATGCAATCAAAAAAAATATACCAGAAGCAACAGATGAAGGAATCGCAGCCGTTTTGGGAGGATTTGATATTGAGAGTTCCATCACCTTTAAACGCTATGAAACAGACTTTCTAACCAATAATCAGTTTGATAAAGTTGCTAAAGAACCAACTGCAGAAAATCTAGTTGGTAATTGGGGAGCCTTTCAAGCTATGTACCCTACCTTGCCTCTAAATGAAAGAGGTTATCTAGTCAACGGTTTGCACTATATAGGAATTGGGATTGGTCAATTTACTGGCCCTCGTGCTCTTGCGTTGTGGAATTTTGCAAAATCTGTGAATGGAGATATTTGGTCTGCGGAAGTCCAAACAAAATTTCTTCTGGAGGAAGATGATCCAACTAGACGTGCAGCATTCAGAAGAATTGTAACATCTACTGGATCCGTAGAAGCTCTTACGGAGGACTTCTTGAACGCTTGGTTGGGAGTACCAGGTAATAAGCTTCTAGAACGACAAAATGCAGCTCGTCAATGGCTAAATTTCTTAAAAAATAAAGGAGGAGGTTCAACAGGTGTTTCTAGCAAGCAAGTTCCAGCAGAATATAAAGATAAGCTACCTTATGGACTTCCTACGGATAAAGCACTTTTAGAAGGACAAGGCTATTCAGGTAACGCTTATGAATTAGGGAATTGTACCTGGTATGTTTATAATCGCTTTGCTCAAATTGGAGTTGGCATTTATCCCTATCTAGGAAATGCCAATCAGTGGGTTGATAGTGGCCAAGCGCAAGGATATGACATTTCAACGACTCCTAAACCAGGTTCTGCAGCTGTATTCATGAATGGTGTAGCTGGAGCATCGCCAATCTATGGTCACGTTGCTTTTTGTGAGTACGTTAATAGCGATGGTAGCTTCTTAGTTTCAGAAATGAATTTTGGTGGTTTATATGTATCAAGTTGGCGTACCTTGAAACCACAATCAGGTATCTATTTTGTTACCCCTAAATAAGAAAGGAAAAGAATGTATAATCAAAAGTTAATCAAAATGGTAAAGGGACTCTTTATGGGATTCATTGCCGTTTTATGTATTGTATTGGGTTATTCTATTGCTCAAGTACAACAGAATTTGAGACAGACTAGTCAAAGACAGGAAGAGGTGAAGCAAGATAAAGAAGAGAAACAGCAGGAACAACTTTCTCTTTCTGAGCAACAGGTTGAAGATTTTTTGATTGCTTACTATACGAAGAAGGATTTAGAAGAGAATAGACCACGCTATAAGCCTTTTATGACAGATTCCATGTATCAGGAAACTATTCAAGAAGAACAGAAACCAGTTAATCAGACCTATAAGGGGTATGTGGTTGACCAAGCTTTTGAATCAGGATCTATATACATTGATAAACAACATAAAATTGCTTTAGCTCAGGTTCAATATACTAGTACCACCTTAACAGAGAAAGACAATAGGGCTTCTAAGGGGCTCACTGGTAGCACTAAGGCGACAATTCGGTTGACCTACGTAGAAAAAGCAGGGAAACTATTGATCAATAAAATAGAGCCCATCGTATTGACTGAAGCGAGAGGACAAAGTATAGGAACTTATACAGATACTAGCAGTTCAAGCTCGACTCCAGTTTCCTCTACATCAACGGCAACACCTACATCTTCTGAACCAACAACCGCAACTAGTAGTAATCAATAAGGAGAACGGAATGAGTAAAAAAATAGAACAACTTGAAGGTAAGCTTGAAAAAGTTAGGAAAGATAAGGAAAAAGCGCAACGACAAAAAGAAGAAGCAGATGAAAAAATCAAGAATTACATAGCACAAGAAAAAGATTTTGAAGCACAACTTTTCGTCGCTATATCAGAAGAGAGTGGCTTATCCTATCAGGAAATGAAGGAACTCATTCTTCCAGCACAATCAAGTAACCAAGGAGTGAATCATGTATAAAATTATTAATCAATTGACTAATCAAGAGGAAACATTTGAGCACCGAGATGATTTGTTTTCAAAGTTAGAAATCATCAACGAGAGAATGAAGAGTAATAGAATAACCGGAACCTATCGGCTTTATTCTCTTAATTCTGAAGGTGAAATCTTACAAGAAGAAAGTCTTGACATACCTTTTATTGGAATCATTGATCAGTTGCTGGAAAATTTTGGTACGAGTGTTGGGAAGAAAAAGAGAGGTTTGCTTCATTTTTTAGAAAAACATAAAGAAAATACCTCCTTACTAGCCGAACGAGAATCCCAATCTCAACCAGAACCTGAACTAGAAGAACTAACGGTAAAGAGAGAGGCGAATATGGCTCGTCAAATAATTGCTGAGCTAGTTTCTCAGAAGCCTCAAGATGAGGTTGGAGAGGAAGTACCTTTGGAAGATAAAAATGCCCATTCTTCCAGTGAATGGACTACAGAAGACTTCAGTAGGTTGGATAAAAAAGAGGAAGAACTAGTAGAAGCTTCACAAGATATGCCTACACAAGAAGTAGTTTCTATTGTTGAAAAATCAACGCAGGAAGAGAAAATACCTCTTTCTGTTAAAGAAGATAAGGGTAATGTTGAGCCTTCCTTCTCCCTTTCTCATGTGACTTCAGTAAATTTACCTTCAGAGGTTATTGATAGCTTTGAGGCTCAGACGGTTACTTATAAGCAATCTATTAAACATAAAATTCAGTCTAATGAAGAGTTTATTAAGGAAGCAAACGAGGAAATTAATGAGTGCCAAAACAAAATCAATGAGTTGCGACAACAGATTCTTGCCAAAGAGAAACAAGCTAGTCAACTGAAGGATCTTTATTATAAAATTGAAGAGGTGAGCTAAAATGGAACAAGAACAAGTGGTAGCCCAATTAGGACGGGCAACTCTTGTGACAGGAGAAATCATCTTAAAAGGACTCTTCCTGGTGAGCTCTAAGGCAGTTGAAATGTATCAGGCCAGAGGGGAAAATGTCCTCTTTACTGGTGAGACAGACTGGAATAAATTCATGGCAACGGCAGATACGAAAGAAGTCCAGCAATTACTACA
The DNA here is from genome assembly GCF_946188695.1 of Streptococcus mitis. Lineage (GTDB taxonomy): Bacteria > Bacillota > Bacilli > Lactobacillales > Streptococcaceae > Streptococcus > Streptococcus mitis_DF. Next base: position 295,086 of record NZ_CAMHWI010000001.1, on the reverse strand, counting down.
TAATGAAGTCAATCTCGAGGCAGTTCGAAAAGAACTTGGCCAATACGGGATTGGCTTTTCTTTTTATACACACCCTGATGGTAAGACAACTCTTGCTTTCAATGCAAAAGATAAAGGAGTTGTCGAACAGGCCTTTAAGGATGTCCTAGAAGGCATCACAAGAGATCCTAAAGGATTCAATGAGCGAAATCTTAAAAATGGGAAAACGACTTCTTTTGAGGAGAAATTGCAACATTTCAAAGCAGTGGAACAAGAGAAAATTTCTTCCCTCCAGGTAAACATTCATACGAAGGAGTTTGTTCTTCCAGAAAATATCGAACCACAGATTGGAGGAAAAATGAAGTGATTACAGAAAAGAAGAAACGGAGACTTAGACCGTATTTGTTGTTAGGAATTGGTCTATTCTACCTCTTTCATTGGTTCTTTAAACTATGGCTGTTGGCACCAGATACTGATTCAGTAACAGATGTATTTGGATTTGGAAAGCTTAACTGGATGAGCGATCATCTGAACGATAAGTCTTGGTTCGATTTTCAATTTACTCCAGCTTCTTTATTAATTGGTATGGGCGGATTTTTGATTGCTTTTCTGCTGTATTTGAGAGTATCGGATACAGGGACTTACCGTTATGGAGAAGAACATGGATCAGCTCGTTTTGCGACAAGAGAAGAGTTGATGAGATTCCGAGACGAAGAACCTGAAAAGAATATGATTTTTACCCAGAACAGTCAGATGGGACTATTTAATAACCGCTTGAGGTTTGAAAATCAAATCAATAAAAATGTCTTGGTATATGGAGGTACGGGTGACTGGAAGACACGAAGTTTTGTAAAGCCGAATTTATTACAAGGGAACACTAGCTTTGTGACAACGGATACCAAAGGGATTTTGATTCATGAAGCAGGAAAATCACTGGTAGAAAAAGGATATAAGATGAAGATTTTCGATCTGATTACTTTCTTGAATTCAGATGGCTTCAACGTTTTTAGATATGTTCATAATGAAATGGATATAGACCGGGTAGCTGAAGCAATCACGGAATCTCTGAATAGAAATGGTCATGAAAGTGATCCTTTCTGGCCAGCAGCTAATAAACTCCTCATGCGTTCTCTAATTGGCTATCTTTATTTTGATGGTCAGCTCGATCACTATCTACCTAATTTAGGGCAGGTCACAGATATGATTCGAGAATTGAGAAGGAATCATCCAGAAGCGGAGAGTCCGGTTGAATTGATGTTTGAAGATCTGGAGAGAAGGAGACCAGGGAATTATGCCTGCAGGCAGTGGGATTTATTCAATAAAAACTTTGATGGTCAGACACGAGTTTCTGTTTATGCCATTTTTGCGACAACTTTCTCAGTATTTGATCATGAGCAACTAAGAAAGATTATTGAAAAGGATACGCTGGAGATTGAAAAATGGAACATTGAGAAAACAGCAGTTTTTATTCATATTCCAGAAGTAGATCCAGCATATCAGTTTTTGTCAGCCCTTCTTTTTAGTACCATTTTTGATGTCTTGATAAAGACTGCAGATGTAATCCTGTTAGGTGAGCATCCAACAAAGTCTAAAAAGGATTTACTGCATGTTCAGATAGAGGCGGATGAGTTTGGACAGATTGGCAAGATTCCTAATCTGCCCCCTATTATATCTGTTATTCGGTCTCGAGAAATCTCTATTAAAATGATGGTTCAATCTCAAAGTCAGATTGAAGTATTATACGGTAAAGAGAACACGAAAACGATTATCAATAACTGTGGGGCTATTCTTTATCTGGGAACAAATGATCCAGATACTTTGAAAGCTTTATCTGAGAGATCTGGTAAGCAGACTTTGAATGATCAGAACTATAGCGAGAGCAGGGGAAGAAATGCCAGCAGCTCTAAGCAAAACTCCAAAATTGGTCGAGAACTGTTGACACCGCATGAGGTGGCTACGATTGGAACAACAGAAGCCCTACTCTTCCTATCCAAACAAAATGTCTTTCGAGATCAAAAATTTAACCTGGATACGCATCCAAGAGCCAATCTCCTAAGCAATGGCCCAAATGATGATAATTGGTATCGATACAAGCGCTATCTGAGTGATATTGATGAGTGGAAAGACCAGGTTGGGGAAGAAAATGTTATTCATATTGGGATTAAGGAAGTTGAGGAAGTTCCTCTTAAAGTCAGTTAGGAAAGAAAGGAAATCTAATGGAATTTTATGACTCTTATTGCGTTTTAATTGCTATAAATTGGGATCAGTATGTGTGGCTGCATCAGGAAGGCGAAAAAATAACCTGGCATGAAAATTTAGCTCATGCAGGTTTTTTTCGTGATTTTAATACAGCTAAAAGGGTAGCGGAAACTCATTTATTAGAAACTTTTGGAGCCATAGGATTCTATAAGATTGTTGGTTTTTCTACAGACGAACTTGGCTATATAGAAACTAAGAACTAGATAGTAGAAAGAAAGGAAATGAAATAGAATGAATACATTACCACAAAAACAATTTAAACGAATGAAGCGTGAAGTTGAGGAAGAAACTGCACGAGGAATTGGTTATTTTGAGGGGATTTTAGAACATATCCCTTCATACCCCCTATCTGAAGCAGTAAAAGAGTTGGCTTTAGCTGGTTGGATTACTCCTCATACAGATGTCGTTGATGTCCAAAATATGATTGTTACAGAATCTATAAAATGGATGAACTACCAGGACTTCAAAGAAGTCGCTCCCTACTTGTTTTCATACCCTCGAGAGCAACGAGACAAAGATTTATTGGTTCAACCAGTGAAAATCTCCAGAGAGTATTTTGAGGAATTACAAGCCAACGCAGAAGAATTATTTCACTTGAAACAAGACTTGCTTCAGGTTAATCATCAATTAGATGCTAAGATTAAAGAATTGGAGATGGATCAGCTACCCAATGGCGATCAGGTCATTGGAGTTGATCCGGAAGCTGAGGAGGTGTTGTTACTACGAACTCCAGAAAATGCTCAGGTTGAGGAGTGGGAGGTTAGTAAAGATGGCTTGATTACTGATTATCGTTCCAATCTTTCAGAATCAGCTCAAATTGTAGATACTTTGCTTGAAATGGAGAATCCAGAGATCGATACCATTCTTTACGAAGAAGTAATAAACTATTCTAAGAAAACTTGGCCAGATTCAGAACCGATTCAACTTCCAGAAAATATCAAGGAACTATTGAATCAAGAGGGCAAGCTTGACCGCTCATATTATCAAATAGCCCAGTTTGAAACAGTAAAACAAGCCTATATCTATGGAATGATTTCACCTAGTTTTCAGGAACATTTCCCTCATTATTCAGACTTTGTTAGGAACTATGTAGATGATAGGGAACAATATGAGTTTTTCAACTATCGTACAGAAGCCGTTTCATTAGCTCAGGAAATTCTAGTACCACGTTTAGGAGATATTAACCAGATTTTAGACACTAATAATCAGGAGTTAATCATTCAAGAGGTCGTTGGTTATTCTCAAGGAGAAAGCTGGGAACTAGCTTATTTACGGGATACAAAGACGGAAGATAGAGAATCCGTTCGATTCTATCTTGAAAGTGAGATTGGAGCTTGGTATAAGGGAAGTTTGACAGAGTTGGCTGTTATCCGCTTTGATGATATTGATTTAGATAAAGGATTTAATGGCCATCAGGAAGCGGTCTATCATATAGATGAGAACTTGTTAGTTCATGATAAGCTAAAACAAGCTCAGCTTCATATTCCTGATTTAAAACGCTTTGTAGAAGCAGAAGAACTTGAGAGAGAACAGACACAAGATATAGTAGCAGAAAAAGAAGATCCAGAATTTTCATTTTAGGGGGATAACAAATGGTGTTAAGCAAAGAAGAAGCCAAAAGATTATCTATTATTTCTGTTGCAGAACAACTAGGTATGGAGTTAAAGCGTACAGGGAGCCATAGCTATAACTGGGTAGAACATGATTCGTTTGTAATAGATACAAAGAAAAATGAATTTTATTGGAACTCAAGAACTGAATTTGGAGATGTCATTCAGTTAGTTCAAACCATACGAGGTGTTTCTTACAAGGAAGCGATGCATTTTTTAGAAACTGGAGAATTTAAGGCAGTCGATGTAGAAGCTCAGACGGCCACAAAAGAACCTTTTAGCTATCACTTGGAAAGATATGAGCGTCAGGATTTCAGCGCCTCTAGAAGCTATTTGAAGGCACAGAGAGGCCTTTCAGATGATACGATTAACTTCTTTATTAGCCAAGGGAGTATAGCGGAAGCAATTCGAAAAAAAGGAGACTATTTTGAGCCTGTGATTGTCTTTAAGTATAAGGACAACACAGGCTTTTTAGCTGGAGCGAGTCTTCAGGGAATAGTAGAGAATCGGGAGCACTATCCTGAACGTGGACGCCTAAAACAAATTATGAGAAATTCAGACGGACAACTAGGATTTTCAATTGATATCGGAACACCAAAACGTTTGATCTTTGCGGAAGCTCCAATCGATCTAATGAGCTATTATGAGCTTCATAAGGATAGGCTTCAGGATGTTCGCTTAGTAGCTATGGATGGAGTAAAAGATGGGATTATTAGTAGACGGTTCATGGAATTGTACGCAGAGATAAATGATAAATCCTATCAAATCAATCAGAATACAGGGAAAGCTCTAGAATTAGTAGTCAGAACAACAAACTATTTTAAAGACGGTCAGCATCAGGATATGATTACCTTGGCTGTAGATAATGATATGGCTGGCCATAAATTTATAACTAGTCTGCAGGAAAAGGGGATTCCAGTACAGATTGCGATTCCACCTATCCTTCATAGAGACCAGGAGAAGGAAGATTGGAATGATTTCCTGAAGAGGGAGAATGAAGCTCCTAAGGAACTTGCGCACGTTTACATAGCAGATGAAAAGTCCTGGCATTACCAGGGCTTTTTTGAGAAGGAACTAGCTCTTGCAAAAGCGCAAGAGCTAACTACACAGGATGTAAAAGCCTTTGTGTCAGATGTCCAGCTGACAAAGGAGGAAGTCCGTCAAAAATATCAAACAATCATTCATCAAGAGAGAGGGAGAGAAAATACTATGTCAGAATCGTACGATAATGGGACTAAGTATGAAGCAGAGGATGTACCAAGTAGTTCTAAAAAAGATGACGGATTCGTTATTCAACCAGAAACACAGGATATAATTGATTCTGGAGAGGTCAAACAATGGGCTGAACATCCCAATATCTACTTTGTAAAAGGGTTACGTCGAGTTGCTTTCGAACTGACAGAAGAAGGAAAATTTGAACAATCATCTCAATATCTCCCTAATACGAAGGAGGAAAAAGAGGTAGTAAACAAGTTACTGTCCAAACAAAAAAAGCAAGACGATCAGAGTTCTGAATTGAACATAGACACTAGTAATTTATCCTCCGAAGATGCAGAATGGCTGAGGCAAAACTGGCATAATATTAGCTTCTCAGTAGAACCTAAAAAACAGATGGTCATTGATGGAGATAAAACGGTAATCTATGAAAAGCCTTCCGATCCTATTGGAGATTCTAGTAGAGCGCTGGAAGAAAATCAGAGCATAGAAAAAGCTCTTGAGAAGCTTCAAGAGCAAATAAAGAAGACTGAGAACGAATTCGGGGATTTTTCTGAGATTTATCAGAAGGCAGCACCTCTACCTGAAGCGAAACAATCGCAACCTTTGGATGGCTCGTCACCGAACCAAACTCAGTCTCAATCTTTACTTCATTTTACTATATTGGATGCGGATAAGTCAATTTATAAACCGAATTATCACCCAATTAAAGCAAATGAATTACGAAAGTTGAATCGTTATGCACCTCAATTGCAACAGACAGCTAATTGGTATTTAGATACGCTAGCAGATAGTAAGGTGTACTATTTTTTTAAAGATGAAGAAGATATTAAAGTAGTATCTGTTTCTTTTTATAAAGAGAATTTCATGCACCTTACAGGAATTGCTCCAATAAAAGATGACCAAACCCCAGAACAAACACTACTTGATTTTGTGGAGGGAAGAGGGGAATTTGATAATATTATGATTGCTAATAGGGGAGCCGCATTTGAAAAACTACAAGTGTTACCTGACTTTGAAGCAATTATTGATGCAGGTTCTTTCTATTTTGATGATTTATCTCAAATTGAAAAATTCAATCGTATTGATTTATCTCAAGCAATTATGTCTGAGGATAAGGATTTGTTGCTTGCACTAAGAGATATTGATGGGATTGGAGTTCCTGCTTCTTTGATGAAAGTAAAAGAAACATTATCATATGAGCTAGAAGGAAAAGAAAAGATAATTCTTGGTGTTTTTCGTGACCGCGACGGTCGAATCGAACAGCTATCGATAAACGAGGACTACATCAAGAATGATGGCAAAGAATTGCAATCGATTATGGAAAATGGCTTGTTTGAGGCAATTCAACCAAATGAGATTGACAAAAATACCTACAATGTCCGCCTTCAATGGGCAGAAAAGCATGATGGTGGGCCAATTTTACCTTTTAGTGAAGCAGAGTTGGTTGATTATCAGTCTTTTGCGAAAGAGCTATATAAGCAGAATAATATCTATTACGATAAACATCATGCGAGTGTAAGTAATCGAATGAACCAGGTAGAAGGTGCTTCCTATACCCCTTTTACAAAGGTTCAATTTGCCTTGTACAGCCCTGATGGTGAACTGATTCAGGATGGCATTCGTTACGATATTGGGGATGAGATTAACCCAATCGCTCACAAAGAAAGACTTGGTACACGAGAAATGCGAGAGCATCCAGAGTTGATGAAGATAGATGGGGCATTATTCAATCAGTATCATCTGGAGAGATTGGCGAGTGAGTTAGATATTTCTCAGTTCAGTTACGCTTTGGAAGATGCTCTTTATGCAGATCAACTTCTATCCCAACTCCCGTTTGGAGATTTGGAAAATAGTCCAATTGGATTTACAGATAGTAGTCATGATAGTCGTCTAGGATTTATTTCTTTTGATGGAATGGATAGTGTTGAGGTCGAAAATCTATCTGCTTGGTTTGAGAAGTTGGGAGTTAAGGATTCTCCAATGGAACAAGTAGTTCTTGTAGAAAAATGGCAAAAAGAAGTGAATGATTTATCAGAAAAAGTTGAACAAACTATTGCCAATGTTCGAGAAGAACTTGAAAAATTACAAGTCAAAGATTCGCAAAATACACCAGATAATCCATACGAAAAAATTTATCAGTATAACCGAAAAGATGAGAGGGATCGTGATTTGGATGGTGATGGTATTTCCAATTCTGATGAGATGTTGCAAGGAACAGATCCATACAACGATGCTTCTAACCTTCATAAAAAACAGGAAGATAGAGAAAGAAGGACAGATGTTGAAGCGGAAACTGGAGCTATTATAACCGATGCAATTGCTGCTAACAGTTCAGAACAAACCATTTCCCAGTTAGTCGCAAATAAAGATACAAAAGCTTTAGCTGAACACTTGAAAGAGGGAATGAAGAACTATTTAGATTCAGAACAGTTTAAATCGTTCTTGGAAACGATGAGTAAGTTTCACAACTACTCACTCAACAATATTCATTTGCTGAAGATGCAAAATCCTAATGTTTCTCGTGTTGCAAGTTTTAATAAATGGAAAGCGGATTTTGACAGGACAGTTAAAAAGGGCTCAAAAGCTCTGAAGATTTGGGTTCCGTATCAAGTGAAAACTAAGATTTCTGCTAATCAAAATGAGTTGAGTTTTTCTCCATCTGAGAATGAAATGGAAGAGAAGGAAGTCACAGTTACTCGATTCAAGTTAGGGAATGTCTTTGATGTATCTCAAACAGAAGGAAAAGAATTGCCAAAAGCAATTAATGAATTGACTGGAGATGTTAAAGATTATGAAGATTTGTACCGAGCAGCCAAAGCTGTTTCAATGGATAATCAGGTTTCGATTAGTTTTGAAGAAATTAACAGAGAGAGCACAAATGGTTATTACTCTCCAGATGAAAATCGAATTGTTATTTCAAAAGGATTAAAGGGTCAAGAACAGATTCTAAAAACCATTTTTCATGAAATGGCTCATGCAGATTTACATAGAGGAAGCAATGCCCAATATGGGGACGACCAATATCGTAAGCAAGAATTACAAGCTGAAAGTGTCGCTTATGTCGTAGCTAATCATTTTGGTTTTGATACGAGTAGCTACAGTTTTGGATATTTGGCTATTTGGGCAAAAGATAAAAATGGTTTTGAAGATATGGTAGAACAACTGCAGGTTGTTCAGAAGGAAGCAAAAAGTTTGATTGATCGGATGGATGCTAAGTTAGAATTAGTGAAAAATAAAACTGTTACGAAAGATAAGTTTGCTGATAAACTCCAACAGGCAAAAGAAAAATCTGAGCAGTTGGGGAATCAAAAGGCGGAAGCTGTAAAGCAGGTGGAAGAAAAAAAGTCCCTGAGCAGCCCTCAATAATGGAGGCATTAGTTCGTAGGAAGAAAAACAAAAAAGGAGAAACGGAAGATGATTAAACATCTAAAACAAGAAACTTTTAATCTTTTAATGGAGATATTTTTTGAGGATGAGGCTACAGATTCGCCAAAAGTGAATGAAGTCAATCAGCACATTTCACGTAAAGAATGCCTCTATATTCTTCGTAGAGATATGCGAATCAAAACAAACTATGAGCTAGAAGAAGTAGAAATGTATCCCATTGCACTTAAAGAAATTGAAGGGATGAGTGATGAACGATTTGAAAAACTAAAAGACGAGATTCTTAAAATGGAGATAGTTGATACAATGGAGTTTCTACTAGAAGACTTAAAAGTTTAGTTAAACTTTTCCCTCGTGATAGGATAACATTCCTGCTTGCAGGGATTAGGGGATTGGGGATTTCCCCAAAGATTTAAAAAGTCAAGAATAGTCAGGGATGGTACCCTGACTATCTTTGACCTTTTTAAAAACAGCATTTGGATATCCAAGTGCTAATCTTGCCAGAAGAAAAGGGGTCTGAGGCCCTCAAGAGAAAATAGCAGAATAGAGGTGTAATGTTTTGGAAAATGGAGAAAAACGTAAAAGATCAGTTCAAAAATTAATCAGACTAACTGAGGAAGAAAATCGGTTTATTTCAACTAAAGTTGCAGAATCTGGAATGCCAAATTTTAATACCTTTGCCCGAATCCTATTGATTATGGGCGAGGTCAAAATTTTAAATTTTGAAGAATTGAGAGAACTGCGTAAGGAAATAAATCGAATAGGGGTCAATATAAATCAGGTCGCAAAAAAGGTAAACGAAGATGATCAAGTTAGCCTCAATGAATTGAGTCAGATTCTTGAATTGCAGAAACATCTGAAAGACACAATCAGCCAGTTTATCCAAAAACAAGAAAATCAAACAAAGGGACAGGACAGATGGTTGTAACAAAAGTTCTTCAGATAAAGGGAGTAGCTTCTTTAGGACGATCTACAAAATATATTGAGGACGAAGCAAAGACGGTCGAGCTGACTGATACGAAAAGTTTAAATAATGCTTTACGCTATATCGAGAATCCATCTAAAACGAGTTTCTTAGAACAAGATGAACAGCTTGAATTTCCAGCAGTGGTTAAAGATGGCCGAGTAGTCAAGCAACTGGTATCTACTTATGGAATTACAGACGCGAGTACAGCAACAGAAGAATTTCTATTGACCAAAAAGAATGCGGCTCAACGAACAGGGACAAAAGAACTATCTGATATTCAAAATCCGAATCGAGTGTTGGCTCATCACATCATCCAATCATTTTCTCCTGAAGATGATTTGACTCCACAAGAAATTCATGAGATTGGTCGAAAAACGATTTTAGAATTAACTGGTGGACAACATGAATTTGTCATAGCGACTCACATGGATAAGGGACACATTCATAATCACATTATTTTCAATTCAACTAACTCTGTTACCTTAAACAAATTTCGTTGGCAGAAAAATACTGCTAGAAGTCTATTTAATATTTCCAATAAGTACGCTGACCTAGCTGGAGCTAAAATTCTCAAAGAGAGATTATGGACTAATCGAAAAACGTATCATGCTTACCGAAAGAAAAATTCATTTCGTTATGAAATTAAATCACGCATAGATTTTCTTTTGAAACACTCAACTTCTTTAGAGGATTTTAAGATCAAGGCACGAGCTTTAAATCTAATAGTTGATACTTCAGGGAAGGAAATAAAATATCGTTTAACTGACCAGGATCAAACCAGAAATGTTAGGGATCGCACTTTGTCAAAAAAAGGAAATTATTCTTTAGAGAAAATTTCTGAGAGAGTGGTTGCTAACGAGGTGACCTTATCTGTTGATGAAATAAAATCTGAATATGAAAAGATGGTGGCAGAACGAGAAGATGATTTTGAAATGAGAATCACAGTTGAAGAATGGCAGGTGATGGAAGAAACAAAAAATGGAATCTATCTTGAAATGGAATTTGGGATTAGAAATAAGGGAACCATTCTTATTCCAGCTCATCAAATTGAAAAATCAGAAGATGGATCTTATGAAATTTTTATCAGAAAAAATGATTTCTACTATTTTATTAATCCTGAACACGCTGATAAGAATCGGTATATGAAGGGAGAAACAGTCGCTTCTCAGTTGTCGTATGATAACGGAGAAATGATTGTCCGTAAAAATCCGAAAATCTCCAGTTTGGATCAGCTTGTTCGTGAATATAATTATCTATCTGCTCATGGAGTGACAGAAGGACAGCAATTTGATGAATTGTTAAATCGTTTTGAAGAGGAACTGGAAGAAGTAGATAACTTGCTTGATAAATTAGATCAACGCTTGGGTGAGCTTAATAAAATTCAGTCTACGTTTCTTGCATTGGAATCAAGCGATCCTCAGGAAGTGAAACTAGCTATTGATATTTTGAAAGGCTTGAGAGTAGATCCTAGCACTCGCAAAGCTGAGATTGATAAACTTGTTAAGGAGGCTACCTTTGAGCGCCAGGCTTTGTATCAACGAGTAGAATCAATTACAAAAGATTATAAGCTACATCAAGACATTGAGAAAAATGTGGAGCAGCGTAAGGATAGAGAAACTTCATTGTAAAAAAATAATTATAAATATAATTATAAACATGTTGACAAATATAATTATAATGGTATAATAGAAGTATAGAAAAAGAGAAGGAGAATAGAATGAAGATTATCACATTTGCCGCTATCAAAGGCGGTGTTGGGAAAACGACTTTAACTTTTAATTATGGGGAATGGTTGGCTAAGAAAGGTCATAAGGTTCTCTTTATAGACTTAGACCATCAGTGTAATTTGACTCAGTGTTACAATATCTATGAGAGCAAGAATACAATTGCCAATGCTTTTAAAGGAGGCGATGTGGATATTAAGCAAGTCAAGGAAAATGTTAGTCTCATTCCAGGTTCAGTTCAACTTGATACGGTGGAACGAGATCTGGAGAACAGCGATAAGAAAAATATGTTACTTTATCTTTGGCTAGAGGATAACTACGAAAAGAAAAAGTTGGATCAGTTTGACTATATCTTGATTGATTGTAGACCAGACTTTGCGACAGCTACTAAAAATGCTGTTGCGGTCAGTCATGCTATTATTAGTCCCTTGACTCCTTCAGAGTTTGGTTATAATGCCAAATTCAATTTATCAACTCGGTTAGAAGCATTCAGAAAGGATGTAATTGACTATCGTACAAGAGAATCATACATTACTGCTGAGTTATATTTCTTAGCAAATATGATCCGACCAAACTATGGGTCATCAAGAGAGTTACTGGAAGCCCTAGGACTTGAAGCTAAAGAAAAGGGAACAGATAACCTTCTAGGAATTGTACCAGCAAAAGAGTTATTCAATCATTCCACGATTGATAAAATTTCTATTGCAGATATGGAGAAGAATCCTGAGCTTTATCAAAAACACAAAAAGTTTTTCATTGAGCTGGGGCAGACTTTTTCAAAAATTTATGATACAATATAATTATATTTATAAACACAAATACAATTATAAATATAATTAGAAGGAGATTGTTATGGCATTCACACCAAAAGAAAAAGAGATTTCACAGATTATTGAAGCAACCCATCAACCTGAGCGGATTTCAGATGTAGCCAACTTTGAAAGTTTTGAACGCAAAAAGCAATTCCAGTTTACTTTGAAACCAAGCAATCGGAAAAAATTAGATGAGATTGCTAAAGCAGCCGGAGCAAAGTCTGCATCAGATTATCTTGATAGGTGGCTAGAAAGTTTACAATAAAAAAACAGATATAACTATATCTGATTGCTACGAGGAGAAATTATGGATTTAATCACGAGACTCTTAGCAGAGAGAAGGGAAAGTACATGGTGGTATTTATGATATCACAAAGTGATTGTAATTATATTTACAGATATAAACATAAATATAAATATAATTATAAAGTCTGTTATTTTTTGTTGTAAAATACCTTCTATTGGTTGCGAGATAATAATCTTGATAACCGTACTGAGCCTGGTTCTTATATCAGGCTTTTATTTTTATATTGAAATAGAAACAGTTGAATTTCTGATACCCAATTAAATCACTTTAGTATTTTTCAATAATAAATAGGGCGTTAATTTTAATTTAAAGAAAGAGCCTATTTTATTCTTGGAACAAAAATAAATTTGATGACTTGTTTTAAAAATCATACAATTTTCATAAGAATTGAAAGGGAAATGAAAAATTGTATGAAACAATTTGATGAATTGAGATTTAGTAGTCAGGAACAAGAAAAGACAAAACAAAATTTTTTACAGCATATTGCACAGTATGATGAGTCGATAAGCTCTAGTATGAGATCTAAAGGATATCGCTGTAAAAATCAATCTGAACGTACAGTAGCTTTTACATTTGGAGAAGTGACCTTTTCTAGAAAACGTTGGTATAAGAATGGTGAATGTAGAATACCAGTTGATGAAATGTTAGGCTTAGAAAAGAATGTACGTCATTCACAGGAACTATTGTATCAAGCTGCGGTTCTAGCTACAAAACTACCCTATCGTCAGGTAGGAGAGACAATTGAGATGGTTTATAATGTAACTGTCACTAAAGATACCGTCAATAAGGTTGTTAAATTAGCCAATCAATTACTAGAAGAAAAGGATGATTATCGATTTTTTAAAGAAGAGAAGAAGATTGAAAAAATTAAAGCAGATATCATCTACATAGAAGGAGATGGTGTATATGTGAAAACATCTGAAGATGATTCTGAAAAAAAGAATATGGATTTATCACATTTTGTAGTCCATACAGGTTCTAAACAGATTGGCCCAAATCGTTTTGAGCTAGAAAATAAAAAAGAGCTTATCCGATTGGATAATCGCTTAGCTCGTAGAGAATTGTTAGATTTATTGGAAAATGAATATGAAATTACAAATGAGACTGTACTAGTTACCAATTCTGACTGTGGCAAGGGTTATACTCCACATGTATTTACTGAAATTGCTAAATCATTTAATGTTAAGAGGCATGAACATTTTTGGGACGAATATCACTTGAACAAAGAAATCAAAGAATTTACAAAGTCTTATCCGAGAGAGTTGAGAGAAGACTTATTTCAAGCTATTAGAGAGCATGATAAGAAATTATTAAGGCGTTCACTAGATACTATAGAATCTTTGGTTAGTAGTGAAGAAGGACAAGAAAAATTTGAATATTATTCGAGTAGATTAATTAGAAATTTTCAGTATACGAAACCAGCGGAGATGAGAGGACTTCCAAAGTCAGGTATTGGGATTATGGAGAGCCAGCATAGAAAAATAACGTATAGAATGAAACATAGAGGGATGTATTGGACAAGTGAAGGTGGGATAGCCGTAGCGAATATGATATTGTTAGAACGTGAAGGAAAATTAAGAGATTTATTTTTTGGAGAATGGAAGAGGGACTATGATAAGTATACTTCATTGGATCATATCAGTGCGGATAGTGTTCGACCTAAAAATGACTCTAAAGACTACAAACTTCCCCGTTTACATAAAAATATAGAAAAGATATTTAAGATGAAATAATTTAAGTGCTAATTTTAACGAAAACACAAATATAAATAAGCAAAAATTTCTAGTGAGATTTGGGCTTTTTTGGCGTGGAATAATTGACATTTATCCTGATTTTGGTATAATAGAGATATAAAAACAACGAAAAAAGGAGTTGGAAATGAGCCTCCAACTCCGCAGAGTAACACAAACCTCACTTGTATTACTCAGTCAACTAAAATGATAGCATAAGAAAAAATCATTGTCAAGGGCTGAGCATACAAAAATGTTTAGCCCTTTCGTGTATCTGCATGTATTTATATGGAAATTTAGGATTTCTCAAAAATCACGACACATACGTAACCATGTTTTTACTTGACAAGTGCTAGTAGAAATAATAGAATAGTAAAAAACCTTTAAAGCAGTCCAGAGAGGCAGCTAAGGTTAGACGGTGAAAGGGTGGAGACTACCCATTTTTCGTGGAACCTTGCTGTTGGCAGGTTCCTTTTTTCGTGGCTTCTGTTGCCCAGACTCTCTCACTAGCAAAGGTAAAAGGAGAAACCTATGCGAGAACATCGTCCAGTCATTGCTCTTGATTTTCCTAGTTTTGAGGCGGTCAAGGAATTCTTAGCTCTTTTTCCAGAGGAAGAAAGCCTTTATCTAAAGGTAGGGATGGAGCTTTATTACGCAACGGGGCCTGAGATTGTGTCTTACTTGAAAGGCCTGGGGCACAGTGTCTTTTTGGATCTCAAGTTGCATGACATTCCCAATACAGTCAAATCAGCTATGAAGGTCTTGTCTCAGCTTGGTGTGGATATGACCAATGTTCATGCAGCTGGTGGTGTAGAGATGATGAAGGCGGCGCGTGAAGGTCTTGGAAGTCAAGCCAAATTGATCGCTGTAACGCAGCTTACATCAACGTCAGAAGCCCAGATGCAGGAGTTCCAAAATATCCAAACAAGCCTGCAAGAGTCTGTGATCCACTATGCCAAGAAGACAGCTGAAGCGGGCTTGGATGGTGTCGTTTGCTCGGCACAGGAAGTTCAACTCATCAAGCAGGCTACCAATCCAGATTTTATCTGTCTGACACCGGGCATTCGCCCTCAGGGAGCTGCTGTTGGAGATCAAAAACGTGTGATGACGCCAGCAGATGCCTATCAAATCGGTAGTGACTATATCGTAGTGGGACGTCCCATTACCCAAGCTGAGGATCCTGTTGTAGCTTATCATGCTATCAAAGATGAATGGACACAGAACTGGAATTAAAGAATATATTAGAAAAATAAAAGGAGAATACCATGACACTTGCTAAAGATATCGCTAGCCACCTCTTGAAAATTCAAGCAGTTTACCTCAAACCAGAGGAGCCTTTTACTTGGGCATCTGGTATCAAGTCACCCATTTATACTGATAATCGTGTGACACTAGCCTATCCAGAAACTCGTACCCTCATTGAAAATGGTTTTGTGAATGCTATCAAAGAAGCCTTTCCTGAGGTTGAGGTGATTGCAGGAACTGCGACAGCAGGGATTCCTCACGGAGCCATCATTGCTGACAAGATGAATCTGCCATTTGCCTACATCCGTAGCAAACCAAAAGACCACGGTGCTGGTAATCAAATCGAAGGTCGCGTAGCGCAAGGTCAAAAAATGGTAGTGGTTGAAGACCTCATTTCAACTGGTGGTTCTGTTCTCGAGGCCGTAGCAGCCGCTAAACGCGAAGGAGCAGATGTGCTTGGAGTAGTAGCGATTTTCAGCTACCAATTGCCAAAAGCAGATAAGAACTTTGCGGATGCTGGTGTGAAATTGGTGACACTTTCAAACTATAGCGAGCTTATCCATCTAGCCCAAGAAGAAGGTTACATCACGCCAGAAGGACTCGACCTTCTAAAACGCTTTAAAGAAGACCAAGAAAATTGGCAAAATGCTTAAAACATAGAAAATCAGGTAGTCACTAGGATTACCTGATTTCTTTTTTATAGTAGAAAATGAAAAGAGTATTTGAATTTCTATAACTTAAGAAAGTTTATCATTTTTAATTATATCTGTAAAATGCTATAAAGTATGAAATTTCCAAACAAAATATTTGAAAAGTTTTGAAAAAAGAGTTAAGATATTTTTGTAATATACAAAGTAAACGCTTACTTATTAAGGAGGGCATTTTATGTCATACAAAACAAGCAATGCAGAAGGTCATGTAGATTTCATCAATACCTATGATTTGGAGCCCATGGCGCAGCAAGTTATTCCGAAAGCAGCCTTTGGCTATATCGCTAGTGGAGCGGAAGATACTTTCACTTTACGTGAGAATATCCGTGCCTTTAACCACAAGCTTATCGTTCCGCATACACTTTGCAATGTAGAAAATCCAAGTACAGAGATTGAATTTGCAGGTGAAAAATTGTCTTCACCAATCATTATGGCGCCTGTTGCGGCTCATAAATTGGCAAATGAACAAGGTGAAGTAGCTACTGCGCGTGGTGTGCATGAGTTTGGGTCTCTTTATACAACCAGCTCTTACTCTACTGTAGACCTTCCAGAAATTACGGAAGCCCTTCAAGGGACACCTCATTGGTTCCAATTTTACTTTAGTAAGGATGACGGCATTAACCGTCACATCATGGACCGTGTGAAGGCTGAAGGTTATAAGGCGATTGTCTTGACTGCAGATGCTACTGTAGGGGGTAATCGTGAGGTTGATAAGCGTAATGGTTTTGTCTTCCCAGTTGGCATGCCGATTGTTGAAGAATACCTGCCAGAAGGTGCTGGAAAATCAATGGATTTTGTTTACAAATCAGCTAAACAACGCTTGTCTCCACGTGATGTAGAATTTATCGCTGAATACTCAGGACTTCCTGTGTATGTCAAGGGGCCACAATGCCGTGAGGACGTTGAACGTTCGCTTGCTGCAGGAGCTTCTGGTATCTGGGTAACTAACCACGGTGGCCGCCAAATTGACGGTGGACCAGCTGCCTTCGACTCACTTCAAGAAGTAGCAGAAGCAGTTGACAAACGTGTGCCAATCGTCTTTGACTCAGGTATTCGTCGTGGTCAACACGTCTTTAAAGCCTTGGCTTCAGGAGCAGACTTGGTAGCTATTGGTCGCCCTGTTATCTATGGCTTGGCCCTCGGCGGTAGTGTCGGTGTACGTCAAGTCTTTGAACACTTGAATGCAGAATTAAAGACAGTTATGCAATTGTCTGGAACTCAGACTATTGAAGATGTTAAACACTTCAAACTCCGTCATAACCCTTACAATCCAACCTTCCCAGTTGACCCACGTGACTTAAAATTGTATTGATAAAATGATTGCCTCCACTGAATGTGGAGGTTTTTCTTCGTGTATTGGAAGAATAAATCGCTATCAAAAACTATATAAAGATATTTTTCGGTCAAATATCTTGCTAGGGTTTTCATTTTTTGCTATACTGGTCCAGTAATTAAATAATAAAGACATTTGGGGTGCTTTAGGCTGAGATGATACCCATTGAACCTGATACAGTTAAGACTGGCGAAGGGAAATGTGAAACGTTTTTTTCGTATGGCGAAATGAACGATCTAATCTTGTAAGCTAAACTCTAATTCCTATCTGTAATTGGAGTTTTTTTGTTTATATAAGCTGGATGAAGGTGATACAAAGCATTTAGGTAGCTCTTCTTGAACTCCCTTGATTTTCTTTAAAAAGGTCAAGTAAAACTAGGATTTTCTTGGTGTTTTGTTGATTACGAACAAGTAAAGAGAGGAAAAGTAAATATGGAAACACAAGACTATGCATTTGAGCCAGGTTTGACTGTTGGAGAATTATTAAAAAGCAGCCAGAAGGATTGGCATGCTGCAATCAATCATCGTTTTGTTCAGGAACTTTTTGCGGGGACAATTGAGAATAAGGTCTTAAAAGAATACCTAATTCAAGATTATCACTTCTTTGATGCCTTCTTATCCATGCTGGGTTCCTGTGTAGCACACGCAGACCAGCTTGAATCCAAGCTTCGTTTTGCCAAGCAACTAGGCTTTCTTGAAGCAGATGAAGACGGTTATTTCCAAAAGGCTTTCAAAGAGTTAAATGTAGCAGAGCATGACTATCTAGAAGTGGACCTGCACCCTGTAACAAAGGCATTTCAGGATCTTATGTATTCGGCAGTGGATTCATCAGACTATGCTCATCTTTTGGTCATGCTGGTCATTGCAGAAGGCCTCTATTTAGACTGGGGTTCTAAAGATTTGGCACTACCTGAAGCCTATATTCATTCGGAATGGATCAATCTCCACAGAGGTCCTTTCTTTGCAGAGTGGGTTCAATTTCTGGTTGATGAACTTAATCGTATCGGGAAAAATCGAGAAGATTTATCAGAACTTCAGGAACGCTGGAATCAAGCAGTTGCTTTGGAATTAGCATTTTTTGATATTGGTTATGAATTATAGGATAAATTCAATTCTTTTATGTAGATTAAAAGAATTAACACACAAACTATATAAATATAATTTCTAGTCAAATATCTTGCTAGGGCTTTCAATTTCTGTTATACTAGCCCAGTAATTAAATAATAAAGACATTTGGGGTGCTTTAGGCTGAGATGATACCCATTGAACCTGCTACAGTTAGTACTGTCGAAGGGAAATGTGAATCGTTTTTTCTTGAGAAAGAAAAAACCATCTAATTTTGTAAGCAAAACTCTAATTCTTGTGTGTGATTAGAGTTTTTTATTTTTTACTAGATAGACTAGATGCAGAGTATGATGGCAGGTCTCTCTTAAAGGCCCTATTGTCTTAAAAGGAGTTTTTATGTTTAAAAAATGGCGTTTAAAAGATGTTATCTTACTTGCTTTCTTGTCTATCTTTTTTGGTGGCGTTTTTGTGGGCTCAGGCTATCTGTTTGATATCCTCACTCTGATTTTAGCCCCTATTGGTTTGCAGGCCTTTGCTAATGAAATCCTCTTTGGTCTCTGGTGTATGGCTGCGCCCATTGCTGCTATCTTTGTTCCAAGAGTCGGAAGTGCGACGATTGGAGAAGTGCTCGCTGCACTTGCTGAAGTTCTTTATGGTAGCCAATTCGGTCTAGGCGCCCTTTTGTCTGGCTTGGTTCAAGGTTTGGGAAGTGAACTTGGTTTTATTGTAACCAAGAATCGTTATGAAAGTTGGCTCTCTCTAACTGCCAATAGTATTGGGATTACGCTTGTTAGCTTTGTCTATGAATACATTAAGTTAGGTTACTACGCCTTCTCCCTTCCTTTTGTCCTTTCCTTGCTTGTAGTGCGCTTTATTTCTGTCTTTTTCTTCTGTACTATCTTGGTTCGTGCCATTGTCAAACTTTATCATCAGTTTGCAGCTGGAGGGAAGGCATAGATGGGGCTGGAACTACGAGCGATTCAGTCCCCAATCTTCTCTGAGCCGATTGACTTTACTTTTCATGCGCAGGCATTTACCTTGTTAGTTGGGAGCAGTGGTTCAGGAAAATCCAGCCTCTTTCAAATCATTGCTCAAGTCAGTTCTCTTCCCTATAGCGGTCAAGTACTAATAGATGGGAGTGAGGTTAGTCAGCTTTCAATTGTTGAACGTATCCAGACGGTCGGTATTCTCTTTCAAAATCCCAATCATCAATTTACCATGGAGAGCTTGTTTGAGGAGCTGATTTTTACCCTAGAGAATATCGGGCATCCCGTTAAGGAAATTGATTCAAAAATAGCAGATGTGGTTCGACAATGTCGCTGTGAGAAGATCTTGCACCGTCCCATCCATCACCTATCAGGTGGGGAAAAGCAAAAGGCTGCTTTGGCTGTTCTCTTTGCTATGAATCCTAGGGTCTATCTCTTGGATGAGCCCTTCGCTTCCATTGACCGCAAGAGCAGGTTAGAGATATTGGAGATTCTAAAAGAGTTGGCCTCTAATGGGAAGACAGTTATTTTGTGCGACCATGATTTATCTGACTATGAAGCCTATATCGACCATATGGTGGAGCTAAGAGACGGACAACTAAGAGAAGTGTTTCAAATCCCTTCCTCTGAGATGACACAGGTTGCTTCAAAGGTAGTTACTTCTAGCCCAGAACTATTCCATATGGACCGAATGACTTGTGAGCTGGATAAGCGTCCCCTCTTTTTGATTGCGGATTTTACATTCTACCAAGGAATTTCCTGTATTTTGGGTGACAATGGTGTTGGGAAATCAACCCTCTTTCGCTCCATTCTTCAATTTCAAAAGTATAAAGGGCGCATTAGTTGGAAGGGATCGGTTCTTAAAAAGAAAAAGAGTTTGTACCGTGATCTGACGGGTGTTGTTCAAGAAGCTGAGAAGCAGTTTATCCGAGTCAGTCTGAGGGAAGAGCTTCAATTAGATGGACCTGATTCTGAAAGAAATCAACGAATTTTCCAAGCTTTACGATATTTTGATCTGGAGCAGGCACTCGATAAGAGTCCTTATCAATTAAGTGGTGGTCAGCAAAAGATTCTTCAGCTCTTGACCATTTTGACCAGCAAGGCTTCTGTGATCTTGCTAGACGAACCTTTTGCAGGTTTGGATGACAGAGCTTGCTATTATTTTTGTCAGTGGATTCTGGAGGAGAGAAATCAAGGAAGAAGTTTTCTGATCATTAGCCATCGTTTAGATCCTTTGATCTCTGTGGTTGATTATTGGATTGAGATGACTAGTCAGGGGCTCAGTCATGTGAAAGAAGTGACAATTGCCAAGCCACTCACATCTCAGAGTAACAATGCTCAAGGGGAGGTGAGATAGTATGGTAAAAGTAGCAACCCAGACACCGATTATCAGTCTATTCTTGCTGATTTTATCCTTGGAAACATCTTTCATTCCTTCGATTGCTCTTAATCTTTCGGTAGTCGCATTTTGTATTCTCTTTATGCTCTATTACCGTCGATTTAAAGTATTGGCTTGGATGATTCTGCTTGCCATTTTGCCATCTTTGGCCAACTATTGGGCAGTTCAGTTACATGGGGATGCTTCGCAGGCAGTCATGCTTGGAACGAGGGCCTTTGTGACAGTTTGTATCGGCCTTGTCTTTGTTTCCTCTATTTCCCTAAAAGAGCTTCTCTTGTACTTGGCCCAAAAGGGGTTATCACGCTCTTGGGCCTATGCCTTGATTGTGGTATTCAATTCCTTCCCCCTCATTCAGCAAGAAATCAAGTCTCTCAAGGAAGCTTGCTTATTACGCGGTCAAGAACTACATTTTTGGTCGCCCCTGATTTACAGTAAGGTTTTGATGACGGTCTTTAGATGGCGCCATCTTTACTTGAGAGCTCTATCGGCGCATGGATATGACGAATATGCACAGGTGGAGAATCGCTATCGGACTTTTTATATTCCTCAAAGGACAATACTCATCTACCTGCTGTTCTTTTTATTACTTCAAACCAGTCTATTTTTATAAAGGAGTTATTATGGAATTTACAGATATTGCGATGGAATTATCCAAGGAAGCTTGGCAGGCTTCCTTTCATCACCCCTTTGTTTTACAGTTGCAAGAGGGAGATTTAGATCCGTCCATCTTTCGCTATTACTTGATTCAGGATGCCTACTATTTGAAGGCCTTCTCAGAAGCCTATCACCTCTTGGCTGATAAGACTTCAAACCAAGAGATGAAAAGACTATTGAAACAAAATGCTCAGAGTCTAGTGGAAGGTGAGTTATTTATCCGCCAACAATTTTTCAAGGAATTAGGAATCAGCGACCAGGAAATGGAGCAATATCCAATCGCTCCAACCTGCTATCATTACATTTCTCATATTTATCGACAATTTGTAGAGTCAAACTTGGGAATTGCCTTTGCAAGCTTGCTGCCTTGTCCTTGGTTATACCATGATATAGGCAAATCACTTAATCTTAAACCATCACCAAATCCTCTCTACCAACAATGGATTGAAACTTATATTACGGATGAACTTGAACAGCAAATAAAAGAAGAGTCTGAGCTGGTCAATCAACTCTATCGAGAAAGTGACGAGACAGACAAGAAAAAAATGCTAGATGCCTTCCACATCAGTGTTCACATGGAAGCCAAGTTTTGGGAAATGGCCTACCAACATCAGACATGGAAGAGCGATTTACAGTCTTTAGAAACAGGAGAAGAATAGAAACATGAGAAAGCACCAATTACAAGTTCACAAATTAACCATTTTATCCATGATGATTGCCCTTGATGTAGTCCTTACGCCTATCTTTCGGATTGAGGGAATGGCACCGATGTCCAGTGTAGTCAATATTCTAGCAGGAATCATGATGGGACCTGTTTATGCTTTGGTTATGGCTACAGTGACAGCCTTTATCCGTATGACGACTCAAGGGATTCCGCCTTTGGCTCTCACAGGAGCGACTTTTGGAGCCCTTCTAGCAGGTCTCTTTTATAAGTATGGTCGAAAATTTCACTTTTCTGCCTTGGGAGAAATTGTGGGAACAGGTATTATTGGTTCAATTGTTTCCTATCCTGTTATGGTACTCTTTACAGGATCAGCTGCAAAGCTTAGCTGGTTTATCTATACTCCTCGATTTTTCGGAGCAACCTTGATTGGTACAGCGATTTCCTTTATTGCCTTTCGATTTTTAATCAAGCAGGAATTCTTTAAAAAAGTTCAGGGATATTTCTTTTCTGAAAGGATAGACTGATGCAGGCATTTACAAATCCCTTTCCTCTAGCAACCAGTTCCTTGATTCACTGCATTACCAATGAGATTTCTTGTGAGATGTTGGCCAATGGAATTTTGGCGCTGGGATGCAAACCTGTCATGGCAGATGATCCCCGTGAGGTTCTTGATTTTACCAAACAAAGCCAGGCTCTCTTCATCAATTTGGGGCATTTGTCTGCTGAGAAGGAAAAAGCAATTCGTATGGCAGCTTCTTATGCAAACCAAGCTTGTCTCCCGATGGTAGTAGATGCGGTTGGTGTATCAGCGTCGCCCATTCGTAAGGGACTAGTCAGGGATCTTTTAGACTATAAACCCACAGTCCTTAAAGGAAATATGTCGGAAATCCGAAGTCTTGTTGGCTTAAAACACCACGGTGTTGGGGTCGATGCGAGTGCTAAAGATCAAGAAACTGAGGACTTACTTCAAGTCTTGAAAGACTGGTGTCAGACCTATCCTGGCATGTCATTATTAGTCACTGGTCCCAAGGATCTCATCGTTTCGAAGAATCAGGTCGCTGTACTGGAAAATGGCTGTGCAGAATTAGACTGGATAACAGGAACGGGAGATTTGGTTGGAGCCTTGACAGCCGTTTTTCTCAGCCAAGGAAAGACTGGCTTTGTAGCTTCGTGTCTAGCGGTCTCTTATCTTAATATCTCCGCTGAGAGAATACTTGTACAAGGAATGGGATTGGAAGATTTTCGTTACCAAGTACTCAATCAGCTTTCGCTCCTCAAAAGAGATGAAAACTGGCTAGAAGCTATCAAAGGAGATATTTATGAATAGAAAAGCACTTAGACTATATCTGGTAACCAATCGCTACCAAGATTCCTTGGAAAGTTTTCTTGAAAAGGTTGAGGCGGCTTGCCGTTCAGGCGTTACCATCATCCAACTACGAGAAAAAAATCTCACTACCAATCAATACTATCACTTGGCAAAACAAGTCAAGAAAATAACCGATGCCTATCAGGTTCCCTTGATTATCGATGATCGTTTGGATGTTTGTCTTGCGGTTGATGCTGCTGGTCTGCATATCGGAGATGATGAATTACCAGTTTCGGTTGCCCGACAAGTCTTGGGCCCTGAAAAAATCCTCGGTGTTACAGCTAAAACGGTTAAAAGAGCCCTTGAGGCAGAAGAAGGAGGGGCGAATTACTTGGGGACAGGAGCCATTTTCCCGACTACGACCAAGGAAAATGCACCCATCACCCTGATTTCAACCTTGAAAACAATTTGCCAAAGGGTCGCCATTCCAGTAGTTGCTATTGGCGGCTTGACATCAGAGAATATTGATCAGCTTATTGATACTGGTATAGCTGGTGTAGCTGTAGTGCGTGATCTAATGCAAGCAGAAGATATAGAGGCAAAAACGCAAGCCTTTTTGACAAAGTTGGATGACATTATTTCCTAATCAAAAACTCTCTAATTCCCTTAAAGTGGGAACTAGAGAGTTTTTTAATCTTTAAAGCTTGTATGGTTGACTGGGCCAGAACCATGACCGAGTTGAGGGGCGTCTTGGATGGCTTTCGTGATAAAGGCCTTGGCTTTATCGACTGCTTGATAGAGGGTTTTCCCCTTGGCTAGTTCAGCAGTAATCACTGCAGCAAAGGTACATCCAGTACCATGTGTATGACAGGTTTGAATTCGTGGGCTTTCCCAGACAAATTGCTCATCCTTTGTAAAGAGGAAATCCTTGGCACCGCCTTCGAGATGCCCGCCTTTAATAACAACAGACTGAGGACCAAATTCTTTTAAAATCAGGCGTCCGGCACGCTGCATGTCTTCAGGATCATGGATTGAAAAACCAACAATCTCTTCCGCCTCAGGAAGATTGGGTGTGATGATGGTTGCAAGGGGAAGCAGGTTTGTTTTTAGGTAGCTTCTGGCACTGGTATCAATCAGGGTGTCTCCGCTCGTAGCGACCATAACAGGGTCAAGGACGTATGGACAATCCAGCTTTTTAAGATAGGGCTGGATGATTTCCATAATTTCAGTAGTAGCCAACATCCCTGTTTTTACAGCCTGAGGCTTGATATCTGAAAAGACACTATCCAATTGGGCTTTTAACATTTGAGGAGAAACGTGCTCGATTAATTGAACACCTCTGGTATTTTGAGCGACAAGACTGGTTACAACGGCCATTCCGTAGACATCTCTAGCTTGGAACGACTTTAAATCTGCCATAATGCCAGCACCACCACTAGGGTCAGTCCCTGCAATGGTCAAAGCAACGGGTAAATAAGTCATCTAAAACCTCCCAACCAACTGAAGTTTGTATTCTTAAGAACAAGCTGGTCTGTTTTAGAAAGGTAATAGAAGACTGCAAGTCCCCATTATCATTTCCACTTCCATCAGCTAGCATTACCTAGATTGAGTCAAAGGGTCTAACAGTTGTTAATCTCAGCTTTACGCACCCCTAGTGGTTGTTTTCTTTTTTCTTTAGTATAGCATATTTTTATAGTTTATATAGTGAAAATTGACTGCAAATAGTTTTTCAAATGATTAAAATTCAATTTTTCAAAGAAAAGATTAATTTCATAGTTGACAAATGTAGATTTTCCGAGTATACTAATAATTGTAATCGACAAATGTAGATTTTGGAGGTGTACTGATGCAGATTTCAGATGCAGAATGGCAGGTCATGAAAATTATTTGGATGCAAGGAGAGCAGACCAGTACGGATTTGATCAGGGTTCTGGCGGAGCGGTTCGACTGGTCCAAGTCAACCATTCAAACTCTTTTGGCTCGTCTGGTTGAGAAAGAGTGTCTGACGAGGAAAAAAGAAGGCAAGTTCTTTGTCTATTCAGCCCTTTTAACTTTGGACCAAAGTCGGGATTTACTTGTCCAAGATATAAAGGACAAGGTTTGTTCTCGTAGGATTAAGAACTTGTTGGCTGATTTGATTACTGAATGTGATTTTACTCAGGCTGACTTGAAAGACTTGGAAGCTGTGATTTCTGAGAAGAAATCAAACGCTGTATCAGAAGTAAAATGTAATTGTATGTAAAGGAGACGTCATGTTGAATATTATTGTAACCATTATTTGTATTGCCCTTATCGTGTTTATCTTGTTTTGGTTTTTCAAAAAGCCTGAAAAATCTGAACAAAAGGCCCAGCAAAAAAAAGGCTATCAAGAGATTCGAGTGGAGGTCATGGGGGGCTATACGCCTGAGTTGATTATCCTCAAGAAATCAGTGCCAGCCCGCATTGTCTTTGACCGTAAGGATCCTTCACCCTGTCTGGATCAAATTGTTTTTCCAGATTTTGGTGTACATGCGGACCTGCCTATGGGGGAAGAGTATATAGTGGAAATCACGCCTGAGCAGGCTGGAGAGTATGGTTTCTCTTGTGGCATGAATATGATGCACGGCAAGATGATTGTAGAATAGGAGAATGATATGACTGAAATTGTAAAAGCAAGTGTTGAAAATGGTGTTCAAAAAATCCGTATCACGGCAGACAAAGGCTACCATCCAGCTCATATACAGCTTCAAAAAGGGATTCCAGCTGAGATCACCTTTCATCGAGCAACTCCTTCAAACTGTTACAAGGAAATTCTTTTTGAAGAAGAAGGTATCTTGGAACCAATTGGTGTAGATGAGGAGAAAGTCATTCGTTTTACACCTCAAGAATTAGGTCAACATGAATTTTCTTGTGGTATGAAGATGCAAAAAGGAAGTTATACAGTTGTTGAGAAGACTCGAAAATCTCTATCACTTTTACAGCGTTTTTGGATTACCAGTATCTTTACTGTGCCTCTTGTGATCCTCATGATTGGGATGTCGACAGGAGGAATTAGTCACCAAGTCATGCGTTGGGGCACCTTTTTAGCCACAACACCGATTATGCTAGTAGCAGGTGGTCCTTATATCCAAAGTGCTTGGGCTAGTTTTAAAAAGCACAATGCCAACATGGATACCTTGGTTGCTCTGGGAACCCTAGTGGCCTATTTCTATAGCTTAGTTGCCCTCTTCGCTGGTCTCCCCGTTTACTTTGAAAGTGCTGCATTTATCTTCTTCTTTGTTCTTATGGGAGCTGTTTTTGAGGAGAAAATGCGGAAAAATACTTCCCAAGCCGTGGAGAAATTACTTGACTTGCAGGCTAAAACTGCAGAAGTCTTGCGTGAGGATAACTATGTTCAAGTTCCTTTGGAGCAAGTCAAGGTAGGTGATCTGATTCGAGTGCGTCCCGGTGAAAAGATTGCGGTTGATGGTGTCGTAGTAGAAGGTATCTCTAGTATTGATGAGTCTATGGTGACAGGTGAGAGTCTGCCTGTGGACAAGACAGTTGGAGATACCGTCATTGGCTCAACCATCAATAATAGTGGAACACTTGTTTTTAGAGCAGAAAAAGTTGGTTCAGAGACTGTTTTGGCTCAGATTGTCGATTTTGTGAAGAAAGCTCAAACCAGTCGTGCACCGATTCAGGATTTGACAGATAAGATTTCAGGGATTTTTGTACCCGCTGTTGTCATTTTAGGAATCGTGACCTTTTGGGTCTGGTTTGTCTTGCTCAGGGATAGTGTGGTCGTGCTTGGTGCCAGCTTTGTGTCCTCTCTGCTCTATGGAGTGGCGGTTTTGATTATCGCCTGCCCTTGTGCCTTGGGACTTGCAACACCGACAGCCCTTATGGTAGGGACAGGTCGTAGTGCCAAGATGGGGGTTCTCCTCAAAAATGGAACGGTTCTACAGGAAATCCAGAAAGTTCAAACTATCGTCTTTGATAAGACCGGGACTTTGACTGAAGGGAAACCTATGGTTACAGATATCATCGGCGACGAAGTAGAAGTGCTTGGATTGGCAGCTTCCTTGGAAGAAGCTTCTCAACACCCACTGGCTGAAGCCGTTGTGAAACGAGCGAGTGAAGCTGAACTTGAGCTTCAAACTGTTGAAAATTTCCAAGCCTTGCACGGAAAAGGTGTCTCAGGGCAAATCAATGGAAAACAAGTTTTGCTTGGAAATGCTAAAATGCTGGATGACATGAACATTTCTAGCACTTATCAAGAAAAACTAGAAGAACTGGAAAAAGAAGCTAAGACAGTTGTTTTCTTGGCTGTGGACAATGAAATCAAAGGCTTGCTTGCTTTGCAAGATATTCCTAAGGAAAATGCTAAGCTTGCCATCAGTCAGTTGAAAAAACGAGGTCTTAAAACAGTCATGCTGACAGGAGACAATGCAGGTGTGGCGCGTGCTATTGCCGATCAGATCGGAATCGAAGAGGTCATTGCAGGTGTCTTACCAGAAGAAAAAGCCCATGAAATCCATAAACTACAAGCGACTGGAAAAGTAGCCTTTGTTGGTGATGGTATCAATGATGCTCCTGCCCTCAGTGTAGCAGATGTGGGGATTGCTATGGGAGCTGGAACAGATATTGCCATCGAGTCAGCAGATTTGGTGTTGACAACTAATAACCTCCTAGGAGTGGTTCGTGCTTTTGATATGAGTAAGAAAACCTTTAATCGAATTCTGCTCAATCTTTTCTGGGCCTTTATCTACAATGTCGCCGGAATTCCGATTGCAGCAGGAGTCTTTTCAGGTGTTGGACTGGCCCTCAATCCAGAACTGGCAGGTCTAGCTATGGCCTTTAGTTCTGTATCCGTTCTGACCAGTTCCCTTCTCTTAAACTTTAGTAAAATAGATTAAAAGCGGGCTTGCTCGCTTTTTATACTCTTTGAAAATCTCTTCAAATCACGTCAGCTTTATCTGCAACCTCAAAGCTGTGCTTTGAGCAACCTGTGGCTAGCTTCCTAGTTTGCTCTTTGATTTTCATTGAGTATTATAAAACAGAAGCTAAAAACGTTTTCAAACTGTACTGTAATAGAGAATAAAAACTTCTGAGCAGATTCTTAGTAAACTAAAAATAAATGTGATAAATTAGTAATGTAAAAATTTACTGAAACGTTTTCAAAAACTATATGAAACCTTTTTTAGTAGATTTAAAAATATTTGAAGGAGAGTTATCATTATGACTCAAGGGAAAATTACTGCATCTGCAGCAATGCTTAACGTATTGAAAACATGGGGCGTAGACACAATCTACGGTATCCCTTCAGGAACACTCAGCTCATTGATGGATGCTTTGGCTGAAGACAAAGATATCCGTTTCTTGCAGGTTCGCCACGAAGAAACAGGTGCTCTTGCAGCGGTTATGCAAGCTAAATTCGGCGGCTCAATCGGGGTTGCAGTTGGTTCAGGTGGTCCAGGTGCGACTCACTTGATTAACGGTGTTTACGATGCAGCCATGGATAACACTCCATTCCTAGCAATCCTTGGATCACGTCCAGTTAACGAACTCAACATGGATGCTTTCCAAGAATTGAACCAAAACCCAATGTACAATGGTATCGCTGTATATAACAAACGTGTAGCTTACGCTGAGCAATTGCCAAAAGTAATTGACGAAGCTTGCCGTGCTGCAGTTTCTAAAAAAGGTCCAGCTGTTGTTGAAATCCCAGTAAACTTCGGTTTCCAAGAAATTGACGAAAACTCATACTATGGATCAGGTTCATACGAGCGTTCATTTATCGCTCCTGCTTTGAACGAAGTTGAAATCGACAAAGCTGTTGAAATCTTGAACAATGCTGAACGTCCAGTTATCTATGCTGGTTACGGTGGTGTGAAAGCTGGTGAAGTGATTACTGAATTGTCACGTAAAATCAAAGCACCAATCATCACAACTGGTAAAAACTTTGAAGCTTTCGAATGGAACTATGAAGGTTTGACAGGTTCTGCTTACCGTGTTGGTTGGAAACCAGCCAACGAAGTGGTCTTTGAAGCAGACACAGTTCTTTTCCTTGGTTCAAACTTCCCATTTGCTGAAGTTTACCAAGCATTCAAGAATACTGAAAAATTCATCCAAGTGGATATCGACCCTTACAAACTTGGTAAACGTCATGCCCTAGACGCTTCAATCCTTGGTGATGCAGGTCAAGCAGCTAAAGCTATCCTTGACAAAGTGAACCCAGTTGAATCTACTCCATGGTGGCGTGCAAACGTTAAGAACAACCAAAACTGGCGTGATTACATGAACAAAATCGAAGGTAAAACTGAGGGTGAATTGCAATTGTATCAAGTTTACAATGCAATCAACAAACATGCTGATCAAGACGCTATCTACTCAATCGACGTAGGTGACACTACTCAAACATCTACTCGTCACCTTCACATGACACCTAAGAACATGTGGCGTACATCTCCACTCTTTGCGACAATGGGTATTGCCCTTCCTGGTGGTATCGCTGCTAAGAAAGACAATCCAGATCGCCAAGTATGGAACATCATGGGTGACGGTGCATTCAACATGTGCTACCCAGACGTTATCACAAACGTTCAATACGACCTTCCAGTTATCAACGTTGTCTTCTCAAATGGTAAATATGCCTTCATCAAGGACAAATACGAAGACACAAACAAACACTTGTTTGGTTGTGACTTCCCTAATGCTGACTATGCGAAAATCGCTGAAGCTCAAGGTGCTGTAGGATTTACAGTTGACCGTATCGAAGACATCGATGCAGTTGTTGCAGAAGCTGTTAAACTCAACAAAGAAGGTAAAACTGTTGTGATCGATGCTCGCATCACTCCACACCGTCCACTTCCAGTAGAAGTACTTGAATTGGATCCAAAACTTCACTCAGAAGAAGCAATCAAAGACTTCAAGGAAAAATACGAAGCAGAAGAACTCGTACCATTCCGCCTCTTCTTGGAAGAAGAAGGATTGCAATCACGCGCAATTAAATAATTCCTTCGTGGAACTTAAAAAGATCGGAGCAATCCGGTCTTTTTATGGAGGATAGTAAATGAATTTAAATCAATTAGATATTATCGTTTCAGATGTTCCCCAAGTCTGTGCTGACTTGGAGCGTATTTTGGATAAAAAGCCCGATTATGTTGATGACAGTTTTGCTCAGTTTACGATTGGCAGTCACTGTCTGATGTTGTCCCAAAATCATTTGATTCCTTTGGAAGATTTTCAGTCAGGAATCATTCTTCATATCGAGGTTGAGGATGTAGACCAGAATTACCAACGGTTGAAAGAACTTGGTATCCAGGTTTTAAACGGACCAACTGTAACCGATTGGGGAACAGAGTCCTTATTAGTTAAAGGGCCTGCTGGTCTAGTGATTGATTTTTATCGTATGAAGTAGGTAATTCTATTATCAAATTTTTTATCTAAACATTCTTGGAGTGAAACTTAAAAAGATCGGAGCAATTCGATCTTTTTTGTATTTATGCGACTTTCAGTCCGTCTCGCTCCGTTAGGTGCGAGACAAAAAACCACCCGTTTTCACGGGTGGTTATGATTTCTACACTTATTGTTTGGCTTCCTGTTTTAATTGTTGCACCTGTTCCTCGTACTGGACAAGCTCCCTGTCTTTTATATTGATAGTCGCTTCTGCTTCAGCAATGCGGCTTCTCAGATCTTGAGTCTTGTTATGGTGATAGCTAATACCAATAGCACTACCAGCAATGATCCCGATTACTAGACAAGTAAAAATCACCAAAATCAAGGGAGCAGATAGTTGTGTAAAGACAAGACTGACAGTTACTGTTTGACGATTGAGTAGACCAAATGAGATCACAATGACTAATAAGCTCAAACCGCCAATTAGATAAGCCTTATCTTTCAGTGACAATTCATTAAATTTTTTTAGCATAAGTTCCTTTTCTCCTGACTATGTTGATAGAAAACTACACACCATTTAGGTATTAACAAAATTCATTTTACTAGAAAATTTCGATACTGTCAATAATTTCTAACGGCTTATTTACCATCAATCAATCGATTCATTGAAAAGGAGTATTCATTTTCTAATATTTGATTGAGTAAACAGAACGGAGCAATTCGGTCTTTTTTCTGTTCCCTCTTTCTTATAACAAGATTGTGATAGTTTATATCTTTATAACAAAAGTTTTAAAGACTTGATTGTTTTGAAAGAATATTTTAAAATAAGATTCAGTAAAAATGAAAGAGGTTTTGAAAATGTCTGAAAAACAAATGAAAATTTTAGGTTGGGTAGCGACCTTTATGTCTGTTATGATGTATGTGTCTTACTTCCCACAAATCATGAACAATCTGGCTGGTCAAAAAGGAAATTTCATCCAGCCCTTGGTTGCTGCCATCAACTGTAGTCTCTGGGTTTACTATGGTCTTTTCAAAAAGGAAAGAGATATTCCACTTGCAGCTGCCAATGCACCGGGTATCGTTTTTGGTCTAGTAACGGCTATTACGGCATTGATTTAAAAAGAAGACTGATTTCAGTCTTTTTTTTTCGTATATATAAGCAAGCTCAGCCCCATCATTACCCAGATAGTTTCAAACATTTTATTTTCTTTTTAGTATAATAGAAGTAATAAATCAAGTGAGGTAAAGTGATGACAGAAAGACTACAATTTCCAGATGGTTTCCTCTGGGGCGGTGCTACGGCTGCTAATCAATGTGAAGGTGCTTATAATTTAGACGGTCGTGGATTGGCCAACGTGGATGTCGTCCCCATCGGTCCAGACCGTGAAGCCATTATCACAGGTCAGAAAAAGATGTTTTCGTTTGAGGAGGGTTATTTTTACCCAGCCAAAGAAGCCATTGATATGTACCATCATTACAAGGAAGATATCGCTCTTTTTGCAGAGATGGATTTTAAGACTTATCGTCTATCCATTGCTTGGACTCGGATTTTTCCTAAAGGCGACGAAACCGAGCCAAATGAAGCTGGTCTAGCCTTTTATGAGGATTTATTTAAGGAGTGCCACAAGTATGGGATCCAACCTCTGGTAACCATTACTCATTTCGACTGTCCTATGCACTTGATTGAAAAATACGGTGGATGGCGCAATCGTCGGATGTTAGACTTCTATGAAAAACTTTGTCGCACACTCTTTACCCGCTATAAGGGGTTGGTCAAATACTGGCTTACCTTCAACGAAATCAACATGATTCTCCATGCCCCCTTTATGGGAGCTGGGATCTGTTTTGAAGAAGGAGAAAATCAAGAACAGGTCAAATACCAAGCGGCCCACCATGAGTTGGTGGCTTCAGCCCTTGCGACGAAAATTGCCCACGAAATTGACCCAGAAAACAAGGTCGGATGTATGTTGGCAGCAGGGCAATACTATCCTAACACAGCCCATCCGAGAGACTACTGGGCAGCCATGAAGGAAGATCGCAAGAGTTACTTCTTCATTGACGTTCAAGCGCGTGGGGAATACCCAAACTATGCCAAGAAGCAGTGGGAACGTGAGGGGATTGAGATTCAAATGACGGCAGAAGATTTGATTTTGTTGAAGAACAATACTGTTGACTTTGTTTCCTTCTCTTACTATGCAAGTCGAGTAGCGTCAGGTGATCCAGAAGTTAAAGAATTAACAGCTGGAAATGTTTTTGCCTCTCTCAAAAATCCCTATCTAGAATCCTCAGAATGGGGGTGGCAGATTGACCCGCTTGGTCTTCGTATCACCCTCAATGCCATCTGGGATCGTTACCAAAAGCCAATGTTCATCGTGGAAAACGGTCTAGGTGCTATGGATACACCGGATGAGAATGGTCATGTAGCAGATGACTATCGGATTGCTTACTTAGAGGCTCATATCAAGGCCATGCGAGATGCCATTTACCAAGATGGCGTTGACTTGCTTGGTTATACGACTTGGGGCTGTATCGATCTGGTTTCAGCTGGAACAGGCGAAATGAACAAGCGCTATGGCTTTATCTATGTAGATCGAGATAATGCTGGTCATGGAAGCCTCAAACGTAGCAAGAAGAAATCCTTCTACTGGTACAAGGATGTCATTGCCAGCAATGGTGCAAGCATTGAGTAGAGCACATTTGTTCACTATTTTTATAAAATCTTCTCCCTACTTTATAATATGTGAAAAAGAGTTCAACTGGAACTCTTTTTTTGCTATAATGAGGGGAGAAAAATCAGACAGGAGATCGACATGTCAGAACCATTATTTTTACAATCAGTTATGCAAGAAAAAATCTGGGGTGGTACCAAGCTACGTGATGAGTTTGGATACGACATCCCAAGTGAAAAAATCGGAGAATATTGGGCCATCTCAGCCCATCCAAATGGTGTCTCTAAAGTTGCCAATGGTTGCTACGAGGGAACAGATCTTGCTACTTTGTATGCAGAACACCGTGAATTGTTTGGCAATCGTCCAGAACCTGTATTTCCACTGTTGACTAAGATTCTGGATGCTAACGACTGGCTCAGTGTTCAAGTTCATCCAGACGATGCTTACGGACTCGAGCATGAAGGCGAACTTGGAAAAACAGAATGCTGGTACATCATCGCTGCGGATGAAGGTTCAGAGATTATCTATGGTCACAATGCCAAGTCAAAAGAAGAACTCCGCCAGCAAATCGAGGACAAGAATTGGGATGCTTTGTTGACAAAAGTACCAGTTAAAGCTGGAGATTTCTTCTATGTGCCAAGTGGCACCATGCATGCTATTGGTGCAGGTATTTTAATCCTTGAAACCCAACAGTCTAGTGACACAACCTACCGTGTCTATGACTTTGACCGTAAGGATGATAATGGTAACTTGCGTGAACTTCACCTTGAAAAATCCATCGATGTCTTGAACATTGGTGAGCCTGCAAATAGCCGTCCTGTAACTGTTAAAGCAGATGATTTGCGTTCCACTCTCCTTGTATCCAATGATTTCTTTGCAGTTTACAAGTGGGAAATTACTGGAAAAGTTGACTTCGAAAAGACAGCTGACTACAGCTTGTTTAGTGTCTTAGCTGGTCAAGGTCAACTGACTGTTGACGGAAAAAACTATCCAATCCAAAAAGGTAGCCACTTTATCCTACCAAGTGATGTTGAAGCTTGGACCTTGGAAGGACAAGATTTGGAATTGATTGTTAGCCATCCATAAAAAAGAAAGGGCCTGAGTTCATTACTCAAGTCCTTTTGATTACATAAATTGGGCGATAAAGACCACGATGATGATGATTGGAATGATGAAACGAAGAAGGAATAGCCAGACTTGGAACAGTCCCTGTTTCCATGCTATTTCATCGAGATGGAGTTCCTCCATTGCAAGAACCTTTTTAAAGATATAGCCTGTAAAAAGTGAAAGGCAGAGAGCTCCAAATGGCATAAGGAGATTGGAAACCAAGAAGTCCATAGCGTCAAAGAAGGTCTTCCCAAAGATGTGAACATCTGCCATGACACCGTAAGATAGGGCTGAAGGAATTCCAAAGACAAAGGTCAAAATTCCTAAAATGGCACTCCATTTGGCACGTTTGCTGTTATTCTGATTGGTGATATTTCCCACATTGATTTCCAGCATGACGACAGAAGAAGTGACCGTCGCAAAGAGGAAGAGCAAGAGGAAAAGGATGTAGAAAATGGTTCCAAAAGGCATCTTGTCAAAGAGTTGAGGCAAGACGATAAAGAGCAAGCTCGGTCCCCCTTCAGATTGGATATTGAAGGCTGACATAGCAGGGAAAATGGCTAGACCTGCCATGATGGACACCGAGATGTTCATTGCTACAATAGAAATTCCTGACTGGACTAGATTGGTTTTCTGATCCAAATAAGAAGCATATGTCAGCATGGCTGTAACCCCTAGTGAAAGGGCAAAGAAAGATTGTCCCAGAGCATAGAGGAGACCAGCACTGGTCAGTTTTGAAAAGTCTGGTTTGAGGAAGTAAAGAACCCCTTCCATGGCATTTGGCAAACTGAGAGAACGACCGATGATGACGACAAAGATGATAAAGAGCAGGGGCATCATGACTTTCGATGCTCTTTCAATCCCTTTTTGAACCCCACGTGATACAATAAAGATATTCAATAAGATAAAGGCCGCTTGAGCTCCTAGGGCAATGGCTGGATTTGAAATGATTGAAGTAAATAATTGAGCATAATCACCAGTTCCGCTAAGTTGGAACAATTTTCCAAACTCAATGCCTAGATAGACTAAAATCCATCCTCCAATAACACTGTAGAAAGATAAGAGGATAAAGAGGGCGAAGGCACCAATCCAACCGATAAAGTTGTACTTGCTATTCTTGCCGAGTTTTCCAAAGGTTTTGATTGCTGAGACACCAGCACTTCGGCCGAGAGCAAATTCAGCCAGCAAAAGGGGGAAACCAATTAAAATAGTGGAAATGAGAAAGACAAGTAAAAAGCCTCCTCCACCATTAGCAGCAGTCATGTAGGGGAATTTCCAAACGGCACCAAGTCCGATGGCTGAACCAGCAGATGCTAGGATAAAGCCCAGTTTAGAACCCCATTGCGATTTTTCAGACATAGTTAAACTCCTAAAATTAGTATTACAAAAGAAAAAGCTACTGCCCTTGGCAAATAGCCTCATCAGTACTCAAAATGAGCCTTTCTTTTGATTGATAGACTTGACTATCCTATCATGTTTTCTAAGGTCTGTCAAGAAAACCATTTTCATGTTATGATAAAGTAAAAAATTTCGCAAAAACGCTTGACTCTGACCTAGGGGGAGGGGTTATACTATCAATGTAATACTCTTCGAAAATCAAATTCAAATCACGTCAGCTTCCATCTGCAACCTCAAAACGGTGTTTTGAGCAGCCTGCGGCTAGCTTCCTAGTTTGCTCTTTGATTTTCATTGAGTATAAGGAGGAAATCATGTACCATATAAAAGAAGCTGCCCAGCTTTCGGGCGTCTCGGTCAAGACGCTGCACCACTACGATAAGATAGGACTTTTGGTTCCTTTAAAGTCGGAAAACGGCTATCGAACCTACAGTCAAGAGGATTTGGAGCGACTTCAGGTCATTCTGTATTACAAATATCTAGGTTTTTCTTTAGAAAAAATAGCAGAGCTATTAAAGGAAGAAAGGACAAATTTATTGCCCCATTTAACCAGGCAGTTGGACTATCTAACTCGAGAAAGGGAACATCTGGATACCTTGATTTCCACCTTGCAAAAAACTATTCAAGAACAAAAAGGAGAAAGAAAAATGACGATTGAGGAAAAATTCACTGGATTTAGCTATCAAGACAGTCAAAAATACCACCAAGAAGCGGTAGAAAAATATGGACAAGAAGTCATGGACCAAGCGCTGGAGCGCCAAAAAGGTCACGAAGACGAGGCCACAGACGCCTTCAACCAAGTTTTTCAAGCCTTGGCACAAAACCTTCAAGCTGGTCTGTCTGTAACAGCAACCGAAAACCAAGAAGAAGCAGCCAAACTATTGCAAGCTATTCGTACTTATGGATTTGACTGCTCTATTGAGGTATTCGGTCATATTGGAAAAGGCTATGTCTATAATCCAGAGTTTAAGGAAAACATTGACAAATTTGGAACTGGAACAGCCCAATATACATCAGATGTCATTGCCCACTATGTCCAAGCTCAGACAAAATAAAATCGGAGGAGTGATCTTCCGATTTTTTCTAATTTAAATACTACTTGCTTAATAATTTTTCTACCACATTTAGTTTTCGCATGGTCAAATCTACATTAAAAAGCTTTTCAAGATAGTTGGTATGGAGTTTCTTTTGTTTAGCAGTTCTAGGGAGATAGAGGTAGAGACAGTGGTTACCGATACAAATTTCTTCTTCACCGTAATCAATTTTTAATTTTTCTAAAGGAAGACTTTGAATAGGTTCTTGATAAAAAATCACGTGTACACGGTCATAAAGATAGTGTTCTCCAAACGGATTTTCTTGGACAATGTTTTTAAAAATATCCTTATTCTTAATGATTATTTTGAGATCGGCTCCAATCTTTTCCTTTATTAGAGTATGAACCTGTTCTCGTATTTCTTCGAGAGCTAAGTTACTTTCAAGAATAATATTTCCACTTTGAATATAGGTTCGAACTTGTTGAAAACCAGCTTCTGTCAAGATATCTACTAGATAAGACATTTTAGGGATAGCATTTTTTCCATTAGGAGTCACTCCCCTTAACAAGATAATATGTTCCAAAGTAGTTCCTTTCTTTTGGGGTTGATTTAGCCATTGAATAATTTAGATTTAGATTGGGTTTGATCCCGCCACCCAGCCGGTACAGAGAGCAGAAGTGATGTTAAAGCCACCCGTGTGGGCATTGATATCTAGTACCTCGCCAGCAAAGTGGAGCCCAGGCACCAGCTTACTTTCCAGAGTTTTGGGATTGATTTCCTTGAGACTGACGCCCCCTTTTGTGACGAAGGACTTGGCCAGGGACATTTTTCCAGTAACAGGGATTTTGAGTTCCTTGATAGACTGGAGAAGTTGTTCGCGTTCCTTTTCAGTCAGTTGTTTGACTTTTTCAGGATAGCCTTGCACAAAAAATTCTGCCAAGCGTTCTGGAAGCAAAGTTTTCAAGGCATTTTTCAAGGATTTTTCCCGGTTTTCTTCTAGGAATGCAGCCAAGTCCTTCTCAGAAAGTTGAGGCAAAACATCCAATGAGAGAACTTCCCCACCCTTGACAAAGCTAGACATACGTAGGGCAGCAGGGCCAGACAAACCAAAGTGGGTAAAGAGCAGATCATGCGTGATGACATGCTTGCCATAGCTTAAGGTCACATCGTCTAGTGAAATCCCCTGCAAGGCCTTGTGTGGAAAATCTGTCAACAAAGGACTTTCAGCGGCTTCAAGCTCGGTAATGGTGTGTTTAAAATGACGGGCAATTTCGTGACCGAAACCAGTCGAGCCTGTGGAAGGATAGGATTTTCCGCCAGTTGTGACAATCAGTTTATCACAAGTGAAGATTTGGTCAGTTGATTTAAGAACAAATTGGTCATCCACCTTCTTAACCGAAACAATCTCGGTTTGAGTAGCAACTTGACCACCTAGCTCAGTGATTTTCTTTTCCAAGGCTTCGATAATGGTCCGAGACTTGTCACTAGAAGGAAAGACGCGTCCGTGGTCCTCGACTTTAAGTTTAACCCCATTTTCCGTAAAAAAGTTAATGATATCATGGTTATCAAATTGGGAGAAGACACTGTAGAGAAAGCGCCCATTTCCAGGGATGCCAGCTAGCAGGTCGTCCAAGCTACCATTGTTGGTCACATTGCAACGTCCTCCACCAGTCCCAGCCAATTTTTTCCCAAGTTTCCGATTTTTTTCGATGAGGAGGGTTTTCTGTCCATAAAAGCTACTGGAAATCGTAGCCATCATACCAGCAGGTCCTCCACCGATGACAATAGTATCAAAATATTTCATAGCTCTATTGTACCACAAAAAAACAAGAGATGATGGTCACCTCTTGTCAAGAATGCAATTAGTCAATTTCATATCCCATCAGTAAACCACCATCTTCTGCATAGAAACTGCAGAGACCAGATGTTGGGAGAATTTTAATATCGGCATGTGGGAAGGTTTCTCGAATTCGCTCTGAGAGTTGTTGGCAACATTTTTCGTTATTGCGTTGGGCCATGATAATACGTCCACCAGCATATCCAGCTTTTACTAACTCTTCATAGGCTGCCTGAATCGATTTCTTTGCTCCTCGTGCTTTTTGTAGTAATTCGAGAGTTCCTGTTTCACTAGCTTCTCCAACCATACGGATGTTGAGAAGACCAACGACTGTACCGATAAGCTTGCTCAAACGGCCGTTCTTCACCAAGTTATCGACTTTGGCTAGGACAAAAAGTAACTTGGTTTTTTCTTGATAGGCAGTGATAGCTTCAACCACTTCTTCAAAAGACAAGCCCTGGTCAATCAAGTCATTCAATTTTTCTACGAGCAAGTCAACTTCCCCACCAGCAGACAAACTATCAATTACATGAATTTTAGTATCAGGATGTTCTTCCAGATAAATATTCTTAGCTAGTTGAGCACTATTGTGGCTGCCAGAAAGAGTATCAGTAATGGTTACTAGGAAAATGTTTTTGGCACCTTCAAATGCTCGCAAATAATCATCTGGGCTTGGACAAGCTGATTTTGAAGCTTCTGCGGTTGCATACATGGTTTCCATCATTTGGTCAATGTCAAGACTGGCATCATCAACAAAGACCTGATCAGCTACTTGAATGGTTAAGGGGACACTTACAAAGGTTGTGTCAATAGCTGGTGTCTCCAGCTGACGGTAATCACAACCAGAGTCAGCAATAATCTTCCAAGTCATAGAATTCTCCATCTTTGTCAGTTATACATTGACAAAGGTTCTGTCTTTTTTTACAATTATATCATGAAAACCCTTGAAACAAAAGCCTCATCCGTCTGTTGTGACAAGTAGAAAGAAAATGTTATGTCTGAACGTAGAATCTCTGAAAAGTCTCTTGAAAATCTCAGAAAATCAAACCAAGAATCCAATTTATTAACCAGAGAAGCCATTGAAACAGCTCTCTTGCAACTCTTGGAAAAAAAGGACCTGACCAAGATTAGTATTTCTGAATTGGTTAAGCGTGCAGGCGTTTCGCGCGCGGCCTTTTATCGCAATTATGATTCCAAAGAGGAGATTTTAGAAAGTGTCTTTAAACGAACTGTCCACAATATTATGGAACAGCTGCATCATTACGATTTAAAGACAGACCTTTATCTGGTCTGGGTTCACCTTTTCCGGGAGGTCAGAAAGGAAGCAAGAGTGATTCAATTGGCCTTGGATTACCATCTGGAAAAAATCTTTGTCCAAGCTATGCAGGAATTTCTAGAAAAATACCATGGAAAATCAAAAGGTGTCAGCTCTTATCTTCATTCCTTCTGGAGTTCTGCTATCGTCTCTGTCCTCTTAAAATGGATCAAGGATGGCATGAAGGTACCAGCTGAAAAGATTGCAGACTTACGGTTACCATTTTTTAAAAAATAGAGAAAAAGGAGAAGAGATATGACTGAAAAAAGACTGGCCTGGGATGAGTATTTTGCAGCCCAAGCCCTACTAATTGCCAATCGTTCCACTTGTAAACGTGCCAAAGTGGGCGCAATTCTGGTAAAGGATAATAAGGTGATTTCCACTGGTTACAATGGTTCGGTGTCAGGGACTGAGCATTGTATTGACCATGAATGTCTGGTCATTGAAGGCCACTGTGTTCGTACCCTTCACGCTGAGGTTAATGCCATTCTCCAAGGTGCAGAACGTGGTGTTCCTAAAGGTTTTACGGCCTATGTGACGCATTTTCCTTGTCTGAACTGTACTAAACAATTGCTCCAGGTCGGCTGTAAGCGCGTGGTTTATATCAACCAGTACCGAATGGATGACTATGCCCAATACCTTTATCAAGAAAAAGGGACAGAATTGACCCATCTACCACTTGAGATAGTACAGGAAGCTCTTAAACAGGCAGATTTAATGTAAAAATTATCAAAAATAAATGGTTTAGAAAGATTTTTAAACCGTTTTTTGGTATAATAAGAAGAATAAATTGAAAGAAGGAATTCCAAAAATGGGAAAAATTGAAGTTATTAATCATCCACTGATTCAACACAAATTGTCAATCTTGCGTCGTACAGATACTTCTACAAAAGCTTTTCGTGAGCTAGTAGATGAGATTGCAATGTTGATGGGGTATGAAGTACTTCGTGATCTTCCACTAGAAGATGTGGAAATCGAAACACCAATCACAAAAACAGTTCAAAAACAATTGGCAGGTAAGAAATTGGCCATCGTTCCAATCTTGCGTGCGGGTATCGGGATGGTCGATGGACTCTTGAGCTTGGTTCCAGCTGCTAAAGTTGGGCACATCGGTATGTACCGTGATGAAGAAACGCTTCAACCAGTCGAGTACCTAGTGAAATTGCCTGAAGATATTGACCAACGTCAAATTTTTGTCGTAGACCCAATGTTGGCAACAGGTGGCTCAGCAATCTTAGCTGTTGATTCTCTTAAAAAACGTGGCGCATCAAATATCAAATTTGTCTGCCTTGTATCTGCTCCAGAAGGTGTAAAAGCCCTTCAAGAAGCTCATCCAGATGTAGAAATCTTTACAGCAGCCTTGGATGATCGTTTGAATGAACACGGTTATATCGTTCCAGGTCTTGGAGATGCTGGAGACCGCTTGTTCGGTACGAAATAGAATTAAAAAGGATTGACTTGGAAAGGAATTTCCAGTCGTGGAAGGAGGTTGAATTTTTGTTTCTGTCTAATGAAAGCAGAGCAAAAATTTGACCTTTTTTGACCAAGATATTATAATAGTCTTATCTTCAGTCATTTGACCAACAAAAATAAAACTCAAAAGGAGAAATGAATGATTCCTGTAGTTATTGAACAAACAAGCCGTGGAGAACGTTCCTACGATATTTACTCACGTCTTCTCAAAGACCGCATCATCATGCTGATAGGCCCAGTTGAAGACAACATGGCCAACTCAGTTATTGCTCAGTTGCTTTTCTTGGATGCCCAAGATAGTACAAAAGATATTTACCTTTATGTAAACACACCTGGTGGTTCTGTTTCAGCTGGTTTGGCAATCGTTGATACCATGAACTTTATCAAGGCAGATGTCCAAACCATCGTTATGGGAATGGCTGCATCTATGGGGACTGTGATTGCATCAAGTGGAGCAAAAGGCAAACGTTTCATGCTTCCAAATGCGGAATACATGATCCACCAACCAATGGGTGGTACAGGTGGTGGTACTCAGCAAACCGATATGGCTATCGCTGCAGAACACTTGCTTAAAACTCGTAACACCTTGGAAAAAATCTTGGCTGAAAATTCAGGTCAGTCAATCGAAAAAGTTCATGCAGATGCAGAACGCGATAACTGGATGAGTGCTCAAGAAACACTTGAATATGGCTTTATTGATGAAATCATGGCCAACAATTCATTGAACTAATGATGAAAGAAGGCAAACTCGACTGGGTTTGCTTTTTTTGGTATAATAAGGAGAAATTTCTTAGAAAGAGGATTTATCATGTTTGAAAAAGTCAATCGATCCGGCTTGATTATCTATCTTTACTATAATCGTGATGCCAAAAAATTGCAGGATTATGGAGATATTACCTATCATTCCAAGAAACATCGTTACTTACAACTCTATGTTCCAACTCAAGAAGTGGAGCAATTGGTCGGACACTTGAGCAAGGAAAAATTTATAAAAAAAGTGAGAGTTTGTCATATCCAAGAGCTGGAAACACCTTTTGTGGGCAATCTTTATCGAGAGGAAAACGTTATCATCGAAAAAGTTCAAGAAAAGT
Source organism: Streptococcus mitis (assembly GCF_946188695.1). Lineage (GTDB taxonomy): Bacteria > Bacillota > Bacilli > Lactobacillales > Streptococcaceae > Streptococcus > Streptococcus mitis_DF. Next base: position 252,455 of record NZ_CAMHWI010000001.1, on the reverse strand, counting down.
GTTGACAATTTTCTGATAATTCGGTATATTCTTAACATGCTATTTATTTAAGAAATAAGGAGACAAAAAAGATGAAGAAAAAATTTGCCCTATCGTTTGTGGCTCTTGCAAGTGTAGCACTTCTTGCAGCCTGTGGAGAAGTGAAGTCTGGAGCGTCAAACGCTGCTGGTAACTCAGTAGATGAAAAGACAATCAAAATCGGATTTAACTTCGAAGAAACTGGTGCCGTAGCAGCTTACGGAACATCTGAACAAAAAGGTGCTCAACTTGCTGTTGATGAAATCAATGCAGCAGGTGGTATCGATGGAAAACAAATCGAAGTAGTCGATAAAGATAACAAGTCTGAAACAGCTGAGGCGGCTTCAGTAACAACTAACCTTGTAACTCAATCTAAAGTATCAGCAATCGTAGGACCTGCGACATCTGGTGCAACTGCAGCTGCGGTAGCGAACGCTACAAAAGCAGGTGTTCCATTGATCTCACCAAGTGCGACTCAAGATGGATTGACTAAAGGTCAAGATTACCTCTTTATCGGAACTTTCCAAGATAGCTTCCAAGGAAAAATTATCTCAAACTATGTTACTGATAAATTGCAAGCTAAGAAAGTTGTTCTTTACACTGACAATGCCAGTGACTATGCTAAAGGTATTGCCAAAGCCTTCCGTGAAGCTTACAAGGGTGAAATCGTTGCTGATGAAACTTTCGTAGCAGGTGACACAGACTTCCAAGCAGCCCTTACAAAAATGAAAGGGAAAGATTTTGATGCTATCATCGTCCCTGGTTACTACACTGAAGCTGGTAAAATTGTAAACCAAGCGCGTGGTATGGGAATTGACAAACCAATCGTTGGTGGTGATGGATTCAACGGTGAAGAGTTTGTACAACAAGCAACTGCTGAAAAAGCATCAAACATCTACTTTATCTCAGGCTTCTCAACTACTGTAGAAGTTTCGGCTAAAGCAAAAGCCTTCCTTGATGCTTACCGTGCTAAGTACAACGAAGAGCCTTCAACATTTGCAGCCTTGGCTTATGACTCAGTTCACCTTGTAGCAAACGCAGCAAAAGGTGCTAAAAACTCTGGCGAAATCAAGGATAACCTTGCTAAAACAAAAGATTTTGAAGGTGTAACTGGTCAAACAAGCTTCGATGCAGACCACAACACAGTCAAAACTGCTTACATGATGACCATGAACAATGGTAAGGTTGAAGCAGCAGAAGTTGTAAAACCATAATAGAAAATGTTGAAATAGGGAATGAGCCTCGGACTCACTCCCTGTTTCGATGTTTAAGAACCTATCAAAAAATGAGGGAAAACCCTCGAAATTATAAATAGAAAGAGTGAATCTTATGCTCCAACAACTAGTAAATGGTTTGATTCTAGGTAGTGTTTATGCGCTGTTAGCCCTAGGATATACCATGGTTTACGGAATTATCAAGCTCATCAACTTCGCCCACGGTGATATTTATATGATGGGAGCCTTTATCGGTTATTTCTTGATTAATTCTTTCCAAATGAATTTCTTTGTAGCTCTTATTGTAGCTATGCTAGCGACAGCTATTCTTGGTGTTGTGATTGAGTTCCTTGCTTACCGACCTTTGCGTCACTCTACTCGTATTGCTGTTTTGATTACAGCTATTGGGGTTTCCTTCCTATTAGAGTATGGGATGGTCTATCTGGTTGGTGCTAATACTCGTGCCTTCCCTCAAGCAATTCAAACAGTTCGCTATGATTTGGGACCAATTAGCTTAACAAACGTTCAGTTAATGATCTTGGCAATTTCCTTGATTTTGATGATTTTGTTACAAGTTATTGTTCAAAAGACCAAGATGGGGAAAGCCATGCGTGCAGTATCTGTAGATAGCGATGCAGCGCAATTGATGGGGATCAACGTCAACCGTACTATCAGCTTTACCTTCGCTTTGGGTTCAGCTCTTGCGGGTGCGGCTGGTGTTCTGATTGCCCTCTATTATAACTCTCTTGAGCCTTTGATGGGAGTTACTCCAGGTCTTAAGTCTTTCGTTGCCGCGGTACTTGGTGGTATCGGAATCATTCCTGGTGCGGCTCTTGGTGGCTTTGTCATTGGTCTATTGGAAACCTTTGCGACAGCCTTTGGGATGTCCGACTTCCGTGATGCCATTGTTTATGGAATCTTATTGTTAATCTTGATTGTCCGCCCAGCTGGTATCCTTGGTAAAAATGTGAAAGAGAAGGTGTAAACGATGAAAGAAAATTTAAAAGTTAATATTCTATGGTTACTCCTTTTGTTAGCTGGCTATGGCTTGATTAGTGTACTGGTTTCAGTCGGAGTACTCAACCTATTCTATGTACAGATTTTACAACAAATTGGAATTAATATTATTCTGGCTGTTGGTCTCAACTTAATCGTTGGTTTTTCAGGACAATTTTCACTTGGTCATGCTGGTTTCATGGCGATTGGTGCCTATGCAGCAGCAATTATTGGTTCTAAATCACCAACCTATGGTTCCTTCTTTGGAGCTATGCTTGTAGGAGCTTTGCTTTCAGGAGCAGTTGCCTTACTTGTCGGAATTCCAACCTTGCGTTTGAAGGGCGACTATCTTGCGGTAGCGACTCTAGGTGTTTCTGAAATTATCCGTATCTTTATCATTAATGGTGGAAGCCTTACAAATGGTGCGGCAGGTATCTTGGGAATTCCAAACTTTACAACTTGGCCAATGGTTTACTTCTTTGTCGTAATTACAACCATTGCAACCTTGAACTTCTTGCGTAGCCCGATTGGTCGATCAACCCTATCCGTTCGTGAGGATGAAATCGCTGCTGAGTCAGTTGGGGTTAATACGACTAAAATTAAAATTATCGCTTTTGTCTTTGGTGCTATTACTGCAAGTATTGCTGGGTCACTTCAGGCAGGATTTATCGGCTCTGTTGTACCGAAAGATTACACCTTCATTAACTCAATCAATGTTCTGATTATTGTTGTATTTGGTGGACTTGGTTCCATTACAGGTGCCATCGTTTCAGCTATTGTCCTTGGAATTTTGAATATGCTTCTCCAAGATGTTGCCAGCGTGCGTATGATTATCTACGCTTTGGCCTTGGTATTGGTAATGATTTTCAGACCAGGTGGACTCCTTGGAACATGGGAATTGAGCCTATCACGTTTCTTTAAAAAATCTAAAAAGGAGGAACAAAACTAATGGCATTACTTGAAGTAAAACAGTTAACCAAACATTTTGGCGGTCTAACAGCTGTTGGAGATGTGACTCTTGAATTGAACGAGGGGGAATTGGTTGGACTAATCGGTCCAAACGGAGCTGGGAAAACCACCCTTTTCAACCTCTTGACCGGTGTTTATGAACCAAGTGAGGGAACTGTTACCCTTGATGGTCACCTTTTAAATGGGAAGTCACCTTATAAGATTGCTTCTTTGGGACTTGGACGTACTTTCCAAAATATCCGTCTCTTTAAAGATTTAACAGTTTTGGACAATGTTTTGATTGCCTTTGGCAACCATCACAAACAACATGTTTTTGCTAGTTTCTTACGCCTACCAGCTTTTTACAAGAGTGAAAAAGAATTAAAGGCTAAGGCTTTGGAATTGCTGAAAATCTTTGATTTAGATGGTGATGCAGAAACTCTCGCTAAAAATCTTGCCTACGGACAACAACGTCGTTTGGAAATTGTTCGTGCCCTTGCTACGGAACCTAAAATTCTCTTTTTGGATGAACCAGCCGCAGGTATGAACCCACAGGAAACTGCTGAATTGACTGAGTTAATTCGTCGTATCAAAGATGAATTTAAGATTACGATCATGCTGATTGAACACGATATGAATCTGGTCATGGAAGTAACAGAACGTATCTATGTACTTGAATACGGTCGTTTGATTGCTCAGGGAACTCCAGACGAAATTAAGACCAATAAACGCGTTATCGAAGCTTATCTAGGAGGTGAAGCCTAATGTCTATGTTAAAAGTTGATAATCTTTCTGTGCATTACGGCATGATCCAAGCAGTCCGTGATGTAAGCTTTGAAGTTAATGAAGGAGAAGTTGTATCCCTTATCGGTGCCAATGGTGCAGGTAAGACAACTATTCTCCGTACCTTGTCAGGTCTAGTTCGACCAAGTTCAGGAAAGATTGAATTTTTAGGTCAAGAAATCCAAAAAATGCCAGCTCAGAAAATCGTGGCAGGTGGTCTTTCACAAGTACCAGAAGGACGCCACGTCTTCCCTGGCTTGACAGTTATGGAAAATCTAGAAATGGGAGCTTTCTTGAAGAAAAATCGTGAAGAAAATCAAGCTAACTTGAAGAAAGTTTTTTCACGTTTCCCACGTCTTGAAGAGCGCAAGAACCAAGATGCAGCCACTCTTTCAGGAGGGGAACAACAAATGCTTGCCATGGGACGCGCTCTTATGTCAACACCAAAACTTCTTCTCTTAGATGAACCATCAATGGGACTTGCCCCAATCTTTATCCAAGAGATTTTTGATATCATTCAAGATATCCAGAAGCAAGGAACAACCGTCCTCTTGATTGAACAAAATGCCAATAAGGCACTCGCAATCTCTGACCGAGGCTATGTACTGGAAACAGGGAAAATCGTCCTATCAGGAACAGGAAAAGAACTCGCCTCATCAGAAGAAGTCAGAAAAGCATATCTGGGTGGCTAAACTAGTCTGGGAGACTAGTTTAGGTTGCAGATAGAGATTGCGAAGCAATCATCAGAATCCAGTGGATTGTTTTAGTCGGTAGATGAGGATTACGAAGTAATCATCATTATAGTCCGGGGGCCCTTTTTAGTCGGCAGATGAAGATTGCGAAGCAATCATCAGAATCCAGTGGATTGTTTTAGTCGGTGGATGAGGATTATGAAGTAATCACCATTAATAGTCCGGGGGCCTTTTTTAGTCGGCAGATGGAGATTGCGAAGCAATTCTCATCTGCACTGGAAGGTTAGCTTCTAATCATTGAAACAAAACAGAATGAAGCTGTCTATCCTTCATTCACAGAGCTCGAATTCAGAGCTCTTTTTGCTAGCTTATTCATACTTTTCTGAATTTTGAAAAAGAAATGTAAGCGTTTGATAGATTTACAAAAAGATTGTATAATAGGGATAAGAATAGAAAAGGAGAAGTCTCATGGCAGTTAAAGATTTTATGACCCGCAAGGTAGTGTATATTAGTCCAGATACAACAGTATCTCATGCAGCAGATTTGATGAGAGAGCAAGGATTACACCGCTTGCCTGTTATCGAAAATGATCAATTAGTTGGTTTGGTGACTGAGGGCACCATTGCCCAAGCTAGTCCATCAAAAGCAACAAGCCTTTCTATCTATGAGATGAATTATCTTCTAAATAAGACAAAAGTAAAAGATGTCATGATTCGCGATGTTGTCACTGTTTCAGGCTATGCCAGTCTTGAGGATGCAACTTATTTAATGTTGAAAAACAAGATTGGTATTCTTCCTGTTGTAGATAACCATCAAGTCTACGGAGTTATTACGGATCGTGACGTTTTCCAAGCCTTTCTTGAAATTGCTGGTTATGGTGAAGAAGGAATTCGTGTGCGCTTCGTTACAGAAGATGAAGTTGGCGTTCTTGGTAAAATTGTTTCTTTGATTGTAGAAGAAAACTTGAATATCTCCCATACAGTAAATATCCCTCGTAAGGATGGTAAGGTGATTATAGAAGTTCAAATCGATGGCTCGATTGATTTACCAGCCTTGAAAGAAAAATTTGAATCAGAGAATATTCAAGTAGAAGAAATCACTCGTACTTCAGCAAAAGTCTTGTAAGAAGGGAAGCCGAAAGGCTTCTTTTTTCATGAAAAGGGATTAGAGCAAAAGATGGAAAGAAATGATAAAATATGCTATAATGAAATGATGTAAAAAAGGAGTATTTATGGACATTTCAGTAATTCGTCAAAAAATTGACGCAAATCGTGAAAAATTAGCTTCTTTCAGGGGGTCTCTTTGACCTAGAAGGTCTAGAGGAAGAGATTGCCATCTTGGAAAACAAGATGACAGAACCTGATTTTTGGAACGATAATATCGCGGCCCAAAAAACGTCGCAAGAATTAAATGAATTAAAAAATACCTACAATACCTTCCATAAAATGGAAGAGTTACAGGATGAAGTCGAAATTTTATTGGACTTTTTAGCAGAAGACGAGTCAGTGCATGAGGAACTGGTTGAACAGTTATCAGAACTTGATAAGATGATGACCAGTTACGAGATGACCCTTCTCTTATCGGAACCTTATGACCATAATAATGCCATCTTGGAAATCCATCCAGGTTCTGGTGGTACAGAGGCTCAGGACTGGGGAGATATGTTACTTCGTATGTACACTCGTTATGGTAATGCTAAAGGCTTTAAAGTGGAAGTATTGGATTACCAAGCAGGAGATGAAGCTGGTATCAAGTCAGTAACCTTATCATTTGAAGGTCCTAATGCCTATGGCCTTCTCAAGTCAGAAATGGGTGTGCACCGTTTGGTGCGAATTTCGCCATTTGACTCTGCTAAACGTCGCCATACCTCTTTCACATCCGTAGAAGTGATGCCAGAGTTGGATGATACCATTGAAGTGGAAATCCGGGAAGATGATATCAAGATGGATACTTTCCGTTCAGGTGGTGCCGGTGGACAAAACGTCAATAAGGTTTCAACAGGTGTGCGTTTGACCCACATTCCAACTGGAATTGTTGTCCAATCAACGGTCGATCGTACCCAGTATGGAAATAGAGATCGTGCCATGAAGATGTTGCAGGCTAAGCTCTATCAAATGGAGCAAGAAAAGAAAGCTGCGGAAGTTGATTCCCTTAAAGGTGAGAAAAAGGAAATCACATGGGGAAGCCAAATCCGTTCATATGTTTTTACGCCTTATACTATGGTAAAAGATCATCGAACTAGCTTTGAAGTTGCGCAGGTAGATAAGGTCATGGATGGGGACCTAGATGGTTTTATCGATGCCTATCTCAAGTGGCGAATTAGCTAAGATAGAAAGGAAGTCACATGTCAATCATTGAAATGAGAGATGTTGTCAAAAAATACGACAACGGAACGACTGCTCTACGCGGTGTTTCGGTCAGTGTTCAACCAGGGGAATTTGCTTACATCGTAGGACCTTCAGGAGCAGGGAAGTCAACCTTTATTCGTTCTCTATATCGTGAAGTAAAAATCGATAAAGGAAGCCTATCAGTTGCTGGTTTTAATCTGGTTAAGATTAAAAAGAAAGATGTCCCGCTTCTACGTCGTAGTGTTGGGGTTGTCTTCCAAGACTATAAACTCTTGCCAAAGAAAACGGTCTATGAAAATATTGCTTACGCTATGGAAGTAATCGGGGAAAATCGCCGTAATATCAAAAAACGTGTGATGGAAGTTTTGGACTTGGTTGGATTGAAGCATAAGGTTCGTTCTTTCCCAAATGAACTCTCAGGTGGAGAGCAACAGCGGATTGCGATTGCGCGTGCTATTGTAAACAATCCAAAAGTATTGATAGCCGATGAACCAACAGGAAACTTGGACCCTGATAATTCATGGGAAATTATGAATCTCTTGGAACGGATTAACCTACAAGGGACAACTATTTTAATGGCGACTCATAATAGCCAGATTGTAAATACCTTGCGCCACCGTGTCATTGCCATTGAAAATGGCCGTGTCGTTCGTGACGAATCAAAAGGAGAGTATGGATACGATGATTAGTAGATTTTTTCGTCATTTATTTGAATCACTAAAAAGTTTGAAACGAAATGGTTGGATGACAGTGGCTGCTGTCAGCTCAGTCATGATTACTTTGACCTTGGTTGCCATATTTGCTTCTGTTATTTTCAATACAGCGAAACTAGCTACAGATATTGAAAATAATGTTCGAGTGATGGTTTATATTCGTAAGGATGTAGCTGATAATAGTGAGACTATTGAAAAAGAAGGTCAAACTGTTACAAATAATGACTACCACAAGGTATACAATGCCTTGAAGGGGATGTCTACTGTTAAAAGTGTTACCTTTTCAAGTAAAGAAGAACAATATGAAAAATTAACCGAGACAATGGGGGACAACTGGAAAATTTTTGAAGGAGATGCCAACCCCCTCTATGATGCCTATATCGTTGATACAAATACGCCAAGTGATGTAAAAACTGTAGCCGAGGATGCTAAAAAAATTGAAGGTGTGTCTGAGGTTCAGGATGGTGGTGCCAATACAGAACGCCTATTCCAACTAGCATCATTTATTCGTGTTTGGGGATTAGTTATTGCAGGACTTTTGATTTTCATTGCAGTTTTCTTGATTTCAAATACCATTCGTATCACCATTATTTCTCGCAGTCGCGAAATTCAAATCATGCGCTTGGTTGGTGCTAAGAACAGTTATATCCGTGGACCTTTCTTACTTGAAGGTGCCTTCATTGGTTTGCTTGGAGCAACTGCACCATCAGTGTTGGTCTTTATTGTTTATCGAATGGTTTACCAATCTGTCAATAAGTCATTGGTAGGTCAAAATCTTTCTATGATTGCACCGGAGGTATTTACTCCTCTGATGATTGCCCTATTATTTGTGATTGGGATTTTCATCGGTTCACTGGGATCAGGAATTTCTATGCGCCGATTCTTGAAGATTTAGGTAAACTAGTTACTTTTATGAGGAGATTAAATGATCTCCTTTTTTGCTACAAAAATTTTAGAAAAAAGTGTAATTTTTTTTGTAAAAGCCTTTACAAAAAAAATTAAAGTGGTATAATTAAATCATAAAAGGTGCAAACGTTTTCGTAAAACGTTTGCCTAAATAAAAATAAAGGAGATTTGAATGATGAAAGATACATTCAAAAATGTCTTGTCTTTCGAATTTTGGCAAAAATTCGGTAAGGCTTTGATGGTGGTTATCGCGGTTATGCCGGCTGCTGGTTTGATGATTTCAATCGGTAAGTCTATCGTGATGATTAACCCAACCTTTGCACCACTCGTTATTACTGGTGGTGTACTAGAGCAAATCGGTTGGGGAGTTATCGTTAACCTTCATATCTTGTTCGCCCTCGCTATTGGAGGAAGCTGGGCTAAGGAACGCGCTGGTGGTGCGTTTGCGGCAGGTCTTGCCTTCATCTTGATTAACCGTATCACTGGTACAATCTTTGGTGTATCAGGCGATATGTTGAAAAATCCAGATGCTATGGTAACTACACTCTTTGGTGGTTCAATCAAAGTTGCTGATTACTTTATCAGTGTTCTTGAAGCTCCAGCCTTGAACATGGGTGTATTCGTAGGGATTATTTCTGGTTTTATTGGGGCAACTGCTTACAACAAATACTACAACTTCCGTAAGCTTCCTGATGCACTTTCATTCTTTAACGGAAAACGTTTTGTACCGTTTGTAGTTATTCTTCGTTCAGTAATTGCTGCAATTGTACTTGCTGCTTTCTGGCCAGTAGTTCAAACAGGTATCAATAGCTTTGGTATCTGGATTGCCAACTCACAAGAAACTGCTCCAATCCTTGCACCATTCTTGTATGGTACATTGGAACGTTTGCTCTTGCCATTTGGTCTTCACCACATGTTGACTATCCCAATGAACTACACAGCTCTTGGTGGTACTTATGAAGTCTTAACTGGTGCAGCTAAAGGCACTCAAGTATTTGGTCAAGACCCACTATGGCTTGCATGGGTAACAGACCTTGTAAACCTTAAAGGTACTGATGCAACTCAATACCAACACTTGTTAGATACAGTACATCCAGCTCGTTTCAAAGTTGGACAAATGATCGGTTCATTCGGTATCTTGATGGGTGTGATTGTGGCTATCTACCGTAATGTTGATGCTGACAAAAAACACAAATACAAAGGTATGATGATTGCGACAGCTCTTGCAACATTCTTGACAGGGGTTACTGAACCAATCGAATACATGTTCATGTTCATCGCAACACCTATGTATCTTGTTTACTCACTTGTTCAAGGTGCTGCCTTCGCTATGGCTGACGTTGTAAACCTACGTATGCACTCATTCGGTTCAATCGAGTTCTTGACTCGTACACCTATTGCAATTAGTGCTGGTATCGGTATGGATATCGTTAACTTCGTTTGGGTAACTGTTCTCTTTGCCGTAATCATGTACTTTATTGCAAACTTCATGATTCAAAAATTCAACTACGCAACTCCAGGGCGTAACGGAAACTACGAAACTGCTGAAGGTTCAGAAGAAGCTAGCAGTGAAGTGAAAGTTGCAGCTGGTTCTCAAGCTGTAAACATTATTAACCTTCTTGGTGGACGTGCAAACATCGTTGATGTTGACGCATGTATGACTCGTCTTCGTGTAACTGTTAAAGATGCAGATAAAGTAGGAAATGCAGAGCAATGGAAAGCAGAAGGAGCTATGGGTCTTGTCATGAAAGGACAAGGGGTTCAAGCTATCTACGGACCAAAAGCTGACGTATTGAAATCTGATATCCAAGATATCCTTGATTCAGGTGAAATCATTCCTGAAACTCTTCCAAGCCAAATGACAGAAGCGCAACAAAACGCTGTTCACTTCAAAGGTCTTACTGAGGAAGTTTACTCAGTAGCAGACGGTCAAGTTGTTGCTTTGGAACAAGTAAAAGATCCAGTATTTGCTCAAAAAATGATGGGTGATGGATTTGCAGTAGAACCAGCAAATGGAAACATTGTATCTCCAGTTTCAGGTACTGTATCAAGCATCTTCCCAACAAAACATGCTCTTGGTATTGTGACTGCAGCAGGTCTTGAAGTATTAGTTCACATTGGTTTGGACACAGTAAGTCTTGAAGGTAAACCATTTACAGTTCATGTTGCTGAAGGACAAAAAGTTGCAGCAGGAGATCTCCTTGTCACAGCTGACTTGGATGCTATCCGTGCAGCAGGACGTGAAACTTCAACAGTAGTTGTCTTCACAAATGGTGATGCAATTAAATCAGTTAAATTAGAAAAAACAGGTTCTCTTGCAGCTAAAACAGCAGTTGCTAAAGTAGAATTGTAATATATGAGGTTGGAAGCTGTATTCCAACCTCTTATTTTGGGAGAAAAGAATGAAATTTTTAACACTCAATACTCACAGTTGGATGGAAAAAGAAGCTGAGGAAAAATTCCAGATTTTGCTTCAGGATATTCTGGAAAAGGACTATGATTTGATTTGTTTCCAAGAAATCAATCAGGAAATCACTTCGCCAGAGGTGGAGGTTAATGACTTTTATCAAGCTTTGCCAGCAGCTGAGCCTATTCATCAAGACCACTATGTTAGACTCTTGGTTGAAAAGTTGTCTGATCAAGGGAAAGTTTATTACTGGACTTGGGCCTATAACCATATCGGTTATGACCGCTACCATGAAGGTGTAGCTATCTTGTCTAAAACACCTATTGAAGCTAGAGAAATTTTGGTTTCAGATGTGGATGATCCAACAGACTATCATACTCGTCGCGTTGCCTTGGCTGAAACTGTAGTCGATGGTAAGGAGCTTGCAGTTGCAAGTGTCCATCTTTCTTGGTGGGATAAAGGGTTCCAAGAAGAATGGGCACGATTTGAAGCTGTCTTGAAAGAACTGAACAAACCACTTTTGTTAGCTGGAGATTTCAACAATCCAGCCGGTCAGGAAGGCTACCAAGCTATTTTAGCTAGTCCATTAGGCTTACAAGATGCTTTTGAAGTTGCTCAAGAGAAAAGCGGTAGCTATACCGTTCCACCAGAAATTGATGGCTGGAAAGGTAACACTGAGCCCCTTCGAATCGATTATGTCTTTACTACCGAAGAGTTAGCAGTGGAAAATTTACATGTCGTATTTGATGGTGACAAGAGTCCACAAGTGAGTGATCACTATGGCTTGAATGCTATGTTAAACTGGAAATAAAGATTGAAAAGAGGTTGGAATCATGAAATTCCAGCCTTTTTCTGACTAGAAAAGCTACTTAAAGTAAGCTATATGAGTGAGACTACTGAAATGGAATAAAATGTGGTATAATTGATAAGATAGATAGAATCGAGGATATTATGTCATTTACGAAATTTCAATTTAAAAACTATATTAGAGAAGCCTTGGAGGAGTTGAAATTTACAACTCCAACAGAGGTACAAGATAAGTTGATTCCCATTGTCTTGGCAGGCCGAGATTTGGTTGGAGAATCAAAAACAGGTTCAGGTAAGACACATACTTTCTTGTTACCAATTTTCCAGCAATTAGATGAAGCTAGCGATAGTGTACAAGCAGTGATTACTGCACCGAGCCGTGAATTAGCTACTCAAATTTACCAAGCAGCTCGTCAGATTGCAGCCCACTCGGAAGTGGAAGTTCGTGTGGTTAATTATGTGGGGGGGACAGATAAGGCTCGCCAGATTGAGAAATTGGCAAGTAACCAGCCTCATATTGTTATTGGAACACCAGGCCGTATCTACGACTTGGTTAAATCTGGTGATTTGGCTATTCACAAGGCCAAGACCTTTGTTGTCGATGAGGCAGACATGACCTTGGATATGGGATTCTTGGAAACTGTTGATAAGATTGCTGGCAGCCTTCCAAAAGACCTGCAATTCATGGTCTTCTCAGCGACTATTCCACAAAAGTTGCAACCATTCTTGAAAAAATATTTATCAAATCCTGTCATGGAGAAAATCAAGACCAAACCGATCATTTCTGATACCATTGATAATTGGTTGATTTCTACTAAGGGACGTGACAAGAATTCTCAAATTTATCAGTTGACTCAGTTGATGCAGCCTTATTTGGCAATGATTTTTGTTAACACTAAAACGCGTGCTGATGAATTGCATTCATATCTGACTGCTCAAGGATTGAAGGTAGCGAAGATTCATGGAGATATTGCTCCTCGTGAACGTAAGCGAATCATGAATCAGGTGAAAAATCTGGATTTTGAGTACATTGTCGCAACAGACTTGGCAGCGCGTGGGATTGACATTGAAGGTGTCAGTCATGTCATCAATGATGCCATTCCGCAAGACTTATCTTTCTTTGTGCACCGTGTTGGTCGAACTGGACGAAACGGCCTACCAGGTACAGCTATTACCCTTTACCAGCCAAGTGATGACTCGGATATCCGTGAGTTGGAGAAATTGGGAATCAAGTTTACTCCTAAGATGGTCAAAGACGGGGAATTTCAAGATACTTATGACCGTGATCGTCGTGCTAACCGTGAGAAAAAACAAGATAAGCTCGATATCGAAATGATTGGTTTGGTTAAAAAGAAAAAGAAAAAAGTCAAACCGGGCTATAAGAAGAAAATTCAATGGGCGGTTGATGAAAAACGCCGTAAGACCAAGCGTACCGAAAATCGTGCTCGCGGTCGTGCAGAGCGTAAAGCAAAACGCCAAACATTTTAATAGTAATTGTTGGAGTACTGAGCTCCAACTTTTTTAATTATGTGACTTTCAGTCCGTCTCGCTCCGTTAGGTGCGAGACAAAAAAACACCCGCTATGCGGGTGTGCGTCGAAGGTTATACCAAAAAAACTCCAAACGCGATACAATAAAGGTGTTCAAGCCAATTGTAAAGCGAAAGGAGAAAAATATGGCACAAAAGGCTCATAGTTTATCGCACACAAAGCGGCATTGTAAGTATCACTTTGTGTTCACCACTAAGTATAAACGAAAAATCATCTATAATCAATATTTAAGTAGCTTATCACATTCGAATCACAAAAAATTTAAAAGAATGGCAATATTTGTTAACAAGGCTTTCCTAGTTTGTTATAATGTAGTTATAAGATATTAAGATTGGTAATCAAAAATATATAGGGAGGAACGTTTTGAATAAGAAATATAATATAGTTCTATTATTGTTGTTTATAGTTTATTTATTTGGATATTTTTCAATTTCAAAAACGTTAATTCCTATAATGTGTGTGATCCAAGTATTTTTGATAGAACATATATTTAGATTTCGAAATAGGATTATGCAGACAGGTGAAATTATAATTATTGTTGCTTCTATAATATTATTTATTGATAGTATATTGAGTTTGTAACAAAAGGCTTCTCTATAAAATCAAATTTTCCAGATACCTGCTTAAGGTGATTTATCTTCTCTCTATGCCTTCTCATCTTTATTCTACTATCTACGTCACTAAACTTGACAGACATATATTGCTGATACAACCTCTCTACCTACAATCTCAAAGTTAAACTGAGGCTATTTTCTTAGTTTGCTCTTTGATTTTCATTGATAAAAAGAAATGCTCCTCCAAGACGGAAGAGCATTTTTATTGTGATTTTGATTCAGTTTCTGCAGACTCTGGATGGAGTTCTTGGTAACTTGGAGCTTTGAACAGGTCAGTACTGGTCTTACCTTGTCGTTGGCTAAAGAGACTGGTTGATTGACTACCTTTTTCCTGCTCAATCTTTTGAAGAATTGGTAAAGAATTGAGATAAGAAATACTTTCTGTATCAACTTTTCCAAGATGATCTGCTTGGTAGAAACGGATCAAATCGCCAGTTTGAATCTGGTCGCTGATTTTTAGCTGTTGGCTGGCTGCCTGCCGAACGATTTCTAGTTCAGTCTGAGCTTGTTCATCAAGATTGCTGATTTCAAGACCGCTCTCAGTATAGTAGGTTCGTCCGTCGTAGCTGGTATATTTGGGTGTGACGAAGGAATTAGCAGTCCGAAAGGCAACGATTTCTTGATGGTCTGGTGATAGGAGGTCTTGGCCGACTTGAAGGAAGGAATTGGACTCAATACCAAGGAGGTGTTCGAGAGTCGGTAAGATATCGATTTGTCCACCGTAGGTATTGATGATTTGCCCCTTTTCATAGCCAGGCATGACTACCATAAAAGGCACTCGTTGCAACATGGCATTGTCGTAATTCGACCAGTTCTCAGAAGTCTTGCCAATTAAAGGTGCCAGGTCAGGATTGCGGGAATTGGAAATGCCATAATGGTCTCCGTAGATGACGATGATGGATTTTTCATAGAGGCCACTTTCTTTGAGATAGTCAAAGAAGGCCTTGATAGCACTATCCAGATAGTTAGCTGTTTGGAAGTAGCCGTTGATTGTTTCATCTTTGGTCTTGGCCAAGGGGAAACCAAGCTCATCGCCTGTCAGATTGCTAGCATAGGGATAGTGATTGGACACCGTGATATACTTGGCATAAAAAGGCTGCTGTATATGCTCCAGATATTGGATAGAATCTTTCATCATGATTTTATCATTTAAACCATATTGGAAAGAATTGCTACTGTCTTGCTTGGTGAAGTAGGAAGCATCAAAGAAGTATTGGTAGCCCCATTGTTTGTAGGTCGTATTTCGGTTCCAGAACGTCCCGATATTGCCGTGAAAGACGGCACTCGATTGATAGCCGTTTTTTGATAGGATAAAAGGAGCAGCCTGCTGGGTATTGGTACCACCGTAATTGACCATAAAGGAACCTTGGTCAAGTCCAAACAAACCAGTCTCCAGCATGGTTTCCGCATCTGAGGTCTTACCAGCCTTGACTTGGTTAAAGATATTCGAAAAGGCTAGGGTTGATTGCGAATGGTAGAGGGAGTTGAGGAAGGGAGTGACTTCATGCTCAGTTCCATCTATGTTGAGTTTATAGTCAAGCAGGAACTGTTGGAAACTCTCCAAGTGGAGATAAATCACATTTTTCCCTTTGGCTAAGCCGAAATAGTCTGGATTAGGCTTAGCCGAATGTTCTTGAATATAATCTGTAATAGGTTGAAGGTCGGTCTCAGAGGCCTTAGCACGTTCTTTGTTGGCGCTATAGGATTGGTTGGCACTATAGCCTAAAAATGCTGGCAAACTAAGGGCACGAACAACATAATAATTAGAAAATCCTCGTGATAGGAGATCGGGACGCTCAATTTCAGCCAAGAAAAGATTAGCTGAAAAGAGCAGGGCTGAGAGAGCAGTGATAGCAACACTGGAGCGGAATTTGAAAGGTCTCCTATCCAGCTGGATGAATTTTTTATAGAAAAGGAAAGCCAGCAATGGGAAATCCATAAAATAGATGAAATCCCAAGGACGCAGTAACTCTAGTTCCGCAGTGCCGACAGACACCTTGCTGACCACCTTCATGGTATTAGCCGTGATAAAGTCACTAAATTCTCGATAGTAAAAGACATTGGAATAGAGCCAAATGAATAAAAGGCTATAAATAGCTATACTCAGACCATAAAAGATCTTGGTTGAGCGAGCATAGAGGGCTAGAGCCAGCAGGAGTAGTCCTAGAGGAAAGGGGTTGAAAAAGGCGATAAAGGCAAGGTAATTTCCCTGCAACTTACCTACTTGAATATCTAAATTAAAGTCAACGGTATAGGCTAATAAGGTTTTGAGCCAATAGAGGATTAAAAGGGTTAGGACAAAACCCAGTCTGGTACCCATGGCTTTTTGGATTTTGTTAAAATTAATTCTCACACATTTACTTCCTAATTTTTTATTAGTATTAGTATACCATTTTTTAAAAGAAGAGTAAAAAAGCAAGGGTAGTTTCTTTTTTGAGAATTGGCTAAAAGTTTGATATAATGGTAGTTATGAATAGAATAAGAGTTAGCAAAAGGGTTGAAAAGAAGCTCGCTAAGGGGCTGGTTTTACTAGAAGCCAGTGATCTTGAGAATGTCAATCTTAAGGATCAGGAAGTAGAAGTGCAGAGTCAGGAAGGAACCTTTCTTGGTACTGCCTACCTTTCTCAGCAAAACAAGGGCTTGGGCTGGTTTGTTAGTAAGGACAAGGTGGCTTTCAATCAAGCTTTCTTTGAAACGCTGTTTAGACAAGCTAAAGAAAAGAGAAGCGCCTACTATCAAGATGATTTGACAACTGCCTTTCGTCTCTTCAACCAAGAGGGAGATGGCTTTGGCGGTCTGACAGTGGACCTTTATGGCGACTATGCTGTCTTTTCTTGGTATAACTCTTATGTTTATCAGATTCGTCAGACCATCTCAGAAGCCTTTAGACAGGTTTTTCCTGAGGTCTTAGGGGCCTATGAGAAAATCCGCTTTAAGGGTCTAGACTATGAATCTGCTCATGTTTATGGTCAAGAAGCACCTGACTTTTTCACTGTTCTGGAAAATGGGGTTCTGTATCAAGTATTTATGAATGATGGCTTGATGACAGGAATTTTCCTAGACCAGCACGAGGTTCGTGGTAGTCTAGTTGATGGTTTGGCTATGGGCAAATCCTTGCTCAATATGTTTTCTTACACAGCAGCATTTTCAGTAGCTGCGGCCATGGGAGGAGCAAGCCAGACTACTTCGGTCGACCTAGCCAAACGTTCACGAGAATTGTCTCAAGCGCATTTTCATGCAAATGGAATCAGTACAGACGAGCATCGTTTTATAGTCATGGATGTTTTTGAGTATTTCAAGTATGCCAAACGAAAAGACTTGACCTATGATGTGATTGTCCTAGATCCGCCTAGCTTTGCTCGGAACAAAAAACAAACGTTCTCTGTGGCCAAGGATTATCATAAGTTGATTTCCCAGAGCCTTGAGATTTTAAATCCGGGCGGTATTATTATTGCCAGTACCAATGCTGCCAATGTATCTCGCCAGAAATTTACAGAACAGATTGATAAAGGCTTTGCAGGAAGAAGTTACCAGATTTTAAACAAATACGGTCTTCCAGCAGATTTCGCCTATAATAAAAAAGATGAAAGTAGTAATTACCTCAAGGTGATTAGTATGAAGGTTAGTAAATGAAATTAATCGTTTCAGTAATGCCAAGAAGTTTAGAGGAGGCTCAGGCTCTGGATGCCACAAGGTATCAAGATGCTGATATTATTGAATGGCGTGCCGACTATCTGCCTAAAGAAGCGATTTTGCAGGTAGCTCCAGCTATTTTTGAAAAATTTGCAGGTCGTGAGTTGGTTTTCACCCTGCGAACTCGCTCTGAAGGGGGAGAAATCGACCTTTCTCCAGAAGAATATATCCATCTAATCAAGGAAGTGGCGCAACTCTATCAACCAGACTATATTGATTTTGAGTACTATAGCTACAAGGATGTTTTTGAGGAAATGTTGGACTTCCCAAATCTCGTTTTGAGTTACCACAATTTCCAAGAAACACCTGAAAATATGATGGAAATCTTGTCAGAGTTGACGAGCCTAAATCCAAAACTTGTCAAGGTTGCGGTGATGGCTCATACGGAGCAGGATGTGCTAGACTTGATGAACTATACACGAGGCTTTAAAACCCTCAATCCTGAACAGGAATATGTGACCATTTCTATGGGTAAGGTGGGCAAGGTCTCTCGTATCACTGCGGATGTGACGGGTTCGAGTTGGTCTTTTGCCAGTCTGGATGAAGCTAGTGCTCCTGGCCAGATTTCTCTAGCTAGCATGAAAAAAATCAGGGAGATTTTGGATGAAGCTTGATGGCTATACACGTTTAGCTGCCGTTGTTGCCAATCCTATTAAGCATTCTATTTCGCCCTTTATCCACAATAGGGCCTTTGAGGCGACAGCTACCAATGGTGCTTATGTAGCTTGGGAGATTGAAGCGAGTGACTTGGCAGAAACAGTGGCTAATATTCGTCGCTACCAGATGTTTGGTATCAACCTGTCCATGCCCTATAAGGAGCAAGTGATTCCTTATTTGGATGAATTGAGCGACGAAGCGCGCTTGATTGGTGCGGTCAATACGGTTGTCAATGATAATGGTAATTTAATTGGATATAATACAGATGGCAAGGGATTTTTTAAGAGCTTGCCTTCTTTTACAATTACAGGTAAGAAGATGACCCTGCTGGGTGCAGGTGGTGCGGCTAAGTCCATTTTGGCGCAAGCTATTTTGGACGGCGTCAGTCAGATTTCGGTCTTTGTTCGTTCAGTTTCCATGGAAAAAACAAGACCTTATCTAGACAAGTTACAGGAGCAAACAGGCTTTAAAGCGGACTTGTATGCTTTAGAAGATGTTTCTGAACTGCAAGAAAGGATTGCCGAATCGGATTTACTGGTCAATGCCACTAGTGTGGGCATGGATGGTCAATCATCCCCAGTTCCTGAAAGCATCAATTTGCCAGAAACCATCTTGGTGGCAGATATCATTTACCAACCCTTTGAAACACCATTTTTGAAATGGGCCAGAAGTCAGGGTAATTCAGCCGTCAATGGTCTGGGAATGTTGCTCTATCAAGCTGCAGAAGCTTTTCAACTGTGGACAGGCAAGGAAATGCCGACAGAAGAAATTTGGCAGTCTTTAACAGAAAAATACCAATAAAGAAAAGGAGATTCTCCTATGAAAATCAGAATCGATATTCCTCATCATCCTTATGATATTCAGATTGAAAAAGGTTGTCTGGCTCAGGCTGGTCAATGGTTGCGAGAACTCTGGCAACCACAAAAGGTAGTCATTGTGACAGACAACCATGTAGCTTCTCTTTATGCAGAGAAGGTCAAGCTCAGCCTAGAAGATGCTGGTTTTCAGGTAGCAGTTTTTGACTTTTTAGAAGGGGAAGAAAGAAAGAATTTAACCACTGTCCAGAAAGTCTATGAATTTTTAGTCAAGCAAGGTCTGACTCGTAGCGATGGAATCGTGGCTCTTGGTGGCGGTGTCGTTGGGGACTTGGCTGGTTTTGTAGCCTCTACCTATATGCGGGGCATTCACTTTGTTCAGATTCCGACTAGTTTGACTGCCCAGGTGGATTCTTCAATCGGTGGAAAGACGGGCGTCAATACTCCATTTGCTAAAAATATGGTGGGTACCTTTGCCCAGCCAGACGGGGTTTTGATTGATCCGCTTGTCCTTGAAACACTTGGAAAAAGAGAGTTGATTGAAGGGATGGGTGAAGTTATCAAGTATGGCTTGATTGAGGATCCAGAACTATGGACTCTTTTGACGGAGCTGGATGGTTCTGTTGAGAGCATTCTGGAACATGCAGAGACCTTGATTGAACATTCTTGTCAGGTCAAGCGCAAGATGGTGGTTGAGGATGAGTTGGACAATGGTGTTCGCCTTTACCTCAATTTTGGCCATACTATTGGCCATGCCATTGAAGCAACTGCCGGTTATGGCAAGGTTATGCATGGTGAGGCTGTGGCCATGGGTATGGTACAGATTTCCAAGGTTGCTGAGGAAAAAGGCCTCATGCCAGCTGGCATTACCCAGTCCATCACAGAAATGTGTCAGAAATTTGGCTTGCCTGTTGATTATGAAAACTGGGATGTTGACAAGCTTTATCAGGCTTTGACTCATGATAAGAAGGCGCGTGGCAATACCTTGAAATTGGTCTTGGTGCCAGAGCTTGGTTCTGCAACCATCCACCCAGTTTCTCTGGAAGAGATGAAAGACTACTTGGTAAAATAAGGAGAGTGTATGAGATATTTAACTGCAGGAGAATCACACGGTCCCCGTCTGACGGCTATCATTGAAGGAATTCCAGCTGGACTTCCTTTGACAGCAGAGAGTATCAATGAGGACCTTAAACGTCGTCAGGGTGGCTACGGTCGTGGTGGCCGTATGAAGATTGAGAGTGACCAGGTTGTCTTTACTTCAGGCGTTCGTCACGGGAAGACGACAGGGGCTCCTATTACTATGGATGTCATCAATAAGGACCATCAAAAATGGCTGGATATCATGTCTCCGGAGGACATTGAAGACCGCCTTAAAAGCAAACGAAAAATCACCCATCCTCGTCCAGGTCATGCCGACTTGGTTGGGGGTATCAAGTACCGTTTTGACGATTTGCGTAATTCCTTGGAGCGTTCATCAGCTCGTGAAACCACCATGCGGGTGGCAGTTGGCGCAGTAGCCAAACGCCTCTTGGCTGAGCTGGATATGGAAATTGCCAACCATGTCGTGGTCTTTGGTGGCAAGGAAATCGATGTACCTGAAAATCTGACAGTCGCTGAAATCAAGCAACGAGCTGCCCAGTCTGAAGTTTCTATTGTCAACCAAGAACGAGAACAGGAAATCAAGGACTATATTGACCAAATCAAACGTGACGGTGATACCATCGGTGGAGTTGTGGAGACAGTCGTCGGAGGGGTTCCAGTCGGCCTTGGTTCCTATGTCCAATGGGACAGAAAATTGGATGCGCGATTGGCCCAAGCAGTTGTCTCTATCAATGCCTTTAAAGGAGTGGAATTTGGTCTCGGATTTGAAGCTGGTTACCGCAAAGGCAGCCAAGTTATGGACGAAATCCTCTGGTCTAAAGAAGACGGCTATACTCGCCGTACCAACAATCTAGGGGGCTTTGAAGGTGGTATGACCAATGGGCAACCCATCGTTGTTCGTGGAGTCATGAAACCTATTCCTACTCTTTATAAACCACTTATGAGTGTGGATATCGAAACCCATGAGCCTTACAAGGCAACTGTGGAAAGAAGTGATCCGACCGCTCTTCCAGCTGCAGGAGTGGTCATGGAAGCTGTTGTAGCAACGGTTCTGGCACAAGAAATCCTTGAAAAATTCTCATCAGATAATCTTGAGGAATTAAAAGAAGCAGTTGCCAAGCACCGAGACTATACAAAGAACTATTAAGGAGTTCCTATGGCAAAAACAATCTATATCGCGGGTCTTGGTTTGATTGGTGCCTCTATGGCACTTGGTATCAAACGTGATCATCCAGATTATGAAATTTTAGGTTATAATCGCAGTCAAGCTTCGAGAGATATCGCCTTGAAAGAAGGCATGATTGACCGTGCAACAGATGATTTTGCTAGTTTTGCTCCTTTGGCAGATATCATCATTCTCAGCTTGCCAATAAAGCAAACCATTTCCTTTATTAAGGAGTTGGCCAACTTGGGCTTGAAAGAAGGTGTCATTATTTCAGATGCTGGTTCGACCAAGTCAGCCATTGTGGATGCGGCGGAGAACTATTTGGCTGGCAAGTCTGTTCGCTTTGTTGGGGCTCATCCCATGGCTGGTAGTCACAAGACAGGGGCTGCTTCTGCGGATGTCAATCTTTTTGAAAATGCCTATTATATCTTTACCCCTTCGAGTCTGACAGGTCAGGACACGCTTGAGGAAATGAGGGACTTGCTTTCAGGTCTTCATGCCCGTTTTATCGAGATTGATGCCAAGGAGCACGATCGAGTCACTTCTCAGATTAGCCATTTTCCTCATATTCTGGCTTCTAGTCTCATGGAGCAGACCGCGGTCTATGCTCAAGAACATGAGATGGCAAGGCGCTTTGCGGCCGGTGGTTTTCGAGATATGACCCGAATTGCGGAAAGCGAACCAGGTATGTGGACCTCCATTCTCTTGTCCAATCGTGAGACTATTCTAGACCGCATTGAGGATTTCAAGGAACGGTTGGATGAGGTTGGTCAAGCTATCAGCAAGGGGGATGAGGAGCAAATCTGGAATTTTTTCAATCAAGCGCGTGAGCAACGTCAGGCCATGGAAATCCATAAGCGTGGCGGTGTGGATAGCTCTTATGACCTTTATGTCGATGTTCCCGATGAAGAAGATGTCATCCTGAGGATTTTGGAATTGCTACGTGGAACTTCCTTGGTTAATATTCACATCAATGAGGAAAATCGTGAGGATATTCACGGAATCCTACAAATTTCATTTAAAAATGCTCAAGACTTGGAACGAGCCGAGCACCTCATAACAGAAAATACCGACTACACAGTCGTTGTCAAATAAGGAGAAAAATATGCCTAAAATAGAGCCTAGATTCATATTTGGTATTATCTTTATTTCTTTTATCTTACTTAGAGCTTACGCTGTTAAAAAAGATGTGAAAACTACTTCAGAAGAAAGTGTTGAGACAAAAAATGAACGATCCAACAAGGAAATAAGTTAAGAGAAAACCAATTCAAAGTATGTAGACGATAGAATTATTAATGGGTTTATCAATAGCTATAATCAAAATTCTAATAGTCCATGAGAAAATATCAAAAAAGGAAATATAAAAATAAAATATTTCGCATTAAGCTACGGATATTACACATGCAAATGATACTGATAAAATCAATGTAACAATAAATCAGACAAATGAAAATAGTGAATCTGGTGTTGCAGGAATGAAAGAAGTATTTCATGATATTGTTAAATCGATCTCATCATCCTTATCTGATGATGAGATAAATAACTATTTTGATAATCTTATGCCAAATGAAATAAAAACAGGTTCTAATTTAGGAACTTTGAAGATAGAGTATATACCAGATAAGGAATTAAGCAATGGACATTCAAGAGGTCATATAAAAGTGATTGCACAATAATAAAGACCACAGAGTGACTATTAATTTTAAAAGAAATAAATAAGGAGAAAATCATGTCAAATATTTACGATAGTGCAAACGAACTCAGTCGCGGTCTACGCGAATTGCCAGAATACAAGGCTGTCAAAGCAGCTAAAGATGCGATTGCAGCAGATGCTGAGGCAAGTAAAATCTTTACAGAATATGTTGCCTTCCAAGAGGAAATTCAAAAACTAGCACAGACAGGGCAAATGCCAGATGCTTCCTTCCAATCGAAAATGGAAGGCTTTGGCAAGCAGATTCAGGGAAATAGCCTCTTATCAGAATTCTTTACCAAGCAACAACAATTGGCAATTTACCTTTCTGACATTGAAAAAATTGTTTTTGAACCAGTTTCAGAATTGCTAAAATAAGAAAATAACAACCCTAAAGTCAGGAATTTTTGAGGAATTTCTGGCTTTTTATGATAAAATAAGTAAAAGTATTGCAAGTATGAGGTCCAGTATGAAACTAAAAACAAACATTCGCCACTTACATGGCAGTATCCGCGTTCCAGGTGACAAGTCTATCAGCCACCGTTCCATTATCTTTGGAAGTTTGGCTGAGGGTGAGACCAAGGTTTATGATATTCTGCGAGGTGAAGACGTTCTTTCGACCATGCAGGTTTTTCGTGACCTTGGTGTTGAAATTGAGGACAAAGATGGGGTTATTACCATTCAAGGTGTCGGTATGGACGGCTTAAAAGCGCCGCAAAATGCCCTTGATATGGGAAATTCTGGCACCTCGATTCGTCTGATTTCAGGTGTCCTTGCTGGGGCCGACTTCGAAGTAGAAATGTTTGGAGATGATAGTCTTTCCAAACGCCCTATGGATCGTGTGACCCTTCCATTGAAAAAAATGGGTGTTAACATTTCAGGGCAAACTGAGCGAGACTTGCCTCCCCTTCATTTAAAAGGAACGAAAAACCTAAGACCTATTCAATATGAGTTGCCAATTGCCTCTGCCCAAGTCAAGTCAGCCTTGATGTTTGCGGCCTTGCAGGCTCAGGGGGAGTCTGTTATTATCGAGAAAGAGTGCACCCGTAATCATACTGAAGATATGTTGCAACAATTTGGTGGCCATTTAAGTGTGGATGGTAAGAAAATCACAGTCCAAGGACCACAAAAACTGACTGGACAAAAGGTTGTCGTGCCAGGAGATATTTCCAGTGCAGCCTTTTGGTTAGTCGCAGGTTTGATTGTTCCAAATTCTCATGTAGTGCTGCAGAATGTGGGGATCAACGAAACGCGCACCGGTATTATCGATGTCATTCGTGCCATGGGTGGAAAATTGGAAATAACTGAAATCGATCCAGTCGCTAAATCTGCTACTTTGACTGTTGAGTCTTCTGACTTGAAAGGAACAGAGATTGGTGGCGCTTTGATTCCACGTTTGATTGATGAATTGCCCATTATTGCCCTGCTTGCGACTCAAGCCCAAGGTGTAACAGTTATCAAGGATGCTGAGGAGCTAAAGGTCAAGGAAACAGACCGTATTCAGGTTGTGGCAGACGCTTTAAATAGCATGGGTGCGGATATCACCCCTACAGCAGATGGAATGATTATCAAAGGAAAATCCGCCCTTCACGGTGCTAGAGTCAATACTTTTGGAGACCATCGTATCGGCATGATGACGGCTATTGCGGCCCTCTTGGTTGCAGATGGAGAGGTGGATCTTGATCGTGCTGAAGCCATCAATACCAGCTATCCTAGCTTCTTTGATGATTTGGAGAGCTTGATTCATGGCTAAGGTGTTATTAGGCTTTATGGGGGCTGGCAAATCGACTATTGCAAGAGGCTTGGACCCAGATTATCTCGATATGGATGCTCTGATAGAGAAGCGCTTAGGCATGTCCATTACGGAATTTTTCTCGGAAAAGGGAGAAGGAGCCTTTCGTCAGGTAGAATCAGAAGTCCTAGCTGATTTACTACAAACAGACCAAGTCGTGTCAACTGGAGGAGGAGTGGTTATTTCTCAGAGAAATCGTGACTTACTCAAGACTAATACAGATAACATCTACCTGAAAGCTGATTTTGAAACCCTCTACCACCGTATCGCAGCTGATAAGGACAATCAGCGTCCGCTTTTTCTAAATAATAGCAAGGAAGAACTAGCAGCTATTTTCCAAGAAAGACAGGCCTGGTATGAGGAGGTAGCCAGTCGGGTTTTGGATGTGACCAAGCTAAGTCCAGAGGAAATTATAGAGGAACTGAGATGAAAATTGCTTATCTAGGTCCCAAGGGATCATTTTCACACCATGTTGTGCAGACAGCTTTTCCTCATGAGGAATTGCAGGCCTTTGCCAATATTACAGATGTCATCAAGGCCTATGAGCAAGGCTTGGTGGACTATTCTGTGGTGCCAGTTGAAAATTCTATCGAGGGTAGTGTTCATGAAACCTTGGACTACCTTTTTCATCAGGCTCGCATTCAAGCAGTTGCAGAAATCGTTCAGCCTATTCATCAGCAGTTGATGGTGGTTCCAGGACATACTAAGATTGAAAAGATTTTTTCACATCCACAGGCCTTGGCTCAAGGAAAGAAATTCATCGATGAACAATATCCAGAGGCCCAAATCGAGGTAACAGCTAGTACAGCTTATGCGGCCCGTTTTATTTCTGAACATCCAGACCAGCCCTTTGCGGCCATTGCACCTAGAAGTTCTGCCGAAGAATATGGCTTGGAACTGATTGCTGAGGATATTCAGGAAATGGAAGCCAATTTCACACGTTTCTGGGTTCTGGGAGCTGAAGGTGCAGCTATTCCCTTGCAAGCACAAACTGAAAAAATGAGTTTGGCCTTGACCTTACCTGACAACCTTCCAGGTGCACTCTACAAGGCTCTTTCGACCTTTGCTTGGCGAGGAATTGACTTGACAAAAATTGAAAGTCGGCCACTCAAGACAGCACTGGGAGAATACTTTTTCATTATCGATGTGGACTATGCTGATAAGTACTTGGTTCACTTTGCCCAAAAAGAATTAGAAGCGATTGGAATCCAGTATAAAGTTCTGGGTGCCTATCCTATTTATCCAATATCAGACCATGGAAAGGAGAGAAGATGAGTAAAGAAAATCCTTTAAGTCATCACGAGCAGTTGCGTTATGACTATCTTTTTAAGAATATTCATTACCTCAATGAGCGAGAAAAAAAAGAGTTTGCTTACTTGCAAGACAAATTAAATAGGGCAAGTAGTGACGCTCCCTCAGAAAGTCAGGAATTGACCGAGGATTATAGAAAGTCAAGTGCTAACACTTCGATTCCTTCTTATAATAGCCGTAGTCGTTCTGAGAGATACCAGAAAATCAATTCTCTTCCAAAGAAAAAAACTAAAAAGCGGAAGCTACGTTGGGGGCGCATTTTTGCAGGATTACTGGCTATCTTAGCTTGTCTAGCATTGGGTATGATTTTTATGTTCTTAAAAGGTTATACCAATGCTAATCCAGATAAAATTGCCAATGCCAGGGCAGCTCAAGTTGAAGTTTTTAATGGTCAGGATACCAGAGATGGTGTTAATATTTTGATCATGGGTACAGATGGGCGAATCGGTCAAAATAGTTCTGAGACGCGGACGGACTCTATTATGGTATTAAATGTTGGCGGCTCAGATAAGAAAATTAAGCTGGTCAGCTTCATGCGTGACAATTTGGTTTATATAGACGGTTACAGCCAAGTCATTAACGGTAGAAAACAGACGGATAACAAGTTAAACGTAGCCTATGAGTTAGGAGAACAAGAGGGGCAAAAAGGGGCAGAAATGGTTCGTCAAGTTTTGAAAGATAATTTTGATTTGGACATTAAGTACTATGCCTTGGTCGATTTTCAGGCCTTTGCTACAGCGATTGACACACTTTTCCCTGATGGGGTGACAATTGATGCTCAATTTTCAACATTGAATGGGCGTCCACTAACAGAAGCTACAGTCGGAGATGATTTACACGCTACTGAGACTGAGTCTCCAACCCAAACCATCAAAGTCGGAAAACAGCAGATGAATGGCTCGACCCTGCTCAATTATGCTCGTTTCCGTGATGATGATGAGGCGGATTACGGTCGTACCAAAAGACAGCAACAAGTACTGACAGCAGTTCTTCAGCAAATCAAAGATCCAACCAAGCTCTTTACAGGCTCAGAGGCACTTGGCAAGGTATTCGCAATGACCTCAACGAATGTTCCTTATACCTTCCTGTTAACAAATGGCTTGTCTTTCCTAGACGGAGTTCAAAATGGTATTGAAAAATTGACGATTCCAGAACTGGGTGACTGGGTAGATGCCTATGATGTTTATGGAGGTTTGGGCTTGCTGGTCGATCAAAACAAATATCAGAATAAATTGTCTCAGATGGGTTTGAGATAAGATAAGACAGAAGAATCAAAGTTTGAAGGCTATTTGGATAGCAGTCAGGCTTTGATTTTTTACAGTCTGCAATAGATTTTCACCCCCTATTTGTGGTATAATGGAACGATACGATAGAAAGAATAATGAACAATATGACTGATTTAAAAGCAATTCAGGCCCGTAGTCTGGAGATGGCTGAATATTTTGTTGCCTTTTGCAAGGAACATGATTTACTTTGTTATCTCTGTGGAGGAGGTGCTATTGGTGCCCTTCGAAACAAGGGTTTTATTCCTTGGGATGACGATCTAGACTTTTTTATGCCTCGTAAAGATTATGAGAAATTAGCAGAATTATGGCCTCGTTATGCAGATGAGCGTTATTTCTTGTCGAAGAGTAACAAGGATTTTGTCGACCGCAATCTTTTTATTACCATTCGTGACAAGGAAACGACCTGTATCAAACCTTATCAGCAGGATTTAGAATTGCCACATGGTCTAGCCTTAGATGTCTTGCCTTTGGATTATTATCCTAAAAATCCAGCTGAGCGGAAAAAACAAGTTCGTTGGGCCTTGATTTATTCTCTTTTTTGTGCGCAAACTATTCCAGAAAAACATGGCGCACTTATGAAGTGGGGAAGCCGCATTTTACTCGGTTTGACTCCAAAATCTCTCCGTTATCGCATTTGGAAAAAAGCTGAAAAAGAAATGACCAAGTACAGTCTAGCTGAGAGCGATGGAATCACGGAGTTATGCTCCGGTCCTGGCTACATGAGAAACAAGTACCCAATCGCATCCTTTGAAGATCATCTCTTCTTGCCATTTGAAGGAACAGAGATGCCCATCCCAGTTGGCTACGATGCCTATCTCAGCACTGCTTTTGGTGATTATATGACACCTCCACCAGCAGATAAGCAGGTACCGCATCATGATGCTGTCATCGCTGATATGGATAAGTCTTATACAGAATACAAGGGAGAATATGGTGGCTAAGAAAAAAATCTTATTTTTTATGTGGTCTTTTTCTCTCGGGGGTGGAGCAGAGAAGATTCTATCTACCATTGTTTCAAATCTGGATCCAGAAAAGTATGATATTGATATTCTTGAAATGGAGCACTTTGACAAGGGATACGAATCTGTTCCCAAGCATGTAGGCATTTTAAAATCCCTTCAAGATTACCGCCAAGCTAGATGGTTACGAGCTTTTTTGTGGAGAATGAGAATTTATTTTCCAAGATTGACACGTCGCTTACTGGTGAAAGATGACTATGATGTTGAAGTTTCCTTTACCATTATGAATCCTCCACTTTTGTTCTCTAAAAGAAGAGAAGTCAAGAAGATCTCTTGGATTCATGGAAGTATCGAAGAATTTCTTAAGGATAGTTCAAAAAGAGAATCACATAGACGCCAGTTGGATGCTGCGGATACCATTGTAGGAATTTCAAAAAAGACCAGTCATTCTATCAAGGAAGTCTATCCAGATTATGCTTCGAAATTACAGACGGTCTACAATGGATATGATTTTCAGAGTATTCTAGAAAAATCTCAAGAGAAGATCGATATCGAGATTGCGCCTCAAAGTATCTGTACTATCGGACGAATTGAGGAAAATAAGGGTTCTGACCGTGTGGTGGAAGTGATACGATTATTACATCAAGAGGGAAAAAACTATCATCTCTATTTTATCGGGGCTGGGGATATGGAAGAGGAACTGAAAAAACGCGTCAAAGAATATGAGCTTGAAGACTATGTACATTTCCTTGGTTATCAAAAAAATCCTTATCAGTATTTATCTCAGATGAAAGTTCTTTTGTCTATGTCTAAACAAGAAGGTTTTCCTGGAGTGTATGTGGAGGCCTTGAGTTTAGGACTTCCTTTTGTCTCTACGGATGTTGGAGGGGCTGAGGAATTATCCCAAGACGGACAATTTGGACAAATCATTGAGAGCAATCAAGAGGCAGCTCAGGCAATTACTGACTACATGACCTCTGCTTCAAACTTCGATGTCAATGAGGCTAGTCAATTCATTCAACAATTCACAATTGCCAAACAAATCGAACAAGTAGAAAAACTATTAGAGGAGTAGCATGGAAACTGCATTAATTAGTGTCATTGTGCCAGTCTATAATGTGGCGCAGTACCTAGAAAAATCGATAGCTTCCATTCAGAAGCAGACCTATCAGAATCTGGAAATCATTCTTGTTGATGATGGAGCAACGGATGAAAGTGGTCGCTTGTGTGATTCAATCGCTGAACAAGATGATAGGGTGTCAGTGCTTCATAAAAAGAATGAAGGTTTGTCGCAAGCACGAAACGATGGAATGAAGCAGGCTCACGGGGATTATCTGATTTTTATTGATTCAGATGATTATATCCATCCAGAAATGATTCAGAGCTTATATGAGCAATTAATTCAAGAAGATGCGGATGTTTCGAGCTGTGGTGTCATGAATGTCTATGCTAATGATGAAAGCCCACAGTCAGCCAATCAGGATGACTATTTTGTCTGTGATTCTCAAACATTTCTAAAGGAATACCTCATAGGTGAAAAAATACCTGGAACGATTTGCAATAAGCTAATCAAGAGAGAGATTGCAACTGCCCTATCCTTTCCAAAGGGGTTGATTTACGAAGATGCCTATTACCATTTTGATTTAATCAAGTTGGCCAAGAGGTACGTTGTTAATACCAAACCCTATTATTACTATTTCCATAGAGGAGATAGTATTACGACTAAACCTTATGCAGAGAAGGATTTAGCCTATATTGATATTTACCAAAGGTTTTACAATGAAGTTGTGAAAAACTATCCTGACTTGAAAGAGGTTGCTTTTTTCAGATTGGCCTATGCCTACTTTTTTATTCTGGATAAGATGTTACTAGATGATCGGTATAAACAATTTGAAGCCTATTCTCAGATTCATCGCTTTTTAGAAGGCCATGCCTTTGCTATTGCTAGAAATCCAATTTTCCGTAAGGGGAGAAGAATTAGTGCTTTTGCTCTATTCATAAACATTTCCTTATACCGATTCTTATTACTGAAAAATATTGAAAAATCTAAAAAATTACATTAGAACGGGGGGTGAGCAAGTGATTGATGGAAAACGATTATTATTTAGTTTGACCATAGTCAGCTATGCCTTGACGCTAGTAAGTGGAATTGTGTATCTGTTTAATAATAACAATGTTAGCTTGCTTTCTACTTTATTGTTCTTACTGGTTAGTAGCTTAATTGCTTGTTGGAATGATATCAAGTATTACTTAATCCATTTTATTTTCTTTTTAACTATTTTTGTCTTTCTGGTATCAAGGCCGACCATTGATTATTTTAGAGATGGCGCTTTGGATACCTATCATCCCATAGCCTATCGTTTTGCCTTTATAGTTGTCATGGTTTCGATTCTGGGCTTGACCATCGGAGGTGTCCTGGCTCGTTACTTCATAGCTAGGAAGAAAATAAAAGTACCAAATATAGGAAATTCTCTAAAAGAGGTTTATATCAAGCGGTTACGCTTTGTATCACTAGGAGTTTTTCTTCTAACCTATCCTTTCTATTTCATTAGATTATTTGAACGACTCCTGTATCGCTTGCAGACTTCCTACTATGCCTACTATGCAAATTTTGAAAGTAAACTTCCTTATTTTACCTATATCTTATCAACCTTTACGGTCTACGCAATGTGTATGTATTTGGCAACCAAGCCAAAGAAATGGCAGGCAACAGCAGTTCTTGTCTCCTTTATTGCAGCTAATACTATTCATTTGGCAATCGGGACACGAAATCCCTTTATTTTAAGTATTTTATTTGCTTTTGTTTATTACTTTATGCGAGAGCAAACTGAAAAAGGAAAATGGATTGGGTTTAAAGAAAAGTTAGCGATTTTTGTAGGTTCTCCTATTCTCATGTTAGCGATGGGAGTGCTCAATTATGTACGGGATAATGTTCAAGTTTCCCATACAGGTTTCTGGGATATCTTACTTGACTTTATCTATAAACAAGGGACTAGTTTTGGTGTCTTGGCTCGAGGTTTTCTATTTAACAGTAGCTTACCTTACCGAGATTTCCGTAATTTTACTTTTGGTCCTGTTCTTGATTATTTTGCAAGGGGAAGTTTGGGGGCTATTTTCGGAGGAAAAGCCTTTGAGCATACCACCAATAGTGTGGAATTGGCTATTGATAGTAATAGTTATGCTCACAATCTATCCTATCTTGTTTTGAACAAGGAATATTTGAAAGGACATGGTATCGGAAGTAGTTATATCATGGAGTTGTATACAGACTATGGTATGATAGGAGTCTTTCTACTTAGTCTCTTACTCGGTATGTTATTCATAGCCATGCTGCAAGTAGCCTATCGCTCTAGAACAATCCTATTTGCCTTGTCCTTACTCATCTTGAATAATCTATTCTTTATGCCTAGAAGTAGCTTTTCAGAAAGTTTCTTCAATCTATTTACAATGCAATTCTGGGGAATTGTTCTTGTGATTATATTCGTAGCAAAAATGCTTACAAAAGAAAACCAGTATCTACTAAACAAAGGAGAAAAAAATCATGTTTGAACATTATTCAGTAGCTGATTTGTTTGCAAATCTTTACAAAAAACGAAAAGCAAATATTTTAGCTCTCATCGCTTTATTTGCTCTTATTGCTGTACCATTTACAATTAAAGCAGTTAGGAATAAAAATACTGTCAAAGATACAACAAGTTATTCAACTTATCTTAGCTATAAAATCACTCCTCCAGAAGACTCAGCCAAAACGATTTTGAATCATCAAATTGGTGGTTATAGTGATTTTTATGGGAAATTGATTGATGGGAATTTGAATGGAGCTTATCTTTTCAATGATGTAGAGCCCAGTGAGTTGAAAAAAATGGCCAGTGAATTGGATACGACAGAAACAACCTTGAAAAATTCAACGAATGACTATTGGTGGAAAAAATTGACCGTCTACTATATGATTGACGATGCAGGGGTTGGTGTGAAAATTTTGACACCAAGTAAAGATGTCAATGATTTGTTGGAGAAAAAATTTGATGGATTGATTGAGAAATTTAAACACACTTATGCAAATGTAAAAATTGAAAAATTGGAAACCATCAACTCTAAAGAATTGAATGCAAATGGTGAGACAGCGCTTGGATTAAATGTGAAGAATTTGATTCTCCGTTTAACTGTTATTGGAGTAATATGTGTGATTTTGGTTGTGATGGGAAATGTATTGGTTTATCTCTTTAATCCAACAATCAATAGAGCAGGTGATTTTTCTCAGTATCAAATTGATTTTGTAACAGAGATTACAACAATTGCCAACCTAGCAGATGTCTTGTCATACAAAAATGCTGGACAGGAATTGACCATCGTTAGCTCAAACAAAGCTATCCTAGATAAATTGAAACAAAATCAAGAGTCTTTAAAAGGAATGCATTTTGTCGATTTACAAGATGTGCCATCGCTTTTGGAAAGAGATACAGTCCTTCTTGTTGAAGAGTACGGAGTGACTCGTTATAAGAAGTTTGAGCAAAGTCTTCAAATTCTTCGAAACTTAAATCGCTCAATCCTCGGTGTAGCAACCTTTAAATTATAAGGATTCTGATGTATCATGTCTTCAAAGTTGGCTAAGAGCCGATTTTGAAGGCTTTTTCTATTTGTCTGCAGAAATTTTCTTTTGGAGTCTTCTACAGAAGTTACCCTATGGAAAATCTATCCCGACAGAGGAGCCTTCTTTTGATAAAATCGTAAAAATCTAGTATAATAGATAGAACTGAAAGTATGAGGTTACTAGCAATGAAAATGAAACAAATTAGTGATACAACTTTGAAAATCACGATGTCTTTAGAGGATTTGATGGATCGAGGAATGGAGATTGCTGACTTTCTCGTTCCTCAAGAAAAAACAGAAGAGTTCTTTTATGCTATCTTGGATGAGTTAGAGATGCCTGATAGCTTTCTAGATACAGGTATGTTGAGCTTCCGTGTGACTCCAAAACCTGATAAGGTAGATGTCTTTGTAACCAAGTCAAAGATTGACCAAAATCTAGATTTTGAAGACTTATCGGATTTACCAGATATGGAAGAATTGGCTCAAATGTCGCCAGATGAATTTATCAAAACCCTGGAAAAAAGCATCGCAGATAAAACCAAGGATGATATCGAAGCGATTCAATCTTTAGAGCAAGTCGAAGCCAAGGAAGAAGAGCAAGAGCAGGTTGAACAAGAAGTTGAAAGCAAGAAAGAGCCTTACATCTATTACATCCTTTCTTTTGCAAAGTTGGCTGACTTGGTAGCTTTTGCCCAGACAGTGACTTTTGAAATGGAAACTTCTGAACTCTACAAGATGAATGAGCGCTATTATTTGACCATTTTAGTGGATATTGAAAATCATCCAAGTCCATATCCAGCTTGGCTTTTGGCCCGTATGCGCGAGTTTGCGGATGATAGTGACATCAGTCGTTCAGTCTTGCAAGAGTATGGTCAAGTCTTGATGAATCACGATGCGGTGATTAATCTGCAAAAGATTGGATAATCATTTCTGGAAAGCTATTTCTAGATTTTAAGAAGAGCGAATCATCAGATTCGTTTTTTCTTTTCTAGAATGAAATAGTGATTTACTATAATAGGAATTTTCACAAAATTCTGTTATAATGGCTATATTAGAAAATTTCGAGGAGACAAACATGACAGTTAAAATTGCTTTACTAGGATTTGGTACCGTTGCAAGTGGTGTGCCTTTCCTCCTAAAGGAAAATGGAGAAAAAATCAATCAATCAGCACATTCAGAGATTGAAGTTGCCAAGGTATTGGTCAAGGATGAAGATGAAAAGAATCGCTTGCTTGCAGCAGGGAATGACTTTAACTTTGTAACCAATGTGGATGATATTTTATCAGACCAAGATATTACCATCGTAGTGGAATTGATGGGACGTATCGAACCTGCTAAAACCTTTATCACTCGTGCCTTGGAAGCTGGAAAGCATGTTGTGACTGCCAATAAGGACCTTTTGGCTGTCCATGGTGCAGAATTGTTAGAAATCGCTCAAGCTAATAAGGTAGCACTTTACTACGAAGCAGCAGTAGCTGGTGGTATTCCAATTCTTCGTACTTTAGCAAATTCCTTGGCTTCTGATAAAATCACGCGCGTGCTTGGTGTAGTCAATGGAACGTCCAACTTCATGATGACCAAGATGGTGGAAGAAGGATGGTCTTACGACGATGCTCTTGCAGAAGCGCAAAGACTTGGTTTTGCAGAAAGTGATCCGACAAATGACGTGGATGGGATTGATGCAGCCTACAAGATGGTTATTTTGAGTCAATTTGCCTTTGGCATGAAGGTCGCTTTTGACGACGTGGCCCACAAGGGAATCCGCAATATCACACCAGAAGACGTAGCTGTAGCCCAAGACTTGGGTTATGTAGTGAAATTGGTTGGTTCAATCGAAGAAACTCCTTCAGGTATTGCTGCAGAAGTAACTCCAACCTTCCTACCTAAAGCGCACCCACTTGCCAGTGTGAATGGCGTAATGAATGCTGTTTTTGTAGAATCTATCGGTATCGGCGAGTCTATGTACTACGGACCAGGTGCTGGTCAAAAACCAACTGCAACAAGTGTTGTAGCAGATATTGTCCGTATCGTTCGTCGCCTGAATGATGGAACCATCGGTAAAGACTTCAACGAATACAGCCGTGACTTGGTCTTGGCAAATCCAGAAGATGTCAAAGCAAATTACTACTTCTCAATCTTGGCGCCAGACTCAAAAGGTCAGGTCTTGAAATTGGCTGAAATCTTTAATGCCCAAGATATTTCCTTCAAGCAAATTCTCCAAGATGGAAAAGATGGTGACAAGGCGCGTGTTGTGATCATCACACACAAGATTAATAAAGCCCAGCTTGAAAATGTCTCAGCTGAATTGAAGAAGGTTTCAGAGTTCGACCTCTTAAATACCTTCAAGGTGCTAGGAGAATAAGATGAAGATTATTGTACCTGCAACCAGTGCCAATATCGGGCCAGGTTTTGACTCGGTCGGTGTAGCTGTAACCAAGTATCTTCAAATTGAGGTATGCGAAGAACGAGATGAGTGGCTGATTGAACACCAGATTGGCAAATGGATTCCCCATGACGAGCGTAATCTCTTGCTCAAAATCGCTTTGCAAATTGTACCAGATTTACAACCAAGACGTTTGAAAATGACTAGTGATGTTCCCTTGGCGCGTGGTCTGGGTTCTTCTAGCTCGGTTATTGTTGCTGGGATTGAACTAGCCAACCAACTAGGCAAGCTCAACTTGTCAGACCATGAAAAGTTGCAGTTGGCGACCAAGATTGAAGGACATCCTGATAATGTGGCTCCAGCCATCTATGGAAATCTCGTTATTGCAAGTTCCGTTGAAGGGAAAGTCTCAGTGATTGTGGCAGACTTCCCCGAGTGTGATTTTTTGGCTTATATTCCCAATTATGAATTACGCACTCGAGATAGCCGTGGTGTCTTGCCTAAGAAATTATCTTACAAGGAAGCTGTCGCTGCTAGTTCTATCGCCAATGTAGCTGTCGCAGCCTTATTGGCAGGAGATATGGTAACAGCTGGGCAAGCAATCGAGGGAGACCTCTTTCATGAGCGCTATCGTCAGGACTTGGTGAGAGAATTTGCAACCATTAAGCAAGTAGCCAAAGAAAATGGTGCCTATGCAACCTACCTCTCTGGTGCTGGGCCGACAGTTATGGTTTTGGCTTCTCATGACAAGATGCCAAGGATTAAGGCAGAATTGGAAAAGCAACCCTTCAAAGGAAAACTGCATGACTTGAAAGTTGATACCCAAGGTGTCCGTGTTGAAGCAAAATAAAGAATAGAAGATAGGATGGGGAAACTCTCGACCAGAGGGCTTCCTATCCTTTTTTTGAAAAGAAGTTTAGTTAAAAACTTGATAAAGGAGAAACGAAGATGGCAGAAATTTATCTAGCAGGTGGTTGTTTTTGGGGCCTAGAGGAGTATTTTTCACGAATTTCAGGCGTATTAGCGACCAGTGTTGGCTACGCTAATGGGCAAGTTGAAACGACCAATTATCAACTAATCAAGGAAACAGACCATGCAGAGACGGTTCAAGTGATTTATGATGAGAAGACAGTATTACTCAGAGAGATTTTACTTTATTATTTCCGTGTCATTGATCCATTGTCTATTAACCAGCAGGGGAATGACCGTGGTCGCCAATATCGAACTGGGATTTATTATCAGGATGAAGCAGACTTGTCAACTATCTACACAGTGGTGCAGGAGCAGGAGCGCCTGCTTGGGCGAAAGATTGCAGTAGAAGTGGAGGAACTGCGCCACTATATTTTGGCTGAAGACTACCACCAAGACTATCTCAAGAAAAATCCTTCCGGTTACTGTCATATCGATGTGACCGATGCTGAGAAGCCTTTGATTGACGCAGCTAACTATGAAAAGCCTAGTCAAGAAGTGTTGAAGAAAAGCTTAACTGAAGAGTCTTATCGTGTTACCCAAGAAGCTGCTACAGAGGCGCCGTTTACCAATGCCTATGACCAAACTTTTGAAGAGGGCGTTTATGTAGACATTACGACGGGGGAGCCACTCTTTTTTGCCAAGGATAAGTTTGCATCAGGATGTGGTTGGCCAAGTTTTAGCCGTCCGATTTCCAAAGAGTTGATTCACTACTACAAGGACCTGAGTCATGGAATGGAGCGAATCGAAGTTCGTTCTCGGTCAGGCAATGCTCACTTGGGTCATGTTTTCACAGATGGACCTCGGGAGTTAGGTGGCCTTCGTTACTGTATCAATTCTGCTTCCTTACGCTTTGTAGCCAAGGATGAGATGGACGAAGCAGGATATGGCTATCTATTGCCATACTTAAACAAATAAAATTCAGAGGGTGGGAGATCCCCACTTTCTTCATTTCCAGAATACGCATAGAAGGGATTTATGAAACACTTATTATCATACTTTAAACCCTACATCAAAGAATCAATTTTGGCACCCCTGTTCAAGTTACTTGAAGCTGTGTTTGAGCTTCTTGTTCCCATGGTGATCGCAGGGATTGTTGACCAATCCTTGCCCCAGAGAGATCAAGGACACCTCTGGATGCAGATTGGCCTGCTCCTTATCTTTGCAGTGATTGGCGTTTTAGTGGCCTTGGTAGCCCAGTTTTACTCAGCCAAGGCAGCGGTTGGTTTTGCCAAAGAACTGACAGACGACCTTTATCGTCATATTCTTTCCTTACCCAAGAACAGCAGAGATCGTCTGACAACTTCTAGCTTGGTGACTCGCTTGACTTCGGACACCTATCAGATTCAGACTGGTATCAATCAATTCCTACGCCTTTTTTTGCGAGCACCTATTATCGTTTTTGGAGCCATTTTTATGGCCTATCGCATCTCGTCTGAGCTGACTTTCTGGTTCTTAGTCATGGTTGTGATTTTGACAATCGTCATTGTAGGCCTCTCTCGACTGGTCAATCCTCTCTACAGTAGTCTCAGAAAGAAAACGGACCAGCTGGTTCAGGAAACGCGCCAGCAATTACAAGGCATGCGGGTTATTCGTGCTTTTGGACAAGAAAAACGAGAGTTACAGATTTTTCAAACCCTTAACCAAGTCTATGCCAGATTGCAAGAAAAAACAGGTTTCTGGTCTAGTTTGTTAACACCTCTGACCTATCTGATTGTTAATGGAACTCTTCTCGTCATCATCTGGCAGGGTTATATTTCTATTCAAGGAGGTTTACTCAGTCAAGGTGCCCTAATTGCCCTTATCAACTACCTCTTGCAGATTTTAGTGGAATTGGTCAAGCTCGCCATGCTGATAAATTCCCTCAACCAGTCCTATATTTCAGCCAAGCGAATCGAGGAAGTCTTTGATGAAGAGCCAGAAGATATCCATTCAGAGTTAGAACAAAAGCAAGCTACCAGCGAGGAGGTTTTACAAGTCCAAGAATTGACCTTTACCTATCCAGATGCGGCTCAGCCTTCTTTGAGAGACATTTCTTTTGATATGAAGCAAGGGCAAATCCTTGGTATCATTGGGGGGACGGGTTCTGGTAAATCAAGCTTGGTACAAGTATTACTTGGTCTTTATCCAGCAGACCAGGGGAGCATTGACCTTTATAGAAATGGACGTAGTCCTCTTAATCTTGAGCAGTGGCGGTCTTGGATTTCCTATGTGCCCCAAAAGGTCGAACTCTTTAAGGGAATCATTCGTTCCAACTTGACTCTAGGTTTAAATCACGAAGTGACTGATCAAGAGCTCTGGCAGGCCTTGGAGATTGCGCAAGCTAAGGATTTTGTCAGTGAAAAGGAAGGTCTCTTGGATGCCACTGTTGAGGCAGGAGGTCGAAATTTCTCAGGTGGGCAAAAACAAAGGCTGTCTATCGCACGTGCAGTCTTGCGCCGAGCTCCGTTCCTTATCCTAGATGATGCGACCTCGGCCCTCGACACCATCACCGAGTCCAAGCTCTTGAAAGCTATTCGAGAAAATCTGCCAAATACGAGCTTAATCTTGATTTCTCAACGGACTTCGACACTTCAGATGGCTGACCAGATTCTCCTCTTGGAAAAAGGTGAGCTCCTAGCTATTGGCAAGCACGAGGAATTGATGCAAACTAGTCAAGTTTATCGTGAAATCAATGCATCCCAACATGGAAAGGAGGACTAATATGAGACGACAAACTGCAAACCAGACGCTCAAACGTTTAGCCATAGATTTAGCCAGTCATCCTTTCCTCCTTTTCCTAGTCTTTCTAGGAACTATTGCCCAAGTTGGCTTATCGATTTACCTACCTATTCTGATTGGGCAGGTCATCGACCAAGTCCTAGTGGCTGGTTCTTCACCAGTTTTTTGGCAGATTTTCCTCCAGATGATCTTGGTGGTCATAGGAAATACACTGGTACAATGGGCAAATCCTCTTCTTTATAATCGCCTAATCTTCTCTTATACCAGAGACTTGAGAGAGCGAATCATCCATAAGCTCCATCGTTTACCGATTGCTTTTGTGGATCGGCAGGGCAGTGGAGAGATGGTCAGTCGTGTGACCACAGACATAGAACAGTTGGCAGCCGGCTTGACCATGATTTTTAACCAATTTTTCATTGGTGTCTTAATGATTTTGGTTAGTATCCTAGCCATGCTTCAAATTCACCTCCTCATGACCCTCTTGGTCTTGCTGTTGACACCACTGTCCATGGTAATTTCACGCTTTATTGCCAAACGCTCTTATCATCTATTCCAGAAGCAAACAGAGACGAGGGGCATTCAGACTCAGTTGATTGAAGAATCGCTTAGCCAGCAGACTATTATACAGTCTTTTAATGCTCAAACAGAGTTTATCCAAAGGCTCCATGAGGCTAATAACAATTACGCAGGCTATTCTCAGTCAGCCATCTTTTATTCTTCAACGGTTAATCCTTCGACCCGCTTTGTCAACGCGCTCATTTACGCTCTTCTTGCTGGAGTAGGAGCTTATCGTATCATGATGGGGTCCACCTTGACCATCGGACGTTTAGTGACTTTTTTGAACTATGTTCAGCAATACACCAAACCTTTTAACGATATTTCTTCAGTTCTAGCCGAGTTGCAAAGTGCTTTAGCTTGTGCAGAGCGTGTCTATGCTGTCTTAGAAAGTCCTGAGGTGGCTGAAACAGGCAAGGAAGTCTTGAACAGTTACCAGGTGAAGGGGGCCATTTCCTTTAAACAGGTTTCTTTTGGCTACCATCCTGAAAAGATTTTGATTAAGGATTTATCTATTGATATTCCAGCTGGTAGCAAGGTAGCCATCGTTGGTCCGACAGGTGCTGGGAAATCAACTCTTATCAATCTCCTCATGCGTTTTTACCCTATTAATTCAGGAGATATCTTGTTAGATGGGCAATCTATTTATGATTATACCCGAGCATCATTGAGACAGCAGTTTGGCATGGTGCTCCAAGAGACCTGGCTCAAGCAAGGGACCATTCATGACAATATTGCCTTTGGGAATCCTGATGCCAGTCGGGAGCAAGTGATTACTGCTGCAAAGGCAGCCAATGCAGACTTTTTCATCCAACAGTTGCCACAGGGATACGATACCAAGTTGGAAAATGCAGGAGAATCTCTCTCTGTTGGTCAAGCCCAGCTCTTGACCATCGCACGAGTCTTTCTAGCTATTCCAAAGATTCTTATCTTAGACGAGGCGACTTCCTCCATTGATACACGGACAGAAGTGCTAGTACAGGATGCCTTCGCTAAACTCATGACGGGGCGCACAAGTTTTATCATTGCCCACCGTTTGTCAACCATTCAGGATGCAGATTTGATTCTTGTCTTGGTGGATGGCGACATTGTTGAGTATGGGAACCATCAGGAACTCATGGCTAGAAAAGGCAAGTATTACCAAATGCAAAAAGCTGCCGCTTTTATCTCTGAATAATCCTTTCTATTTTGAAATTTTATGGACGAAAAAAGTTGCCTTCGGGTGACTTTTTTGTTACAATAGCTAGAAAAATTGTTCACTGTAATACTCAATGAAAATTAAAGAGCAAACTAGGAAGTTAGCCGCAGGTTGCTCAAAGCACTGCTTTGAGGTTGTAGATAAGACTCAGTAACATATACCTACGGCAAGGTGAAGCTGACGTGGTTTGAATTTGAGTATAAATTGTCTTTTAGAAAAGGAGCCTAGAATGAAAGTCTATCAGCATGTAAATATCGTGACTTGTGATCAAGACTTCCATGTTTATCTGAATGGAATCTTAGCTGTTAAGGATTCTCAAATCGTCTATGTTGGTCAAGAGAAGTCAGAGATTTTAGAGAAAGCTGAGCAGATTATAGACTATCAGGGAGCCTGGATTATGCCTGGTTTGGTCAATTGTCACACCCATTCTGCTATGACAGGCTTGCGAGGGATTCGAGATGATAGCAATCTCCATGAATGGCTCAATGACTATATTTGGCCTGCAGAAGCTGAGTTTACTCCAGACATGACTACCAAGGCGGTCAAAGAAGCGCTGACAGAAATGCTCCAGTCAGGAACAACAACCTTCAACGATATGTATAATCCCAATGGAGTGGAGATTGAGCAGATTTATCAGGCAGTGAAAACTTCCAAGATGCGTTGTTATTTCTCACCGACTCTTTTTTCTTCAGAGGAAGAGACAACTGCTGAGACGATAAACAGAACTCGAACAATTATTGAGGGAATTATTGGATATAAAAATCCAAATTTCAAGGTGATGGTAGCCCCACATTCTCCCTACAGCTGTAGTAGAGACTTGCTGGCAGAAAGCTTAGATATGGCAAAAGAGTTGAATATTCCTATCCATATTCATGTTGCGGAGACCAAGGAGGAGTCAGGAATTATCCTGAAACGCTACGGCAAACGTCCCCTTGCTTTTCTAGAAGAACTGGGTTACTTAGATCATCCATCTGTCTTTGCTCACGGGGGCGAACTAAACGAGAGGGAAATTGAACGCTTAGCAACTTCTCACGTGGCTATCGCCCACAATCCTATCAGTAATCTCAAATTGGCATCAGGGATTGCTCCTATCATTCAACTGCAAAAAGCAGGAGTGGCAGTCGGAATTGCGACTGACTCGGTTGCTTCCAATAACAATCTAGATATGTTTGAGGAAGGGCGGATCGCCACTCTCCTACAGAAAATGAAGAGTGGGGATGCCAGCCAATTTCCGATCGAAACAGCCCTTAAGGCACTAACAATCGAAGGGGCTAAGGTCCTAGGGATGGAACATCAGATAGGAAGTTTGGAAGTTGGTAAACAGGCAGATTTTCTCGTTATTCAACCACAAGGGAAAATTCATCTCCAACCTCAGGAAAATATGCTTTCTCATCTCGTCTATGCTGTTAAATCCAGTGATGTAGATGATGTCTATATTGCTGGAGAACCAGTAGTTAAGCAAGGTCAAGTCCTGACAGTAGAACTTTAGAAGAAAAATCACGAAAAAATTTTAAAAAAGTTTGCAAAAATCTTGCATTCTTTTTTTAACTATGCTATACTTATATACGGTTTGAAAAAACTGCCTAAGACAGTAGGGGAGCTCGACTCATAAGGATCCTACCGAGGACAAAACGTATCATGTAAAAAGAAGCGTATTGTACTTTCGTGTCTAGGTTTGGGCGCGTTTTTCTTTTGGAAAAATTCCCCAAGCAAAATAATAACGGAGGTGAACACACTAATGAGTGAAGCAATTATTGCTAAAAAAGCGGAACTAGTTGACGTAGTAGCTGAGAAAATGAAAGCTGCTGCATCTATCGTCGTTGTAGACGCTCGTGGTTTGACAGTTGAGCAAGATACAGTTCTTCGTCGTGAGCTTCGTGGAAGCGAAGTTGAGTATAAAGTGATTAAAAACTCAATCTTGCGTCGTGCAGCTGAAAAAGCTGGTCTTGAAGATCTTGCATCTGTATTTGTTGGACCATCTGCAGTAGCATTTTCTAACGAAGATGTTATCGCACCAGCGAAAATCTTGAACGACTTTTCTAAAAACGCTGAAGCACTTGAAATCAAAGGTGGTGCAATCGAAGGCGCTGTCGCATCTAAAGAAGAGATTCTTGCTCTTGCAACTCTTCCAAACCGCGAAGGACTTCTTTCTATGCTCCTTTCTGTACTTCAAGCGCCAGTGCGCAACGTTGCTCTTGCAGTCAAAGCGGTTGCAGACAACAAAGAAGACGCAGCTTAATCTTAAGCTACGCAGCGTAGCCTAGCTACGAAAATCTATTATAAATTTAAAACATATTTGGAGGAAATAACAATGGCATTGAACATTGAAAACATTATTGCTGAAATTAAAGAAGCTTCAATCCTTGAATTGAACGACCTTGTAAAAGCTATCGAAGAAGAATTTGGTGTAACTGCAGCTGCTCCTGTAGCTGTTGCTGCAGCTGGTGCTGCTGACGCTGGTGCTGCTAAAGATTCATTCGACGTTGAATTGACATCTGCAGGCGACAAAAAAGTTGGCGTTATCAAAGTTGTACGTGAAATCACAGGTCTTGGACTTAAAGAAGCTAAAGAACTTGTTGACGGTGCACCAGCACTTGTTAAAGAAGGCGTTGCAACTGCAGAAGCTGAAGAAATCAAAGCTAAATTGGAAGAAGCTGGAGCTTCAGTTACTCTTAAATAATAGAGCGACTACATTAGTAGCTTAAAAACATGATTAAACCGCTATTCTTAGGACTAGCGGTTTTTATTTTTATGTGCCAGGGGGCAAAAAAGGGAAAGGAATCTTTAAAAGTGAGGAGAGTTAGATTGAAAGAATCATATTGGTAAATCGAAATGATGGATATTTGTATCATGTCATAAATCGTTATCAAACGATAATATTGATTTTCTTACAAATTAAGAGTATAATTTATAAAAATGAGTGTTCACTCAATTTTTGTGAAATTAAGGAGTAAAGAAAATGGTTGTTGAAGCAATAGAGTACAGTCGTTTCGGTAACGAAGAGGTCTTGGATTTGCTGAAGATCGACTCTACAGCCTTGGATGTAAATCAGGTGAGAGTAGAAGTTCATGCTGTTGGTTTAAATCCTATTGATTATAAAACTTTTGAGGGAGCGAAACCCCTTCGATTTCTATCTTTTATAACGAAATTAAGGAAACCAAGTCGTTGGTTTGAATCTAAATCATCTTTATTTCCAAGAGGTGTGGGGAGAGATTTTTCTGGAGTTATTACAGAAGTTGGAAATGAAGTAACTAGATTTTCAGTAGGAGATAAGGTGTTTGGAACAATGATTAGCGATCCTGGTTTGGGAACTAAGAGGGGAGCTTTAGCAACAGAAATTTGTGTCAATGAATCGGAAATTGTATTGAAACCAGAGATGATCGACATGACTCACGCAACTACTATGGGAGTAGCTGCTCTAACTGTGGGTGGGGCTTTTAGAAGAATCGGTTTAAATTCAAGG
Organism: Streptococcus mitis; assembly: GCF_946188695.1. Lineage (GTDB taxonomy): Bacteria > Bacillota > Bacilli > Lactobacillales > Streptococcaceae > Streptococcus > Streptococcus mitis_DF. The sequence continues at coordinate 208,112 of NZ_CAMHWI010000001.1, read as the reverse complement.
GATACTGTTATTATTTCAGCTGCAGCAGGAGGTATTGGAAGTATTGCAGTACAGTATGCAGTGGCTAAGGGGGCGACAGTGATTGGAATAGCAAGTAAGAAAAATGCAGAGTATCTGAAGTCTTTAGGTGCCATACCAGTAAGTTACGAAGAGAATATCAAGAAGGCTCTTCTATCAGCTAGTCCAACGCCTATTACAAAATTTTTGGATTGTTATGGATCTGATTATGTTAGATTGGCTTTTAGTTTAGGCTTGAAGGGGACAGCTATTGGGACATTAGTACCTTCGCCCTATGTTATGATAAAAGGTGCTCAGTTTACTGGTCCGAGACATTCCACATATGATGATTTTAGCACTTTAGCTGAAATGGTCTCAGACGGGAAGGTTCAGCTGAAAATTGATCAAGTGTATGACTTTTCTCTAAAGTCAGTTAGAGAAGCCTATCGTAGTCTGAAAATGGGACACAGTCGAGGCAAAAAAGTCGTAAAAGTAAGAGAGTAGAAGAGAGGTGTTAGCGATGGAAAGTTTAGAACAAAAGTATGCTCAGACGTTAGAAGTTAGCAACTTGAGCTTGAAACAACGTCGAGTATTATTATCAAGCTTAAAATTATTCTCAGAAATGGGATTTGAGAATACAACGTCCAGCCTTATTGCCGAACGCGCTGGAGTGTCAGAAGGAACTGTTTTTAGTTACTTTAAAACAAAGGAAGGTATTTTAGAAACCATTTTATCTACTTTTCTAGAACAGGTTATTCCAGAAGTAATTGCGGATTTCTCAGAAAAAAAATTCACAGTAGATCAAGAAACTTTTCCCTTCTTTTTAAAAAGTATTGTTCGAGATAGGCTCTTTTTCATTCAGGAGAACCAAATGCATGTTAAAATTCTCTTGGGGCGTTCTTTTATTGATAAAAATCTTTCTATCCAGTTAGGAAATATTATTGTTCAATCTATAATAGAACCAATTAGCCCTGTTTTAAATCAATTTAAAGAAAAAGGACTTATTCTAAATTGGTCAAATGAAAGAATTGTTCGTTACATCTTAGCATTGAGTTTTTCTTATCTTATTCCCATGATGTTGAATGATGAAGGAACTATAAACATAGATGAAGCAGTTGATGAGATTGTTGAATGTTTGTCATCTGCCCTAATGAAAGTAAAATAAATTCTGATGTTAAAACTCACTGTTAATGGTGAGTTTTTTTGGATTCAACATAAAAATCCCCAATCGTAGCGATTGAGGATTAAGCAAATGAGTCTTAAACAATACCTTGTGCAATCATAGCGTTTGCTACATTTTCAAAGGCAGCAATGTTTGCTCCTGCAAGGTAGTCTTTATCAAGACCATATGTTTCTGAAGTTGTTTTAGCAGTGTTGAAGATGTTTGTCATGATGTCTTTGAGACGTCCATCAACTTCTTCACGAGTCCATGAGAGGCGAAGGCTATTTTGGCTCATTTCAAGGGCTGAAACGGCTACACCACCAGCGTTGGCAGCTTTTGCAGGTCCGTAGAAGATACCATTTTCTTTGTAAACTTTGATGGCATCAAGGTCGCTTGGCATGTTGGCACCTTCAGATACACAGATAACTCCTTGAGCAACCAAACGTTTAGCTGCTTCACCGTTGATTTCGTTTTGAGTCGCACATGGAAGAGCGATATCATAGTTTCCAGCGTAAGTCCATACAGAACCTTCGTGATATGTTGCAGTTGCTTTTTCAGCAGCATACTCAGTCAAACGAGCACGACGTTTTTCTTTAACATCAACCAAAAGATCGAAGTCGATACCATTTTCATCGATGACATAACCATTTGAGTCAGATACAGAGATAACAGTTGCACCAAGTTCAGTCGCTTTTTGAAGAGCGTATTGAGCTACGTTACCAGAACCTGAAATAACGACTTTCTTACCAGCAAAGCTATTACCGTTAGCTTTAAGCATTTCTTCAGTGTAGTAAACCAAACCATAACCAGTTGCTTCTGGACGAATCAAGCTACCACCAAATCCAAGAGGTTTACCAGTCAAGACACCAGCATCAAATTGGTTAAGGCGTTTGTATTGACCGTAAAGGTAACCAATCTCACGTCCACCAACACCGATATCACCAGCAGGTACGTCAAGTGATGGTCCGATGTGTTTTTGCAATTCAGTCATGAAGCTTTGGCAGAAACGCATCACTTCAGCATCTGTTTTACCTTTAGGATCGAAGTCTGATCCACCTTTACCTCCACCGATAGGAAGTCCAGTCAAGACGTTTTTAAAGATTTGTTCAAATCCGAGGAATTTCAAAATCCCTTGGTTAACAGTTGGGTGGAAACGAAGTCCACCTTTGTATGGTCCAACAGCTGAGTTGAATTGAACACGGTAACCACGGTTTACTTGAATGTTTCCATCACGGTCAACCCAAGGAACACGGAAAGAAATCACGCGCTCTGGCTCAGTAATACGTGCCAAGATATTTTCTTCGATATACTCAGGGTGTTTTTCAAATACAGGTTCTAAAGTGTTGAAAAATTCTTCAACAGCTTGGAGGAATTCAGCCTCGTGCCCGTTACGAGCTTTTACAGTTTCAAACACGCTTTGGATATATTCTTTAGCAGATGTCATATCGTTCTCCTTAAATTCTAATTTAATTATGAGTGTCATTATAGCAGAATTTTTTTTAACTGTAAAGAGAAAAAACAAAAATTTTCTAAAAATTCTTTCAATTTAGTTTTTGGGATTTTTTGAAAGTAGATAAAAAACGAACGTTTTTCTTATAAATGCCTTTCTTAAAGAGAAAATCTGAAAATGTGGTATAATATTAGCAATAAAAGGAATCTGGAGGATCAGAATCATGGTATCAACGAAAACACAAATTGCTGGTTTTGAGTTTGACAATTGTTTGATGAATGCAGCAGGTGTGGCTTGTATGACGATAGAGGAGTTAGAAGGAGTTAAAAACTCAGCGGCAGGAACCTTTGTCACTAAGACAGCAACCCTGGAATTTCGTCAGGGAAATCCTGAGCCACGCTATCAAGATGTTCCACTTGGTTCTATCAACTCTATGGGCTTGCCGAATAAGGGCTTAGACTATTATTTGGATTATCTTTTGGATTTGCAAGAAAAAGAGCCAAATCGAACTTTCTTCTTATCTCTAGTCGGTATGTCTCCAGAGGAAACCCATACTATCTTGAAAAAAGTCCAAGAGAGTGAGTTTCGTGGTCTGATTGAGCTAAACCTCTCCTGTCCAAATGTTCCAGGTAAACCTCAGATTGCCTATGATTTTGAGACAACAGACCGGATTTTGACAGAAGTATTTGCCTACTTCACCAAACCTCTTGGAATTAAATTGCCACCATATTTTGACATTGTTCACTTTGACCAAGCGGCAGCTATTTTCAATAAGTATCCTCTTAAGTTTGTCAACTGCGTCAACTCTATCGGAAACGGCCTATATATAGAAGATGAGTCTGTCGTTATTCGTCCTAAAAATGGTTTCGGTGGGATTGGGGGAGAGTACATCAAACCGACTGCTCTAGCCAATGTTCATGCTTTCTACCAACGCTTAAATCCTCAAATACAAATTATCGGAACAGGTGGCGTGTTGACTGGTCGAGATGCCTTTGAACATATCCTCTGTGGAGCAAGTATGGTGCAGGTGGGAACCACCCTTCACAAAGAAGGAATTGGTGCTTTTGACCGCATTACCAATGAACTAAAAGAAATCATGTCGGAAAAAGGGTACGAGAGCCTAGAAGATTTCCGTGGGAAATTGCGCTATATTGACTAAATTAAATCTAAAAATCAGAAGAAAGGAGAGAAGATGCTAGCCATTGAAGAAAGCCAGAAGTTGACTTTATCAAATTTACCTAGCTTGAGCCTATTTACAGGGACAGACCAGGGGCAGTTTGAAGTTATGAAGAGTCAAGTATTGAAACAGATTGGCTACGATTCTGCTGACCTCAACTTTGCCTACTTTGACATGAAAGAAGTAGTTTACAAGGATGTGGAACTGGAGTTAGTCAGCCTTCCTTTCTTTGCGGATGAGAAAATCGTGATATTGGATTATTTTGTCGATATCACGACTGCTAAAAAGCGCTTTTTAACAGATGATGAACTCAAGTCGTTTGAGGAATACCTTGATAACCCTTCACCAACAACCAAGTTGTTAATCTTTGCTGAAGGAAAGCTGGATAGCAAAAGGCGGTTGGTTAAATTACTTAAGCGTGATGCCAAGGTTTTTGACGCAGTAGAAGCCAAAGAACAAGAATTGCGCCAGTATTTCCAAAAGTGGAGCCAGAAACAAGGTCTGCAGTTTGTGGGGCAATCCTTTGAAAATCTACTTATCAAGTCTGGTTTCCAATTTAGTGAAATCCAGAAAAATCTCCTCTTTTTACAGTCCTATAAGGAAGACTCTGTTATCGAGGAAGAGGATATTGTTAACGCTATTCCCAAGACCTTACAGGACAATATTTTTGATTTAACTCAGTTTATTCTGACTAAAAAGATGGATCAGGCGCGCGATTTGGTTAGAGACTTGACCTTGCAAGGTGAAGATGAAATCAAGTTGATTGCAGTCATGTTAGGACAATTTCGGACTTTTACTCAGGTGAAAATTTTGGCGGAGTCTGGGCAAACAGAATCGCAGATTGCAAGTAGTTTAGGTAGCTTTCTCGGACGCAATCCCAATCCCTATCAAATCAAGTTTGCGTTGAGGGATTCAAGAGGACTTTCATTGAGCTTTTTGAAGCAAGCTATTTCCTATTTGATTGAGACAGACTATCAGATTAAGACAGGTCTTTATGAAAAAGGTTTCCTTTTTGAAAAGGCACTCTTACAGATTGCTAGTCAGGTCAATTGACATTTTTTTGAAACTACAACCCGCGTCAGGATTATCTTGTCGTGGGTTTCTTGCTGATTTGCTTATTTTATACTCAATGAAAATCAAAGAGCAAACTAGGAAACTAGCCGCAGGTTGCTCAAAGCACTGCTTTGAGGTTGCGGATGAAACTGACGAAGTCAGCTCAAAACACTGATTTGAGGTTGTAGATAAGACTGACGAAGTCAGCTCAAAACACTGTTTTGAGGTTGTAGATAAGACTGACGAAGTCAGTAACATACCTACGGCAAGGCGACGTTGACGCGGTTTGAAGAGATTTTAGAAGAGTATTATTAGAAAGTATTTCAGTGATTTCCTTATCTATAAGCAAAAAACTTGAAAAAAGTGAATGTTTACGTTATCATTTTCATATAGAAAGAAAAAGAGGTATTACAGATGGCTATTATCTTACCAGATCTTCCATATGCATACGACGCTTTGGAACCATACATCGATGCGGAAACAATGCACTTGCACCATGACAAACACCATCAAACTTATGTCAACAATGCTAATGCAGCTCTTGAAAAACACCCTGAAATCGGTGAAGACCTTGAAGCCTTGCTTGCTGATGTAGAATCTATCCCAGCTGATATCCGTCAAGCACTTATCAACAATGGTGGTGGACACTTGAACCACGCTCTTTTCTGGGAATTGATGACTCCTGAAAAAACAGCTCCATCAGCAGAACTTGCAGCAGCAATCGATGCAACATTTGGTTCATTTGAAGAATTCCAAGCAGCCTTCACTGCAGTAGCAACAACTCGTTTCGGTTCTGGATGGGCATGGTTGGTTGTCAATAAAGAAGGTAAACTTGAAGTGACTTCAACAGCAAACCAAGACACACCAATCTCAGAAGGTAAAAAACCAATCTTGGGCTTGGACGTTTGGGAACATGCTTACTATGTGAAATACCGTAACGTGCGTCCTGACTACATCAAAGCTTTCTTCTCAGTCATCAACTGGAACAAAGTAGATGAGTTGTACGCAGCTGCTAAATAATGGTATATGGAGGGAAGAATTGTTCTTCTCTTTTTTAGGTTATATGATTTTGGTCTGACGAAATCGTCAGACTTTTTTCATTTTTATGAGAAACGTGCTAACTGCTAGAAATTATGGTAGAATAAAGTATTAAGTAATCGTGGAAAAAGGATATCTATGCGAAAAGAAATTGCACCTGAATTATACAACTATAACAAGTTTCCTGGTCCTGAGTTCCATTTACATGGGGACAAGGTCGAAACGGAAGGGATAGCTTTTTCCTTGGTTGAAAATATCAAGGATGCCTTTGATGTGACGGCTTTTAATCAGCGTTTTTCAGAAGTCTTGACTAAGTTTGATTATATCGTGGGGGACTGGAGTAATGAACAGCTTCGCCTACGAGGTTTTTACAAGGATGACCGAACAGAGGAAAATCTTGAAAAAATCAGTCGTTTACAAGACTATCTTTTAGAGTATTGTAGTTATGGTTGTGCCTATTTTGTCCTAGAAAATGAAGCCCCTAAGCGAGCATCATTTGACAAGAAAATGCGTAAGAAGGAAGAAGAAACGCCTTCTAGAAAAGGGAAGAAACAGGCTCAAACCAAACGAAAACCGAATGCAGATAAGAAAAATAGACGTCGTCAGAAAGACCAGCATTCTCAGAAAGAGGACAAGGGGCAACGTCATTTTGTCATTCGTCAGAAGTGAGTAGAGAATAAGGAGAAGAAATGAAACCGTCAATTTATAGTTTAACACGTCAAACCATGCAGGAATGGGTATTGGAGCAGGGAGAAAAGAAATTCCGTGCAGATCAAATTTGGGAATGGCTCTATCGTAAACGTGTGCAATCATTTGAAGAAATGACCAACCTTTCCAAGGATTTGATTGCTAAGCTCAATGATCAATTTGTAGTCAATCCCTTAAAACAACGTATTGTGCAAGAGTCTGCTGATGGTACTGTCAAATATCTCTTTGAGTTGCCTGATGGTATGTTGATCGAGACTGTACTCATGCGTCAACACTATGGTTTGTCAGTCTGTGTGACGACTCAGGTCGGCTGTAATATCGGTTGTACCTTCTGTGCCTCTGGTTTGATCAAGAAACAACGCGACCTCAATAATGGGGAAATCGTAGCGCAGATCATGCTGGTTCAGAAATACTTCGACGAACGTGGTCAGGACGAGCGTGTCAGCCATATCGTTGTCATGGGAATCGGTGAGCCCTTTGATAACTACAACAATGTCTTGAATTTCGTTCGTACCATCAATGATGACAAGGGAATGGCCATTGGTGCTCGTCATATCACGGTTTCAACCTCAGGTTTGGCCCATAAAATTCGTGATTTTGCTAATGAAGGAGTTCAGGTCAATCTTGCCGTTTCCCTTCACGCACCTAACAATGAATTGCGCTCAAGCATCATGAAGATTAACCGCGCCTTTCCGATTGAAAAACTCTTTGCAGCTATTGAGTACTACATTGAAACAACTAATCGCCGTGTAACCTTTGAGTATATCATGCTCAATGAAGTCAATGATGGTGTAGAACAGGCTCTTGAGTTGGCTGAATTGCTCAAGAATATCAAGAAATTGTCTTATGTCAATTTGATTCCTTATAACCCAGTCAGTGAGCATGACCAATATAGTCGTAGTCCTAAGGAGCGCGTCATGGCCTTCTATGATACACTTAAGAAAAAAGGGGTCAACTGTGTTGTTCGTCAAGAACATGGTACAGATATTGATGCAGCTTGTGGACAATTGCGCTCTAATACAATGAAACGTGACCGCCAGAAAGCAGTCGCAGCAGTCAATCCTTAATGATAAAGAAAACTCATAATCATATTTTGGTCTGGGGAGTCATTTTCTATAGCATTTGTATCGTCTACTTTTGTTTTACTCCTCAAGAACATTCTCCTGTGGGAGTGGAAACTCCAGGTATTCAGCATCTTGGACGCCTGGTTTTTCTTTTGACTCCTTTCAATTCTTTCTGGAAACTGGGCGAAGTGAGTGATATGGGACAATTATATTGGATTTTTTTACAAAATATCCTCAATGTCTTCTTGCTTTTTCCTCTGGTCTTCCAACTTATCTATCTCTTTCCAAGTTTAAGAAAAACAAAAAGGGTCCTTCTTTTCAGTTTTTTAGTTAGTCTTGGAATCGAGTGTACGCAGTTGGTCTTAGATTTTTTCTTTGATTTTAATCGAGTCTTTGAGATTGATGATTTGTGGACCAATACCTTGGGTGGCTATCTGGCTTGGCTACTCTATAAACAATTACATAAAAACAAGATAAGGAATTAAAATGAGTATTTTAGAAGTTAAAAACCTGAGTCACGGTTTTGGTGACCGTGCAATTTTTGAAGATGTGTCCTTCCGTCTCCTCAAGGGAGAACATATCGGTCTGGTCGGTGCCAATGGTGAAGGGAAATCAACCTTTATGAGCATTGTGACTGGTAAAATGTTACCAGACGAAGGAAAGGTTGAGTGGTCCAAATATGTGACGGCAGGCTACTTAGACCAACACTCTGTCCTTGCTGAAGGGCAATCTGTTCGTGATGTTCTCCGTACAGCCTTTGATGAGCTTTTCAAAGCTGAAGCTCGTATCAATGACCTTTATATGGAAATGGCTGAAGACGGAGCGGATGTTGATGCTCTTATGGAAGAAGTTGGCGAACTCCAAGACCGTCTGGAGAGTCGTGATTTTTACACTTTGGATGCTAAGATTGACGAAGTGGCGCGTGCCCTTGGTGTTATGGATTTTGGTATGGATACGGATGTAACCTCTTTATCAGGTGGACAAAGAACCAAGGTTCTTTTGGCTAAACTCCTCCTTGAAAAGCCCGATATCTTGCTTCTGGACGAGCCGACCAACTACTTGGATGCTGAGCATATTGATTGGCTTAAGCGCTATCTCCAAAACTATGAAAATGCATTTGTCCTTATTTCACATGATATCCCATTCCTGAACGATGTGATTAATATTGTCTACCATGTGGAAAATCAACAGTTGACACGATACTCTGGTGACTACTACCAGTTCCAAGAAGTTTATGCGATGAAGAAATCTCAGCTGGAGGCTGCCTACGAACGTCAGCAGAAAGAGATTGCGGATCTTAAGGACTTTGTCGCTCGGAACAAAGCGCGTGTTGCAACACGAAACATGGCCATGTCCCGTCAGAAGAAATTGGATAAGATGGATATTATCGAACTCCAAAGTGAGAAACCAAAGCCATCCTTTGATTTCAAATCAGCTCGTACACCAGGACGCTTTATCTTCCAAGCCAAGGATTTGCAAATCGGTTATGACCGTCCTCTGACCAAGCCTTTAAATCTTGCCTTTGAACGCAATCAAAAGGTTGCCATTATTGGTGCCAATGGTATCGGGAAAACAACTCTCTTGAAGTCTCTCTTGGGCATTATTCCGCCAATTGCTGGGGAAGTTGAACGCGGTGATTACCTAGAAGTTGGTTATTTTGAGCAAGAAGTAGAAGGGGGCAATCGTCAAACACCACTAGAGGCTGTCTGGAATGCCTTTCCTGCCCTTAACCAAGCGGAAGTTCGTGCAGCCCTTGCCCGTTGTGGTTTGACAACCAAGCATATCGAAAGTCAGATTCAGGTCTTGTCAGGTGGGGAACAAGCTAAGGTTCGTTTCTGTCTCTTGATGAATCGTGAAAACAATGTGTTAGTACTTGACGAGCCAACCAACCACTTGGATGTGGATGCCAAGGACGAACTTAAACGTGCTCTTAAAGAATACAAGGGGTCTATTCTTATGGTCTGCCACGAACCAGATTTTTATGAAGGCTGGATGGACCAAATCTGGGATTTTAACAATCTAACTTAAAAATCAGTATAAAAGAAATACAGTACCGAATGCGGATACTGTATTTTTTAGGTTTTTAAGATTTAAAATCGTAGTCTTTCACCACTTCGATGCTATCGATAGTAATAGCAGTCGTTGGCTTGTCTTTTTCATCTTTTTCGGCTTTAGCAATCTTATCTACAACATCCATACCGTCAATCACTTGGCCAAAGACTGGGTGTTTACCATCTAGACTAGGATTTCCACCTTCTTTGTAGGCTTCGATGATTTTCTTTGGATACTTGCTTGTAGGGAGTTTAGCAGAGGTATCTGTGGAGTTTTGGTTGATGAAGAATTGACTACCATTGGTATTTGGTTGCCCAGTATTTGCCATCGCAAGAGCACCACGGATGTTATAAAGATAAGGAGTGATTTCGTTCTTGAAACCAGTTCCCTTGTCTTTTGTCTTATCCTTATCATGCCAGATAGACTGACCACCTGTACCGTCCCCTTTTGGATCTCCAGTTTGAACCATGAAGCCATCGATGACACGGTGGAAGGTAATGCCGTTATAGTAGCCTTCTTTGGCATGAGTGAGGAAGTTTTCAACCGCTAGAGGAGCGAATTTAGGGAAGAGTTTGATACGGATATCTCCTTGACTTGTGTGGAGAATAACTTCAGCCTCGTCTTCAGCAACTTCTTTAGATAGTTGTGGGAAATAGGCGTTTTCGTTTGTTAAAGCATCGTTTAACTCCTTGGCAGATTGGGCAGCTACTTTAGAACTTTCTTCAGCAGCAAGACTGGAATCCACATAGTCATCGCCACGCAGACTACGTTGGATGCTGCTACATCCAGATAGGGCTACAGTGGATAGTAAAAGAAGGGTTGCTAGTTTTTTCATTCTGTTCCTCTCAAAAATTCATTTCTACCATTGTACCCTAAAAAGAAGGGGATTTCAAATATTAGTGACAAGACAGTTTTAGAGAAAATCAACCCCAAAGTCGCTTGATTAGAGATTTTTCTTTGGATGACGGTCGATAATTTCCTGGTACTGTTCCAGTATCTGTTCCCCCTTTGGAGTCAATTTGTAGCCACGAATTGAAAATTGACTTGCTAATTCTTCTTCTGAAAAGTTGTCATGAAGGGCTTGGTCCAGATCGGCAGCCTTCATCTTAGATAGTCCTGCAATTCCCTTGCTTTTCAAAATATTCTTTTTCATTGTAGCATTCAGATGGTCAAGTGAATCAAAAGCAGTTTCAATGACAGTATAACCTTTTTCTACCAGAGTTTTTAGATGTTTTGGGGCATCAATGCCATAAGTATACTCAAAGTATTTAGGAAACCAGGTTTCGGTGGTAAAAGTACCAAACTGGATTCTCCATAGTAAAATGATATCTCCTGCTAGTAAATCATCTGTTAATAGTTCCATGTTTCGTTTGGGAACAGGCTTGGGATTTAGAAGCCAAGTATCCAAATCTCGTTCAGGTGATATGAAGGGTTTGACTTGGTGGTCTTTATAAAATGTTTCTAAAATAGTATTCACTGATAGCCTCTTTCAAACATTTATTTCCTACTTCTAACAAATTTCTAAATGGTTTAAAAATTTTATTTTTTCATTTATTTTGTTATTTCTTGAGCACTAGCTTCTCAGCAAAAACGTTTAGTGCAGGCGCAACAGAATTTCCATTCAGCGAAGTATCCGATAAGAAAATAGGATTAACTGCTTCAACTAGAGCATCTTCTGGAAAGACAGTGGTAGAAGCAGGTGTAATAACGTGGAAGGCACCATGAGTTTCACTATTTAGAATATGTCTTTGATACTTTCCTTCTTTACCAAAGATATAACGTGGTGCATTTCCTAGTTTTTCATAGTAAGCTGGGCCGATAAATTCTGGTAGCATAACAAGTGCTTCTGGGATCATAAGTGTTTCCTTTCTGAGTGTAAAATAAAAAGAGTTAAGATAGTTGCTTCACTCTTGAGTAGTAGTGCGAAGAGAGTTTTCGTTTAAACATTATAGTATAGAATTCCACTTCAGCATGAGTAAATCCTGTGATGAGTGATTTCTTTGCTAAAGAATCTAAATCATTCAAAGCTTGAGTGTATAGCTGTGCGGTTAGCTTATCAGCTGAACTGAATATTCTATAAGTAAAAGTGTAATTATCGTAAAGTCGTTTACATTGTAGTGCGAAAAAAGTTAGTCATAGTTTTCTCTTTTATTATAAAGTAAAAAAGGTACTAAGAAAATGGACTTAGTAGCTTGAGAGTGAGTCTGTTAAGGTAGATAGACAGTAGTAAAGAAAAGTTATTTGGTTGAAGGATTCCTCCTTCACGGTGGCAACGTTTAGCAAGGTGCTTTGCATCAATTACCATTGCTTTCCCAGCCAACCTCAGTAGGTAGTCATTATCATACTCATTGGGTTCTCTTACGCCCTTTGGCGAAGCCAGTTCACTTTACTATTCGGAAAAGTGCGAAAGTCCGAAATGCATGGAAGCCCACAAAAATGTTTTATATGTTTTATATCTTCACTTCAACAATAAAGAGACTTGACTTTTCTTTCCAAAACAATTACAATGAAGGTACGAAGATTAGTGTAGTTTTGGCGATCAGCTCTCTGGTTGTCAGACGCACTTTTTATTAAATTTTCAAAGATCGTGATGCTGAAAGTTAAGCATTATTTTTTTTATGACTATTATAACTATCAGCTATATTTACAGTGTATAACTAATAGTTATAATTATCAATGGATTTTTGAAAAATTCTTTAAAAATTTTAAGAGGAACATAATGGAATTTTCGGAACGTCTAAAAAATCTAAGAAAACAAGCACATTTAACTCAAGTTGCTGTAGCTGAAAAATTAGGTATTTCACAACCTGCCTATGCTTCATGGGAACGAGGTGTTAAAAAAACAACACAAGAAAATCTAGTTAAAATCGCACAGATTCTGAATGTGACTGTGGATTACTTAGTTGGAAATTCAGAAGAAAAATCAAATGACTTAGACAATATTGAATTGCTTTTCCGTATGAACTCAAAGGGATTGACCGAAGAAGAATAAGAAATTTTTAAAAAGGAATTGATTGAGTTTATGGAAGAACGGAAGATGTCTTTTAAAGAAAAAAATTAGAAAGATTTTAAATATGTATCAGTCTTTACAGAGTTACCTTAATCAAGTTTTACAGAATGAACTTTATCAAAAAGTTATTATAGGAATTGCTGCAGCAGTAATAATAGGTTTAATTAAAATTTTTTGGAGTTCTATAGTAAATATATTTTCAATTTTTTTAAAACCCCAAAAACCTAAAACATTAAATGAAATGTTACTTGAATTTGATGTAAAAGATAGGGACTATGGGGATAACATTGTACGAACACTGAGAATAGAAGATACTTTAAATGACCACTTTCCAGATTATAAAGATTACATATTGATTCAATATGGCTCGTCAGTGAAATCTAATGCGACGTTACCTAGTGATTTTGATTTTATTGTTTTAATGCTTGGATTTCCAAAAGATGACAAGCGAGCCATGCATAATAAAGGAACTTTACCACAGGCGGATGAGAAGAATAGTGAGGATGTAGATATAGTTTTTAGAGACTATCTTTCCTTTATGTTTGCTGCTTCATCAGGTATGCCATATGAAAATAGTATTATTAAAGAAGGTAAACTTATAAAGGGGAATTCAGGCTATTTTAAATGGTTAAAAAATATTACCAGGAATCAATTATTTGACAGAGAATTTTTAGTTCGATGTTTTGAGAATAAAATTAGTGTTGAAAAAGCAGAGTATCAAAAGTGTAAGAGAGAACATGATAAATTCGAACATGATATATATTATGTAATTAGATCGGGCTATTATCTAATTAGTTCTTTATTGCAATTAAGAAGAATTCAAAGTATGCCGAAAATAATTTTTCAAAATCAAGTTGTTGAATTATCTAAAATAGGAACTTTTTATAACGACATATCAGATGAAGACATTAGAAATAAGTTTAAAAATATTGTTGAACTTTTAAAGAGAAATAAATCTGTTGATGGATTTAATAAAAATGATATTGAAGCTATTCTAAAATATATAGATGAGAGTGATAGAAACAATGTTATTTAATTTTACAAAGATATTTGGTAATAAATCAAAGAAACAAGTAACAATTTTTAGCGAGAGTGTGTTGAAAACTAGCTTTTATGAAGAACTACAAAAGAATGGGTGGGTTGAACTTGACGATGGACCAGATGATTTAGAGTCTTCCATCAGATTAATAGATAAAGGGCTTTTTGTCAACTGTAGTGGGTTGAAGAAAAGCTAAGATCGAGAAAGGACACATTTCGTCCTTTCTTTTTTGATATTTAGAGCGATAAAAATCCGTTTTTTGAAATTTTCAAAGTTCCGGAAACCAAAGGCATTTCGTTTGATGAGTTTAATGAGATTATTGGTCGCTTCTAATTTGGCGTTAGAATAGTGTAGTTGAAGGGCGTTGACAATCTTCTCTTTATCCTTGAGGAAGGTTTTAAAGACAGTCTGAAAAAGAGGATGAACCTTCTTAAGATTGTCCTCAATGAGTCCGAAAAATTTGTCTGGCTCCTTATTCTGAAAGTGAAAAAGTAAGAGCTGATAGAGCTGATAGTGGTGTCTCAAGTCTTCTGAATAGCTCAAAAGCTTGTCTAGAATCTCTTTATTTGTTAAGTGCATACGAAAAGTAGGGCGATAAAATCGCTTATCACTCAGTTTACGACTATCCTGTTGAATGAGCTTCCAGTAACGCTTGATAGCCTTGTATTCATGGGATTTTCTATCGAATTGGTTCATAATTTGGACACGGACACGACTCATAGCACGGTTAAGATGTTGTACAATGTGAAATCGATCTAGAACGATTTTAGCACATGGAAAAAGCTGTTTAGCTAAGTCATAGTAAGGGCTAAACATATCCATAGTAATAATTTTCACCTGACAACGGACAGCTCTATCGTATCGAAGAAAGTGATTTCGGATGATAGCTTGTGTTCTACTTTCAAGAACGGTGATAATGTTGAGATTATCAAAGTCTTGTGCAATGAAACTCATTTTTCCCTTTGTAAAGGCATACTCGTCCCAAGACATAATCTCAGGAAGATGAGAAAAATCATGCTTAAAACGGAAGTCATTGAGTTTTCGAATGACAGTTGAAGTTGAAATGGAAAGCTGATGGGCAATATCGGTCATAGAAGTCTTTTCAATCAACTTTTGCGCAATCTTTTGGTTGATAATACGAGGAATTTGATGATTCTTCTTGACGATAGAAGTCTCAGCGACCATCATTTTCGAGCAATGATAGCACTTGAAACGACGCTTTCTAAGGAGGATTCTAGTAGGCATACCAGTCGTTTAGAGGTAAGGGATTTTCGACAGTTTTTGAAAGTCATATTTCTTCATTTGACTTCCGCAATTAGGACAATATGGAGCGTCGTAGTCCAGTTTAGCGATGATTTCCTTGTGGGTATCTCTATTAACAACATCCATAATTTGGACATTAGGGTCTTTGATATCGAGCGGTTTTGTGATAAAATGTAATTGTTCCATATGATTCTTTCTAATGAGTTGTTTTGTCGCTTTTCATTATAGGTCATATGGGACTTTTTTTCTACAACAAAATAGGATCCATAATATCTATAGGGGATTTACCCACTACAAATATTATAGAGCCCAAAAAACGCTTAAATCAACGTTTTTATTGTATAAAGAACAACGAATAGTTTGAGAGTTTTACTTGTTGCCGTATTTCTTCACTGCTTCTTTATATGCTTCACTATCCTTTTTGTAATAGTCCTGCTTCGTTCCCGAAATATCTACGGCAAATACGCCATTCTTGAAGGTATAATTCTCTTTTCGGTTTATGATGTTAGAACCAGTCAGTTCGATTGTTGAACTATCTTTATCAATTGTAAAGGCATCAGCCTCCCCTTTATTGATGTTTCCTTTGTTACCTGAAATGGTAAAGGCAACTTCATTTCTACTCTCGTTTATCCAGTAGTATTCGCCATCTAAAGAATTGCTTGATTGGTTAGAATAGGCAATTAATAGAATTGTAGATAGAGACACTAAAAGTAATGTGATAAATCTTTTCATTTGCTTATCTTCATTTCTATTATATCAAAGTAATGTTACAAGTGTAAGACAGTTAGTATTTAGGGAGTTTATTAATTTTATCTGAGGGAAATTTTGATATTATTACAATGTCGTTTAATATGTCAGATTGCATTTTTAATATTTTTTCTCTTAAATTTTTCATGAATCAATAATAACAAAAAAATAACTTTGAATAGATATTTAATCCTATAATGTAAGAGAATATAACTAAATGGTAAAGAAATCATAGATTTAAATAAAAAATGCACCTATTCAGTGAACAGGTGATTAATCCTAATTGCCTATTAATTGTTATCTAATATAATTCTTCTTTTGTTGGCTCTATGACTTCTGTATAAAATCTCTCTACTTGTGATACTAGATAACCTTTTGAAGACTCATTTGCTGTCATAAACAATTCAACAAAAGAGTTAAGAGAAAGAAGATCATTGGAGTTAATATTGAATTCTCTTGATTTATAAAGATTCAAAACTTCCTTTCCAAATACACTAATTTCTTCACACTTCTTGTTATCGAAAACATTTTTTTGAATTAATATTTCAAGATTCTTAATAAAGCCATACAAATTTTCTAATTGTTCATCTAAGTTTTCCATAGTAATTCCTTTCTATATTTATCCATATTTCTTAATGCTTCCTCGTAAGCCTTACTATACTTTTAAATAGTAATCATGTTTTGTTCCACTAATATCAACAGTAAATACTCCATCTTAAAATGTATAACTTTCGGAATGATAGCTATTAATATTTGTCAATTGTGAGAAGTGCAAGTTTTAATTAATTTTCGCTTTTTTTAACTTTTTTAGTTGGATCTAAAATCATTATTTTTGTGAAATATAAATCAAAATAGAGAAAAATAGAGTTGTTTTGATGATTATAGATGAAATTACAAAGTTTTTTTGGATTTACAACGAAAAATCGTTGTTAAAATTTTAAAACTACGGTATAATCAATATGATAAAGGAGGTAGATTATGTTAGTTGATTTCGAAGTTACAAATTTTTTATCTTTCCAAAATAGCTCAATTTTATCTTTAGAAAAGGGGAGGTACTTAAAAAAACATGCTAAATCTCATGTATTAGAAAATCAAGATTTTTCTTTATTAAAAAATGTAAATATTTTTGGTGCTAATGGGTCTGGGAAGAGTAATTTAATTACAGCGTTGAGAGTACTCGCCAAAATGATTATAGAACCTACGGATGATATTGAAGATGCTTTACCTTATATGCCATTCCGTTTAAATGAACAAAATAAATATGAAGATACTGAATTTACAATTCGGTTAATTAAGGATAAAAAACCATACCGCTATCATATTTGTTATAATAGGGAAGAAGTGACTCTAGAGGAACTTTCTATTGTCTCGCAAAACTATGAAGAAAAAGTATATTTTAAACGAACTAATTCTCCAGACAATCCTGAGATACTTCCAGATAACTTAAAAGAAATACGAAAATCTGTTAGAAAGAATAAATTATTATTATTTGAAGGTCAAGATAAAAATGATGCAGAATGTGTTAGTGTATTCCAATGGTTCCATTCAAATTTAGTTTTTGAAACTACAAAAAAACGAATATTTAAGTCAATTCAAGAAGATTCTGCTAAAAAAAATATATTCCTTAAACTATTAAATTTGGCCGATTTTAATATTATAGACATTGAAGTTATTGAAAAATTAGAATCAGTTCCTGATGAATTAAGAAAAATAATTTTTGCCGCAAATTTAGATGAAAGTCGATTAGCAAAACAATTTACCACTATTGAAATATATTCAATTTATAAAAAATATGATGAAAATGGAAAAGTTGTTGGTGAAGAAAAGATTCCATACGAAATGGAATCTTCTGGTACTAAAAAAATGATGGCAGTTGCTTTAACATTATTAGATAGCTTATATAAAGACCGAGTAATAATTATGGATGAATTTGATGATTCATTTCACTTATCACTTACTAAAGCATTGTTAAATATAATTAATTCTGAGTCAAACAAAAATCAATTTATTTTTACCACACATAATTTAAATTTATTAGACTCAAATTTGAGAGTAGATCAAATTTATTTGATGGAAAAAGATTTTATGGGTAAAACAGATGTGTATTCTCTTTTTGACTTTAATGAATTAAAAGGTGTTTCACGAAGTGATATTTCTTTTGCTAAGCGATACCTTAATGGGCAATTCGGAGCTCTACCAGATATTGATGTCGAAGGGATGAATAAATTATTTAAGGAGATTAAATGAGTAGAGGAAGACAATCTAAAGGGAGAGCACTCAAAAAAACTATTTATATTTTCACTGAAGGAGAGACTGAAAAAAATTATTTCTCAATTCTAAATAAAAAATATAATGCAACAGTGACTGTAAAAGTATCCGTTAATCATGCACACAAACAAGGAATGAATCTTTTAACCCACGCTTTAGGAAAAATAAATACTCTGACTAATACGGAAAAGAGGAATCTTGGAGGGGTTTATATTATCTTTGATAAAGATGATATAGATAACGCTGAAATGCAGACCGTTTTGAGTGAAGCAAAATCTAAAGGCATTCATATTGGATTTTCGAATAGTTGTTTTGAGGTGTGGTTGCTGGCTCATTTTGAAAAACTCAACGAATCTCATACAAAAGATAGATTATATCAAAGACTAGAACATCATCTGAATTGCAAGCAGTATTCAAAAAAACATAAGAATGACATAGATTTATTAAAGAAAATAGAAGATTGTGTATCTACAGCCATGGAAAATACTGCTACAATGAAAGAGTTAAGTCAAATAACCATCAACTGTGAACCGTATACAAACATAGGAAAGGTGATACAATGTATTTATAATAGAGATATGTACTAGTTATCGCTGTCTTCTCTGAAAAGGCAACACTTTTCTGTATAAAATTTATAAGGTATATTGATTTAATTCATCAGTCTCATTGTCATGGGTGTTTGATAAAGAATTTCTAGAAAATCTAAATGTTGTTTTAATCTCTATCTATTTTTCTAAAACGGGGAAAATCTGATAGAGTAAGCTTTGTAAATGTATTATTTTAATACTTACAGAACTAAACTATTCCCCCTATTTAGAAGCTATTGATTCAAATTTTTTGAAATTAATTAGTAGATATCGTTCTGAAAAGCCTTGATAATACGCTGTTTTTAGTCCAACTGGAACCCTTACTTTCCAAACCAGGTCTTAAGAAAGCTCGTAAAGCTAGCCAGTTCTCTAAAGGTTAAGAACTAGCTATAATACAGCTTTTACAATACTTCATGGTTCATACCATTGGGTGTTTGTTTATGATTTTAAGCGAATTTTGAATCATATTCAAATGGGAGTTTTTAAAACCAGGTTTCGGTGGTAAAAGTGCCAAACTGGATTCTCCAGAGGAGGGTAATATCACCTGCTAGTAAGTTATCTGTTAATAGTTCCATGTTTCTTTTGGGAACGGGCTTGGGATTTAGGAGCCAAGCATCCAAATCACGTTCAGGAGAGATGAAGGGTTTGACTTGGTGGTCTTTATAAAATGTTTCTAAAATAGTATTCACGGATAGCCTCTTTCAAACTTTTATTTCCTATTCTAACAAATTTCTAAATGGTTTAAAAAATTTATAGTCTGTCAAGTTTTTTTCTTGACACCTGTCAGAAATCTGCTATAATAGAACATGTGATAAATAGCTTAGCTATTTCACCGAAATAAAAAATAAGAAAAGAGACTTTAAAAATGGCAGTTAAAATCCGTTTGACTCGTATGGGTTCTAAGAAAAAACCTTTCTACCGTATCAACGTAGCAGATTCACGTTCACCACGTGACGGACGTTTCATCGAAACAGTTGGAACTTACAACCCACTTGTTGCTGAAAACCAAGTAACTTTGAAAGAAGACCGCGTTCTTGCATGGTTGGCTGATGGAGCACAACCTTCAGATACAGTACGTAACATCCTTTCAAAAGAAGGCGTATTGAAGAAATTCCACGATTCTAAATTCTCAAAATAAGTTTAAAGTAGGTTGACAGATGGATACGATTGAAAATCTCATTATTGCGATTGTGAAACCCTTGATTTCACAACCAGATGCCTTAACTATCAAGATTGAAGATACACCAGAATTTTTGGAATATCATTTGGATCTTGATCAAAGCGATGTGGGTCGTGTAATCGGTCGTAAGGGTCGCACAATTTCTGCGATAAGAACGATTGTCTACTCTGTCCCAACTGAAGACAAAAAAGTACGAATCGTTATTGACGAAAAATAAGAAGGGCGGGACGAATGTCTCGCTTTTTTGCGAGGAGTAGGATATGAAGGATTTAACGTTTAGACAATTACAAGATTACTTACTCGAACATTACCAGCAGTCTCGGACTGAGGAAGGTCTTTTTATCAAGCTTGTGGAGGAAGTCGGTGAAGTAGCCGAAGTTTTGAATGGTCGCTCTGGTCGAAAAGAGGGAGTTCAAGATTCGAACGAGGAACTTGCTAAAGAACTGGCTGATATTATTCACTACACCGTCGCGATTGCAGCCATCAACCATATTGACCTAACTAAAACCATTTTTGAGAAAGACAAAACTGCAGCCATTAAGTACCAGCATGAACGTGATTTGGAAGGATTTTTGAAGGAATTCGAGAGTTGACATACTTTTTCTCCAACTTGTGAAAATCACTGGAACGTGTTAAAATAAAGGATAAGGATTTTTAATAATTCATTATATAGAACGAGTGGATTTCTTTATGAAGAGGATTGAAGTATCTACAGAAATTGGTAGTCTCTCTGTTACTTATCAAAAGCAAAAGAAAATGCTAGTTTGTTTAAGTGGCGCAGGTTTGCTACCAAGTTATGAAAATTTTTCACTTATACTTGAAAAACTTCCTCCTACAATTGGTTATTTGACTATTGATTTTCCGAACACAGGTAGGAGTCCGATGAATGACCAAGCTGGAAAAAATCTGGATAATCTTGCAGATGCAGTTTATGAAGTACTTGAAGAATTGGCGATTTCTGAATATATACTTTGTGTACATAGTTTGAGTGGAATTTTAGCTTGTAAATTGCTCAACAAACCAATTAAGTGTCAGGCTTTACTAGCAATTGAACCGACAACTAAAAAAGTCATGTTTGCTGATTTTTCAGAAAATCCTTATCCAGAAATGGAAAAGCAGATGAGGCTGATTGAGGAGTGTGGTCCTGAACTTTATTTTAAGAACTTAACTCAAGAGACATTTAGCCATGAAACTAATAAAGAAATCTGGAAAATAATGCAAGAAAAAGGTTCAGAGTTGGAAAGTCAATATACAGGATTTCAGATATCTGGAGAGATTACTGAGGAAGATTTTGAGAATGTCTCGATAGAATCTCATGTCCCTGTATTTATTTTTTGTCAGCCTTATAGAGAAAAAGAGTACAGAGAATCAGAATATTGGACTTCCAATACTAAACTCATTTTAGGAGGGAATCACCATTATTTACAGTGGTCTGAATCCGAAAAAATTGCGACTATTATTCGAGAATTGTCCGAATAAGATGGAAAGAAGGAGACTACAGGAGACAAAATGAACTACTTTAATGTTGGGAAAATCGTCAATACGCAAGGGTTACAGGGTGAGATGCGAGTCTTGTCTGTGACAGATTTTGCAGAAGAACGGTTTAAAAAAGGGGCTGAGTTGGCTTTGTTTGATGAAAAAGATCAGTTTGTTCAAACAGTGACCATCGCTAGCCACCGTAAACAGAAGAACTTTGACATTATTAAATTCAAAGATATGTATCATATCAATGCCATTGAAAAGTACAAGGGATACAGTCTCAAGGTTGCTGAGGAAGATTTGAATGACCTAGACGATGGTGAATTTTATTATCACGAGATTATCGGTTTGGAAGTCTATGAGGGTGATAACCTGATTGGAACCATCAAAGAAATCCTGCAACCAGGTGCTAACGATGTCTGGGTGGTCAAGCGAAAAGGCAAGCGTGATTTGTTATTGCCTTATATCCCCCCAGTGGTTCTCAATGTTGATATTCCAAATAACCGCGTCGATGTGGAAATCTTAGAAGGGTTAGACGATGAAGATTGATATTTTAACCCTTTTTCCAGAGATGTTTTCTCCGCTAGAGCACTCAATTGTTGGAAAGGCACGTGAAAAAGGGCTCTTGGATATCCAGTATCATAATTTTCGAGAAAATGCTGAAAAGGCACGCCATGTCGACGATGAGCCCTACGGAGGCGGTCAGGGGATGTTGCTCCGAGCCCAACCCATTTTCGATGCCTTTGATGCTATTGAAAAGAAAAATCCGCGCGTCATTCTCCTCGATCCTGCTGGAAAGCAGTTTGATCAAGCTTATGCCGAGGATTTGTCTCAAGAGGAAGAGCTAATCTTTATCTGTGGGCACTACGAGGGTTATGATGAGCGCATTAAGACCTTGGTGACAGATGAGATTTCCCTGGGGGACTATGTCCTGACTGGTGGAGAATTGGCAGCCATGACCATGATTGATGCGACGGTTCGCCTGATTCCAGAAGTGATTGGCAAGGAGTCTAGCCACCAAGATGATAGTTTTTCTTCAGGCCTTCTCGAATACCCTCAGTACACACGCCCTTATGATTATCGAGGGATGGTCGTGCCAGATGTACTGATGAGTGGACACCATGAAAAGATTCGTCAGTGGCGATTGTATGAGAGTTTGAAGAAAACCTATGAACGCAGACCGGATTTGCTTGAACATTATCAACTGACAGTAGAAGAAGAAAAAATGCTGGCAGAAATCAAAGAAAACAAAGAATAAAGGAGATACCTATGCAAGTAATCAAACGTGATGGAGAAATTGCTGAATTTAATCCAGATAAGATTTACCAAGCTATCTTAAAAGCAGCCCAGACTGTCTATGTATTGACAGATGATTTGCGTCAAAACCTTGCACAAGTCACTAAGAAAGTGGTTTTGGATTTGGAAGAAGCCAAGGTGGAACGTGCTACTATCAGCATGATTCAGTCTTTGGTTGAGCATCGTCTACTGGGTGCAGGATACATTACCATTGCAGAACACTATATTTCCTATCGTCTACAACGTGATTTGGAAAGAAGTGGTTACGGAGATCATATCGCAGTTCATTTACATTTTGAACAAATTCGCTAAGAAAAAAGAGTGGGATGAAGCAACTACATCTCACTCTTTCTTAAATCTATTTTTTTGGGCTGTTTGGACAGTTGAAGGGACAAATCGCAGGCGCTGAATATCGCTTATGCGGATAATACGGGTCACATTTTTGGCAAAATTTTTCACGATAATTTGCTGGCGCTGCTGATCGTATTTGATGATGTCACCTGTAAAACTTGTCTCAGACAAGATAAGGTGAACAGCGGTTTGTTTCTGGATAGCCTCTTCAATAGTGGCTGTAAGGGAGTTGCTTTCAGTCTGGTCTGATTGGTCATGTCCATTTAAAAAGTCATGTATTTTATCTAGAACTTGCTGGAATTTATGTCTCATAGTGGCCTCCCTTCTTTTATATCAATATTATATAAAATTTTCCTAAAATCTACAAGATTTTACGAATAATCAAATGAAAGCAAAAAAAGGAGAAGAAAATGGCAGAATTTACATTTGAAATCGAAGAGCACTTATTGACTCTTTCTGAAAACGAAAAAGGTTGGACCAAGGAAATCAACCGTGTGAGCTTTAATGGTGCTCCTGCAAAGTTTGATATTCGTGCTTGGAGCCCAGATCATACTAAAATGGGCAAAGGGATTACTCTCTCCAATGAAGAATTTCAAACAATGGTGGATGCTTTTAAAGGAAACTAATACTCTTCGAAAATCTCTTCAAACCGCGTCAGCTTCGCTTTGCCGTACTCAAGTATAGCCTGCGGCTAGTTTCCTAGTTTGATCTTTGATTTTCATTGAGTATAAGTTTTTAAAATGAAAGAAAAGGATATTGAGTCATGGCAACTCGATATCCTTTTTTAGTTAGCGAAGTAAGCCTGATTTTTAAGGCGTTGAAGTAAGGGACGGCTAATCAAACTAATAGCTAGAAGTTTACCAAGGTCTGGAATGATAAAGGGAATGACCCCCACAACAAGAGCTTTTTCAAATGCCATTCCAGCTAGAAAATGCAAGCTGAGAATCCCGCCGACAAAGACAAGGGCATCACCCAAGAGGTTTGCAAGGAAAATCTTGACAACACCACTCTTGCTGTTGGTTAGAGAGGAAGTAAGTCCAGAGTAAACGAGATAAAACCAAAGATAGCCTGCAGTAGGGCCAATCAAAGCATGAAATCCAGCTCCACCTCCTGCAAAGACAGGAAGACCGATAGCACCTAGAAGAAGATAGAGTCCAACAGAAAGTACAGCCTCCCTCGGTCTAAAGACAGTAGCAATCAAGCCGATTGCAAAGTTTTGCAGAGTGAAGGGAACAGGTCCAATTGGAAGACTGATTTGTGCCAAAACAGCAATGAGAGCAGCCCCAATAGCAGGGATAGCATAAACGTGAGCTTTTTTCAAAATAGTTAACCTCTTTTCTGATGTATAGTAACTATTATACTCATAGAAGAATTATTGTCAACCTATTTTTATATAAAAGGTAACAAAAACTGTAACGGCCGATTTTTCTTATTGGTTAAGTTGGATAATTATTTTGTTGATTCGAAAATCGCCTTTATAGATAATCCCATTTTATCAAAAAAAAATATACTATAAATACTTGACGAACTAAAAAATAAGTTTTATATTAATAAATATAAGCGAATGCATATAGATGTGTTCAATTTTAAAAGGAGGGGTAGTTATGAGATATTTTAACTACTCTAGATACCATAACGGTGATTAAAAACATAAATATTATCAATTCATATTAAAGTAATATGGAGGGACTAAAAAGGGGACTATTACTTAGTCTTCATCAAATATTTTAATTCAAGGAGAAGTAAAATGAAACAAAGAATTAATAAGAAAGTATCTGTTTTTCTAGTTGCAAGTTTTTTCAGTCTTGGATTTGCTGCTACAGCTAGTGTTGTCAGCGCAGTAACAGCACACCCTGCTCCAAGTCCCATTATTGATGTATGGGAATATGGTGTAAATGATAGCTATGGTTATTCGAATTACTTTGTTAGTTCTCCAGATAATATTGGTTCAAAATCTTCAGTAACGAATTTTTGGGGAACAGTTAAAGCTCAGGATAAAAAAGATTATGGATGGGCATATTCAAGTGCTACAAAATCTTGGAGCGATGTTCGATTAAATGCATATTGGGATTATTATAGATTTTAAAAAATAATTTATGAAAACAAGAGACCCAATTATAAAATAGGGTCTCTTGTAATATGGTAATTGCTTATGAAATTAAAATTATGTATCATTGGATTCTTCTTCTGTTTGATTGCTGCAATTGGTTGGGTCACTATTAGCGATACAGAAATGCCCATACCTTTACCAATTGATGGTGCTTTTTCTATTCAAGGAAAAAGCAATCTTTCAAATAACGAAATATACGAAATGGTTCGTGATTTATCAAAATCGGAAAAGGTTACCATTTACAAGCCCATCGTTCAGAGTTCGGGTCAGTTGAGGTATGTAAATTTTGATGATGTAAATAATGAACAATTAAAGTCAACACCAATAATAGGGATGTATTACACCCTTGGGAAAATGGATATAGATAGTTTGAAACCACTTACGATGACGGGGTTGCAAACAGTATATATGGCTTATCCTTGGTATATAGGAGGAATCTTACAATTTACTGGAACTTTAAGAATACTGTTAATGGGTTCAATTTACTTAACTTTATTAGTTGTGTTATTTGTTGTTAGAACGAAGCAGATTAAAGAAGGAGTGATACGACGTTCTTTGGGATTGCCTGTATACGATCTAAGAAGAGATTATGGTATTTCTCTTATTTTTGAACTGATTATGATGGCTTTATTGATGATTTCTTACAGTTCTTTTTTGGGAAATGGTTTCTTCACCTATAGTTCTAAGTTATTTTTCTCTCTGATTTTAACGAATTTTATACTATTTCAAATCATTGATCTCATCACCTTTGTTTTATTTTGGTTGACGATTCAGGTTGAAAAGCCTATTGAAATTATTAAAAACAAGGCAAAAAATAAACTTATTTTTGTCGTATGGCTTGCCATTATTTCGATTATTATCCTTATCTCAGGAGTTTTTTTACAAGAAACAAAGAGTAGTCAATCCAGTATTAACATTCAGATACAGAATTTAGTACCATGGGACACAGTAAAAGACTGGAGAAGGATTGAGTTCCTTGGAATTGAAAGTAACTCTACTAAAAATGGAGAAGTTAATGATTCGGATGGTCAGTATCTACAGATAGCTGCTTCCTTAAAAAACTTAGATTATTTATATATAGATCGATCCTCAGCATATGTTCCAGATTTCATGAAAACTTCACATGTTATGGAAAATTTTTCTAAACAATTAGAAAATGACGGAATAACGAATCCAGAAATAAATAAAGAGTTGATTTATATCAATCAAACAGGTGCTAACCTACAAAATAAAGTGAATGGAACAAACTATCATCTTTTAGATAATAAGATAGCAACCATTTATATTCCTGAGAAATGGAAAGAAAATCAGAAATCTATTGAGAATACAGTTGTAGCAGAACAATTTATTGGAACAAACTATACAAAAGAAGAAATTGCAGTACAAATAATTCCTGATGGTGATAAAATTTTTTATTTCAATGAAGATGCTGATGATAATCATAAAATGAAAGAGCTTTTACCAATGGCAAGTGTAGCAGATAGCACAGATAACATTGTTGTTGTGTTAGATACGGACAAAATGATTGAAAACAACAAGTTTTCTTTGGCTAGTAATATAACAACTAAGTCTCTTTTTAGTCCTGAGGCGGTAAATAAAATAAATGAAATGGCTACCCAGTTGAATGTTTCAATGAATCCAGTAGATGTTTACCAAATTGTGAAATTAAAGATCCAGTCCTTAGAGCACCAAATTCTACTTTCACAAATTTTGCAGAAGATAATTTACAGTATTGTCTTTATACTCATTTATCAATATGTCCAACTTTATATTGCCCTAAAACAGAATGAATATGTGAAAAAAATTATTTTGGGTCTGTCAAAAACATATATAGCAATTTCAAGTCTAAAGTATTTTATGATGACTATTACAATAGTTATCCTATTTACATTTCTTATGACAGGTCAAATAGAGTTGCTATATATTGGTCTCGCTTCTCTGCTCGTTTTGATGTTATCAATAATCATGAGTTTTAGAAAATTATCTGAAAGCTACACTAAAATTTTAAAAGGAGATGAAACATGACAATTGACCTTTTGAACGTTTCAAAAAGTTTCGGCTCAAAAAAGATCTTTACAGACTTAAATTTAAAATTTGAATCTGGAAAAAGTTATGCATTGATTGGAGGTTCTGGCTCTGGTAAAAGTACCCTTCTTAATATTATAGGAAGATTAGAAAAAATTGACAGTGGGAATGTTTTAGTTGATAAACAAGATATTTGGAAGATAAAAGAAAGAACTTTTTTTAAAAATACTGTTGGATATGTATTTCAGAATTATTCTTTAATAGATAACAAAACAGTATATGATAATTTGAAACTTATCACTAAAGACAAAAAAACAATAACTGATGTACTTGAAAAAGTAGGACTGTCAAGTGACTATTTACATCAAAAAATATATGAATTGTCTGGAGGGCAGGCTCAACGTGTAGCTATTGCCAGAATGTTAATGAAACCACGTAAAATTATCTTAGCAGATGAGCCTACAGGAGCTTTAGATGGTGAGATTGGAAAAGAAATTATTCGTTTATTATTGAATGAAAGAGATGAAGATAAATATGTCATTATAGCGACGCATGATCCAGCTGTCTATAACGAAGTTGATGTGATCATTGATATGAAAGATATAGGGGATAATGTATGAAAAAGATAATTTATATTGCTTTGATCTTTGTAGCTGGAATGCTTGCCATTTTCTTCTTTGGAAAACAAATGATCACAAAAGAAAATACCAATAAACCAACACTGGAGTTAATAGTCTATACGCTTTCTTCTAGTGATACAGAAAAATGGAATAAAGTGAAACAAGTAGAAACGGAAGAAGCTACATATATCATAACTGTGAAAGAAGTAGCGTCTTCAGAAGAAGTATT
Organism: Streptococcus mitis; assembly: GCF_946188695.1. Taxonomy (GTDB): domain Bacteria; phylum Bacillota; class Bacilli; order Lactobacillales; family Streptococcaceae; genus Streptococcus; species Streptococcus mitis_DF. The sequence goes on along the minus strand of NZ_CAMHWI010000001.1, from coordinate 180,207 downwards.
TTCAAACATCATTGCAAATGGAGCTGCTGCGGGGTTCGGAGTTCGTGAAGAAGAAGTGAAGCAATTTAATAATAATTTAGGAGACACTATTGAGGACTCTAAGCATAATAAACTCATTGGAATAGAATTTTTTACTTTTTCTAATGCTGACGAGGGATTTGTAGTAGCAAATTTTGACTACGGTAGTGAAGAGTTGAATTCTCAGAAAAAAGATATGAAAGAGTTATATAAAAAAATATATGAATCTTTTAAAGAAAAGAATAAATGATTGTGTTATAATCCTTATATTTTGTTATGGTTTGTTAATTGATTTTTGCATATCTTATTTCAACATACTATAAAATAAAACATAAGAAAACGAGTATCTCCAACTACGGCAATACTCGATTTTTGATATTTAGAAGTGTTTTTTGCTCTGCTTCTTTTATTTCGATTAACGCATAGTTACAAATTCTTCAGATGCAGTTGGGTGAATCGCCACAGTTGCATCAAAGTCTGCTTTGGTTGCTCCCATTTTGATAGCAACAGCAAATCCTTGAATCATTTCATCAACACCGTAGCCAATTCCATGAAGTCCGACAACTTTTTCTTCTGAACCAGCTGTGATCAATTTGAAACGTGTTTCTTGACGGTTGCAAGTGCAAGCAGAGTACATAGACGTAAAGCTTGATTTATAAACCTTGATTTGGTCTTGACCGTATTCTTTAATAGCTTGTTCTTCTGTCAAACCAACAGTTCCGATAGCAGGGTGTGAAAAGACAACAGTTGGAATAGTTGAGTAGTCCATTTTTGCAGTTGTTTTGCCGTTAAAGAGACGTTCAGATAAAGTACGTCCAGCCTTGATAGCAACTGGAGTTAGTTCTTTTTCGCCTGTTACATCACCTAGAGCGTAAATTCCTTCAACAACAGTATTTTGGTATTCATCCACTTGGATAAAGCCACGTTCATTCAGAGTCACTCCAGCTTTTTCAAGTTGCAAGCTATCAACGTTTGGACGGCGGCCTGTAGCCCAGATAACTTGGCTAGCTGTGTGACTAGTACCATCTTCGAAATGAATGGTAATGCCCTCAGCAGTTTTTTCTAACTTGGCAGGGACTTTGTGAGTATGAAGTGGCAAGTTTGTTCTTTCCATTTCCTTGACCAGACCTTCAACGATGTAAGAATCAAAACCACGTAAAGGACGATCACGACGAACAAAGAGATCTGTCTTGACACCAAAGGTGTGGAGTACGCCAGTCAATTCCACAGCGATATAACCCGCGCCTAGAATAGCAACTGACTCTGGCAATTCTTCCCAAGCAAATACATCATCAGAAGAGCCACCTAGCTCAGCACCAGGAATATTTGGAATACTTGGATGGGCACCAGTAGCAATCACGATATGTTTAGCACGAATCAGCTCACCATTTACGCTGACAGTATGAGAATCTACAAATTCAGCATGACCTTCAATCAAGTCTACTCCGTTGCGTTTAAAACTGCCATCATAAGAAGAACGAGCGCGATCGATATAGGCTTCACGGTTGCGACGTAGGGTTGCAAAGTCAAAGTTAAGATCAGTAGTCTTAAAGCCGTAGTCTTCTCCAAATTGATGGAAAGTCTCAGCAATTTGCGCTCCGTACCACATGATTTTTTTAGGAACACAGCCGACGTTGACGCAGGTTCCACCTAGTTTCTTTTCCTCAATAACGGCCGCTTTAGCTCCGTGTTCACCAGCACGGTTCATGGTAGCAATTCCTCCACTACCTCCACCGATAGCAATGATATCATATTCTCTCATTTAAAACTCCTTTATACTCTTTTAAATAGTAGAGTGTCATTTTTTGATAGTCATATTCTATCTTTTTTTTTATCTGATTGCAAAAATCTGCTACGTTCAAAAAAATTTAAAGAAAAGGCTTGCAAAAAGGAAAAATAAAGTGTATTATATAACTAGTACAATGACAAAAAAATAAAATCCGAACAATAATTAAATCCTGAAATGTCATTATTTCGTTCTGAAATGTTATTGTTTCAAATTGATAATTTTTGTATAATATTGTTAAGAACTTTAAATCAAAAAGGAGTTTCATTATGAAAAAGAATGGTAAAGCTAAAAAGTGGCAATTGTATGCAGCAATTGGTGCTGCAAGTGTAGTTGTATTGGGTGCTGGGGGCATTTTGCTCTTTAGACAACCTTCTCAGACTGCTGTAAAAGATGAGGCTACTCATCTTGTTGTTGCTAAGGAAGGAAGCGTGGCATCCTCTGTTTTATTATCAGGGACAGTAACAGCAAAAAATGAACAATATGTTTATTTTGATGCTAGTAAGGGTGATTTAGATGAAATCCTTGTTTCTGTGGGTGATAAAGTCAGCGAAGGTCAGGCTTTAGTCAAGTACAGTAGTTCAGAAGCCCAGGCAGCCTATGATTCAGCGAGTCGAGCAGTAGCTAAGGCAGATCGTCATATCAACGAACTCAACCAAGCGCGAAATGAAGCCGCTTCAGCTCCCCAGTTACCAGTACCAGCAGGAGGCGAAGGAGCTGCAGCCCAAACTCCAGCTCCAGTCTCAGGAAATTCAGTGTCATCTATTGATGCACAATTAGGTGATGCTCGTGATGCTCGTGCAGATGCAGCAGCGCAATTAAGCAAGGCTCAAAGTCAGTTGGATGCAATGACGGTTCTCAGTACCTTAGAGGGAACTGTGGTCGAAGTCAACCGTAATGTTTCTAAATCTCCAACTGGAGCTAGCCAGGTGGTAGTTCATGTCGTTAGCAATGAAAACTTGCAAGTTAAGGGGGAACTATCTGAATACAACCTTGCCAACCTCTCTGTAGGACAAGAAGTAACCTTTACTTCTAAAGTTTACCAAGATAAGAGCTGGACTGGTAAGATTAGCTACATTTCTGACTACCCTAAAAACAATGGTGAAGCAGCAAGTGCAGCTACTGCCACAGCAGGTGGTAATTCTGGTTCTAAATATCCATATACTATTGATGTTACAAGTGAAATCGGTGATTTGAAACAAGGATTTTCAGTAAGCGTTGAGGTCAAGAATAAGAGTAAAGCCATTTTGGTTCCTCTAACAAGTGTTGTGACTGAAAATGATAAGAACTATGTCTGGGTGCTTGACGAGCAGAAAAAGGCCAAGAAAGTGGAAGTTGGTTTGGGCAATGCTGATGCAGATAACCAAGAAATCACTTCAGGTCTGACAAATGGAGTCAAGGTCATCAGTAACCCAACGTCTTCTCTAGAGGAAGGAAAAGAGGTGAAGGCTGATGAAGCAACTAATTAGTCTAAAAAATATCTGCAGAAGCTACCGTAACGGTGACCAAGAACTGCAGGTTCTCAAAAACATCAACCTAGAAGTGAATGAGGGTGAGTTTGTTGCCATCATGGGACCATCTGGTTCTGGTAAGTCTACTCTCATGAATACGATTGGGATGTTGGATACACCAAGCAGTGGAGAATATTATCTTGAAGGTCAAGAAGTAGCTGGACTGGGTGAAAAACAACTAGCCAAGGTCCGCAACCAACAAATCGGTTTTGTCTTTCAGCAGTTCTTTCTTCTATCTAAACTCAATGCTCTGCAAAATGTAGAATTGCCCTTGATTTACGCAGGAGTTTCGGCTTCAAAACGGCGCAAGTTAGCTGAGGAGTATTTAGACAAGGTTGAATTGACTGAGCGTAGTCACCATTTACCTTCAGAATTATCTGGTGGTCAAAAGCAACGTGTGGCTATTGCGCGTGCCTTGGTAAACAATCCTTCTATTATCCTAGCAGACGAACCGACAGGAGCCTTGGATACCAAAACAGGGAATCAAATTATGCAACTATTGGTTGACTTGAACAAAGAAGGAAAAACCATTATCATGGTAACGCATGAGCCTGAAATAGCTGCTTATGCCAAACGTCAGATTGTCATTCGCGATGGAGTTATTTCATCTGATAGTGCTCGGTTAGAAAAGGAGGAAAACTAAGATGCAGAATCTGAAATTTGCCTTTTCATCTATCATGGCTCACAAGATGCGTTCTTTGCTTACCATGATTGGGATTATTATCGGTGTTTCATCAGTTGTTGTGATTATGGCTCTAGGTGATTCCCTATCTCGTCAACTCAACAAAGATATGACCAAATCTCAGAAGAATATTAGTGTCTTTTTCTCTTCTAAAAAAAGTAAAGATGGGTCTTTTACTCAGAAACAATCAGCTTTTACGGTTTCTGGAAAAGAAGAGGAAGTTCATGTTGAACCGCCAAAACCGCAAGAATCCTGGGTTAAAGAGGCAGCAAAACTTAAGGGTGTGGACAGTTACTATGTAACCAACTCGACCAATACCACCTTGTCTTATAAAGATAAAAAAGTGGAGCGCGCTAGCTTGACAGGTGGGAATATTACCTACATGAAGGCAGTTGAAAATGAAATTGTTGCAGGACGAAGTCTCATAGCTCAGGATTATAAAGATGTGGCCAGTGTCATTTTGCTAGACCAAGAACTTGCTAATAGTCTGTTTGGATCTGCTCAAGAAGCTGTCAACCAGGTTATAGATGTTGGTGGCTTTAGCTATCGTGTCATTGGTGTCTATACCAGCGATGAGGCCAAGACTGCTAAGACTTTTGGTATTGGTGGACTTCCAATTACGACTAATATCTCTCTTGCCAATAACTTCAATATGGATGAAATTTCTGATATTGTCTTCCGTGTCAATGATACCAGTTTGACACCAACAGTGGGACCAGAATTAGCTAGAAAATTGACCGAGATTGCTGGTCTTCAGCAAGGGGAGTATCAGGTGTCAGATGCGACTGCAGCCTTCCAAGAAGTACAACAAATGTTCGGTTTTATAACTACGATTATTAGTGCCATTGCAGGAATTTCACTTTTTGTTGGAGGAACTGGTGTTATGAACATCATGCTGGTTTCTGTTACAGAGCGTACCCGTGAGATTGGTCTCCGTAAGGCTTTGGGTGCGACACGTGCTAATATTTTAATCCAATTTTTGATTGAATCCATGATTTTGACCTTGCTAGGCGGAGTCATTGGTTTGACAATTGCGACAGGCTTGACCGCTATAGCTGGTATACTATTGCAAGGTTTGATTGCGGGTATAGAAGTGGGAGTATCAATCCCAGTTGCCCTATTTAGTCTTGCAGTTTCGGCTAGTGTTGGTATGATTTTTGGGGTCTTGCCAGCCAATAAGGCATCGAAACTTGATCCAATCGAAGCCCTTCGTTATGAATAAGATCAACAAGATGGACACTTGTCTATCTTGTTTTTGTATGGATTTCCCTATCTAAATTCATTAAAAATGTGATATAATGAAGTGTTAGAAAAACAGGTTTCATTTGCCTGGAAAGGAAAAATTATGTCTGAAAAGAATTTTTATATTACAACTCCGATTTACTATCCATCTGGTAAACTTCATATCGGTTCTGCCTACACAACTATCGCTTGTGATGTCCTAGCTCGTTACAAACGTCTCATGGGCTACGATGTCTTTTATTTGACAGGTCTTGATGAGCATGGTCAGAAAATTCAGCAAAAAGCAGAAGAAGCTGGAATTACACCACAAGCTTATGTTGATGGAATGGCGGTTGGCGTCAAAGAACTCTGGCAATTACTAGATATCTCATACGATAAATTTATCCGTACAACTGATGATTACCATGAAAAAGTAGTGGCTCAAGTCTTTGAGCGCTTGCTGGCTCAAGATGATATCTACTTGGGCGAATATTCTGGCTGGTATTCAGTCTCAGATGAGGAATTCTTTACAGAAAGCCAGCTGGCAGAAGTTTTCCGTGACGAGGCTGGAAATGTGACTGGAGGTATCGCTCCATCAGGTCACGAAGTGGAATGGGTATCTGAAGAATCATACTTCCTCCGCCTCAGCAAATACCAAGATCGTTTGGTCGAATTTTTCAAAGCCCATCCTGAATTCATCACGCCAGATGGTCGCCTTAATGAAATGCTTCGCAACTTCATCGAGCCAGGTTTAGAGGATTTGGCAGTTTCTCGTACAACCTTTACATGGGGTGTTCCAGTACCATCTAATCCAAAACACGTTGTCTATGTTTGGATTGATGCCCTTCTTAACTATGCGACAGCTCTTGGCTACGGTCAAGATGAACATGGTAACTTTGACAAGTTCTGGAATGGAACAGTCTTCCATATGGTAGGAAAAGACATACTTCGTTTCCACTCAATCTATTGGCCAATCCTTCTTATGATGTTGGATATCAAATTGCCAGATCGTTTGATTGCCCACGGTTGGTTTGTCATGAAAGACGGAAAAATGTCTAAGTCTAAAGGAAATGTCGTTTACCCTGAAATGTTGGTAGAGCGCTACGGACTGGATCCACTTCGCTACTACCTCATGCGTAGCCTTCCAGTTGGTTCGGATGGAACCTTCACTCCTGAAGACTATGTCGGCCGTATCAACTATGAATTGGCAAATGACCTTGGGAACCTCCTTAACCGTACGGTCTCTATGATTAACAAGTACTTTGATGGACAAATCCCTGCCTATGTAGAGGGTGTGACAGAATTTGACAACGCTCTTGCTCAAGTAGCTGCTGAATCAATCGCTGATTACCATACACACATGGAAGCAGTTGACTACCCACGTGCACTTGAAGCAGTATGGACTCTTATTTCACGTACAAACAAATACATCGACGAGACAGCTCCATGGGTATTGGCTAAGGATGAAGCTCATCGTGACCAATTGGCAAGTGTTATGAGCCACTTGGCAGCCAGTCTTCGTGTCGTAGCTCACTTGATTGAACCATTTATGATGGAAACTAGTCGCGCTGTATTGGCACAACTTGGATTGGAAGAAGTAGCGAGCCTTGAGAACTTGAGTTTGGCTAATTTCCCTGAGGGTGTAACAGTAGTTGCCAAAGGAACACCAATCTTCCCACGTCTGGACATGGAAGAAGAGATTGCCTATATCAAGGAACAAATGGAAGGCAACAAACCAGCAGTTGCAAAAGAATGGAATCCAGACGAAGTAGAACTCAAACTTAACAAAGAAGAAATCAAGTTTGAGGACTTTGACAAGGTTGAAATTCGTGTCGCAGAAGTCAAAGAAGTTTCCAAAGTAGAAGGTTCTGATAAGCTGCTCCAATTCCGTCTAGATGCTGGTGATGGAGAAGACCGTCAAATCCTCTCAGGAATTGCAAAATACTATCCAAACGAACAAGAATTGATCGGCAAGAAAGTCCAAATTGTTGCCAACCTCAAACCACGCAAGATGATGAAAAAATATGTCAGCCAAGGGATGATTCTCTCAGCTGAACATGATGGAAAATTAACCCTTCTTACAGTTGATCCAGCTGTACCAAACGGAAGTGTGATTGGGTAAAAATAGACAGGACTAGTTCATGCTAGTTCTGTTTTTTTATTCCAACTATTATGCTTTACAAACTAGTGTGAAAGTGGTATATTATTGATGAATCTACTAGTAGGTATTACAAAATAGATAGAAGGGGGAAGGGATGAAGGAAACTCAACTATTAAAAGGTGTTCTTGAAGGTTGTGTCTTGGATATGATTGGTCAAAAAGAGCGATATGGTTATGAGTTGGTTCAAACTTTGCGGGAGGCTGGATTTGACACTATCGTTCCAGGAACTATTTATCCTTTGTTGCAAAAGTTAGAAAAAAATCAATGGATAAGAGGCGATATGCGCCCGTCGCCAGATGGTCCAGATCGAAAGTATTTTTCATTAACTAAAGAAGGAGAAGAGCGTGTCTCGGTCTTTTGGCAACAATGGGACGATTTGAGTCAAAAAGTAGAAGGAATTAAGAATGGAGGGTAAACCATGAAGAAAATGAAGTATTATGAAGAAACAAGCGCTTTGCTACATGAGTTTTCTGAGGAGAATCAGCAGTATTTTGAGGAACTGTGGGATAGTTTTAATCTTGCTGGATTTCTCTATGATGAGGACTATCTCAGAGAGCAGATTTATTTGATGATGTTAGATTTTTCAGAAGCAGAACGAGATGGCATGAGTGCAGAGGATTATTTAGGTAAGAATCCTAAAAAAATAATGAAAGAGATGCTCAAGGAAGCACCACGCAGTTCTATCAAGGAGTCCCTTTTGACGCCAATTTTTGTCCTAGCGATATTACGTTACTATCATCTACTGGGTGATTTTTCTAAAGGTCCTCTCTTAACAGTCAATTTGCTTACTTTTTTAGGGCAACTTCTTCTTTTTCTGATTGGATTTGCTCTTGTGGCCACAATCTTACGTTGGGTCTTAGTCCAAGATTCTCCTAAAATGAAAATTGGCACCTATATTGTCGTTGGGATTCTTGTTCTGCTAGTTGTTCTGGGATATGTAGGAATAGGAAGTTTTGTACAAGAAGGAGCATTTTATCTTCCTGCTCCCTGGGATATTTTAACTATCTTTACGATTTCGCTGGTCATCAGTATTTGGAATTGGAAAGAAGCGGTCTTTCGTCCCTTTGTCAGTATGATTGTTGCCCATCTTGTTGTAGGGTCTCTGCTCCGTTATTATGCGTGGATGGGAATTTCAAATGTTTTCCTTACAAAATTCATTCCTTTAGCTGTTCTTTTTATTGGCATTTTTCTCTTGTTCCGTGGGTTTAAGAAGATAAAATGGAGTGAAATATAGCTAAAAAGCCGTTGCAAAGCGGTTTTTTGTTATAATGAAGGGAAGAATGTTAGAAATTAAAGGAGAAAAATTTGATGAGATACATAACTCTTGGTCAAGATGACAAAGAATTATCAGAAATTGTTCTCGGAATGATGAGAATAAAAGATAAGTCTGTTAGAGAAGTTGAAGAGCTTGTAGAAACAGCACTGTCTGTTGGAATCAATGCTTTTGACTTGGCTGATATTTATGGTCGTGGTCGTTGTGAAGAACTGTTAGGTCTTGTCCTAAAAAATCGTCCAGATTTAAGAGAAAAGATGTGGATTCAGTCCAAATGTGGCATTCGCATAGAAGAATTTACCTATTTTGATTTTTCTAAGGACTATATTATAAAATCAGTTGACGGAATTTTGCAAAGATTGAAGATTGATCATCTAGATAGCTTGCTTCTTCATCGACCAGATGCTTTGATGGAATCTGACCAAGTAGCAGAAGCCTTTGATCTCCTTTATAAACAAGGTAAGGTTCGAGATTTTGGAGTTTCTAATCAAAATCCTATGATGATGGAGTTGCTTAAAAAAGATGTCAAGCAGCCGTTAGCTGTTAATCAGCTACAATTGAGTGCGGCTTTTACTCCAGGATTCGAATCAGGTTTTCATGTTAATATGGAAGATAGTCAAGCAGCTATTCGAGATGGCAGCATTTTTGAATATTGCAAATTACACGATGTGGTCATTCAAGCATGGTCTGTCTTACAGTTCGGATATTTTAAAGGGAATTTTGTTGGAAATGAGAAATTTCAAGCTTTAAATCAAGTACTTGATCGTTTAGCTATTAAATATGGAGTAACCTCTTCAACTATTGCGATTTCTTGGATATTGCGTTATCCAGCAAAAATGCAGGCAGTCGTAGGTACAACAAATCCTAAGCACTTGAGAGAAGTTAGCCAAGCGGCAAACTTTAGCTTAACAAGAAAAGAATGGTATGAAATTTATCTTGCAGCAGGGAATGATTTGCCTTAGGAGAAAATGCATTTAAAGAAATCACAGTCAAAAAAACGTTGCAAAACGTTTTTTTGTTATGTGACCATTTGTCTGTCTTGATTCGTTAGGTACGGTTCATTAACGAATGATTATGATTTAATACTCAATGAAAATCGAAAAGCAAACTAGGAAGCTAGCCGCAAGCTGCTCAAAATACTGTTTTGAGGCTGTAGATAAGACTGACGAAGTCAGTCACATATATACGGTAATGCGACGCTGACGTGGTTTGAAGAGATTTTCGAAGAGTATAACTATTCTGATTTACATACTATCAGGGAAGCAGTATCCCATAATTGACGGCACGCTAGTAGGTACTATAAAATGGACTGGAGTGATTTTTGGATTTTGATTGGGTATAAAACATCATAGAGAATAAAAAATAGGATAGGATTTTTTGTCCTAAACTATTTTTACATGAAATAAACAATGGCGATGTATTGGAGTGCGGACGCAGCCAGGATAAAGAGATGCCAAATCATGTGGAAATAAGGTTTTTTCTTGGCGTAAAATCCAGCCCCAACTGTATAACAAAGTCCGCCAGTTACCATGAGACTCCAGAAAATTGGCGTTGTTTGACTGATAATGGCAGGAATGATAGCCAGAACCAACCAGCCCATAATCAGGTAAAGAGCAAGGCTGAATTTCTCATTGACCTTTTTAGCAAAGATTTTATAGAGAATACCAAAGATGGTCGTTCCCCATTGAATGGCAATAATTAGATAGCCAAACCAGTTATTCATCAAGGTCAAGACAACGGGCGTGTATGAGCCGGCAATGGCAACGTAAATCATAGAATGGTCGATGATTCTCAAGACGTATTTGTGGGTCGAACCATAGGCCATAGAGTGGTAAATGGTGGATGAGAGGAACATGAGAAAGAGACTAATAACGAAAATGGAAACTCCAATAGAGGATAAAAATCCGTGTGTCTCATAACTATAGGTGGATGAAATGGGGAGTAAGATGAGCATGATGACTGCACCTACGGCATGGGTCACGCTATTAGCAATCTCCTCTCCAAAACTGAGTTGTTTGCTGAGTTTAAGACTAGTGTTCATTGGATTGCCTCCTCTTCACTATGATCGATTAAGTCTAGAGTTTGATGATAGAGTTTAACGGTTTGACAGCTACTTTGGATAATAGGGTTAGCTGGGTCCATTCCTTGGTTCATGTAGTCCACAAAAGCATCGTAGAGTTGGTCTGAACTTGCTTGACTTTGGAGAGTATTCAGTGTCTGAGCGATTTCTTGAATAGAAAAGACAGATTTGAGGGTTGTGATAGCAATCAAACGGGCAATCTGTTGGCGTTGGTATTTTTTCTTGTCAGGCTTTGTCAGGTAGCCATGTTTGACATAGTTATTGACCATGGATGCTGTTAGGCCCTTGTCTTTATCTGGAGAGACAGGAGCGCAGACCTGATTGACATAAAGCAAAACCTGATCCAGATAGAGGTCAATATTTGGAATTTCTGCCCATTTTGGGTAGGAAAAGCTGGTTTTCATTTTCAACTCCTTTTTATCTAGTTTCAATAACTAGATTATAAAATAACAAAAACAGAAAGTCAAGTTTTAACTGCTTGTGAAAAGGCTTAAATTATGCTATGATGGGAGAAACTAGTCAGAAATGAGGAGAAAAGATGGAGATTCGTTTAGCTTTTCCAAATGAAGTAGATGCCATCATGCAAGTGATGGAGGATGCTAAAAAATGTTTAGCAGATGCCGGTAGTGACCAGTGGCAGAATGGCTATCCAAATACAGACATTATTATCGATGATATTATCTCAGGTCAAGCTTATGTTGCCTTGGAAGAAGGAGAACTGCTAGCCTATGCTGCTGTGACCAAGAGTCCAGAGGCAGCCTATGAAGCCATTTATGAAGGAAAATGGCAAGCTGGAGAGTCAGAGTACCTAGTCTTTCACCGTATCGCTGTGGCAGCAGATGTGCAGGGACAAGGAGTTGCTCAAACCTTCTTAGAGGGCTTAATTGAAGGTTTTGACTATCTTGATTTTCGTTCAGATACGCATGTTGCAAACAAGGCCATGCAACATATTTTTGAAAAACTCGGTTTTAAACAGGTTGGTAAGGTTCCAGTTGATGGCGAACGCTTGGCCTATCAAAAATTGAAGAAATAATGCAAAAGAAGTATGCAAAAATGCTCTACTCTTCGCCAATTGGTATTCTATCACTGGTAGCTGATGACCATTATTTATATGGAATTTGGATTCAGGAGCAGAAGCATTTTGAGAGGGGACTAGGAGATGAAACGATAGAAGCAGTTGTTAGTCATCCCATTTTAGACCCAGTTATTGCTTGCTTAGATGCTTACTTTAAAGGCAAGTCTCGGGATTTATCCGACTTGCCCTTGGCTCCAATCGGGACGGATTTTGAAAAGAGAGTTTGGTCCTATTTACAGGGAATTCCTTATGGTCAGACAGTGACCTATGGACAAATAGCCCAAGATCTGCAAGTGCCTTCTGCTCAAGCAATTGGTGGAGCAGTGGGGCGCAATCCTTGGTCTATCCTAGTACCTTGTCACCGTGTGCTGGGAGCAGGCAAGCGTCTGACAGGTTATGCTGCAGGAGTGGAAAAGAAAGCCTGCCTCTTGGAGCATGAAGGCGCAGATTTTAAAGATAGAAACAATAGAAAGTGAAAGACATGTTAGAATTTATCGAATATCCAAAATGTTCAACTTGTAAAAAAGCAAAACAAGAATTAAACCAACTCGGTGTGGACTATAAAGCCGTTCATATCGTCGAAGAAACACCTAGCCAAGAAGTTATTTTAAACTGGCTAGAAACCTCAGGTTTCGAGTTGAAGCAATTTTTTAACACCAGTGGAATCAAATACCGTGAATTAGGGCTGAAAGATAAGGTAGGAAGCCTGTCAAACCAAGAAGCGGCTGAGTTACTAGCAAGTGACGGTATGTTGTTAAAACGGCCTATTTTAGTAGAAAATGGAACTGTTAAGCAAATCGGTTATCGAAAACCTTATGAAGAATTGGGATTGAAATAGTTTTTATCTATCTCTTTGATAGATAAAATATATAACCTCCCTGTTTCAAAGTATGATAAACTAGTAGGTAGACAAAGTCTATACCTGACCGTAGCAAATAATTTCATTGACGGCAGAAGTATGGTAGAATGAATCATTATCAGGAGAGGATGTTTTTATGAATGTTACAACGATTTTAGCATCAGATTGGTACCAAAACTTGATGCAATTGATTCCGGATGGCAAGCTGTTTAGCTTGCGTTCGGTCTTTGATGGAATCCCGAGAATTGTCCAACAACTTCCAACAACGATTATGTTGACAATTGGTGGTGCTCTTTTTGGCTTGGTTTTGGCACTTCTTTTTGCCATTGTGAAAATCAATCGTGTCAAGATTTTATATCCCTTGCAGGCCTTCTTTGTTAGTTTCTTAAAAGGGACACCGATTTTGGTGCAACTCATGTTAACCTATTACGGAATTCCTTTGGCTTTGAAAGCCCTCAATCAGCAATGGGGGACTGGTCTCAATATCAATGCTATTCCAGCTGCAGCTTTTGCGATTGTCGCCTTTGCTTTTAATGAGGCAGCTTATGCTAGTGAAACCATTCGTGCAGCCATTCTCTCAGTCAACCCTGGTGAGATTGAGGCGGCACGCAGTCTGGGTATGACCCGAGCACAAGTTTATCGACGAGTGATTATTCCAAATGCGGCAGTTGTGGCGACTCCAACATTGATCAATTCCCTCATCGGCTTGACCAAGGGTACGTCCCTAGCCTTTAGTGCTGGTGTTGTGGAAGTCTTTGCCCAAGCTCAGATTTTAGGTGGAGCTGATTACCGCTATTTTGAACGCTTTATTTCCGTTGCCCTTGTTTATTGGGTAGTCAATATTGGAATTGAAAGCCTCGGTCGTTTCATCGAGAGAAAGATGGCTATTTCTGCACCTGATACAGTGCAAACAGATGTGAAAGGAGACCTTCGTTAATGATTAAGATTTCGAATTTAAGTAAATCCTTTTCAGGACAGACTGTCTTGGATCATCTGGACTTGGATATTCAAAAAGGGGAAGTTGTAGCCTTGATTGGTTCTTCAGGAGCTGGAAAATCAACCTTCCTTCGCAGTCTCAATTATCTTGAAACACCTGACAGTGGCTCTATTCAGATTGATGATTTTTCAGTTGATTTTTCTAAAATCACTCAAGAAGAAATCCTTGCTCTACGCCGTAAGTTGTCTATGGTTTTCCAACAGTTTAATTTGTTTGAACGCCGAACAGCACTTGATAATGTAAAAGAAGGCTTGGTTGTTGTCAAGAAATTATCTGACCAAGAAGCGACTAAGATTGCCAAGGAAGAGTTGGCTAAGGTTGGGCTTTCTGACCGTGAAAACCATTACCCTCGCCATTTATCAGGTGGACAAAAGCAACGGGTTGCCTTAGCGCGTGCGCTTGCTATGAAACCAGATGTCTTGCTCTTAGACGAACCAACTTCAGCCCTTGACCCAGAATTGGTCGGTGAAGTAGAAAAGTCTATTGCAGATGCTGCTAAGTCAGGTCAAACCATGATTTTGGTCAGTCATGACATGTCCTTTGTAGCCCAAGTGGCTGATAAGATTCTCTTCTTAGATAAGGGGAAAATCATCGAGTCTGGAACACCGGATGAGATTATCCACCATCCTAAAGAAGAGCGGACAAAAGAATTCTTCGCTAGTTACAAACGGACTTATATTTGATATAATAGATAAAGAAAAACTCAGTTAGCTGGACTAGCTGAGTTTACTCTTTAAAAAAGATAGAAATGAGAGAAATCATGCTACTGCAACTATTTTCTTTATATTTCGAGAGTTTGATCTTGACCACCATCCTCGTCCTGATTTTTTTAGGGATTTGGATTGGACTAAGAGCCATGTCGGGAGTTGATAAGACAGCCAAGGCTCGCCAAGCCCATCTCTATGATATGATTATGATTGGAGTCTTGGTTGTTCCAGTATTATCCTTTGCGGTTATGAGTTTAATTCTTGTTTTCAAGGCATAATCCTTGCTTGATTGACAAAAAAGAGTTAGAATAAAGATAGTTACAACAAGAAAGAAGGAATCTATATGTACGATACTATTATTATCGGTGCTGGACCTGCAGGTATGACTGCAGCCTTGTATGCTGCTCGAAGCAATCTGAAAGTAGCTTTGATTGAAGGTGGTCTGCCAGGTGGTCAGATGAATAATACCTCTGATATCGAAAATTACCCAGGATACGCTAATATTAGTGGGCCAGAATTGGCAGAAAAGATGTTTGAACCGCTTGAAAATCTTGGTGTTGAGCACATTTATGGTTATGTTGAAAATGTCCAAGATCATGGTGATTTTAAGAAAGTGATTACTGATGGCCAAACATATGAAACTCGTACCGTTATCGTAGCGACTGGTTCTAAACACCGTCCTTTGGGAGTACCTGGAGAAGAAGAACTGAATAGTCGTGGTGTTTCATACTGTGCCGTGTGTGATGGTGCTTTCTTCCGTGACCAAGATTTGTTGGTAGTTGGTGGCGGAGATTCAGCTGTTGAAGAAGCCCTCTTCTTGACTCGCTTTGCTAAGACTGTTACCATTGTTCACCGCCGTGACCAACTTCGTGCCCAAAAGGTTTTACAAGATCGCGCCTTTGCGAATGAGAAAGTCAGCTTTATCTGGGATTCTGTAGTCAAGGAAATCAAGGGTGAAAACAGAGTAGAATCTGTCGTATTTGAAAATGTGAAAACAGGTCAAGTGACAGAACAAGCCTTCGGTGGCGTCTTTATCTATGTTGGTTTGGACCCTGTTAGCGATTTTGTTAAAGAATTGAATATTCAAGACCAAGCAGGCTGGGTTGTGACAGATAACCACATGAAAACTGCAGTTGATGGTATCTTTGCGGTTGGAGATGTTCGCTTGAAAGACCTTCGCCAAGTAACAACAGCAGTTGGAGATGGAGCTATCGCTGGTCAAGAAGCCTATAAATTTATCACAGAACATAGTTAATTATAAAAACGCATAGTATCAGATTTACAAAAAATTTGACACTATGCGTTTTATTGTGGGGAAAAATGAATTTCATTTTCTACTGAAATTGAGTTTTGCCAGCCTCTTATATTTTTAGAAAAATCCTTTAATCTTGCTAACGAGGCCATCTAGACCTTCTGAACCAGAAATCAACTGCTGAGCTTGAGAGAAGTATTCTCCAAGTTGTTCTTGATTTTCTGCAACGAATGTTTTAGCAGCTTCGAAATCTTTTGTTTCGATTAATTCTTTTACTTGGTTAAACAAATCTAATGGGTTCATCCTATTTCTCCTTTTATGTACTTAATTATTTAACCATCTTTATGATAAAAAATCAACAGTTGCTGCTTTTGGCTAGGACCTGTTTTTATCTACAAGTTCTCATAACTAAGATTCTAACTACCAAAACAAGGTGGACATAAAAATGTTCGGGTTTTTCTAGTGTATCCATGAAATAAAAACGGATACATGGTATAATAGAAATAGCTCTTTAATGGAGGTGTTTGAGTGGAAAATCTGAAGAAAATGGCAGGTATCAAGGCTGCTGAGTATGTCAAGGATGGCATGGTAGTCGGACTTGGAACGGGGTCTACTGCCTATTATTTCGTAGAAGAAATTGGTCGTCGTATCAAGGAAGAGGGGTTGCAGATTACAGCTGTAACGACTTCTAGTGTGACTAGTAAACAGGCTGAAGGGCTTAATATCCCGCTCAAGTCTATTGACCAAGTAGATGTTGTCGATGTGACGGTTGATGGAGCGGATGAAGTGGATAGCCAGTTTAACGGAATCAAAGGCGGTGGTGGTGCCCTTCTGATGGAAAAGGTTGTAGCAACACCCTCAAAAGAATATATTTGGGTAGTGGATGAAAGCAAGCTAGTCGAGAAATTGGGTGCTTTTAAATTGCCAGTAGAAGTGGTTCAGTATGGCGCAGAACAGGTCTTTCGTCGTTTTGAACGAGCTGGCTACAAACCAAGTTTCCGTGAAAAAGATAGCCAACGTTTTGTGACCGATATGCAGAACTTTATCATTGACCTTGCCTTGGATGTCATCGAAGATCCAATTGCCTTCGGACAAGAATTGGACCATGTCGTTGGTGTCGTGGAGCACGGCTTATTCAACCAAATGGTGGATAAGGTCATCGTTGCTGGACGAGATGGAGTTCAGATTTTAACTTCAACAAAAGCAAAATAATCAAAATAATAAGGAGATACACTATGTCAAAATTTAATCGTATTCACTTGGTGGTACTAGATTCTGTAGGAATCGGTGCTGCACCAGATGCTAATAACTTTGTCAATGCAGGGGTTCCAGATGGAGCTTCTGACACACTGGGACACATTTCCAAATCAGTTGGTTTGAATGTGCCAAACATGGCTAAAATCGGTCTAGGAAATATTCCTCGAGAAACTCCTCTTAAGACTGTTCCAGCTGAAAGCAATCCAACAGGATATGCAACAAAATTAGAAGAAGTATCTCTTGGTAAGGATACTATGACTGGACACTGGGAAATCATGGGACTCAATATTACTGAGCCTTTCGATACTTTTTGGAACGGATTCCCAGAAGAAATCT
This sequence comes from Streptococcus mitis, assembly GCF_946188695.1. GTDB lineage: Bacteria > Bacillota > Bacilli > Lactobacillales > Streptococcaceae > Streptococcus > Streptococcus mitis_DF. Next base: position 162,992 of record NZ_CAMHWI010000001.1, on the reverse strand, counting down.
TGACAAAAATCGAAGAATTCTCAGGACGCAAGGTCATTCGTGAAGCAAACAAACCTTACTCAGGTACAGCTGTTATCGATGATTTCGGACCTCGTCAGATGGAAACTGGAGAGTTGATTATCTATACTTCAGCTGATCCTGTTTTGCAAATTGCTGCCCACGAAGACATTATTCCTTTGGACGAATTGTACCGTATCTGTGAATACGCTCGTTCAATTACACTTGAGCGTCCTGCCCTTCTAGGTCGTATCATTGCTCGCCCTTATGTAGGTGAACCAGGTAACTTCACTCGTACAGCAAACCGTCGTGACTTGGCCGTATCTCCATTTGCACCGACTGTTTTGGATAAATTGAATGAAGCTGGTATCGATACTTATGCTGTTGGTAAAATCAACGATATCTTTAACGGTGCGGGTATCAACCATGACATGGGCCACAACAAGTCAAACAGCCATGGAATTGATACACTATTGAAGACAATGGGCCTTGCTGAGTTTGAAAAAGGATTCTCATTCACAAACTTGGTTGACTTTGATGCCCTTTACGGCCACCGTCGTAATGCTCACGGTTACCGTGATTGTTTGCATGAGTTTGATGAACGCTTATCTGAAATTATCGCAGCCATGCGAGAGAACGACCTTCTCTTGATTACTGCGGACCACGGGAACGACCCAACTTACGCAGGAACAGACCACACTCGCGAATATATCCCACTTTTGGCTTACAGTCCTTCCTTTAAAGGAAATGGTGTCATTCCAGTAGGACATTTTGCAGATATCTCAGCGACAGTTGCGGATAATTTTGGTGTTGAAACTGCCATGATTGGTGAAAGTTTCTTAGATAAATTGGTATAAGATGACACGCTATGCTTTACTGGTAAGGGGCATTAATGTAGGTGGGAAAAATAAGGTGGTCATGGCGCAACTTCGTCAAGAACTGACAGAGTTGGGACTGGAAAAGGTTGAGACCTACATCAACAGTGGCAATATTTTCTTTACTTCTACAGACCCCAAAGCCCAATTGGTTGAAAAGTTAGAGGCTTTCTTTACAGTCCATTATCCATTTATTCAGAGCTTTTCTTTGCTGAGTCAGGAAGATTATGAAGAAGAGCTGAAGAATCTGCCAGATTGGTGGACCAAAGATTTGGCACGAAAAGATGTGCTCTTCTACACTGAGAGCTTGGATGTGGATCAAGTGATCGAGAAAGTGAACGGTTTGGAACTGGAAGATGAAGTCGTTCATTTTGGAAGACTTGGGATTTTCTGGGGGAAATTCTCTGAGGAATCCTACTATGCAACTGCCTACCATAAGTACTTGCTCAAGATGCCTTTCTACCGCCAAATCACCATTCGCAATGCAAAAACCTTTGACAAAATCGGTCAAATGCTAAAAAAATAATAAAAATAAAGGAGATACACAATGACATTTTTAGATAAGATCCAAGAAACAGCTGCTTTTCTGAAAGACAAGGGTATCCAAGCGCCTGAGTTTGGTTTAATCCTTGGATCAGGTCTGGGAGAACTTGCAGAAGAAATCGAAAATCCTGTTGTAGTAGACTATGCAGATATTCCAAACTGGGGTCGTTCGACAGTAGTTGGTCACGCTGGTAAATTAGTATATGGGGAACTTGCAGGTCGCAAGGTTTTGGCTCTTCAAGGTCGCTTCCATTTCTACGAAGGAAATCCTCTGGAAGTCGTGACTTTCCCAGTACGTGTCATGAAAGTTCTTGGATGTGAAGGTGTTATTGTAACCAATGCTGCTGGTGGTATTGGATATGGGCCTGGTACTTTGATGGCTATCTCAGACCATATCAACTTTACGGGTCAAAATCCATTGATGGGTGAAAACTTGGATGACTTTGGTCCACGTTTCCCTGATATGTCTAAAGCCTACACACCAGAATACCGTGCAACTGCCCATGAAGTGGCTAAAAAACTTGGTATCAAGCTTGATGAAGGTGTCTATATCGGTGTAACCGGTCCGACTTATGAAACCCCAGCAGAAATTCGTGCCTATAAGACATTGGGAGCAGATGCCGTTGGTATGTCCACTGTTCCTGAAGTTATTGTAGCAGCCCACTCAGATTTGAAAGTTCTAGGAATTTCATGTATTACTAACTTTGCAGCTGGTTTCCAAGAAGAACTCAACCACGAAGAAGTTGTGGAAGTAACAGAACGTGTTAAAGGTGACTTCAAAGGCTTGCTGAAAGCGATTCTTGCAGAATTGTAAAAAAATTGGTGATGGTATTAGACTAGAAAGGGGGAGTTCTCATCGTCTTCAGTAGAGAAGATTGGGTTTGTTGTGATTAAAAAATGAACAAAAATCTAATCAACTACTATATCTTTAGTAAAAATTTATCACATGCTTATTTATCAATTATTGGTAAATAGGGGAAAATAAAAGAAAGTTAGAAAAGAATGAAAATCGGTCAACGAATGATGCGTTTTGGCATAAAAAAATTAAGTATCGGAGTTGTATCTGTTGCAGTTGGCTTTGCTTTTTTAGCACCGACAGGAATTTCTGCCAATGAAGGAAGTCCAGTTGTGAAAAACGAAGCTCCTCTAGTCGTAAATGCAACGGATAGTCCGACAAAATTAGAAAATACTGATAAAAAACAGGAACTACCTCGTATAGAGGAAAGAGCTGCAGTTATCCAACCAGCTCCAGAAACAAAAGAAGTCCTTAGAAATCAGAAGGAAGAAGAAAAGCTGGACTCCCATAAAACAGAGCCTGCTCTAGTTCCTGAAGACGTGAATAAAGAGAAAAATGTAAAGGATGAGGCTACAACTTCTCGTCCTGTGACTGCAGAAGATCTTTTGAAAATCTCAAAAGGAGAACTGCACTCAGAAAATGATTTACTTGACAATTCTCTTTATGGTGAAAAAGTCCTTGATTTAGAAGGTGATGACGATCAGGATGGTATCAAAAATAAGGATGAACTTTATGTTTATCATAAAGATGGTAAGGACTATTTAGGATATAACAGTCATCCATTACTGGCAGACAGTGATGGAGACGGATTAGCAGATGGGGAAGATGATAATAAGAAACAATGGTATGTTACAGATCGAGATGCTCTTCTCTTCATGGAGTTATCCTATCGTGAGGATGACTATATCGAAAAAATCCTAGATCATAAGAATCCATTTCCGAGTCTCTATTTGAATCGTCAAGAATATAAGATGATGCACAATGAGTTAGCCCCGTTTTGGAAGATGAAAAAATCTTACCATACAGCTAGTGGTTTGGATGCTTATCTATTCGAAACTAAGAGTGATCTTCCTTATCTAAAGGATCATACGGTTCAAATGTTATCTATTCGAGGGACAAGACTGAATGATGCAAAAGATTTGAGAACGGACTTGACCTTGCTAGGAGGAAATAAACCTGCACAAGCGGATGATATCCGTAATGTTGTAAAAGAATTGGCGCAGGATTCCAGCATTACCAATCTGTATATGACAGGTCATTCTTTAGGAGGCTATCTAGCTCAAATAGCAGCGGTTGAAGCCTATCAGAAATATCCTACTTTTTATAATAATGTTTTGAAAAAAGTGACAACATTTAATGCACCTAAGGTTATTACTTCAAGAACAATCTGGAATGCCAAAAATGGTTTCTGGGATGTAGGATTAGAAAGTCGGAAACTTGCTGTAAATGGAAAAATTAAACATTATGTAGTGGATAATGACAATGTGGTTACATCTGTGCTACAAAATGATAGTGATGTGGTGACATCTACAGGAAGCGCCAATGTTAAACACCGTTCGCGTGGCTATTTTGAAAGTCGCATGAATGATATTCCAAACTTTAATATTGGAAAACGGACAACATTGGATAAGCAGGGTTACCGTGATCCAAAACTGGAAAAAATTTCTTTCTTTAAGAAACAACAAGTCCCTCTGTCATCTAGTCAACCAAGCGCTGAACCTCTTGAAAATATAGCTCTAGGGAAACGGGTTACCCAAAGTTCGACAGCTTTTGGAGGTGACGCTAGAAGGGCTGTAGATGGAAAAGTTGATGGGAATTATGCTCATCATTCTGTAACGCATACAGAGTTTCAATCTAAACCTTGGTGGCAAGTCGATTTAGATAAGGAAGAAACGATTCGTCAAATCAACATCTATAATCTAACAGATACTGCTCAGGATAGGCTTACTAATTTTAATGTGATTCTTTTAGATAGTTCTGGGAAAGAAATTGAAAGAAAGCGCATTGCATCTCTGAAAGATATCTCTGCACAAATTGCAATTGACTATAAAAAAGCTCGTTTTGTCCGCATTGAGTTAGATGGTTACAATGCTCTCAGTCTCGTAGAAGTTCAAGTCTTGCGTGCTGAGAATATCGCATGGAAAAAGCAAGCACGGCAAAGCTCTACCGAGTTTGGAGGAGATGCTAGTCGTGCTCTAGATGGAAATACTAATAGTAACTACAGCCAGCAATCAATTACGCATACAAAATTTGAAAATCAGCCTTGGTGGGAAGTTGATTTAGGTCGTACAGAACAGGTAGGACTTGTCCGTCTTTATAATCGTGGAGATGGCGAACTTTCCAAACGTTTGGCAGATTTTGATGTGATTTTATATGATGAAAAAGGGACAGAAGTTACTAGAAAATATGTTTCTCGTTTAGAAGGAAATCGTTTAGATCTTCAGTTGGATGGCAAGTTGGGCCGCCGTGTTCGCATTCAATTGCGTCAGAAAAATCAAGCTCTCAGTCTTGCTGAAGTAGAAGTGTTTCGATTTATAGCTAAGAATGCTGTGACACCACCAACTTCTAAGCCAGTACAAGTGTTAAATTACACTCCTGTAAAAGATAAAACCCTAACTATTCAGCATAGTGGAGCTTACATTGCACGCTATTCTATAACTTGGGAAGAAGTTACAGTAGATAAAAATGGTCATTCAGTTGTTCGCAGTCATTCTTGGGAAGGAAATGGACGTAACCAGACTGCAGGTTTTGTACTCAACCTTCCAATTAAAGAAAATATGAGAAATCTGCGAATTAAGATCGAAAAGAGAACAGGTCTTATCTGGAATAGATGGCAAACAATCTATGATAACAGACCTCTCCTGGCTCAACCGCATCGAAAAATTACTCACTGGGGAACAACATTGAATTCTAAGGTGAGTGATGATGATGTCTTGTAATCTGATGGTACAATGACAGTTAGTTTGTCTAGTTTATAAGAAAGTACTACCTGAGCTTGAATAGAACTCAGGTAGCTCTCTGTGAAAGAACAAAATGAATACTCAATGAAAATCAAAGAGCAAACTAGGAAACTAGCCGCAGGCTGCTCAAAGCACTGCTTTGAGGTTGTAGATATAACTGACGAAGTCAGCTCAAAACACTGTTTTGAGGTAGTGGATAGAACTGACGAAGTCAGTAACCATACCTACGGCAAGGCGACGTTGACGTGGTTTGAAGAGATTTTCGAAGAGTATAAACAGAAAGGTAGAGCGCGTGTTTGGATTTGAACACGAGTAGAAATTCGTACCTATAAGATGCTTGGAACAGATGTGGTCGGAATGTCAACTGCTCCTGAAGTTATTGTTGTAGCCTACTTAGGTTTGAAACTTCTAGGAAGTTTATGTATTACTAACTATACTACTGGTTTCAAAGAAGAGATTAACCACGGAGAGGTTATAGAAGTGACTGAGTGTGTTAAAGGTGATTTTAAAGGCTTACTTAAAACCGTTTTTGCTGAATTATTACTATGTTAAAAGAATTGAGGAGTATTTTTCAGAAAATCCCTTATAATCTTAAATTATTCCTAGCAGTCATTTTGCAAGGAATAGTTTCAGGTTTATCTGGTATTTTTCTACATTATCTTTTAGAGATGGTGGAGGAGCTAGCTTTTGGTCAGTCAGAGCATCATAATGGATTTTTGACTGATGGAGTTTCCTCGTCGCGGATAGGATTTAGTTTAATAATCGTGGGTGTCAGCTCATCTTTGGTCTGGTATTTCTTGCAAAAAAAATCACAGATTTTTTCCATTAAAGCACAGATGAAGGATGAGACTTCACAATACAAGCTTCATTTTTTAAGACAGCTATTTCATTCAATTTGGCAGATTATTGCAGTTGGAGGGGGAGCACCTATTGGTAAAGAAGCTGCGCCACGAGAGATTGGAACTCTATTTGCAGGACCAATTGGAAAAATATGTTCTCTCTCTAAGAAGGATCAAGTCTTTCTCCTTGCTTGTGGTGCTGGTGCTGGTTTAGCAGCTGTCTATCAGGTTCCATTAACAAGTGTCTTCTTTGTTTTTGAAACTCTAGGAATTGCTCTATCTATTAAACGATTTATCTTAGTCGGTTTGACTACCTATGTGTCAACCTATACAGCAGGCTTGGTTATTTCAGATCAGGCTCTCTACCAGATTCCAGCGATAACATGGTCATTAAAGGAAACGTGGATTATTCCCTTATTACTTCTTTTCTTAACCCCACTAGCTTGGCTTTTTGGTCGCTTGAGTAAAGAAGTGTCTTCAAACAGAATAAAAGATAAACGAATACTTCTCACATTGCCTACAGCTTTTCTTTTTCTTGCTGGGTTGGCAAGTTATTTTCCACATCTACTTGGAAATGGACGTATGATGGCTCAGGAAGTATTGAATGGTAGCGATGGCAAAACAGTATTCCTCTTGTTTATCCTAAAAGCACTGGTCGTTCTTATTACTCTGTGGGCAGGGGCCTATGGTGGTACACTTACGCCATCTTTTGCCTTGGGGATGGCTGGAGCTGCTCTCTTTGGAATGATTCTAGGTGGGGATAGTCAGCCAAGCATTTTGCTTATGGGATCTGTTTGCTTTTTGTCTGTGACCTTGAGGGCTCCCTGGTCTGCAACTGGATTAGTAATAGGTTTCACTGGGCTAGGTATAGATTCTCTTCCGTATCTCTTAGTAACAGCTGTTTTAGCCTATGAATTTGCAAAAATATTAGACCGTTTTTCTTGGGCTAGCATACTGTGTCAGAAGTCAAAGAATAAAGTAATAAGATAGAGAACGACCGTTTCTTCTAATCAAAGATTTATCTTAAAAGATTAAAAACTATTGTCAATTTATCAATAACTGTTTGAAATAAAAAAGAAGTAGGCTTATCGGAGTCATGATTGAATCCGATTTTTCCTAGCTATAAAAATAAAATAAAAAAAAGAAAGGTAGAGCGTGTGTTTTGATTTGAACACGAGCGGAAAACTTTTCTAAAAACTCAGAAGAGAAGGGGAGTTCGGGCTTGAATTGAATCCGGTCTAATCTTCTCGATATCATCAAAATTAAGAAAGAAAGGAATTGAACCCACCCTAAAAACAGTGGGAAAAAGATAGTTGGTCTAGCGAGCATCGCTCACTGCACCCAACTCCTATTTTCCCTTTGCTTTTTGACGGGTTTGGTATCTTTCTCAATATAAAATAAAGAAAGGTAGAGCGTGTGTTCTGATTTGAACACGAGCGGAAAACTTGGAAAATAGATAATCTGACTGAGAAATCAGGATTTCTCGTCAGATTCCTAATTTTCAGTCGTTTTCTTGTCGCTCTTTGTATCATAAATTATGTCTATCCATATTGCTGCTCAGCAGGGTGAAATTGCTGATAAAATTCTTCTTCCTGGGGATCCTCTTCGTGCTAAGTTTATTGCGGAGAATTTCCTTGAAGATGCTGTTTGTTTTAACGAAGTGCGTAATATGTTTGGTTACACTGGTACTTACAAGGGTCACCGTGTATCTGTTATGGGAACTGGGATGGGAATGCCATCCATTTCGATTTATGCGCGTGAGTTGATTGTTGACTATGGTGTAAAAAAATTGATCCGTGTGGGAACTGCAGGTTCTTTGAATGAAGATGTTCACGTCCGTGAATTAGTTTTGGCGCAGGCAGCTGCAACCAACTCTAACATCATCCGCAATGACTGGCCACAGTACGATTTCCCACAAATCGCTAGCTTTGATTTGCTGGACAAGGCCTACCATATCGCCAAAGAACTTGGTATGACCACCCACGTTGGGAACGTTTTGTCTTCTGATGTCTTTTATTCAAACTACTTTGAAAAGAACATCGAACTTGGTAAATGGGGAGTCAAGGCTGTGGAAATGGAAGCAGCGGCACTCTACTATCTGGCAGCCCAACATCATGTTGACGCGCTTGCTATCATGACCATCTCTGATAGCTTGGTCAATCCAGACGAAGACACAACTGCAGAAGAACGCCAAAATACCTTCACCGATATGATGAAGGTTGGATTAGAAACCTTGATTGCAGAATAAAAGGGAACATAAAAGGAAGATTTTCTGAATGAAAATCTTCCTTTTTTAGTCATTCACTACATACTGACCTTAATGAATGTTACTCTATTGTTTATTTTTTAAGAGATTGCAAGAAATAATCAATTTCTGCTTGAGAATGGAGAATATGCATTTTTTCTGGGTAAGTATTGTTTAAGTATTGGTATCTATCCTTAGCATTTTTTGTTCGTCCATCCCAGAGAATCCATCGGATAAACTCCCAATTAAATTGTTCTTGACAACCAGCTGCCATACTTTCTCTGACTTTTCCCCGGTATTTAAGATAACGTTTAAAGGCTCGAAAGAGACAGGTCAATGGAGAAAAGTTGAGAAAGATGATTTGGTCAGCTTCCTGCATTCTTTCTTGGTAATAGCACCAAGAATAATTTCCATCGATGACCCAGGCTTCATGCTTGGTGAGAAAGTTATTCATCTCGGTTAACATCCAATCACGGTCACTGTCTTGCCAACCAGGTTGAAATTGGAGTGTGTCCATGTGAAGTTTTGGTATGGAGTAGTAGTGAGACAACTTTTCAGCTAGAGTTGACTTACCAGCACCAGAATATCCGATAATTGCGATTTTCATTTTCTACCTTTTCCTATTTGGAGACAAAAAAACAGCCTCTATGGACTGTTTCTTATTTAGCAAGTTTAGCTGAAAGACGAGCTTTGTCGCGGCTTGCTTTGTTTTTGTGAATCAAACCTTTAGTTTCTGCTTTATCGATAGCTGAGCTAGCAGCACGGAAAAGTTCTTCAGATGGGTTTGCTTCGAAAGCTTTGATAGCAGTACGCATAGCTGATTTTTGAGCTGAGTTCTTTTCGTTTTGTTTAACGTTCAATTCAGCGCGTTTGATAGCTGATTTAATGTTTGCCAATGTTCTTACCTCCATATTTACTAACTATACCATTATATCTGAAAACTTACGTTTTGACAAGGGAAAATTATTTTTTTAAGTAAATTTCATCGATTTCATGGTTCTTTGTTTTATGAAGAATCACTTCTGCACGATTTCTGGTTGGTTCAATATAATTTTGTAGATTTGTGAGATTGATACTGGTCCAGACCTGATGGGCAAAGGATTCCACTTCCCCAATCGGCATTTGTGTAAAACGATAGTAGTAGCTTTCGGGATCGTTTTGGGCTAGGCTCAGCATTTTCAAGAAACGGTCCAGATACCAACTCTCGATGTCATCGACTGCAGCATCAACATAGATGGAAAAGTCAAAGAAGTCAGTGATATAGAGACGCTCGTTTTGTGGATTTTGAAAGACATTGATTCCTTCAACGATCACAAAATCAGCGGCTTTGACGCTTTGCTTTTCCTCAGGTACGATGTCGTAGACTTCATGAGAATAGACAGGAATATCTACATCTTGTCCATTTTTGATGTGGTCCAGGAAGTTGAGAAGAGCTTCCATATCATAGCTTTCAGGAAATCCCTTGCGATTTAAAATCTCTTGCTCAACCAAGGTCTGGTTGGGATAGAGGAAGCCATCAGTTGTTACCAACTCAACTGTAGCATCTGTAAGCGTACGGGATAGTAAGATTTGCAGTAGTCGACTAGTTGTAGATTTTCCAACGGCAACACTCCCAGAAACCCCAATGATAAAAGGTTGAGATTTGCTTTCACGTTGGAGGAAAATCCCTTTTGAAAAGGCCAAATCATCCTTGGTACGCTTGTAAATCTGGATGAGATGGGCTAGGGGAAGATAGACATCGGTAACATCTTGCAGACTAATCTGGTCATTAAAGCTCTTGATGGATTCTAATTCCTCTTCTGTCAAAGGAGGTGTTGTCTTTCGATGTAAAGATTGCCAAGTCTGGCGGCTGATTTTTTCAAAATGTAAAAATTCGTTGGTCATTTGTTTTCCCCTAGATATTTTATCTATCATACCATAAAAAGCTAAAAAAATAAAGCGGTTTCTTGAATGTAGTAAGTCAATATTATATAATAGAGGTAGATAGAGGTTGACCGATTTATAGATGAAGTAGGAGATAGTTTCTGTTAATTTATAAGCTAATAAAGGGGAATTTTTAGTTCACAACTTATAGGAGGTGTACTATGAAAATCTTAAAACGTTACACATTGGAACTCTGTTTTATTTTAAGTTTTGCACTACCTTTTTTAAAAGGAGCCAATGCGGATAATGGTAGACGTTTTGTGGAAACCTATTACGGTTTTACTTTTTTGATGGAACATGCTATTGTAACAGCTGTCTTTATCTGTTCGCTCTTGATTGCTTTCTTCCTAAAAAAACGGTGGACGAAATGGCTTGCTGCTGGTAGTTATCTATTTTTGATTTTGTGGATTGCTACAGAGGGTTATTTCTTCCGCATGTCGCTAGAAGATTTGATACGCCTTTGGACAAGTTTGGAAATCTTGACACAAACTTATCAGTTGGGCTTTTATCTAAACATCCTGTTGGGAATTTTGTTGATAATAAAGTATTTGAAGGTTAAGCAATAGTCATAAAAATGAGCCTAATTATAGATGATAAATTTGTTGTTTTATCCTGATTATGATATTTCTAGTTCTAAATGGCTTATTATTTATAAGTGTTGAAAGAGATTGAAGAAAATGTTTTACTTACTAGCTTTCTTCAGTCTTTTTCGTTTTTTTATCAATTTGTAAACGATTTACAATTTAAGGCAAATTATGGTAAAATAGTTTCATGAGTAAAATGTATTATGCAGAAAATCCTGACGTTGCTCATGACATTCATGAGTTGAGAGTGGATTTGTTGGGAGAAAAAATGACCTTTTTGACGGATGCGGGTGTTTTTAGCAAGAAAATGATTGACTTTGGCAGTCAACTCTTGCTCAAGTGTCTAGAGGTCAACCAAGGAGAAACTGTCCTGGATGTAGGCTGTGGTTACGGACCTTTGGGCTTGTCTTTAGCTAAGGCTTATGGCGTTCAGGCTACCATGGTCGATATCAATAATCGTGCCTTGGATTTGGCGCGACAAAATGCTGAACGAAATAAAGTAGAAGCGACGATTTTCCAGTCCAACATCTATGAACAAGTTGAAGGCACATTTGACCATGTCATTTCCAATCCTCCTATCCGTGCGGGCAAGCAAGTGGTTCATGAAATCATTGAGAAAAGTAAAGATTTTTTGGAAACTGGTGGGGATTTAACAATCGTTATCCAGAAAAAACAAGGGGCCCCAAGTGCTAAGTCCAAGATGGAAGAGGTGTTTGGCAATTGTGAAATCGTCAAAAAAGATAAGGGATACTATATCCTTAGAAGTGTGAACGAATGAGAGCAGTTGATTTAATCCAAAAAAAACGAGATGGTCAAGAACTGACGTCGAGTGAAATTGAGTGGCTAGTTGAAGGATATGTGTCAGGAACTGTTCCTGATTATCAGATGTCTGCCTTTGCTATGGCTGTTTATTTTAAAGGAATGACGACTCGAGAAATCTCTGACATAACTATGAAGATGGTTCAGACAGGGCAAGAGTTTGATTTATCCGCTATTAATGGGGTTAAGGTTGACAAGCATTCTACTGGTGGTGTCGGCGATAAGGTAACCTTGATTTTAGCTCCTCTTGTTGCTAGTTTCGGTGTGCCTGTGGCCAAAATGAGTGGTCGTGGTCTCGGCCATACGGGCGGTACGATTGATAAATTGGAGTCCATTAAGGGCTATCAAGTGGAACGCAGTCAAGAGAATTTCATTGCACAAGTGCAGGATATTGGTGTATCTGTCATTGGGCAATCAGACCAACTGGTTAAAGCTGACAAGCTTCTCTACGCCCTACGTGATGTGACAGCAACTGTCGACACGATTCCTTTGATTGCGAGTTCGGTGATGAGCAAGAAAATTGCTGCAGGGGCGGATGCTATTTTGCTAGACGTGACTGTCGGTGAGGGTGCCTTCATGAAGACGGTTGATGAGGCGCGTGAGTTGGCTCAAACTATGGTGGAACTTGGTAAGGCAGTTGGTCGGAAGACGGTAGCAGTGATTACGGATATGAGTCAGCCTTTGGGACGAGCGATTGGAAATCGTCTGGAAATCCTTGAAGCATTGGAGATTTTACAAGGTCAAGGCCGTCAGGATATTACCCACTTCATATGTGAGTTGGCTCAAATTATGCTTGGCCTGGCAAATGTTAACAAGACAGTTGAAGAAGTTCGCCAACATCTTGAGAATGGCAAGGCGCTGGCCAAGTTTGAGGAAATGGTCCAAGCCCAAGGTGGAGACTTGGAAGACCTCTATCGTCCTGTAAATGTAGCCCATGTGGTGGAAATCCCTGCTCAGGAAACGGGTGTCATTTCAGCTCTTCCAGCAATGGAATTTGGGCTTTATGCTATGAGACTGGGGGCAGGCCGTGCAGTTAAGTCTGATGCCTTGGACTATGAAACAGGAATTGTTTTTGAAAAGAAAGTTGGAGATTCCGTTCAAAAGGGAGAAATTGTTGCAAAAGTATACACAAATGGAAAAATTTCTCCTCAGCTAGTTACAGATTTTCAAAAATATGTTAAAATAAATGATAGGGTGCAAAGTTTACGAGAAATTATAGAAATTATCTCATAAACCGCAGGAGAATCCGAATATGAAATTAAATAAATATATCGATCATACGCTTTTAAAACAAGATGCGACAGAAAATCAAATTGATTGTTTGTTGTCTGAGGCTAGGGAGTATGATTTTGCCAGTGTTTGCGTTAATCCGACCTGGGTTGAACATGCTAAAAAAGGGCTTGAAGGATCTGATGTCAAGGTCTGCACAGTAGTTGGTTTCCCCTTGGGAGCAACAACTTCAGTCGTGAAAGCTTTTGAAACCAAGGAAGCTATCCAAAATGGTGCAGATGAGATTGATATGGTGATCAATGTTGGAGCTCTCAAATCAGGTAATCTTGATTTGGTTGAGTCAGATATTCGCGCAGTCGTGGAAGCAAGTGGTGACAAGTTAGTGAAAGTCATTATTGAAGCTTGCCTTCTGACCGACCAAGAAAAAGTTGTGGCTTGCCAATTAGCCCAAAAAGCTGGAGCTGACTTTGTTAAAACATCTACTGGCTTTTCAACTGGTGGCGCTACGATAGCAGATGTTCAATTAATGCGTGAAACAGTTGGACCTGATATGGGTGTCAAGGCCGCCGGTGGAGCTCGTTCTTATGCAGATGCTCTTGCCTTTGTGGAGGCTGGTGCTACCCGTATCGGAACGTCAGCTGGGGTAGTCATTTTAAAAGGAGAATTGGCAGATGGCGACTACTGAGTTGATTGAACTGGCAATTGAAACCAGCAAACATGCCTATGTCCCCTATTCTCACTTTCCTATCGGAGCAGTTTTAGTAGCCAAAGACGGAAGTGTTTACACGGGAGTGAATATCGAAAATGCTAGCTATCCTTTGACCAATTGCGGTGAGAGAACAGCTATTTTTAAGGCTGTATCTGAAGGGCAAAGAGAATTTTCAGAGCTGATTGTTTATGGTCAAACTGAAAAACCGATTTCACCATGTGGTGCTTGTCGCCAAGTAATGGTCGAATTTTTTGAACAAGATCTAAAAGTGACCTTAGTCGCAAAAGATAAATCGACGGTCGAGATGACGGTCGGGGAATTACTTCCATATTCTTTTACAGACTTAAATTAGTCTGAGTCGCTCTTTGAGTGGCAAGGGTCTTTGTGACCAATCAATCCATACTTGCAACATCGTTGCACATCTTATTTAGGAGGTTCAGTAATGAACAAGAAACAATGGCTAGGCCTTGGTCTAGTTGCAGTGGCAGCAGTTGGACTTGCTGCATGTGGTAACCGCTCTTCTCGTAACGCAGCTTCATCTTCTGATGTGAAGACAAAAGCAGCAATCGTCACTGATACTGGTGGTGTTGATGATAAATCATTCAACCAATCAGCTTGGGAAGGTTTGCAAGCTTGGGGTAAAGAACACAACCTTTCAAAAGATAAAGGTTTCACTTACTTCCAATCAACAAGTGAAGCTGACTATGCTAACAACTTGCAACAAGCTGCTGGAAGCTACAACCTAATCTTCGGTGTTGGTTTTGCCCTTCACAATGCAGTTAAAGATGCAGCAGAAGAGCACACTGATTTGAACTATGTTTTGATTGATGATGTGATTAAAGATAAAAAGAATGTTGCTAGTGTAACATTTGCTGATAATGAGTCAGGTTACCTCGCTGGTGTGGCCGCAGCTAAAACAACTAAAACAAAACAAGTTGGTTTTGTAGGTGGTATGGAGTCAGAAGTTATCTCTCGTTTTGAAGCAGGATTCAAGGCTGGTGTTGCGTCAGTAGACCCATCTATCAAAGTACAAGTTGACTACGCTGGTTCATTTGGTGATGCTGCTAAAGGTAAAACAATTGCAGCCGCACAATACGCAGCTGGTGCAGATATTGTTTACCAAGTAGCTGGTGGTACAGGTGCAGGTGTCTTTGCAGAAGCAAAATCACTTAACGAAAGCCGTCCTGAAAATGAAAAAGTTTGGGTTATCGGTGTTGACCGTGACCAAGAAGCAGAAGGTAAATACACTTCTAAAGATGGTAAAGAATCAAACTTTGTTCTTGTATCTACTTTGAAACAAGTTGGTACAACTGTAAAAGATATCTCTAACAAGGCAGAAAAAGGTGAATTCCCTGGCGGTCAAGTAATCGTTTACTCATTGAAAGATAAAGGGGTTGACTTGGCAGTAACAAACCTTTCAGAAGAAGGTAAAAAAGCTGTTGAAGATGCTAAAGCTAAAATCCTTGATGGAAGCGTAAAAGTTCCTGAAAAATAATGGATGGAAGTCATTTCTTAGGAAGCGGCCCTCGGCCGCTTTTTTAAGAGTTGAGGCAAAGTCATTTTGTCTCAGTAAAGCTTGCTACTGAATAAACTAGCAAGTTTTATTGAAATAAAATAAGACTCTGAAAGGAAGAGCACATGGCACACGAAAATGTCATTGAGATGCGTGATATTACCAAGGTGTTTGGTGAATTTGTTGCCAACGACAAAATCAACCTGAACCTACGAAAAGGTGAAATTCATGCACTTTTAGGAGAAAATGGGGCTGGAAAGTCCACGCTCATGAACATGTTAGCAGGGCTTCTTGAACCAACCAGTGGTGAAATTGTGGTCAACGGTCAAGTTGTCAACCTCGACTCACCATCTAAAGCAGCTAGCTTGGGAATCGGAATGGTTCACCAGCACTTTATGTTGGTAGAAGCCTTCACAGTGGCTGAAAACATCATTTTAGGTAGTGAATTGACTAAAAATGGTGTGCTAGATATCGCTGGAGCTAGCAAAGAAATCAAGGTTCTTTCTGAACGTTATGGCTTAGCTGTTGACCCTTCTGCCAAGGTAGCAGATATATCAGTTGGAGCCCAACAACGTGTAGAAATTTTAAAAACCCTTTATCGGGGGGCTGATATCCTTATCTTTGACGAACCAACGGCGGTCTTGACTCCATCAGAAATTGATGAGTTAATGGCTATTATGAAAAATCTTGTCAAAGAAGGAAAATCAATTATCTTGATCACCCACAAGTTGGACGAGATTCGCGCAGTTTCTGACCGCGTTACAGTTATCCGTCGTGGGAAATCCATTGAAACCGTCGAAATTGCCGGAGCTACCAATGCAGATTTGGCAGAAATGATGGTAGGACGTTCTGTTTCCTTTAAGACAGAGAAACAAGCCTCTCAACCAAAAGAAGTGGTCTTGTCAATCAAAGATTTGGTGGTCCATGAAAACCGTGGTGTCCCTGCTGTCAAAAATCTATCCTTGGATGTTCGTGCGGGAGAGATTGTTGGTATTGCAGGGATTGATGGAAATGGTCAGTCTGAACTGATTCAAGCAATTACAGGTCTTCGCAAGGTTGAATCTGGTAGCATTGAGCTAAAAGGAGATTCAATTGTAGGCTTGCACCCACGTCAGATTACAGAGTTGAGTGTTGGGCACGTTCCAGAAGACCGTCACCGTGATGGTTTGATTTTGGAAATGATGATTTCTGAAAATATTGCCCTTCAAACCTACTACAAAGAACCACATAGTAAAAATGGAATTTTGAACTATTCAAATATTACTTCTTATGCTAAAAAGCTAATGGAAGAGTTTGATGTTCGTGCTGCCAGTGAATTTGTGCCTGCAGCTGCACTCTCAGGAGGAAATCAACAAAAAGCAATAATTGCTCGTGAAATTGATCGTGATCCTGATCTCCTTATCGTCAGCCAGCCAACTCGTGGTTTGGATGTCGGTGCCATTGAATATATCCACAAACGCTTGATTGAAGAGCGTGATAATGGGAAGGCTGTCCTTGTTGTCAGCTTTGAATTGGATGAGATTTTAAACGTCTCAGACCGGATTGCCGTTATCCATGATGGTAAGATTCAAGGTATTGTATCACCAGAAACAACCAATAAACAAGAACTTGGTGTCTTGATGGCTGGTGGAAACTTGGGAAAGGAGAAGAGTGATGTCTAAAAAATTACAACAAATTTCGGTTCCCTTGATTTCTGTCTTCCTAGGAATTTTACTTGGAGCCATTGTCATGTGGATCTTCGGTTATGATGCTATTTGGGGCTACGAAGAATTGTTCTATACAGCCTTTGGTAGTCTACGTGGGATTGGGGAAATCTTCCGTGCTATGGGTCCTCTGGTCTTGATTGGTCTTGGTTTTGCCGTTGCCAGTCGAGCTGGTTTCTTTAACGTCGGACTTCCTGGTCAGGCTTTGGCTGGTTGGATTCTCAGTGGTTGGTTTGCCTTATCGCATCCTGATATGCCGCGTCCCTTGATGATTCTAGCAACCATCGTGATTGCCTTGATTGCTGGTGGAATTGTCGGAGCGATTCCGGGTATTCTGAGAGCCTATCTAGGGACGTCAGAGGTTATCGTAACCATCATGATGAACTATATCGTCTTGTATGTAGGAAATGCCTTTATCCATGCCTTCCCTAAAGACTTTATGCAAAGTACAGATTCTACGATTCGTGTTGGGGCTAATGCAACCTATCAGACACCTTGGTTAGCTGAGTTGACTGGTAATTCGCGGATGAATATTGGTATTTTCTTTGCCATCATTGCTGTTG
The DNA here is from genome assembly GCF_946188695.1 of Streptococcus mitis. Lineage (GTDB taxonomy): Bacteria > Bacillota > Bacilli > Lactobacillales > Streptococcaceae > Streptococcus > Streptococcus mitis_DF. The sequence goes on along the minus strand of NZ_CAMHWI010000001.1, from coordinate 145,693 downwards.
CAGTTATTTGGTTCATGCTCAAGAAAACAACTCTTGGTTTTGAAATCCGTGCGGTTGGTCTTAATCCACATGCTTCAGAATATGCTGGTATTTCTGCAAAAAGAACGATTATCCTATCAATGATTATTTCAGGTGCCTTGGCAGGTCTTGGTGGAGCTGTTGAAGGACTTGGAACCTTCCAGAACGTCTATGTTCAGGGGGCGTCATTGGCTGTCGGATTTAACGGGATGGCGGTTAGTCTGCTTGCGGCCAACTCACCAATTGGTATTCTCTTTGCAGCCTTCCTATTTGGTGTTCTCCAAGTTGGAGCCCCTGGTATGAATGCGGCGCAGGTACCGTCTGAGCTTGTCAGCATTGTAACAGCGTCTATTATCTTCTTTGTCAGTGTTCATTACCTTATCGAACGCTTTGTCAAACCGAAAAAACAAGTTAAAGGAGGTAAGTAAAGATGTCTATTACAACCTTGCTCACCCTCTTGGTGTCTTCTATGCTGATTTACTCAGCACCCCTCATCTTTACAAGTATCGGTGGTGTTTTCTCTGAACGTGGTGGTGTCGTAAACGTCGGCCTTGAAGGAATTATGGTTATGGGTGCCTTTTCTGGAGTTGTCTTTAACCTTGAATTTGCAGAACAATTTGGGGCAGCAACTCCATGGCTATCCTTGCTTGTAGCAGGATTGGTTGGTGGTCTCTTCTCTATCATCCACGCAGCAGCGACGGTTCATTTCCGTGCAGACCATGTTGTCAGCGGTACGGTATTGAACTTGATGGCGCCTGCCTTGGCTGTTTTCTTGGTGAAAGTGCTTTATAATAAAGGACAAACCGACAACCTAAGTCAGACTTTTGGACGCTTTGATTTCCCAGTCTTGGCAAATATCCCAGTGATTGGTGATATCTTCTTCAAATCAACAAGTCTGCTAGGTTATATCGCGATTGCCTTCTCATTCTTTGCTTGGTTTATCCTCTTCAAGACCCGCTTTGGTCTTCGTCTCCGCTCTGTCGGTGAACATCCTCAAGCAGCGGACACATTGGGAATCAATGTCTACATGATGAGATATTTAGGGGTTATCATTTCAGGTTTCTTAGGTGGAATTGGCGGAGCGATTTATGCTCAATCCATCTCAGTTAACTTCTCAGTGACAACTATTGTTGGACCTGGATTTATCGCCCTTGCTGCGATGATCTTCGGGAAATGGAATCCAATCGGAGCCATGCTATCTAGTCTCTTCTTTGGACTTTCACAAAGTTTGGCTGTTATCGGCTCTCAATTGCCATTCCTACAAGGAGTACCTGCGGTTTACCTTCAAATCGCACCTTATGTTTTGACTATTCTGGTCTTGGCAGCCTTCTTTGGAAAAGCAGTTGCACCAAAAGCAGATGGTATCAACTATATCAAATCAAAATAAGCATACAAAAAAACGTCAGTTCTGTTCAAACTGGCGTTTTATTTTTTAGGATTTTGATTTGTTAAGTTCAGTCCCCAAGGGACAAGATTTTCAGTCTTATTCTGGATACGTGTGATATTATCCTTATGCCGAATGATAATCAAACTAGCCAGTGCTAGGATAATAGCGATGAAGAGAGGGTCATAGTTACTTAGGATAAAACCAAAAAGTGGAAAGAGTAGAACCCCGATAACAGCTGCGATAGATGCTGTGACACTGGAAAGTGAAATCATACTGCCTAGATAGAGGGTCCCAAAGAAAACAACCGCAAGGTAGAGGCAGAAGACAGGCGCAAATCCGAAAATCACTCCAGCACTGGTTGCGACAGCCTTACCTCCCTTAAATCCTGCAAAGATAGGAAAGGTATGTCCAATGACAGCCAAAAGTCCAAAGATGAGAGGCGAAACGCCTTGCAGATGAAAAATAATCGGAAGAAGGGTTGCTAGAGTCCCTTTGAAAAAGTCAATCACAAAGGTTGCCATACCCGCTTTTTTTCCTAAGATGCGGAAGGTATTGGTTGTTCCTGTATTACCAGAACCATGCTCGCGCAGATTGATTTGAAAGAATACTTGTCCAATCCAGAGACCAGACGGAATCGAACCCAGCAGATAGGCTAGGATTAATAAAACTATTGTAATCATACTCCTATTATATCATGAATTGAGAAAGAAAGGCAGAGAATCTTTACTGAAATTGTCACACCGGAGAAAGAAAAATTTTGCAAAATCCTTGGAAAACCTGTAAAATAGTAAAGATGAACGAATAGGAGGTTCCTTGTGTCAAAAAAGGAAATCAATATTAACAATTATAATGATGATGCCATTCAGGTGCTAGAAGGGTTGGATGCGGTTCGAAAACGTCCAGGGATGTATATCGGATCGACCGATGGTGCTGGTCTCCACCACCTAGTCTGGGAAATCGTTGATAATGCTGTCGATGAGGCCTTGTCTGGATTTGGTGACCGTATTGATGTGACTATCAATAAAGATGGCAGTTTGACTGTGCAAGACCATGGTCGTGGGATGCCGACGGGGATGCACGCTATGGGAATTCCAACAGTTGAGGTTATCTTTACAATTCTTCACGCTGGAGGAAAATTCGGTCAAGGTGGTTATAAGACATCAGGAGGTCTTCACGGGGTAGGATCTTCCGTTGTAAACGCTCTATCAAGTTGGTTGGAAGTTGAAATTACTCGTGATGGTGCAGTTTACAAGCAACGTTTTGAAAATGGTGGCAAACCTGTTACGACTTTGAAGAAAATCGGTACAGCGCCCAAGTCTAAAACAGGTACCAAGGTTACTTTTATGCCTGATGCGACCATCTTCTCTACTACAGACTTCAAGTACAATACTATTTCAGAACGTCTTAATGAATCAGCCTTTCTCTTGAAAAATGTGACCTTGTCTCTGACGGACAAACGAACAGATGAAGCGATTGAATTCCACTATGAGAATGGGGTTCAGGACTTTGTTTCTTATCTAAACGAAGACAAGGAGACCTTGACACCGGTTCTTTACTTTGAAGGGGAAGACAATGGCTTCCAAGTAGAAGTAGCTCTTCAATACAATGATGGATTTTCAGATAACATCCTATCCTTTGTCAATAACGTTCGTACCAAGGACGGTGGAACACATGAGACTGGACTTAAGTCTGCCATTACCAAGGTCATGAATGACTACGCGCGTAAGACAGGTCTTCTCAAGGAAAAAGATAAGAACCTAGAAGGTTCAGACTATCGTGAGGGACTAGCAGCTGTTCTTTCTATCTTGGTTCCAGAAGAACACCTCCAGTTTGAAGGACAGACCAAGGACAAGCTAGGAAGCCCTCTTGCCCGTCCGGTTGTGGATGGAATTGTGGCGGATAAGTTGACCTTCTTCCTTATGGAAAATGGTGAATTGGCTTCTAACCTCATCCGCAAGGCTATCAAGGCGCGTGATGCTCGTGAAGCGGCACGTAAGGCGCGTGATGAGAGCCGAAATGGTAAGAAAAATAAAAAAGACAAGGGCTTGCTGTCTGGGAAATTGACCCCAGCCCAATCTAAGAATCCTGCTAAGAATGAACTCTATCTAGTCGAGGGGGACTCTGCCGGTGGTTCTGCCAAACAAGGCCGTGACCGCAAGTTCCAGGCAATCTTGCCCCTTCGTGGTAAGGTTATCAATACAGCCAAGGCCAAGATGGCGGATATCCTCAAAAATGAGGAAATCAACACCATGATTTATACCATCGGTGCAGGTGTTGGAGCAGACTTCTCTATTGAAGATGCCAACTATGATAAGATCATTATCATGACAGATGCGGATACCGACGGTGCCCATATCCAGACCTTGCTCTTGACATTTTTCTACCGTTACATGCGTCCGCTAGTTGAGGCAGGCCATGTTTATATCGCCCTTCCGCCTCTTTACAAGATGTCCAAAGGCAAAGGCAAGAAAGAAGAAGTGGCCTATGCATGGACAGATGGAGAGCTAGAAGAACTCCGCAAGAACTTCGGTAAAGGAGCGACCCTTCAACGCTACAAGGGACTTGGTGAGATGAATGCGGATCAACTCTGGGAAACAACCATGAATCCAGAAACCCGTACCCTTATCCGTGTCACCATCGAAGACCTAGCACGCGCCGAACGCCGTGTCAATGTCCTTATGGGTGACAAGGTCGAACCACGCCGTAAGTGGATTGAGGATAATGTCAAGTTTACGCTGGAAGAAGCGACAGTGTTTTAAGTCGGTTTTTAACGAATGGGTATTAACATGAGAACTGAAACAGAAATACTCGATATTCTGATAAAGACAGCTAAAAATTTGAAAGTCAAAGCTGTCGCCATGTCTGGTTCGCGAGCATGTCCAAAAGCTCCAAAAGATGAATTTCAAGACTATGATGTGGTCTATATTGTGGATGATTTTGATAATCTGACAAGTGCCCTTTCTTGGTTGAATCAGTTTGGGAAACTCATTATCGAGCAAGAAGTTAGTCTTGGTAATCGTCGCCTTTATCTCATGCTCTTTGAAGATGGCAATCGGATAGATTTGACCCTTTGCCCCAAAGAGCATATCCAAGAGTGGGTGGATAGTGAGGCAGGATTCACTGTTTTAGAAGATCCAGAACATTTATTTGAACCCTATTCTCAAAATCTAGAGCGTTACTGGACAAGCCCAGCTACTGAAAAGGATTTTGAAAAAGTCTGCAATGAATTTTGGTGGGTGTCAGCCTACGTGGTCAAAGGAATCTGTCGTAAGCAAGTCATCTACGCGACTGACCATCTCTACGGCATTTGTCAACAAGAATTCTTGAAAATTTTGGCTTGGCAGGTTGCAAGTAATAGGGGAGTAGTCGACATAGGCAAGAATTATAAGTATCTTTTTAACTATTTACCCACTGAGAAAGAAAAGGAATTCTCAGATTTGCTTGATTTTTCAAGTATAGATAAAATCACTTAGTCTTTATTGGCTACGATGCAACTTTTCCATAGAGAAGCTCAAAGACTTGCTCAAAAGCTGGGCTTTGATTACGATAAAGAAGTGGCTGAGAAGATGATTGAGTATGCTGAGGAGAGACTTCTTAATCGCTAACTAACTAAAGACCTTAATTTAAAAGATTAAACTACAGAAAGGGTCGTTTGGTTATTTGTAGTATCTGAACACGGGACTAATTTTTTCGGAAAAAGTCAAATCGTCTTGACTTCATCGAGCCCTACATCGATTTTCTATTTTTCTACAGACATTTTTGGCAAGCCAAATCGTCCCTTTATATCTTAACCGAACACCTTTTCTGTAAAAACCTACTCTACATTCTTTGAAAGGAGTTGAACACGCCCTAAATGCTAGGTGAAAAAGATAAATTCTCTGGTGAGCTTGCTTACTTCAAGAATTTTCTATTTTCACTTTGTATTTTAAGGGCTCTGTATCCTATATGAGTAACATTCAAAATATGTCCCTGGAGGACATCATGGGAGAGCGCTTTGGTCGCTATTCCAAGTACATTATTCAAGACCGGGCCTTGCCAGATATTCGTGATGGCTTGAAGCCGGTTCAGCGCCGTATTCTTTATTCGATGAATAAGGATGGCAATACCTTTGACAAGAGTTACCGTAAGTCGGCCAAGTCTGTCGGTAACATCATGGGGAATTTTCACCCACACGGTGACATTTCTATCTATGATGCCATGGTTCGTATGTCACAGGACTGGAAAAATCGTGAGATTCTAGTCGAAATGCACGGTAATAACGGTTCTATGGACGGGGATCCACCTGCGGCGATGCGTTATACTGAGGCACGTTTGTCTGAGATTGCAGGTTATCTCCTTCAAGATATCGAGAAAAAGACAGTTCCTTTTGCCTGGAACTTTGATGATACGGAGAAAGAACCAACTGTCTTGCCAGCAGCCTTTCCAAATCTCTTGGTAAATGGATCTACTGGGATTTCGGCTGGTTATGCTACAGACATTCCTCCCCATAATTTGGCTGAGGTTATTGATGCGGCGGTTTACATGATTGACCATCCAACGGCCAAGGTGGACAAACTCATGGAATTCTTACCTGGGCCAGACTTCCCTACAGGGGCTATCATCCAAGGTCGTGATGAAATCAAGAAGGCCTACGAAACTGGAAAAGGGCGCGTGGTTGTTCGTTCCAAGACTGAGATTGAAAAGCTAAAAGGTGGTAAGGAACAAATCGTTATCACTGAGATTCCTTATGAAATCAACAAGGCCAATCTGGTCAAGAAAATCGATGATGTTCGTGTCAATAACAAGGTGGCTGGTATTGCTGAAGTTCGTGATGAGTCGGACCGTGATGGTCTTCGAATTGCTATTGAGCTCAAAAAAGATGCCAATACGGAGCTTGTTCTCAATTATCTCTTCAAATACACCGACCTACAAATCAACTACAACTTTAACATGGTGGCGATTGACAATTTCACACCTCGTCAGGTCGGTATTGTCCCAATCTTGTCTAGCTACATCGCCCACCGTCGTGAAGTGATTTTGGCGCGTTCACGCTTTGACAAGGAAAAGGCTGAGAAACGTCTCCATATTGTCGAAGGTTTGATTCGCGTGATTTCGATTTTGGACGAAGTCATTGCTCTTATCCGTGCTTCTGAGAATAAGGCGGACGCCAAGGAAAACCTTAAGGTCAGCTATGATTTTACAGAAGAGCAGGCTGAGGCCATCGTTACCTTGCAACTGTACCGTTTGACCAATACAGACGTAGTTGTCTTGCAGGAAGAAGAAGCAGAACTTCGTGAAAAGATTGCCATGCTTGCGGCGATTATCGGTGATGAACGGACCATGTACAATCTCATGAAGAAAGAGCTTCGTGAGGTCAAGAAGAAATTTGCGACTCCACGTTTGAGTGCTTTAGAAGACACTGCGAAAGCAATTGAGATTGATACAGCTAGTCTGATTGCTGAGGAAGATACCTATGTCAGCGTGACCAAGGCAGGTTATATCAAGCGTACCAGTCCACGTTCTTTTGCAGCTTCAACGCTGGAAGAAATTGGCAAACGTGATGATGACCGTTTGATCTTTGTACAAGCTGTCAAGACAACACAGCATCTTTTGATGTTCACAAGTCTTGGAAATGTCATCTATCGACCAATCCATGAGTTGGCAGATATTCGCTGGAAGGATATCGGAGAGCATCTGAGCCAAACCATTACCAACTTTGAAACTAACGAAGAAATCCTTTATGTTGAAGTAGTAGATCAGTTTGATGATGCGACAACTTACTTTGCTGCAACTCGTCTTGGTCAAATCAAACGCGTAGAACGTAAAGAATTCACTCCATGGCGGACCTATAAATCTAAATCAGTCAAGTATGCTAAACTCAAAGACGAGACAGACCAGATTGTAGCAGTAGCTCAGATTAAACTGGATGATGTTCTCTTGATTAGTCGAAACGGTTATGCTCTGCGTTTCAATATCGAGGAGGTTCCTGTTGTTGGTGCCAAGGCAGCAGGTGTCAAGGCTATGAATCTGAAAGAAGATGACGTCCTCCAATCTGCCTTTATTTGCAATACCTCATCTTTCTACCTCTTGACCCAACGTGGAAGCTTGAAACGTGTTTCTATTGACGAAATTCCGGCAACCAGCCGTGCTAAACGAGGACTACAAGTCTTGCGTGAGCTAAAAAACAAACCGCACCGTGTCTTCTTGGCAGGAGCAGTTGCAGAGCAAGGATTTGTTGGTGATCTCTTCAGTACGGAAGTGGACGGGAACGATCAAACTTTGCTTATCCAATCTAATAAAGGAACGATCTATGAAAGTCGATTACAAGATTTGAATTTGTCAGAACGAACCAGCAACGGAAGCTTCATTTCTGACACGATTTCAGATGAAGAAGTTTTTGATGCTTATCTTCAGGAACCTTATAAAGAATTTGAATCTAAGAGATGATAAAAAACAATGAAAAGCTTTGCATTGAGAAATTTGTTGAGCTATATATTTAAGAATTGAATTTGACTATATATACAAAAACGAACAGTGCTGATTCCCAACTTATAGGGACTTAAGCCTGGTCGTTTTCTTGTTTTTAGTGGTATAGACCACTCTTTATTTGAATGTAAAAATATTAACATATGTTCAGTTATTCAATCTAGGTTAATAAAAAAATAATATTTTTTTAAGAAAACGATTGCATCTATAATATTTTTATGTTATACTCTTATTGTTTCAAGAAAGCGCGTTCAAGAAATAATTCGTACAAACATATATAGGAGTTTTTTATGTCTCAAAATAAACAAGATAAAGGATTTCGTTATTCTATTCGTAAACGTAGCGTTGGAGTATGTGGTGTTGCCATTGCAACATTTTTGCTAGGTTCTGGCCTTGTATTTCAAACAAATGTAGTAAAAGCAACAGAACCAAGCGTTGCTGAAGTTGCTGGTGAAAATATTGCTGCTCATAAGTCTGCAAGTCAGAGTTCGACTTATTATGATGCAGATGCTTCTAGAGCGGTTGACGGTAATCTAGATAATGTTTACAGACATCACTCAGTTACTCATACAAATTTTGAAGATCATGCTTGGTGGAAAGTTGATCTAGCAAAAGAAGAAGGTGTGGGAACTGTTCGTATTTACAATCGTGGAGACAGTAATGTAGGAGATCGTTTATCTAATTTTGATGTTATTTTGTTAGATAAAGATGGTAAGGAAGTAACTCGTCAACATGTTGATACCCTAAATAATCAACCAAAAGTTGATGTTCAATTCTCAGGAGTTAATGCACGATATGTAAAAATTGAATTAAATAAATCTAAAACTCCTCTTAGTTTGGCAGAAGTTGAAGTATATCGTGCTGTAAAAGAAGAAAAAGTAGTAGCAGATAAGAAAACAGAAAACAAAGTTAAAACAGAAAATAAAGATAAAAAAGATTATACTGCAGAGCTAAATAACTATTTATTTGGTTTAAATTATGATAAATTAAACATTTTGACTAGAAAAGGAGAAGCGTTAGAAAATTACACTAATACAAGCACAAAACAACAAGGAAATGAATTTGTGGTTGTGGAAAAAGTGAAGAAAAACCTTTCTAATGGTTCTGCAGATGTTGCCATTAATGGTAACGGAGATATCTTCTTAGGTGCTTTATTTAAAGCAAATCAAGACCTTCTAGAAAACAAACCACAACAAATTAGTTTAGATCGTAGCAAAGGTAGCATCAGTGTTGATTTACCAGGAATGGTAGGCGGAGATAGCTATGTAGATGCTAATCCAACTGCAAGTGGTATGCAGGAAGGTGTAAATACCCTGTTAAATCGTTGGCATGAAAAATATGCTGGTAAGAATCCTGCTCCAGCACGCATGCAATACGAATCAACTTCTGCTTATAGCATGAATCAATTAAAAGCAAAATTCGGAAGTGACTTTGAAAAAGTAGGAGTTAACTTAAAAATTGATTTTGATGCAGTTCACAAAGGTGAAAAACAAGTTGAGGTAGTTGATTTTAAACAAGTTTACTTTACTGCTAACTTTGATGCTCCAAAAAATCCATCAGATGTATTTGCCTCAGGAATAACGGTTGATCAATTGAAAGCACGTGGAATTGATGCAACAACACCTCCTGTATATGTATCCAGCGTTTCATACGGACGTCAAATGTATGTTAAGTTTGAAACAACAAGCAAGAGTACAGAGTTGAAAGCAGCAATCAATGCTGTCATCAAAGGTGTGCCTATTAAACCAGAATCTGAATGGGCACGTGTTTTGAAGAATACAACTGTAACAGTTTCCATCGTAGGTGGAAATGCTGATGGCGCTGCACGTGTTGTGACAGGTACAGTAGAAGATTTGAAGAAATTGATTCAAGAAGGAGCTACTTTCAGTACGCAAAACCCTGCTGTTCCAATTTCTTATAAGACTGCATTCTTGAAAGATAATCAAGTAGCCACAATTCAAAGCAATACAGACTACATTGAAACTAAAGTGACTTCATATAAAAATGGTTACCTCAATTTACATCATAAGGGAGCTTACATTGCTCGCTACTATGTTTACTGGGATGAAGTAACTTATGATAAGGATGGAGTTGAAAGCATTCGCTCACGTCAATGGGAAGATAATGGTAAAAACAGAACAGCTGGTTTCCAAACTGAACTTCAATTTAGAGGAAATGTGCGCAATATTCGCGTGAAGATTCAAGAAAAAACAGGTCTTGTTTGGGAACCATGGCGTACAGTTTATAATCGCACAGACCTTCCTCTTGTTCAAAAACGTACCATTGTTAACTCAGGTACAACACTAAGACCAAAATACGATGAAAAAGTTGAAAATAACTAATTTTTCACTTGTAAAAGGAATCAGTTCTAAGAGCTGGTTCTTTTTCTTTCTAATACTCCTCCGTAATCAAAAATCAACAAAGACAGTCAATTATTTCTTATCAATCCATTGATTAGCATTCCAGTTTATCCTATCTACTTTTTGACTTTTGTATGTTTCCCTAAAAATGGAGTTTTGGGTCAGCCTTTTGAAGAAAAATTTTTAATGGGATGAAAATTGGTAAATCTGAGCATAATTTCTTGTAAAAAATTCTAAAATCCTTTAAAATAAAAGAGTTGGAGGAGTTTATGAATGTAAATCAGATTGTACGGATTATTCCTACTTTAAAAGTTAATAATAGAAAATTAAATGAAACATTTTATATAGGAACCCTTGGCATGAAGGCCTTATTAGAAGAGTCAGCCTTTCTGTCACTAGGTGATCAAACAGGTTTAGAAAAGCTGGTTTTAGAAGAAGCTCCAAGTATGCGCACTCGTAAGGTAGAGGGAAGAAAAAAACTAGCTAGATTGATTGTCAAGGTGGAAAATCCCTTAGAAATCGAAGGACTCTTATCTAAAACAGATTCGATTCATCGATTATATAAAGGTCAAAATGGCTACGCTTTTGAGATTTTTTCACCCGAAGATGATTTGATTTTGATTCATGCGGAAGATGACAGAGCAAGTCTAGTAGAAGTAGGAGAAAAGCCAGAATTTCAAACAGATTTGGAATCAATTTCTTTGAGTAAATTTGAGATTTCTATGGAATTACATCTCCCAACTGATATCGAAAGTTTCTTGGAATCATCTGAAATGGGGGCATCACTTGATTTTATCCCAGCTCAGGGGCAGGATTTGACTGTGGACAATACGGTTACTTGGGACTTATCTATGCTTAAGTTCTTGGTCAATGAATTAGACATAGCCAGTCTTCGCCAGAAGTTTGAGTCTACAGAATATTTTATTCCTAAGTCTGAAAAATTCTTCCTTGGTAAAGATAGAAATAATGTTGAATTGTGGTTTGAAGAAGTATGAAGTGGACCAAGATTATTAAAAAAATAGAAGAACAAATCGAGGCAGGGATTTATCCCGGAGCCTCTTTTGCGTATTTTAAGGACAATCAATGGACGGAGGTCTATTTAGGCTTGAGTGACTCAGAGCATGGCTTGCAGACTGAGGCAGGATTAGTTTATGACCTAGCTAGTGTCAGCAAGGTTGTTGGGGTTGGGACAGTTTTTACCTTTTTGTGGGAAAAAGGTCAATTAGATATTGACAGACCCGTAACCGATTTTTTACCTGAGAGCGATTATCCAGACATCACTATTCGCCAGCTCTTAACCCATGCTACAAATCTTGATCCGTTTATTCCCAATCGTGATCTTTTAACTGCCTCAGAATTAAAGGAAGCGATGTTTCATCTCAACAGACGAAGTCAGCCAGCCTTTCTTTATTCAGATGTCCATTTTTTGCTTTTAGGCTTTATTTTGGAAAGAATCTTTAATCAAGACTTGGATGTGATTTTACAAGAACAAGTCTGGAAACCTTGGGGAATGAAGAAAACTCAGTTTGGTCCTATTGAGCTTGCTGTTCCAACAGTTAGAGGTGTAGAGGCTGGCATGGTACATGATCCCAAGGCTCGACTCCTGGGCAGACATGCAGGTAGTGCTGGTTTATTTTCGACTGTAAAGGATTTACAAATCTTTTTAGAACACTATTTAGCAGATGATTTTGCAAGAAATTTGAGTCAAAATTTTTCTCCTTTGGATGACAAGGAACGTTCTTTGGCATGGAATTTGGAAGGAGATTGGCTAGACCATACGGGCTATACAGGTACCTTTATCATGTGGAATCGTCAGAAGCAAGAAGTGGCTATTTTCCTATCGAATCGTACCTATGAAAAGGATGAGCGTGCTCAATGGATTTTAGACCGCAACCAAGTGATGGACTTGATTCGTAAAGAAGAGTAAGGAGAGACATGTCAAATAGTTTAAAAGGAACTCTATTAACAGTTGTGGCTGGTATTGCTTGGGGCTTGTCCGGAACGAGTGGCCAGTATCTGATGGCACACGGAATTTCGGCGTTGGTCTTGACCAACTTACGCCTTTTAATCGCTGGCGGGATTCTCATGTTCTTGGCTTATGCTACTGCAAAGGATAAAATGCTGACCTTTTTAAAGGATAGAAAAAGTTTGTTGTCTCTTCTCGTTTTTGCTCTGATTGGTCTTTTTCTCAATCAATTTGCCTATTTGTCTGCAATTCAGGAAACCAATGCAGGTACCGCAACAGTGCTTCAGTACGTTTGTCCTGTTGGGATTTTGATTTATAGCTGTATCAAAGATAAGGTGGCACCGACACTGGGAGAGATAGTTTCTATCATATTAGCTATCGGAGGGACCTTTCTTATTGCAACCCATGGTCAGTTGGACCAGTTATCTATTACACCTTCTGGCCTATTTTGGGGTCTCTTTTCTGCCTTGACTTATGCTCTGTATATCATTTTGCCCATATCCTTGATTAAGAAATGGGGGAGCAGTTTGGTCATAGGTGTGGGAATGGTCATAGCAGGTTTGGTCGCCCTTCCTTTTACAGGGGTTCTACAGACCACTATACCGACTAGTCTTGATTTTCTCCTTGCGTTTGCGGGCATTATCCTTATCGGGACTGTCTTTGCTTATACAGCCTTCTTAAAGGGAGCCAGTTTGATTGGACCAGTTAAGTCAAGCTTGTTGGCTTCGATCGAGCCAATTTCGGCGGTTTTCTTTGCCTTTCTAATCATGAATGAACAATTTTATCCCATTGATTTTCTTGGTATGGCAATGATATTGTTTGCTGTAACTTTGATTTCGTTGAAAGATTTACTCTTAGAAAAATAAAAAGACTCTTTGTCCGTGACAGAGAGTTTTTGCATAGTATTTTATACTCAATGAAAATCAAAGAGCAAACTAGGAAACTAGCCGCAGGCTGTACTTGAGTACGGCAAGGCGACGTTGACGCGGTTTGAATTTGATTTTCGAAGAGTATTAATTGTTTTCAAGATAAAATTCAAAACGTTCGCCTACATACTGACTTTTTACGTATTCAAATGCTGTTCCATCTTCTAGGTAGGAAACCTGAGTCAAACCAAGAATAGCATGTCCTTTTTCAACTTCCAAATAGTGGGCAATTTTTTCTTTAGCAAGGCGAGCATAGATGGTCTGCTGTGATTTACCGATGCGGTAGCCATGTTTTTGCAAAGTTTGGAAGAAATGACTGGTGATTTCTTCTTTTTTAAAGTCCTTAATGAATTTTTCAGGAATAGAAGCAACTTCATAAACCAGAGGGACTTGGTCGGCATAACGGACCCGTTCCATTCGGATAATATTTTCCGTTGGAGAAATGCCTAACTTGGCAACTTCTTGCTCATTGGGAATGGTTTTTCTGTAGGAAATGAGCTGGCTAGAGGGAACTTTACCTTGAGACTTAACAATTTCAGTAAAACTAGTTGTCCCTCGCATCTTTTCTTGTACACGTGTACTGGAAACAAAGGTGCCGCTTCCTACACGACGCTCTAAAACACCTTCTTCGACTAATAGAGATACGGCTTGGCGGAGGGTCATGCGACTGACCGCAAACTGCTCTGCTAAGTCTCGTTCACTGGGAAGTCTCTCCCCAATGGCCCAACGATGTTCGTCAATATCCTTTTTAATCTGATCATGGATTTTCATATAAGCAGGTAGCATATTTTTCACTTCATTTCTATCTTTTCTCTATTGTACCTCAATAAACTAGAAAAAGTCAATCTTCGCCTTGTTTAGTTGGTAATTCGCCCTTATTTGTGATAGAATATTGAAAAAAGATATTTCTTTTGAGAAAGGAAAAAGATGAGCAACATTTCAACTGATTTGCAAGATGTAGAAAAAATCATCGTATTGGACTATGGTAGCCAGTACAACCAGCTGATTTCACGCCGTATCCGTGAGATTGGTGTGTTTTCAGAACTAAAAAGCCATAAAATTTCAGCTGCTGAAGTTCGTGAAATCAACCCTGTTGGAATCATCCTTTCAGGTGGTCCAAACTCTGTATACGAAGATGGTTCATTTGATATTGACCCAGAAATCTTCGAACTCGGAATTCCTATTTTGGGAATCTGTTATGGTATGCAGTTGTTGACCCATAAACTTGGAGGAAAAGTTGTTCCTGCAGGTGATGCTGGAAATCGTGAATACGGTCAATCAACCCTAACTCACACACCATCAGCGCTTTTTGAATCAACACCTGATGAACAAACTGTATTGATGAGCCACGGCGATGCAGTTACCGAGATTCCTGCTGACTTTGTTCGTACAGGTACATCAGCTGACTGTCCATACGCAGCCATTGAAAACCCAGATAAACACATTTACGGTATCCAATTCCACCCAGAAGTTCGTCATTCTGTATACGGGAATGATATCCTTCGTAACTTTGCCCTTAACATCTGTAAGGCTAAAGGCGACTGGACAATGGATAACTTCATCGACATGCAGATCCAAAAAATCCGTGAGACTGTCGGTGATAAACGCGTCCTTCTTGGTCTATCAGGTGGTGTTGACTCTTCAGTTGTTGGAGTTCTTCTCCAAAAAGCGATTGGCGATCAATTGATCTGTATCTTCGTGGATCACGGTCTTCTTCGTAAAGGAGAAGCGGACCAAGTTATGGACATGCTTGGTGGTAAGTTTGGTTTGAATATCGTCAAAGCAGACGCTGCTAAACGTTTCCTTGATAAACTTGCTGGCGTTTCTGACCCAGAACAAAAACGTAAAATCATCGGTAACGAGTTTGTCTATGTCTTCGATGACGAAGCAAGCAAGCTCAAAGATGTGAAATTCCTTGCTCAAGGTACCTTATACACAGACGTTATCGAGTCTGGTACGGATACAGCTCAAACTATCAAGTCACACCACAACGTGGGTGGTCTTCCAGAAGACATGCAGTTTGAATTGATCGAACCACTCAATACTCTTTACAAGGATGAAGTTCGTGCCCTAGGTACAGAGCTTGGTATGCCAGACCACATCGTATGGCGCCAACCATTCCCAGGACCAGGACTTGCTATCCGTGTCATGGGAGAAATTACTGAAGAAAAACTTGAAACAGTTCGCGAATCAGATGCTATCCTCCGTGAAGAAATTGCCAAAGCTGGACTTGACCGTGATATCTGGCAATACTTCACAGTGAACACAGGCGTTCGTTCAGTTGGTGTTATGGGTGACGGTCGTACGTATGACTACACAATTGCAATCCGTGCTATCACCTCGATCGATGGTATGACAGCTGACTTTGCCAAAATTCCATGGGAAGTTCTTCAAAAAATCTCAGTACGTATCGTAAACGAAGTGGACCACGTTAACCGTATCGTCTACGATATTACAAGTAAACCACCTGCAACCGTTGAGTGGGAATAGAGTTAATGAGTTAAAAAAAGCCTAGAAATCAATCTTTCTAAGGCTTTTTACTTTATTTTAACAACAATTTAACAACAAAACTATAATTTTCACTATAAACTATACTTATCTTTAATCTACTTTTAAATAGGTATATATGGTATAATATGGTATAATATGATAAATTTGAAGGTGTGGAGGAAAAAATAAGATGTTTGTGAGAAAATTTGAACCTAAAGATGCAGAAAAAGTGTCAGAATTAGTTGTAACAACTTTAAGAACTACTAATATCAAAGATTATTCATTAGAGTATATAGAAAATAATGTAAAGATTTTGCAACCACAAAATATTTTAGAAAGAGCAAACTGGATGCATTTTTATGTGGTATGTGATGCTGAAAAGATTGTTGGGTGTGGGGCGATAGGACCATATTGGGATAAAGAAGATGAAAGTAGTCTTTTCACTATTTTTGTACTACCGGATTATCAAGGAAAAGGTGTAGGGCGAATGATTATTGAAACACTTGAGAAAGATGAATTTTTCCTTCGGGCAAAAAGAGTAGAAATTCCAGCTTCTATAACTGCAACACCTTTTTATTTGAAGATGGGATATAATTATAAGAATGGGATTACTCTTCCGGACGAAGAAGGGTTATTGAGATTGGAAAAATATAGATAAATTGAGGCTTTCTTGGCAACAACGGAAAGACAACTCCCAGTTTGTCGAACGTAAAGTATTAAAGACGATAGAAATAAAAAATCTATCGTCTTTTTCATGCCTATTTTCAATTTATATTGTGAGCAATAAATAGGGAAAACTCGCAAGAGTTGCTAACTAGTATTTCAAATGTAATCTCGGAATTATATGATTTATAACTAATAATACGGTAAACACTAATAGTTTAGCTTGATTGAAGATTATTATAATAAAATCGAACCTAAGATATATAATATTTTAACAGAGCTTGAACATCAACAAGTTAGATGTGAAGAAATTAGTGTAATATTAAATAGACTAATATATATTTCAAAAAGAAGATATGGCTTTGATATCCAGCCTCTTATTGAAACAATGATAAATAGATGGATAAGTTTTGAAGAACAAAAAAAACTCTTACTAGAATTAGTAAGAGAGGGAAAATACTAACAACAATTTAACAACAAAAGACTCAAATATTATCAAATAGTACTCATTGATTGTATTATCAATCACTATTAAATCAACTATCCTAAATAGTCAATATCTGACTTTTAGTGAGTGGGAATAGTCATTTAAGGACTAGCTTATTCCATTTAGTTTAATTAGCCAGTATCTTTGGATACTGGTTTTTACTTTATCGGCTCCTTTTACTACTTGTTTCAACTGCTAAAAGATTAGAATTGTCAAAACAATCTGTCCAGGCTTGATTTTATGGCTTATTTACTATAAAATGAGAAGGAAAAACGTCAAACTTTTATATTGCAAATAGGAGAAAACATGACAAAAACATTAAAACGTCCTGAGGTTTTATCACCTGCAGGGACTTTAGAGAAGCTAAAGGTAGCTGTTCAGTATGGAGCAGATGCTGTCTTTATCGGTGGTCAGGCCTATGGTCTTCGTAGCCGTGCTGGAAACTTTACCTTTGAACAGATGGAAGAAGGTGTTCAGTTTGCGGCTAAGTACGGTGCCAAGGTCTATGTAGCTGCCAACATGGTTATGCACGAAGGAAATGAAGCTGGTGCTGGTGAGTGGTTCCGTAAACTGCGTGATATCGGAATCGCGGCAGTTATCGTGTCTGATCCTGCCTTGATTATGATTGCAGCGACAGAAGCACCAGGTCTTGAAATCCACCTCTCTACCCAAGCCAGTGCCACTAACTATGAAACGCTTGAGTTCTGGAAAGAACTGGGCTTGACTCGTGTCGTTTTGGCGCGTGAGGTTTCGATGGAAGAATTAGCTGAAATCCGCAAACGTACAGATGTTGAGATTGAAGCCTTTGTCCATGGAGCTATGTGTATTTCTTACTCTGGTCGTTGTACGCTTTCAAACCACATGAGTATGCGTGATGCCAACCGTGGTGGATGTTCTCAGTCTTGCCGTTGGAAGTACGACCTTTACGATATGCCATTCGGGAAAGAACGTAAGAGCCTTAAGGGAGAGATTCCAGAAGAATTTTCAATGTCAGCCGTTGACATGTCCATGATTGACCATATCCCAGATATGATTGAAAATGGTGTGGACAGTCTGAAGATTGAAGGACGTATGAAGTCGATTCACTATGTTTCAACAGTGACTAACTGCTACAAGGCAGCTGTTGATGCTTATCTAGAAAGTCCAGAGAAGTTTGAAGCTATCAAGCAGGACTTGATTGATGAGATGTGGAAGGTTGCCCAACGTGAATTGGCAACAGGTTTCTACTACGGTACACCATCTGAAAATGAGCAGTTGTTTGGTGCTCGTCGTAAAATTCCTGAGTACAAGTTTGTCGCTGAAGTGGTTTCTTATGATGATGCGACACAAACAGCGACTATTCGTCAACGGAACGTGATTAATGAAGGAGACCAAGTTGAGTTTTACGGCCCAGGTTTCCGTCACTTTGAAACTTATATCGAAGATTTGCATGATGCCAAAGGCAATAAAATCGACCGCGCACCAAATCCGATGGAACTCTTGACAATCAAAGTCCCACAACCTGTTCAAGCAGGAGACATGGTTCGCGCTCTCAAAGAAGGTCTCATCAATCTTTATAAGGAAGATGGAACCAGCGTCACAGTTCGTGCTTAATAAACAAGCAGGAGATGAAGGCTTTCTAGTTGCTTTCCCTTTAATCCTACTTACTAAAGAGCATTAGGTTAAAGAAAATATATTAATTTTCATCCGAGATTACATCTCGGATTTTTTCAATATTTTTCAGAAATGTCTAGATAATGGTCGGATTTATTACAAGTTTTTTACAAAGTTTTCTATATAATAGGCTTAAAAATAGTAAAATTGTAAATAATTTTCATTAAACGCTTTCAATGTTAGTAAAAAGTTGACAAATCCAATTTTTAGGACTAAACTAAGTAAGTAAATTTTAATTAAAAGGAGAATTCGTCATGAATTTAACATTTTTCGGTCTATGTCTTGCCTGTATGGGTGTGTCTCTTGGTGAGGGTATGTTGATGAATGGTTTGTTGAAATCAGTAGCTCGCCAACCAGATATTATCGCTGAGTTTCGTAGCTTGATGTTTTTAGGGGTTGCCTTTATTGAAGGAACTTTCTTCGTAACTCTTGTCTTCTCATTTATTATTAAATAACGAAATATAAATTGGAGAAGGGAGAATGTTAGATGGAAGAAAGTATCAATCCAACCATCAATATTGGTCCTGTTACCTTTGATTTAACTTTGACAGCCTTGACTTTGCTGTCTGTGTTTCTGATTTTTGCATTTATCTATTGGGCAAGTCGTAATATGACATTGAAACCCAAAGGTAAACAAAATGTACTAGAGTATCTCTATGATTTTGTAATTGGATTTACAGAACCTAACCTTGGTTCCCACTACATGAAAGATTACTCACTCTTTTACTTATGCTTATTTCTTTTTATGGTCATCGCCAATAATCTTGGTTTGATGGCTAAACTTCAAACAACAGATGGAACAAACCTTTGGACATCGCCAACTGCAAATCTTTCATTTGACCTTGTCTTGTCTTTCTGTATTATTGTGATGGCGCACATTGAGGGGATTCGTCGTCGTGGGATTAAACAATACCTAAAAGGTTTTGTAACTCCTGCATTTATGACACCGATGAATCTACTTGAAGAAGTCACGAATTTCCTTTCTCTTGCTTTGCGGATTTTTGGGAATATCTTTGCAGGTGAAGTAATGACAAGCTTGCTTCTCTTACTTTCACATCAGGCTATTTTTTGGTATCCAATCGCATTTGGGACAAACTTAGTTTGGACTGCATTTTCCGTGTTCATTTCTTGTGTACAGGCCTATGTCTTTACACTATTATCCTCTATGTACCTAGGAAATAAAATTAATGATGAAGAGTAGAAAGGAGTAACTGATGCACGTAACAGTAGGTGAATTAATTGGTAATTTTATTTTAATCGCTGGCTCTTTTATCCTTTTGCTAGTCTTGATTAAAAAATTTGCATGGTCTAATATTACAGGCATTTTCGAAGAAAGAGCTGAAAAAATTGCTTCAGATATTGACAGAGCTGAAGAAGCACGTCAAAAAGCAGAAGTATTGGCTCAAAAACGCGAAGATGAATTGGCTGGTAGCCGTAAAGAAGCTAAGACAATCATTGAGAATGCGAAAGAAACAGCTGAGAAAAGTAAGGCTAGTATTTTAGCAGATGCTAAACTAGAAGCAGGACGCTTAAAAGAAAAAGCAAACCAAGAAATTGCTCAAAACAAAGCTGAAGCTTTACAAAGCGTTAAGGGTGAGGTAGCAGATTTGACAATCAGCTTGGCTGGTAAAATCATCTCACAAAACCTTGATGGTCATGCCCATAAAGAACTCATTGATCAGTATATCGATCAGCTAGGAGAAGCTTAATGGACAAGAAAACAGTAAAGGTAATTGAAAAATACAGCATGCCTTTTGTCCAATTGGTACTTGAAAAAGGAGAAGAAGACCGTATCTTTTCAGACTTGACTCAAATCAAGCAAGTTGCTGAAGAAACAGGTTTACCTTCTTTTTTAAAAAAAGTGGCAGTAGACGAGTCTGACAAGGAAAAAACGATTGCTTTCTTCCAAGACTCTGTGTCACCTTTATTGCAAAACTTGATCCAGGTTCTGGCATACAATCACAGAGCAAATCTTTTTTATGATGTGCTTGTAGATTGCTTGAACCGACTTGAAAAAGAAACAAATCGATTTGAAGTGACGATTACTTCAGCTCATCCTTTAACAGATGAACAAAAGAATCGCTTGCTCCCTTTGATTGAGAAAAAAATGTCTCTGAAAGTAAGGAGTGTAAAAGAACAAATCGATGAAAGTCTCATTGGTGGTTTTGTCATTTTTGCCAATCACAAGACAATTGATGTGAGTATTAAACAACAACTTAAAGTTGTTAAAGAAAATTTGAAATAGAAAGTGGTGTTCTTTTGGCAATTAACGCACAAGAAATCAGCGCTTTAATTAAGCAACAAATTGAAAATTTCAAACCCAATTTTGATGTGACTGAAACAGGTGTTGTAACCTATATCGGGGATGGTATCGCGCGTGCTCATGGCCTTGAAAATGCCATGAGTGGAGAGTTGTTGATTTTTGAAAACGGCTCTTATGGTATGGCTCAAAACTTGGAGTCAACAGACGTTGGTATTATCATCCTAGGTGACTTTACAGATATCCGTGAAGGAGATACAATCCGCCGTACAGGTAAAATCATGGAAGTCCCAGTAGGTGAAAGTCTGATTGGTCGTGTTGTGGATCCGCTTGGTCGTCCGGTTGACGGTCTTGGAGAAATCCACACTGATAAAACTCGTCCAGTAGAAGCACCAGCTCCTGGTGTTATGCAACGTAAGTCTGTATCAGAACCATTGCAAACTGGTTTGAAAGCTATTGACGCCCTTGTACCGATTGGTCGTGGTCAACGTGAGTTGATTATCGGTGACCGTCAGACAGGGAAAACAACCATTGCGATTGATACAATCTTGAACCAAAAAGGTCAAGATATGATCTGTATCTACGTAGCGATTGGACAAAAAGAATCAACAGTTCGTACGCAAGTAGAAACACTACGTCAGTACGGTGCCTTGGACTACACAATCGTTGTGACAGCCTCTGCTTCACAACCATCTCCATTGCTCTTCCTAGCTCCTTATGCTGGGGTTGCCATGGCAGAAGAATTTATGTATCAAGGGAAACATGTTTTGATCGTTTATGATGATTTATCAAAACAAGCTGTAGCTTATCGTGAACTGTCACTCTTGCTTCGTCGTCCTCCAGGTCGTGAAGCCTTCCCAGGGGATGTTTTCTATCTTCACAGCCGTTTGCTTGAGCGCTCAGCTAAAGTTTCTGATGAACTTGGTGGTGGATCTATTACAGCCCTGCCATTTATCGAGACACAAGCAGGAGATATCTCTGCCTATATCGCAACCAACGTGATTTCTATCACTGATGGACAAATCTTCCTTGGCGATGGTCTCTTCAATGCGGGTATTCGTCCAGCCATTGATGCGGGTTCATCTGTATCTCGTGTAGGTGGTTCTGCACAAATTAAAGCCATGAAAAAGGTTGCCGGTACACTTCGTATCGACCTTGCTTCATACCGTGAGTTGGAAGCCTTCACTAAGTTTGGTTCTGACTTGGATGCGGCAACACAGGCTAAGTTGAACCGTGGACGTCGTACAGTCGAAGTTTTGAAACAACCAGTTCACAAACCATTACCTGTTGAGAAACAAGTAACCATTCTCTATGCTTTGACACATGGTTTCTTGGATACTGTTCCAGTAGATGATATTGTTCGTTTCGAGGAAGAGTTCCATGCCTTCTTTGATGCTCAACATCCAGAGATTTTGGAAACCATTCGTGATACAAAAGACTTGCCAGAAGAAGCAGTCTTGGATGCTGCGATTACAGAGTTTCTCAATCAAACCAGCTTCCAATAAGAATAGAGGTGTCAGATGGCAGTATCTCTAAATGATATTAAAACAAAAATCGCCTCAACAAAAAATACGAGTCAAATCACTAATGCCATGCAAATGGTATCAGCTGCTAAGCTAGGTCGCTCTGAAGAAGCTGCTCGCAACTTCCAAGTTTACGCTCAGAAAGTTCGTAAACTTTTGACGGATATTCTTCATGGTAATGGAGCTGGTGGTTCAACCAATCCGATGTTGATTAGCCGTCCTGTGAAGAAGACAGGCTATATCGTCATTACTTCAGACCGCGGTTTGGTTGGAGGTTATAATTCTTCTATTTTGAAAGCTGTTATGGAGTTAAAAGAAGAATACCATCCAGATGGTAAAGGATTTGAAATGATCTGTATCGGTGGAATGGGAGCTGATTTCTTTAAAGCTCGTGGTATTCAACCACTTTATGAACTACGCGGCTTGGCAGACCAACCTAGCTTTGATGAAGTTCGTAAGATTATTTCAAAAACTGTTGAAATGTACCAAAATGAACTTTTTGATGAACTCTATGTCTGCTATAACCACCATGTCAATACGCTAACCAGTCAAATGCGTGTGGAGCAAATGCTTCCGATTGTTGACTTGGATCCAAAAGAAGCGGATGACAGTTACAGCTTGACCTTTGAATTGGAAACTAGCCGAGAAGAAATTTTGGAACAGTTGTTGCCTCAATTTGCAGAAAGTATGATTTACGGGGCTATTATCGATGCCAAGACAGCTGAAAATGCTGCAGGTATGACAGCTATGCAAACAGCGACAGATAATGCTAAGAAAGTCATCAATGATTTGACAATTCAGTATAACCGTGCCAGACAGGCGGCGATTACACAAGAAATTACAGAAATCGTAGCAGGAGCTAGTGCCTTAGAATAGGCTCTAGTCCAGCTCGTATGAAAATGAACTTAGGACCTAGTTAAACTAGGAACCGACAGTATCTTATATAGAATAGGAGAAGGAGATGAGTTCAGGTAAAATTGCTCAGGTTATCGGTCCCGTTGTAGACGTCTTGTTTGCAGCAGGGGAAAAACTTCCTGAGATTAACAATGCACTTGTCGTCTACAAAAATGACGAAAGAAAAACAAAAATCGTCCTTGAAGTAGCCTTGGAGTTGGGAGATGGTATGGTTCGTACTATCGCCATGGAATCAACAGATGGTTTGACTCGTGGAATGGAAGTATTGGACACAGGTCGTCCAATCTCTGTACCAGTAGGTAAAGAAACTTTGGGACGTGTCTTCAATGTTTTGGGAGATACCATTGACTTGGAAGCTCCTTTTGCAGAAGATGCAGAGCGTCAGCCAATTCATAAAAAAGCTCCAACTTTTGATGAGTTGTCTACCTCTTCTGAAATCCTTGAAACAGGGATTAAGGTTATCGACCTTCTTGCCCCTTACCTTAAAGGTGGTAAGGTTGGACTTTTCGGTGGTGCCGGAGTTGGTAAAACTGTCTTGATTCAAGAATTGATTCACAATATTGCCCAAGAACACGGTGGTATCTCAGTATTTACCGGTGTTGGGGAACGTACTCGTGAGGGGAATGACCTTTACTGGGAAATGAAAGAATCAGGCGTTATCGAGAAAACAGCCATGGTATTTGGTCAGATGAATGAGCCACCAGGAGCACGTATGCGTGTTGCCCTTACTGGTTTGACAATCGCTGAATACTTCCGTGATGTAGAAGGCCAAGACGTGCTTCTCTTTATCGATAATATCTTCCGTTTCACTCAGGCTGGTTCAGAAGTATCTGCCCTTTTGGGTCGTATGCCATCAGCCGTTGGTTACCAACCAACACTTGCTACGGAAATGGGTCAATTGCAAGAGCGTATCACATCAACTAAGAAAGGTTCTGTAACCTCTATCCAAGCGATCTATGTGCCAGCGGATGACTATACTGACCCAGCGCCAGCAACAGCCTTCGCCCACTTGGATTCAACTACAAACTTGGAACGTAAGTTGGTACAATTGGGTATCTACCCAGCCGTTGACCCACTTGCTTCAAGCTCACGTGCCTTGGCACCTGAAATCGTTGGAGAAGAGCACTATGCAGTTGCTGCTGAAGTAAAACGTGTCCTTCAACGTTACCATGAGTTGCAAGATATCATTGCTATCCTTGGTATGGATGAGCTTTCTGATGAAGAAAAGACCTTGGTTGCTCGTGCCCGTCGTATCCAGTTCTTCTTGTCACAAAACTTCAACGTTGCGGAACAATTTACTGGTCAGCCAGGTTCTTATGTACCAGTTGCTGAAACTGTACGTGGCTTTAAGGAAATCCTTGATGGTAAACATGACAACTTGCCAGAAGATGCCTTCCGTGGTGTAGGTTCTATCGAAGATGTGATTGCAAAAGCTGAAAAAATGGGATTTTAAGAGGTGATCTATGGCTCAGTTAACTGTCCAGATCGTGACACCAGATGGTCTCGTCTATGATCACCATGCCAGCTATGTATCGGTTCGAACTCTGGATGGTGAGATGGGGATCTTGCCACGACATGAAAATATGATTGCGGTTTTAGCAGTTGATGAAGTAAAGGTAAAACGTATTGATGATGAAGATCACGTGAACTGGATTGCAGTAAACGGAGGCGTTATTGAAATTGCCAATGATATCATTACAATCGTTGCGGATTCTGCAGAACGTGCTCGTGATATCGATGTTAGCCGTGCAGAACGTGCCAAGCTTCGAGCAGAACGTGAAATCGAAGAAGCCCATGAAAAAAACTTGATTGATCAAGAACGTCGTGCTAAGATCGCTTTGCAACGTGCTATTAATCGTATCAATGTCGGAAATAGACTATAAGAAAAAAATGAACTTGAAAATTCCAAGTTCATTTTTTATGTTTTCTTAAGGTGCAAAACTGATGCAGACTGCTTCTGGGACATGGAAGTCGTTGGAAAGTTCTGCTAGACGACCAGTTTCAGGATTGCGTTTAAAGACGGTTGCATTGTCAGAGTCTTGATGGACAGCAATAAGGAATTCTTGATCTGGTGTCAAATCAAAATCCCGCGGAGTCTTACCATGTGTCGGAACGATTTCTAACAACTCTAAGCTACCGTCCGCAAGTATTGTATATACTGCGATAGAATCATGACCACGGTTAGAAGCGTAGAGGTATTTACCATCTTTAGAGAGACGAATAGCAGCAGTACCATTAAAGCCTTCATAACCGTCTGGTAGAGTTGAAATGATTTGCATGCGTTCAAATTCGCCAACACCATCGTAGATTAGAACCTCGATAGTGCTATTGAGTTCACAAATGAGATAAGCGATTTTATAATGGTTATGGAAAATAATATGGCGTGAGCCTGCTCCTGGCTGGCTATGATAGGTATAGAGCTTAGATAATTTTCCTTCTTGATCAAGGTCATAGGTGATGACTTGGTCAGTACCCAAATCACAGGTCACTAGATAGTGGTCAGGTGTTAAGTCTGTAAAGTGAACATGAGGAGATGCTTGATTTTCATGTGGACCTTGGCCACTGTGTTGATCCACATCACTAAGTAGAAGACTACCGTCTTCCTGACGTTTATAAACAAGGACCTGTCCTTTATGGTAGTTGGCTGCATAGACTAAATCACGCTTTTCATCCACAGCAACATAACAGTGGGGAGCTCCTTCTTCAACGACATGATTTAATAAAGTTCCATCAGTTTGATAGGCTGCAATCCCCCCCTTATTGTCTTGACTACCAACGGTGTATAAATGTTGGTGCTGGTCAAAAGCAAGATAGGTTGGACTTGGTTCAGGAGCAAAAAGTTCTAGATTTGCAAGTTGACCAGTTTCTGTATCAAAGTCTGCTTTGTAAATCCCTTGGGAAGTACGACGTGTATAAGTTCCAAAATAAACAGTTTCTTTCATAACTTTACCTCTATATAAAGATAAGACTATTATATCACAAAAATGGTAGTATGAAAAAATCAAGCTTTGCAAGTGCTTTGCCTAATTCTTTTCATGATAATATTAAGAATGTTTTCATTGATTTACTTAACAAAAGTGATATAATAATCCTATACAAATTATCAAAGGAGTTTGACTATGAAAAAACGAGTTTTCTTAGCAGCAGGAGTTGCTATACTCTCGGCAGCTGTTCTAGCAGCGTGTTCATCTGGTACTGGGAATAAGGAAGCAACTAAACCAGTTACTTATGCTTATGTATTTTCATCAGATCCTGTTACTTTGGATTATACAGTTTCTGGAAATGTCAGCACTAAACAGGTCACAGGTAACGTTATTGACGGTTTGCTTGAAAATGACCAATATGGGAATCTTGTTCCATCAGTTGCAGAAGATTGGACTGTTTCCAAAGATGGTTTGACCTATACCTATAAAATCCGTCAGGGTATCAAATGGTATACCAATGAGGGGGAAGAGTATGGTGAAGTCAAGGCTCAAGACTTTGTGACTGGTCTGAAACACGCAGCAGATAAGAAATCACAGGCTCTTTATCTCGTACAGGATTCTATCAAAGGATTGGATGACTATGTAAATGGGAAAACAACAGATTTTTCTAGTGTTGGGGTAAAAGCAACTGACGATTATACTGTTGTTTATACTTTGAACCATCCAGAATCTTTCTGGAATTCAAAAACAACAATGGGAGTTCTTGCACCAGTAAATGAAGACTTTTTAGCTTCTAAAGGAGATGACTTTGGTAAACCAACTAATGTAACGAGCATTCTATACAATGGGCCTTATCTCCTCAAAGGTCTTACATCTAAGTCTTCTATCGAAATGACCAAAAATCAAAACTACTGGGATAAACAAAATGTCTTTATTGATGATATCAAGTTATCCTTCTTTGATGGTCAAGATGCAGACTCTCTAGGACGCGGTTTTGATGAGGGACACTATCCAGCTGCACCACTCTTTAAAAACTCTGCTAACTATGAACGTCTAAAAGAAAAATACAAGGATAATATTGTGTATGGTCAACAGCGTGGAGGAGTTTTTTATATCTCAACCAATATCGACCGTGTAAATTACAATCACACTGCTAAAACAAGTGATACAGAAAAAACTTCTACTAAGAAAGCCTTGTTAAACAAAGATTTCCGTCAAGCCTTGGCTTTTGCGGTAGATCGTAAAGCAGGGATCTCTCAAGTATTTGGTGATGAAGTAGGACCTCGTAAGTTACGGACAAGTTTCACTCCTCCAACATTTGTACAAGTAGGAGATCAAACATTTGGTCAAGTTACTAAGACAGAATTGGATAAATTGGATAATGTCTGGAAAGATGTCAGTCTTGATGATGCCCAAGATTCACTTCATAATGTAGACAAGGCTAAAACTAAGTTTGAAGCTGCTAAGAAAACTCTTCAAGCTGATGGAGTACAGTTCCCAATTCATTTAGATTTGCCAATTTCTTCATCAAATCCAGATTTTATTCGTCAGGTTCAGTCTTATAAACAATCCATTGAGGAAGCCTTAGGCTCTGACAATGTAGTTGTTGATATTCAACAAGTTTCTGATGACGAATTGGGAAGTATGACTACTCTAGCTACTTCCAATGCAAATACTGACTGGGATATTAATGCAGTCAGTGGTTGGACTCCAGACTTTGCAGATCCATCGACTTATCTAGATGTATTTGATCCAACTTCAGGTCCAAGTCTCCTAAGTGCTCTTGGTGTGGCACCAGGAACAGACAATCCAGTTATTAAAACAGTTGGATTGGATAAATACAAAGAACTGATTGATGATGCAAATAGTGAGAAAACAGACCTTCAAAAACGTTATTCCAAATATGCTAAGGCCCAAGCTTGGTTGTCAGATAGTGCACTTGTTATTCCAGTATACTCTGATGGTGCTCAAATGCTAGTGACGAAAATGGTTCCTGGCAGTGGTGCCGGTGGCTGGGTAGGTGACAAGACTAGTGAAAATAGCTACAAGTATCTGAAAATCCAAGATAAGATTGTCACTACTAAAGAAATGGATGAGTTCCGCAAGAAATTTGCTGATGAAAAAGCCAAATCAAACGCAGATTATCAGAAGAACTTAGACCGTCATATTCAAGACTAATCAAATCTCCTCTTTTGAGGGGATTTTTTATGTCGCTGTCTCTATGTAAGCACTTTAAAAAAGAGTTATTTTGGTCTAAAAATGGTATAATGAAAGGACGACAGAAAGGAATTATTTATGGAACAAAAAGAGAAACATTTTAGCCTGTCTTGGTTTTTCAAGTGGTTTTTGGATAACAAGGCAATTACGGTATTTTTGGTAACCTTATTGTTGGGACTGAATCTTTTTATTTTAAGTAAGATTAGTTTTCTATTTTCACCTGTTTTGGACTTTTTGGCAGTTGTGATGTTACCAGTCATTCTATCTGGTTTGCTATATTATTTACTGAATCCCATTGTTGATTGGATGGAGAAACACAAAATTAATCGTGTTATAGCTATCACTATTGTCTTTGTCATCATCGCTCTCTTTATCATTTGGGGCTTGGCAGTAGCGATTCCAAATCTGCAACGTCAGGTCTTAACATTTGCAAGAAATGTACCAATCTACCTTGAAGATGCTGATCGGGTTATTGATGATTTGGTCACCAAGCGTTTGCCAGATGATTTCAGGCCTCAGTTAGAGCAAGTTTTGACAAACTTCTCTAGTCAGGCTACAGTTTGGGCAAGTAAGGTTTCTTCTCAGGCGGTCAACTGGGTAAGCGCCTTTATTAGCGGTGCATCTCAAGTGATTGTTGCCTTGATTATCGTTCCTTTCATGCTCTTTTATCTCTTACGTGATGGGAAAGGCCTGCGTCACTATTTGACCCAATTCATGCCAACGAAATTGAAAGAACCTGTTGGACAAGTTTTATCAGATGTGAATCAGCAGTTGTCCAACTATGTTCGAGGGCAAGTGACAGTGGCTATTATTGTAGCAGTAATGTTTATCATCTTCTTCAAGATCATTGCTCTACGCTATGCGGTTACGCTTGGTGTTACTGCTGGTATCTTAAATCTGGTTCCTTATCTTGGTAGTTTCCTAGCCATGCTTCCTGCCTTAGTATTGGGCTTGATTGCTGGTCCAGTCATGCTTTTGAAAGTAGTGATTGTCTTTATCGTAGAACAAACTATTGAAGGCCGTTTTGTCTCTCCATTGATTTTGGGAAGTCAATTAAACATCCATCCCATTAATGTTCTCTTTGTCTTGTTAACTTCAGGATCCATGTTTGGCATATGGGGAGTCTTGCTCGGTATTCCGGTTTATGCCTCTGCTAAAGTTGTCATTTCAGCGATTTTTGAATGGTATAAGGTAGTCAGTGGCCTATATGAACTAGAGGGAGAGGAAGCCAAGAGTGAACAATAGTCAACAGATGTTACAGGCTTTGGAAGAGCAAGATTTAGTTAAGGCAGAACATTATTTCGTCAAAGCTTTAGAGAATGATCCAAGTGAGCTTCTTTATGAATTAGCGACTTATCTTGAAGGAATTGGTTTTTATCCTCAGGCCAAGGAAATTTACCTGAAAATTGTAGAGGATTTCCCAGAGGTTAATCTAAATCTAGCAACAATTGCTAGCGAGGATGGTCAAATTGAAGAAGCCTTTGCTTATCTTGAGGAAATCCAAGCTGACAGTGACTGGTATGTGTCGGCTTTGGCACTTAAAGCGGACCTTTACCAGATGGAAGGTTTGACAGATGTGGCACGTGAGAAATTGTTAGAAGCATTGACTTACTCAGAGGATCCTCTCTTGATATTGGGCTTGGCAGAATTAGATAGTGAGTTGGAAAATTACCAAGAGGCCATTCAAGGCTATGCCCAGTTAGATAATCGCTCGATTTATGAGCAAACGGGCATTTCCACCTATCAACGGATTGGCTTTGCCTATGCCCAGTTAGGGAAATTTGAAACAGCTACAGGGTTTTTAGAAAAAGCTCTGGAGTTAGAATACGATGACCTAACAGCTTTTGAGTTGGCCAGTCTTTACTTTGATCAAGAAGAATACCAAAAAGCTGTCCTCTACTTTAAGCAACTTGATACCATTTCACCTGATTTTGAAGGATATGAGTATGGTTACAGTCAGGCCTTACATAAGGAACATCAAGTTCAAGAAGCCCTGCGTATCGCTAAGCAAGGGTTGGAGAAAAATCCGTTTGAAACAAGACTCTTGTTAGTAGCTTCACAATTTTCCTATGAATTGCATGATGCTAGTGGAGCAGAGAACTACCTCCTTACTGCTAAAGAAGATGCTGAGGATACGGAAGAAATCTTACTCCGTCTAGCAACTATTTATCTGGAGCAGGAACGTTATGAAGACATTCTAGACTTGCAAAGTGAGGAGCCAGAAAATCTCTTGACCAAGTGGATGATTGCTCGTTCCTATCAAGAAATGGACGATTTGGATACTGCCTATGAGCTTTACCAAGAGTTGGCAGTAGATTTAAAGGACAATCCAGAGTTTCTGGAACACTATATCTATCTCTTGCGTGAATTGGGCTACTTTGAGGAAGCCAAAGTCAATGCACAAGCTTACTTAAAACTGGTTCCAGATGATGTGCAAATGCAAGAATTGTTTGAGACATTGTAAGAATCCATTAGTTACAGAAAACTGCAAGTTATTACTAGAGGGTAACTGCGGTTTTTTGTTTTAAAAAGGACAATTTTCAACTAATATATTCTCTTGAAAAAGTTTCAACTAGGACTATAATATAAAATTATGAGTGATAGAGGAGGAAAATAATGCTTGATACGATAGCTCTACCGATTGAAGTCCGATATATTATTCTCATTTTATTATCTTGTTTTTCTGGTTTTATCATTGGCTATGAAAGAAAGTCTAAGCACAAGCAGGCTGGGAGAAAGACTCATATCTTAGTTGCCTTAACTGCAACTTTAATGATGATTTTATCAAAAGAAGCTTTCTTGGATACGCCTAATGATGATACTTCTAGGGTTGCGGCCCAAATTGTCAGTGGAATTAGTTTCATTGGCGGTGGTATTATTTTCATGAGGGATAAAAAAATCAGTGGTATCACCACAGCAGTTGGTATTTGGGTAACTGCAGGTATTGGGATGGCGATTGGAGCAGGTTTTGCTTTTCTAGGCTTATTTTGCAGTTTAATTGTTGTCTCTGTTCAGAAAAGTAGCTCCAAATTTTTGAAAAGCGATACTCATTATCATATCAGAATGACTGGATTTGTAACCAATAAACCTTCAATAGATACCTTGAATATTCTCATTGAACAGAAGGGATTTTACAATCTAAATATTGACATGGATAGGAATGAAAGTGGTTATAATCTTACGATTAGAGCAGATCACGATAAATCCATTTCTTACAAAAATATGGCTGAGCTTTTATGGAAATGTGACGAGAATTTTTATATAAATCAGGTTAAGATTGTTTCATTAGAAGGATAGAGTTTTGTTTTCATAGCAAAACTCTGATTGGTGAATGGGGAAAGATACTTCTTATTCCCTATACTATGTATCAGGAGGAATTGACATAAAAGCATCAGATTAGCGTAGATAACATAATGAACTGGGGATATCTTGAAAACAAAGATTAGTTTATAAGATTTGGAACCGTTTTCTATCACAATCTTTCGGGAAAGTAGTTGCTAAAAGATGTAAAAATTGATAGAATAAGGATTGTCTAAAAAATTTTAAGGAGAATCTATCAAATGGATTTCACATGGGCAATTAAATATGCCACTGAATTTTTGGGAACTGCTATTTTGATCATTCTTGGAAATGGTGCAGTTGCCAACGTTGAACTTAAAGGTACGAAAGGTCACCAAAGTGGCTGGATCGTTATCGCTGTTGGTTATGGTATGGGGGTTATGATCCCAGCCTTGATGTTTGGTAACGTATCTGGTAACCACATCAACCCAGCCTTCACTCTTGGACTTGCAATCAGCGGTCTTTTCCCTTGGGCTCAAGTTGCGCCTTATATCATCGCACAAGTTTTGGGTGCTATCTTTGGTCAAGCCTTGGTTGTGGCAACACACCGCCCATACTACTTGAAAACTGAAAATCCAAACAACATTTTGGGTACTTTCTCAACAATTTCAAGTTTGGATAATGGTACAAAAGAATCACATTTTGCAGCAACTGTTAATGGTTTTGTAAATGAGTTTGTTGGATCATTTGTTCTTTTCTTTGCAGCCCTTGGAATGACTAAAAACTTCTTTGGTTCTGAAGTGCTTCAATACATGAAACAAATGGCTAGTCAAGCAGGTCAAAATGTTGACTTTTCTGATTTAGCAATCAAAGCCCAAGTAGCACCACATACTGCTTCAGGACTTTCAGTAGCTCACTTGGCACTTGGATTCCTTGTTATGGCCTTGGTAACATCACTTGGTGGACCTACAGGACCTGCCTTGAACCCAGCCCGTGACTTGGGACCACGTCTCCTTCATGCTTTCCTTCCAAAATCAGTTCTTGGTGAGCACAAAGGCGATTCAAAATGGTGGTACTCTTGGGTACCAGTAGTAGCACCGATCGCAGCAGCAATTGCGGCAGTAGCTATTTTCAAATTCCTTTACTTATAAGAAATTGAGTTCTCTATCTATTGTAATGGATTGAAGAAAAATTAAAAACGCATAATATTTAGGTGTTCAAGACCTGATATTATGCGTTTTGTTGTAGGAATAATTACTTCATTTTCTCCTGAAATTGAGTTTTTCCCCAGCCTTTTTGTAGTTTATATGGTCGTCCTTAATCAGCTTTCGCGATAAGCTTTAATACTGTGACTATACCATTCTTGCATTTCTTTTGATGGTGGTGTCATATAATCGCCATACATCTGGGTTAAAAATTGGTCATATTTTTTAGGAACTGGTAACATACGGCCTTCAAACTCAGTTAAGATGAGTTCTTTAAAGGTATCAACTGGGAAGACTTCTTTCATACCTTCCTTACCAATCCCAATTCCTCCTTCATATTGAGGAGTGTTGGTTGTAGCATTTTTGACTAGTTGATCAATTTTCTTGTAAAAGTAACGGGGATTGACCAATCGGAGGGCGTACCAGCTACATAATCTTAGAAAATCTTTTAATTTGCTATCACCGTGAACTGCGCGTGATTTTTTGATATAAGCTAGTTGACGAAGGGCTACATACTTATAACTCTTGTCGACAATGCTCAAGTCTGTAAAGCGATCAATTGGGAAGACATCGATAAAGAGACTGGTGTCATGACGCTTGTACTTAACATGGTCTTCGATAACAGTAGAAGTGTCCAAAATCGATGCGAAATTATGGAAGTACCAAGAAGATGTATCGTAGGAAAGAACCTTGTAGCGAGGGTGATTTTCTTCCTCAATAA
This sequence comes from Streptococcus mitis, assembly GCF_946188695.1. GTDB lineage: Bacteria > Bacillota > Bacilli > Lactobacillales > Streptococcaceae > Streptococcus > Streptococcus mitis_DF. The sequence goes on along the minus strand of NZ_CAMHWI010000001.1, from coordinate 112,234 downwards.
TCTTCAATAAGCGCTCATAATCTTCACGATAAAGGGAAATATCAATATCATCGTCCCAGGGAATCATACCTTTGTGGCGGATAGCTCCAAGCATGGTTCCATAACTTAGAAAATAAGGAATATCATGTTTCTTACAAGTCTCATCAATATAGTCTAGCAGGGCTAGTTGAATTTCTTTAATTTCTTCTTTTTCTAAATATTGCATCCTAATCCTCCAATTTATAAGCGTGAAATTCATGACTGTAGAAGCGTTTTTCTTCTGGTGGTAGGGTCATATAATCTCCATAAAATTGTGTCAAAATAGTATCAAATTTTTCTGGCGCAGGAAGGGTCAAATTCTCAAAGGGTAAATCGATTGTTTTATCGAAGGTACCACTTGGGAAGACTTCCTTTTCCTTAAATTTAGAAGGGATAAAAGCCATATACTGCCCATTTTCACGACTATATTTTTGAATTTCTTTCTCGATTTTATGTGCGAAATAACGAGGAGAAACAGGTCGAAGGAGTAACCAGAAGGCTGTTCGTATCCAATCTTTTAAGAGGCTATCTTTATAGACAATATTTTTATGTTTACTGAAAGACAGAAGTTTGAAGCTTTCCAGCTTATAACAAATATCAATGACCTTAGGGTCATCAAAGCGATCCATAGGGAAAATATCGATAAAAACACCTGACTCATAGGTTTTTGTATTCCGAGTATCAATAATTTTAGTTGTACTGTCGGTCATTTTGATAAAGTTGTTAAAGTAGTTCTTATCAGTTTCTAAGGAAAGGAGCTTATATTTGCTTTTTTCCTTTTGAAAAATGTTTATAAATCGTTGGTAGTCTTCTCGAGGCATGGACAGGTCAATATCGTCGTCCCAAGGAATAAAGCCCTGATGTCGAACCGCCCCAATCAGAGTACCGTAGTTAATAATATAGTTGATATTGTGCTTTTTACAGAGAGTATCAATATAATCCAAAATTTCTAATTCAATTTGTTTGGCATCTTCAATGGTTAGTTGTTTCATTCTATACTCCTAAGATTTTTTGAATTTATTTTTTAAGGCTAGGACATGGTTTAAAAATTCATAGAAAATGCTATCTTTGGTGAAGACAAGTAGACCAATATAAGAGATGGCTGATAGCAAGACAATTAAACCAGTATTAATCAAAAATGGCAAATTAATGACCATATCCACGGGATACAAGAAATTAATCAGGAAATAAATTCCTACAAAGGAAAGTGAAAAGAGCGAGTATCGAACAGTATAGCTAAAGATATGTCCTAAGTGGATGAGTTGTTTTCTATGGATGAAAATGATATAGAAAACAAGTAGAGAGGCCTCTGATAGCATAGTTGTCAGTAAGTAGTATTCAGGAGCCACGATGTGGTTGAAAAAGAGGAGACTATTTAAGCCCAAATTGAGTAATCCTGCAAAGACTGTATAGACTGTGATTCGTTTTTCATAGCCATTTGTAAAGAGAATTTGGGAACCAAGAATGGTATCCAGTGCCAGGATAATCGTGCGAAAAGCGAAGAGAGAGGTTAAGATACCGCCTCCGATATATTTTTCACTACCATAAAGTAGGATAGCATTTGGTCCTAAAACCATGAGTCCGAAACTCAGTGGAATGATAAAGAAGTTAAAGATTCGACTTCCTCTGTTAACCAGAGAAACATAGGCTTCTTTGTCTCCTTTCCCCAGATAGTAACTGAGACGAGGCACACTCACTCCGATAGCTCCTGTTACAACTCCAGCTATAACGGTCACAATTCGCTGAGCCATGGTATAGTAACTAACGTTGACATCAATCCCTGTTTTAACGAGGAAGAGACGATCCAAAAAAGTGAAGAGCATATTGGCATTAGCAAAGACCAACATGGCTGTTAGAGGGAGAAAAAGCGGTTTAAAATCACTTATGTGAATTTTAACAAGCTTAATGTCTCTTTTAATCCAAAAATAACTAATCAGATAGTTAATCAGTGTCGATAAACTCATCACAAGTGTATAGACAACAATATCGTGTTCATTTTTGACAAACAGGAAAATAGATACCAGCATCAGGATACGGATGAAGGCAGTCTTGTAAAAGAGAAAACTGTAATTTTCCAGAGCTTCATTGACCCACTCGATTGAAAAAATCTGGGCAATGAGTTGAATCCCCATAACAAGGTAGACTTTTTTGATGATTGGATTATCAGTAAAGAAGAGAGGATAGGCTAGGATATAGACAGCAGTGGTCAAAATCGTACAAGCTATGCACAAATAAAAAAGACTAGAGAAGGTTCTATTAAGATCCTTTTTGTTATCCTTGACATTACTGATGGCCCGTAAACCGTAGTTATAGACCCCATAAGTCGCAAAGGGCAAGAAAAATGACAAAATAGTGTCAACTGAGTTGAAGTAACCATAGTCAGTTCGGTCCAAGACACGCGCGACGTAGGTACCAGTTAAGATGGGAAAAATAATATTCAAGACACGAATTCCCATATAAGATAGAGCATTTAATTTTATACTTTTCATTCAATTTACCTCGTTTTTCATTATATCATAAAGTCAGCTAATAAGAAATGAAGGGCAGTAATACTCTTCGAAAATCAAATTCAAACCACGTCAGCGTCGCCTTACCGTACTCAAGTACAGCTTACGGCTAGCTTCCTAGTTTGCTTTTTGATTTTCATTGAGTATAAGTCAAGTAATCACTTTGAAGTTCCAAAGTTTTATTTTAAGCTTTCTTTAAGAAAACTATATTATTCTGAAGAACTCTAAAATTTCACAGCCATTTATTGGTAATGACTACAGAATTCCTAGTCATTACTAGAAATGGACTAGTTTCTTTGAATAATAGAACTCCTTAAACCTTCTATTCTAGAACGGGAGGGTCGGTATTTCTTTCATGATAGGACTAGATTGTGGTATAATAGAGAGAATAAGTTTTTTTAGTAAGACAAAGGAGAAAATAGATGATTTATGCAGGAATTCTTGCTGGTGGAACTGGCACACGCATGGGAATCAGTAACTTGCCAAAACAATTTTTAGAGCTAGGTGATCGACCTATTTTGATTCATACAATTGAAAAATTTGTCTTGGAACCAAGTATTGAAAAAATTGTAGTTGGGGTTCATGGAGACTGGGTTTCTCATGCAGAAGATCTTGTAGATAAATATCTTCCTCTTCATAAGGAACGTATCATCATTACAAAAGGTGGTGCTGACCGCAATACAAGTATTGAGAAAATCATTGAAGCCATTGATGCTTATCGTCCGCTTACTTCAGAGGATATCGTTGTTACCCATGATTCTGTTCGTCCATTTATTACACTTCGCATGATTCAGGACAATATCCAACTTGCCCAAAATCATGACGCAGTGGATACAGTGGTAGAAGCGGTTGATACTATCGTTGAAAGTACCAATGGTCAATTTATTACAGATATTCCAAATCGTGCTCACCTTTATCAAGGACAAACACCTCAAACATTCCGTTGCAAGGACTTCATGGACCTTTACGGTTCTCTCTCTGCTGAAGAGAAGGAAATCTTGACAGATGCATGTAAAATATTTGTCATTAAAGGAAAAGATGTGGCCTTGGCCAAGGGTGAATATTCAAATCTTAAAATCACAACCGTAACAGATTTGAAGATTGCAAAAAGTATGATTGAGAAAGACTAGTAAAATGATTAATCAAATTTATCAACTAACTAAGCCTAAGTTTATCAATGTCAAATATCAGGAAGAGGCTATTGACCAAGAGAATCATATCCTCATCCGCCCTAATTATATGGCGGTCTGTCATGCGGATCAGCGTTACTACCAAGGAAAACGTGATCCCAAGATTTTGAATAAAAAGCTTCCAATGGCGATGATTCACGAGTCATGTGGAACCGTTATTTCTGACCCGACGGGAACCTATGAGGTTGGTCAAAAAGTTGTCATGATTCCAAATCAGCCTCCTATGCAGAGTGATGAAGAATTCTATGAGAACTACATGACAGGGACCCATTTCTTGTCTAGTGGTTTTGATGGCTTTATGAGAGAGTTTGTTTCTCTCCCTAAAGACCGTGTGGTGGCTTATGATGCCATTGAAGACACGGTTGCAGCGATTACAGAGTTTGTCAGTGTCGGCATGCACGCTATGAATCGTCTATTGACCCTCGCTCATAGCAAGCGGGACCGAATCGCCGTTATTGGAGATGGAAGTTTAGCATTTGTGGTTGCCAATATTATCAACTATACTTTGCCAGAAGCAGAGATTGTGGTTATTGGTCGTCATTGGGAAAAATTGGAACTTTTCTCATTTGCCAAAGAATGCCATATTACTGATAATATTCCTGAAGATTTGACCTTTGACCATGCTTTTGAGTGTTGTGGTGGTGATGGTACTGGACCAGCCATTAATGACTTGATTCGCTATATTCGTCCTCAGGGAACGATTCTCATGATGGGTGTTAGCGAGTATAAAGTCAATCTCAATACACGCGATGCCTTAGAAAAAGGCTTGCTCTTGGTTGGTTCCTCTCGTTCTGGTCGCATTGATTTTGAAAATGCAATCCAAATGATGGAAGTCAAGAAATTCGCCAATCGTCTTAAAAATATCCTTTATCTAGAAGAACCTGTAAGAGAAATTAAAGATATTCACCGTGTCTTTGCAACCGATTTAAACACAGCCTTTAAAACCGTGTTTAAGTGGGAAGTATAAGTGCTGGAGGTTAATTGTGGAGAAAATCATTAAAGAAAAAATTTCTTCCCTACTTAGTCAAGAAGAGGAAGTCCTCAGTGTTGAACAACTGGGGGGAATGACCAATCAAAACTATTTGGTCAAAACAACAAATAAGCAATACATCGTTAAGTTCTTTGGTAAAGGGACAGAAAAGCTGATCAATCGTCAAGATGAAAAGTACAATCTTGAACTACTTAAAGATTTAGACCTAGATGTAAAAAATTATCTTTTTGATATTGATGCTGGTATCAAAGTAAATGAGTATATCGAATCTGCGATTACGCTTGATTCAACGTCAATCAAGACCAAATTTGACAAAATTGCTCCAATATTACAAACTATTCATGCATCTGGTAAGGAGTTAAGAGGAGAATTTGCTCCTTTTGAAGAAATCAAAAAATACGAATCCTTGATTGAAGAGAAAATCCCTTATGTCAACTATGAAGCTGTTCGAGAAGAAGTCTTCTCCTTAGAGAAAAGACTGGCTGACTTAGGTGTTGACAGAAAATCTTGTCATATCGATTTGGTGCCTGAAAACTTTATCGAGTCACCACAAGGACGACTTTATCTGATTGACTGGGAATATTCATCAATGAACGATCCAATGTGGGATTTGGCTGCCCTCTTTTTAGAGTCTGAATTCACTCGTCAAGAGGAAGAAGACTTCTTGTCTCACTATGAGAGTGAGCAAACACCTGTCTCTCGTGAAAAGATTGCAATCTATAAAATTTTGCAAGATGCTATTTGGAGTCTATGGACAGTCTACAAAGAAGAGCAAGGTGCAGATTTTGGTGACTATGGTGTGAGTCGTTACCAAAGAGCTGTTAAAGGTTTGTCATATTATGGAGGTTCAGATGAAAAATAAAAATGGAGTTTCTTTTGGTCTACTCTCAGGTATTTTCTGGGGTTTAGGTCTAACGATTAGTGCTTATATCTTTTCGATTTTTACAGATTTGTCGCCCTTTGTGGTGGCCGCTGCTCACGATTTCTTGAGTATCTTTATCTTACTAGCTTTTCTCTTGGTAAAAGAAGGAAAAGTTCGTCTCTCAATTTTCTTAAATATTCGCAATGTTAGTGTTATCATCGGAGCCTTGCTAGCAGGCCCTATCGGTATGCAGGCCAATCTTTATGCGGTTAAGTATATCGGAAGTTCCTTAGCTTCATCTGTATCGGCTATTTACCCTGCGATTTCAGTTTTATTGGCTTTCTTCTTTTTGAAGCACAAGATTTCGAAAAATACTGTGTTTGGGATTGTCTTGATTATTGGAGGGATAATTGCTCAGACCTATAAGGTTGAACAGGTCAATTCCTTCTACATTGGGATTCTCTGTGCTTTGATTTGTGCTATTGCATGGGGAAGTGAGAGTGTTCTTAGCTCCTTTGCCATGGAAAGTGAATTGAGTGAAATCGAGGCTCTCTTGATCCGTCAAGTAACTTCATTCTTGTCCTATCTTGTGATTGTGCTCTTCTCTCATCAGTCATTTGCAGAAGTGGCCAATGGACAATTGCTAGGTCTTATGATTGTCTTTGCGGCCTTTGATATGATTTCCTACCTGGCTTATTATATCGCTATCAATCGCTTGCAACCAGCCAAGGCTACAGGCTTGAACGTGAGCTATGTAGTATGGACAGTCTTGTTTGCAGTTGTTTTCTTGGGTGCACCGCTAGATATGCTGACAATTATTACGTCACTTGTCGTCATTGCTGGAGTTTATATTATTATTAAAGAATAAAGGAGATTCGTGTGAAAGCCATTATCTTAGCAGCGGGATTGGGAACTCGCTTGCGTCCTATGACCGAAAATACCCCTAAAGCCTTGGTTCAGGTTAATCAGAAACCTTTGATCGAATACCAAATTGAGTTTCTCAAAGAAAAAGGAATCAATGACATCATCATCATCGTTGGTTACCTTAAAGAACAATTCGATTACTTAAAAGAAAAATATGGAGTTCGCCTCGTTTTCAATGATAAATACGCTGACTACAATAACTTTTACTCTCTCTATCTTGTAAAAGAAGAATTGGCTAACAGCTATGTTATTGATGCAGATAACTATCTCTTCAAAAATATGTTCCGCAATGATTTGACACGTTCGACTTATTTTAGTGTTTATCGTGAAGATTGTACCAACGAATGGTTCTTGGTCTATGGAGATGACTATAAGGTTCAAGACATTACTGTTGATAGCAAGGCTGGTCGTATCCTTAGTGGTGTCTCTTTCTGGGATGCTCCAACAGCAGAAAAGATTGTCAGCTTTATCGATAAGGCCTATGCAAGTGGTGAATTTGTAGATCTCTACTGGGACAATATGGTTAAGGATAATATCAAAGAGCTAGATGTCTATGTTGAAGAATTAGAAGGCAATAGCATCTATGAAATTGATAGTGTTCAAGATTATCATAAATTAGAAGAAATTCTTAAAAACGAAAATTAAAAATTCCAACATCTGGCTAAAATAGTCGGATGTTTTTTTGATTTTTTTACGAATAGATAGATGAGTAGAAAAAGAAATGGGGCTATTTATGAAAATCACAAACTATGAAATCTATAAATTAAAAAAATCAGGTTTGACCAATCAACAGATTTTGAAAGTACTAGAATACGGTGAAAGTGTTGATCAAGAACTTTTGTTGGGTGACATTGCAGATATATCAGGTTGCCGAAATCCAGCCGTTTTTATGGAACGTTATTTTCAGATAGACGATGCGTATTTGGAGAAGGAATTTCAAAAATTTCCATCTTTCTCTATTTTAGATGACTGTTATCCTTGGGATCTAAGTGAAATTTATGATGCACCTGTGCTTTTATTTTACAAGGGCAATCTGGATCTCTTGAAATTTCCAAAGGTAGCGGTTGTGGGTAGTCGCGCTTGTAGCAAACAGGGAGCTAAGTCAGTTGAAAAAGTCATTCAGGGTTTGGAAAATGAACTGGTTATCGTCAGTGGATTAGCCAAGGGCATTGACACAGCAGCTCATATGGCAGCTCTCCAGAATGGTGGAAAAACCATTGCAGTGATTGGAACAGGTCTGGATGTGTTTTATCCTAAAGCCAATAAACGTTTGCAAGACTATATCGGAAATGACCATCTGGTTCTTAGTGAATATGGACCTGGCGAACAGCCTCTGAAATTTCATTTTCCTGCCCGTAATCGCATTATTTCTGGACTTTGCCGTGGTGTGATTGTAGCAGAGGCTAAGATGCGCTCGGGGAGTCTCATTACCTGTGAGCGAGCAATGGAGGAAGGGCGCGATGTCTTTGCTATTCCTGGTAGCATTTTAGATGGACTATCAGACGGTTGCCATCATTTGATTCAAGAAGGAGCAAAATTGGTCACCAGTGGGAAGGATGTTCTTGCGGAATTTGAATTTTAAGACGAAATTTCGCTTACTAGACAAACTTTTCTTCTATATATAGGAGCTAAGTCTTGACAGTTATGGCAAAATGGTTTACACTTTATAAAGTTTATTACTTTGAAAAGGTGTGATACTGTGGCTACGGCAACAAAAAAGAAAAAATCAACAGTTAAAAAAAATCTAGTCATCGTGGAGTCGCCTGCTAAGGCGAAAACGATTGAAAAATATCTAGGCAGGAACTACAAGGTTTTAGCCAGTGTCGGGCATATCCGTGATTTGAAGAGATCCAGTATGTCCGTCGATATTGAAAATAATTATGAACCGCAATATATCAATATCCGAGGAAAAGGTCCACTCATTAATGACTTGAAAAAAGAAGCCAAAAAAGCTAATAAAGTCTTTCTGGCGAGTGACCCGGACCGAGAAGGAGAAGCGATTTCTTGGCATTTGGCCCATATTCTCAACTTGGATGAAAATGATGCCAACCGTGTGGTCTTCAATGAAATCACCAAGGATGCGGTCAAAAATGCTTTTAAAGAACCTCGTAAGATTGATATGGACTTGGTCGATGCCCAACAGGCTCGTCGTGTCCTAGACCGCTTGGTGGGGTACTCGATTTCGCCTATTTTGTGGAAGAAGGTCAAGAAGGGCTTGTCAGCAGGTCGCGTTCAGTCTATTGCGCTTAAGTTAATCATTGATCGTGAGAATGAAATCAATGCTTTCCAGCCAGAGGAATATTGGACAATTGATGCTGTCTTTAAAAAGGGAACCAAGCAATTCCAGGCTGCTTTCTATGGAGTAGATGGTAAAAAGCTGAAACTGACTAGCAATGACGAGGTTAAGGAAGTCTTATCTCGTCTAACTAGTAAAGACTTTTCAGTGGATCAGGTAGATAAGAAAGAGCGCAAACGTAATGCTCCTTTACCTTATACCACTTCATCTATGCAGATGGATGCTGCTAATAAAATCAATTTCCGTACTCGAAAGACCATGATGGTTGCCCAACAGCTCTATGAAGGGATTAATATTGGGTCTGGTGTCCAAGGTTTGATTACCTATATGCGTACAGACTCAACTCGTATCAGTCCAGTAGCGCAGAACGAAGCAGCAAGTTTCATTACGGACCGTTTTGGTAGCAAGTATTCTAAGCATGGTAGCAAGGTCAAAAATGCATCAGGAGCTCAGGATGCCCACGAGGCTATTCGTCCGTCTAGTGTCTTTAATACACCTGAAAGTATTGCTAAGTATCTGGATAAGGATCAGCTCAAGCTTTATACCCTTATCTGGAATCGTTTTGTGGCTAGCCAGATGACAGCGGCCGTCTTTGATACCATGGCTGTTAAATTGTCTCAAAACGGGATCCAATTTGCTGCCAATGGTAGTCAGGTTAAGTTTGATGGTTATCTTGCCATTTATAATGATTCTGATAAGAATAAGATGTTACCAGATATGGCTGTTGGAGATATGGTCAAGCAGGTCAATAGCAAACCAGAGCAACATTTCACACAACCGCCTGCTCGCTATTCTGAAGCGACCTTGATCAAGACCTTGGAGGAAAATGGGGTTGGACGTCCATCAACCTACGCACCAACTATTGAAACCATTCAGAAACGTTATTATGTTCGCCTTGCAGCCAAACGCTTTGAACCGACAGAGTTGGGTGAAATTGTCAACAAGCTCATCGTTGAATATTTCCCAGATATAGTAAACGTGACCTTCACAGCTGAAATGGAAGGCAAGCTGGATGATGTCGAAGTCGGAAAAGAGCAGTGGCAACGTGTTATTGACGCCTTTTATAAACCATTCTCTAAAGAAGTGGCCAAGGCTGAAGAAGAAATGGAGAAAATCCAAATCAAGGATGAACCAGCTGGATTTGACTGTGAAGTCTGTGGCAGTCCAATGGTCATTAAACTTGGTCGTTTTGGTAAGTTCTACGCTTGTAGCAATTTCCCAGATTGCCGCCATACCCAAGCAATCGTGAAAGAAATCGGTGTTGAGTGTCCAAGTTGTCATCAGGGACAAATCATTGAGCGTAAAACCAAACGTAACCGCCTCTTCTATGGTTGCAATCGCTATCCAGAATGTGAATTTACTTCTTGGGACAAGCCTGTTGGTCGTGATTGTCCAAAATGTGGCAATTTCCTCATGGAGAAAAAAGTCCGTGGTGGTGGCAAGCAGGTTGTTTGTAGTAACGGTGACTACGAAGAAGAAAAGATTAAATAAGAGGAGAGTCCTGAAAGTGAATTTCAGGCTCTTTTTGGTTGGAGCTTGACAAAATTCATCATTGTATGCGAAACTAGAAGAAGATTATTTTAATTAGGAGTAGTTATGCGTATTATTTATCTTATTATTGGTTTTTTATCACTGGCCTTGGCTATTGTTGGGGTTGTTTTACCCTTGTTGCCGACAACGCCTTTCCTTTTGTTGTCTATTGCTTGTTTCTCCAGAAGTTCCAAGCGCTTCGAAGATTGGTTGTATCATACCAAACTCTATCAAGCATATGTAGCTGATTTTCGTGAGACCAAGTCTATTGCGCGTGAACGTAAGAAAAAAATCATCGTATCCATCTACATCTTGATGGGAATTTCCATTTATTTTGCACCTCTTTTACCAGTCAAAATCGCTCTAGGAGCTTTGACCATCTTTATCACCTATTATCTCTTCAAGGTCATTCCAGACAAAGAATAAGTAAAATTTGTAACTATTTCCCTTGATAAAAATGAAAGCATATTCACAACAATATGATATAATAAATTCAAAGTAATACTCAAGGAGAATCAAATGATTTACGAATTTTGTGCTGAAAATGTGACCTTGCTTGAAAAAGCGATGCAGGCTGGAGCTCGTCGAATCGAACTCTGTGATAATCTAGCAGTTGGTGGAACAACACCCAGCTATGGAGTGACCAAGGCGGCGGTTGAACTGGCAGCTAACTACAATACGACCATTATGACTATGATTCGTCCACGTGGTGGCGACTTTGTTTATAATGATATGGAAATTGCTATCATGCTAGAAGATATTCGTTTGACTGCTCAGGCTGGAAGTCAAGGGGTTGTATTTGGTGCCTTAACTGCTGAGAAGAAGTTGGATAAAGCTAATCTTGAGAAGCTGATTGCTGCATCAAAGGGGATGGAAATTGTCTTCCACATGGCCTTTGATGAATTGAGTGACGAAGACCAGTTGGAAGCTATTGACTGGCTCAGCCAAGCTGGTGTCACTCGGATCCTAACTCGTGCTGGTGTATCTGGCGATTCACTAGACAAACGTTTTGCTCATTATCACAGAATTTTGGAACATGCTAAAGGTAAAATTGAAATCTTACCAGGTGGGGGGATTGACTTGGATAATCGTCAAACCTTTATCGACCAGTTGGGCGTGACACAATTGCATGGAACCAAGGTTGTCTTTTAAAAAATAGAAAGGAACTGCTAGCTTTTGGTAGCAGTTTTCACTTATGTTTGAAATTTTTAAATCCTATCAGTTTAATCAAGAAAAGGCTCGTGCCTATGGTTTTTTAGAAAGTAGTGGAGTTTGGACTTATAGTTGCCAGATTTTGCAAGGTGACTTTGTCATGGTTGTGTCCATCACTGCTGATAATGTGAGTTTTCAGGTCTTTGACCAGGAAACGGGTGATCTTTATCCTCAAGTCCATATGGAAAGTATGAGAGGAAGTTTTGTTGCAAGTGTCCGTGAGGCTTGTTTGGAGATTCTTTACCAGATTAGGAAGGCCTGTTTTGATGTGCAGGATTATATCTGTCCTCAGACTAAGCGTATTATGGCTCAGGTTCAGGAAAAGTACGGAAATCAGCTGGAGTATCTGTGGGAGAAATCGCCTGATACGGCAGTGTTAAGACATGAAGGCAATCAAAGGTGGTATGCTGTTTTGATGAGAATTTCTGGGGATAAGCTGGAAAAGGATAGAGAAGGATTAGTGGAAGCAGTCAATCTCAAACACGATCAAGTAGCGAACTTACTTTCACAAAAGGGTATTTATCCAGCTTACCATATGAACAAACGTTACTGGATTAGTGTGGCTTTTGATGATACCTTGTCAGATTCAGCAGTCCTAGAATTGATAGAAAGAAGTTGGAATTTAACCTCTAAAAAATAAGATCTTTCAAGGATTTTCAAGAACTTTCAATTAGCTAAATATTCTATACTGAAGAAATTTTCAGAAAATATTGGATTTTTTCTTGACAAGTGTTTTTAGCTATGCTAAAATACTAAACAAGATATCAAACGAAGGAGAAAGTCAAACATGAAAACAGCTAAGTTTAATCAATTTGCTTTGTTGTTGAGGTACTCGGGCTAGTGCAAAAAGCATTAGTCCTGTTTGGCTTACCAAGCGGGAGTGAATCAACATCTCGCTTGGACTTCTAAGCGAGATGTTTTTTTAAAAACCACATTTGGAAAAGGGGAAATCTTATGAGAACAGTTGAATTTCTAGATACCAGCCTTCGGGATGGAGAGCAGACGCCGGGTGTTAACTTTTCAATCAAAGAAAAAATTGCCATAGCAAGGCAGCTGGAGAAATGGGGCATTTCGGCCATTGAAGCTGGTTTTCCAGCGGCTAGCCCAGACTCATTTACGGCAGTGCAGGAGATTGCTAAGGTCTTGAAGAAAACAGCGGTGACTGGTTTGGCACGTTCGGTCAAGTCTGATATTGATGCTTGCTACGAGGCCCTCAAGGACGCCAAGTATCCACAAGTTCACGTTTTTATTGCTACCAGTCCGATTCATCGCAAGTATAAGCTTAATAAGAGCAAGGAAGAAATTTTGGTCGCTATTAAGGAGCATGTTTCCTATGCTCGTTCTAAGTTTGAAGTGGTCGAATTCTCTCCTGAAGATGCAACTAGAACAGAGTTGGATTTCCTCTTGCAAGTTGTTCAAACAGCGGTTGATGCAGGGGCGTCTTATATCAATATCCCTGACACAGTAGGATTTACCACGCCAGAAGAGTACGGAGCTATCTTCAAATACTTGATTGAGAATGTTAAGACAGATCGTCAGATTATCTATTCGCCTCATTGTCACGATGACCTTGGAATGGCAGTGGCAAATAGCCTTGCTGCTGTCAAGAATGGTGCAGGACGTGTTGAAGGAACTATCAATGGTATTGGGGAGCGAGCTGGAAATGCTGCTTTGGAAGAAATTGCAGTGGCCCTCAATATTCGCCAAGATTACTATCAAGCAGAAACCAGTATTGTCCTAAATGAAACAATAAATACGTCAGAAATGGTTTCTCGCTTCTCTGGTATTCCAGTTCCTAAAAACAAGGCTGTGGTTGGTGGCAATGCCTTCTCTCACGAATCTGGTATTCATCAAGACGGAGTCCTTAAAAATCCTCTTACTTATGAGATTATCACCCCTGAATTGGTCGGTGTTAAGAGCAATAGTCTTCCGCTTGGTAAATTGTCTGGTCGCCATGCCTTTGTTGAGAAACTAAGAGAATTGGCCCTAGACTTTACAGAAGAGGATATCAAACCACTCTTTGCTAAGTTCAAGGCACTGGCCGATAAGAAACAAGAAATTACAGATGCAGATATTCGTGCGCTGGTCGCTGGAACTATGGTTGAAAACCCAGAAGGCTTCCATTTTGATGATTTACAACTTCAAACTCATGCAGATAATGACATCGAAGCGCTCGTTAGCCTAGCAAATATGGATGGTGAGAAGGTTGAATTTAATGCGACAGGGCAAGGTTCCGTTGAAGCAATCTTTAATGCTATCGACAAGTTCTTTAACCAATCAGTTCGCTTGGTGTCCTATACCATTGATGCGGTAACAGATGGAATTGATGCCCAGGCTCGGGTCTTGGTCACTGTTGAAAACAGAGATACAGAAACCATCTTTAATGCAGCAGGTCTTGATTTCGATGTACTGAAGGCTTCGGCTATTGCCTATATTAACGCTAATACCTTTGTTCAAAAAGAGAATGCAGGTGAGATGGGACGTAGCGTTTCATATCGCGATATGCCTAGTGTGTAAAGGAGAAGGCTATGACAAAGAAAATAGTAGCTCTAGCAGGGGACGGAATCGGCCCAGAAATCATGGAGGCTGGTTTAGAGGTTCTGGAGGCTCTAGCTGAAAAAACAGGTTTTGACTATGAGATTGATAGACGACCTTTTGGAGGTGCAGGTATTGATGCAGAGGGGCATCCTTTACCTGATGAAACCCTCAAGGCATGTAGAGAAGCAGATGCCATTCTCTTAGCAGCTATCGGTAGTCCTCAGTATGATGGAGCAGCGATTCGCCCTGAACAAGGCCTGCTGGCTCTCCGTAAGGAACTCAATCTTTACGCCAATATTCGCCCGGTAAAAATCTTTGATAGTCTCAAGCATTTGTCACCACTCAAACCAGAACGAATTGCTGGTGTAGACTTTGTCGTGGTGCGTGAGTTGACAGGTGGTATATACTTTGGGGACCATATCCTTGAAGAGCGAAAAGCGCGTGATATCAACGACTATAGCTATGAGGAAGTAGAGCGGATTATTCGCAAAGCCTTTGAAATTGCAAGAAATCGCAGAAAAATCGTTACTAGTATCGATAAGCAAAATGTTCTAGCGACCTCAAAACTCTGGCGGAAAGTAGCTGAGGAAGTCGCGCAGGATTTCCCAGATGTAACCTTGGAACACCAGCTGGTAGACTCAGCTGCAATGCTCATGATTACCAATCCTGCCAAGTTCGATGTCATCGTGACGGAGAATCTTTTCGGAGATATCTTATCTGATGAATCAAGCGTTCTATCTGGCACACTTGGGGTTATGCCATCAGCCAGTCATTCTGAAAAGGGTCCAAGTCTCTATGAGCCCATTCACGGTTCGGCACCCGATATTGCAGGTCAAGGAATTGCCAATCCTATTTCCATGATTTTATCAGTTGCCATGATGTTGAGAGATAGCTTTGGTCGTTATGAGGATGCAGAGCGTATAGAGCGTGCTGTTGAGGCCAGTTTAGCGGCTGGCATTTTAACAAGAGATATAGGTGGACAGGCTTCGACCAAGGAAATGACGGAAGCTATCATTGCAAGGTTATGACGTTAGACGAAAAAATTACTCTAGTCCTTTTGATTTGGAATGTCATGATTTTCTTGATTTATGGCATTGACAAATCAAAGGCAAGGAGAAAAGCTTGGCGCATCCCTGAGAAAATCTTTCTTATTTTAGCTTTTACTTGTGGTGGTTTTGGAGCTTGGCTAGCAGGGATCACTTTTCACCACAAGACTAGAAAATGGTACTTTAAAACAGTTTGGTTTCTTGGGATGATAACCACACTAGTAGCCTTATATTTTATTTGGAGGTAATGGATGGCAGGAAAATCGATTTTTGATAAATTATGGGACCGTCATGTCATCACAGGAGAAGAGGGGCAGCCCCAACTCATGTATGTGGACCAGCACTATATTCATGAAGTGACCAGTCCTCAGGCTTTTCAAGGATTACGAGATGCAGGTCGCAGATTGAGACGGCCAGACTTGACATTTGGAACCTTTGACCACAATGTCCCGACGGTCAATATCTACGATATTCGAGATGTAATTTCTAAAGCGCAAATTGATAAGCTTGCTGAAAATGTTGAGGAATTTGGGATCGAACATGCGGCCCACGGTTCAGAGAAGCAGGGAATCGTTCATATGGTAGGTCCAGAAACAGGACGGACCCAACCAGGGAAATTCATCGTCTGTGGAGACAGCCATACAGCAACCCACGGGGCTTTCGGAGCGATCGCCTTTGGAATTGGGACCAGTGAGGTCGAACATGTCTTTGCTACCCAGACCCTCTGGCAGGTTAAACCCAAGAAAATGCTGGTAGAATTTACAGGAGTTCCACAAAAGGGAGTTTATTCCAAGGACTTCATTTTAGCCTTGATTGCCAAGTACGGCGTTGCCTGTGGTGTTGGCTATGTGGTGGAATATCGTGGACAAGCTATTGATGCACTGAGCATGGAAGAGCGAATGACCATCTGCAATATGTCCATCGAGTTTGGATCTAAGATGGGGATCATGAATCCAGATCAGACTACCTATGATTATCTCAAGGGACGCGAATGTGTTCCAGCGAATTTCGAAGAGGCTGTGGCTGATTGGAAAACAATTGTCAGCGATGATGATGCTGTTTACGATAAAGTTATCCGGATGGATGTCTCAGACCTAGCTCCTATGGTTACTTGGGGAACCAATCCTGCTATGGGGGTTGACTTTGACAGTAGATTCCCAGAAATTAAGGATATGAATGATGAGCGCGCTTATAATTACATGGACTTGGAGCCTGGTCAAAAGCCAGCAGATATTGAATTAGGCTATATCTTTATAGGTTCATGTACCAATGCTCGTCTCAGCGACTTGCAGCTGGCTGCGCGATTTGTCAAAGGAAAGAAAATCGCTCCTAATTTAACGGCTATCGTAGTTCCAGGCTCTCGTCCTGTCAAACGAGCTGCGGAGAAATTGGGCTTGGATAAAGTTTTCCTAGATGCTGGCTTTGAGTGGAGAGACCCAGGTTGCTCAATGTGCCTAGGGATGAATCCTGACAAGGTCCCTGATGGTGTTCACTGTGCCTCAACCAGCAACCGTAACTTTGAAGATAGACAGGGATTTGGTGCTAAGACCCATCTCTGCAGTCCAGCCATGGCAGCTGCGGCAGCTATCGCAGGGCGCTTCGTAGATGTTCGGCAAATGCCAGAAGCCCAGTAAGGAGAGGATATGGAGAAATTTACAGTTTATACGGGAACGACCGTTCCTCTCATGAATGATAACATCGATACCGACCAAATCCTACCCAAGCAGTTTCTCAAGTTAATTGATAAGAAAGGCTTTGGTAAGTATCTCATGTATGCTTGGCGTTATCTGGACGATAACTATACTGAGGATCCAGACTTTGTCTTTAACCGACCTGAATATCGCAAAGCCAGTATCCTCATCTCAGGGGATAACTTTGGGGCAGGTTCTTCGAGGGAACACGCAGCTTGGGCTCTAGCAGATTATGGTTTTAAGGTCGTGATTGCAGGCTCTTTCGGTGACATTCATTACAATAATGAACTTAATAATGGCATGTTACCAATTGTTCAGCCTAGAGAGGTTAGAGAAAAGCTAGCCCGGCTTAAACCGACTGACCAGGTAACTGTGGACTTAGAACAACAAAAAATCATCTCACCAGTTGGAAAATTTACTTTCGAAATTGATAGCGAATGGAAACATAAACTCTTAAATGGTTTAGATGATATCGGTATTACTTTGCAGTATGAAGACTTGATTGCTGCCTATGAAAAACAACGACCAGCCTACTGGCAGGATTAGAAAAAATAGAAAAGGAAATATAGAACTATGACAAAACACATTCAATGGAACGGAACACTTTCACAAGAAGGCTATGACATTTTAAAAGGTGAGGGCGGATGTATCGTTTGCCCTACTAAAGTTGGTTACATTATCATGACCAGCGATAAGGCAGGACTTGAGCGTAAGTTCGCAGCCAAAGAACGTAACCGTAACAAACCAGGTGTTGTACTTTGTGGTAGCATGGACGAGCTTCGCGCTTTAGCACAACTCAACCCAGAAATTGAAGCCTTCTACCAAAAACATTGGGACGAAGACATTCTCCTTGGTTGTATCCTTCCTTGGAAACCAGAAGCTTTTGAAAAACTCAAAGCATATGGTGATGGTCGTGAAGAACTTATGACTGACGTGCGTGGTACTAGCTGTTTTGTTATCAAGTTTGGTAAGGCTGGTGAACAATTAGCTGCCAAACTTTGGGAAGAAGGTAAAATGGTTTATGCCTCATCTGCAAACCCATCTGGAAAAGGAAACCGTGGTAAGGTTGAAGGTATTGGAGAACGTATCGAAGGAGCAGTGGACCTTGTCATTGAAGCAGACGACTATGTGGCTTCCATCCAACCTGACAAAACGATTGAAACTCGCTACGAGCAAGGTGTGATGGTGTCTATGGTCGATAAAGATGGTAAGCTCATCCCAGAACAAGGAGGAGCACGTTCAACTTCACCAGCACCAGTCGTTATTCGTAAAGGGCTTGATATTGATAAAATCATGATGCACCTGTCAGATACATTTAACTCATGGGACTACCGTCAGGGAGAGTATTATTAGGATAGAGAAGGAGTGGGGAGAAAATAATCGGCTCTCCTCTTTCTTTTGTTTTTAATACGAGTAAAAAACGAACGATAAATTTTAATTCATAAAATTATTTGACAAAAACTGTACTTTAGTTTATAATAAATTAAGGAAACGTCGGAAAAGACGTAGTGATGCGAGAGCATAGGTAGGTCATTATAAAAGAAACGAGACATCGATATGTTAAATGAATTTCCAATTTTTGATTACGAAGATATTCAATTGATTCCAAATAAATGTGTGATTAAAAGCCGTGCAGAAGCGGATACAAGCGTCACTCTAGGAAATCACACCTTTAATCTACCTGTTGTACCAGCTAATATGCAAACGATTTTGGATGAAAATGTAGCAGAGCAACTGGCTAAAGGGGGCTACTTCTACATTATGCATCGTTTTGATGAGGCAGGACGCATTCCCTTTATCAAACGTATGCACGATCAAGGGCTCATTGCTTCTATCTCTGTCGGTGTTAAGGACTATGAGTATGATTTTGTTAGCCAGCTCAAGGCTGATGCTCCTGAGTACATCACGATTGATATTGCTCATGGTCATGCGGATAGCGTGATTTCTATGATTCAACACATCAAGAAAGAATTGCCAGATACTTTTGTCATTGCTGGAAATGTGGGAACACCAGAAGCAGTTCGCGAGTTGGAAAATGCGGGTGCGGATGCCACTAAGGTCGGAATCGGCCCTGGTAAGGTTTGTATCACCAAGGTCAAGACTGGTTTTGGTACAGGTGGTTGGCAGTTGGCTGCACTACGCTGGTGTGCTAAGGCTGCCCGTAAACCGATTATTGCTGATGGAGGGATTCGTACTCACGGTGATATTGCCAAGTCTATCCGTTTTGGTGCCAGTATGGTTATGGTTGGTTCCCTATTTGCAGGACACATCGAAAGTCCAGGAAAAACGATTGAAGTTGATGGTGAACAGTTTAAAGAGTACTATGGTTCAGCTTCACAATATCAAAAAGGAGCTTATAAAAACGTCGAAGGCAAACGCATCTTGCTTCCTGCCAAAGGTCATTTGCAAGATACTTTGACTGAGATGGAACAAGACCTTCAAAGTGCTATTTCTTATGCAGGTGGACGTCAGGTTGCTGACCTTAAACACGTTGATTATGTGATCGTGAAAAACTCTATCTGGAATGGGGATGCTTCCCACTAAGACGGGCTATCTGACCAGAAAAAAACTTGTTATTAGAGCAAATTTCTGTTATAATAAAACAAGTTTCCACCCTTAGTGTAATGGATATCACGTAAGATTCCGGTTCTTGAGATGGGGGTTCGATTCCCTCAGGGTGGATGTAAACATCCTAAAAAGCCTTTAATGGGGCTTTTTATTTATCCTGCCTCAAATTTGCCACTAAAACTGAAAATCTCATTTCAATGAATACTCAAATCTCCTCCAGTCCCGTTTTAAAGTGACTCAGGGGGCTTTTTTTGATATAATAAAAAGGACTGTTATCAGTTAGAAAGAGGTTGGTATGAAAGAATTACAAACTGTACTAAAGAACCATTTTGCAATCGAATTTGCAGACAAAAAGTTACTGGAAACTGCCTTTACTCATACGAGTTATGCCAATGAGCACCGCCTCTTAAAAATTTCACACAATGAACGCTTGGAATTTTTAGGAGACGCTGTTCTACAGTTATTGATTTCAGAATATCTGTATAAAAAATATCCTAAAAAGCCTGAAGGGGACTTGTCTAAACTCCGTGCCATGATTGTCCGTGAGGAGAGTTTGGCTGGTTTTGCGCGTGACTGCCAGTTTGATCAGTTTATCAAGCTGGGTAAGGGAGAAGAAAAGTCTGGTGGGCGCAATCGTGATACCATTCTTGGTGATGCCTTCGAAGCCTTTCTTGGTGCCCTCCTTTTGGACAAGGATGTGGCCAAGGTCAAGGAATTTATCTACCAAGTCATGATTCCTAAGGTTGAAGCAGGCGAGTTTGAGATGATTACAGACTACAAAACCCATCTTCAAGAGTTACTTCAAGTCAATGGGGATGTGGCTATTCGTTATCAGGTAATTTCTGAAACGGGTCCTGCCCACGATAAGGTTTTTGATGTAGAAGTTCTTGTTGAAGGCAAGAGCATTGGTCAAGGTCAAGGTCGTTCTAAGAAATTAGCAGAGCAAGAAGCTGCCAAAAATGCCGTTGAGAAAGGGCTGGATTCATGTATTTAAAGGAAATCGAAATTCAGGGATTCAAGTCTTTTGCTGACAAGACCAAGGTCGTCTTTGACAAAGGTGTGACGGCAGTTGTTGGACCCAATGGATCTGGAAAGTCGAATATTACAGAAAGTCTGCGTTGGGCCTTGGGGGAGTCCAGTGTTAAGAGCCTCCGTGGCGGCAAGATGCCGGATGTTATCTTTGCTGGGACCGAAAGCCGCAAACCGCTCAATTATGCTTCTGTAGTTGTGACTCTGGATAATCATGACGGATTTATCAAGGATGCTGGTCAAGAAATCAGGGTCGAACGTCATATCTATCGTAGTGGAGATAGTGAATATAAGATTGACGGTAAAAAAGTCCGTCTGCGTGATATTCATGATCTTTTCTTGGATACAGGTTTGGGACGAGATTCCTTCTCTATCATTTCCCAAGGGAAGGTTGAGGAGATTTTCAACTCCAAGCCTGAGGAACGTCGTGCTATTTTCGAAGAAGCTGCAGGAGTTTTGAAATACAAGACTCGTAGAAAAGAAACTGAGAGTAAACTGCAACAAACTCAGGATAATCTGGACCGTCTTGAAGACATTATCTATGAGTTAGATAATCAAATCAAACCCCTTGAGAAGCAAGCTGAAAATGCTCGTAAGTTTTTAGACTTGGAAGGTCAACGCAAAGCTATTTATTTAGACGTGCTGGTTGCTCAAATCAAGGAAAATAAGGCTGAACTAGACTCGACAGAAGAAGAGTTGGCTCAGGTTCAGGAACTCTTGACGAGCTACTACCAAAAGCGTGAACAATTAGAAGAAGAAAATCAAGCTCTTAAAAAGCAACGCCAAGATTTACAGGCTGAAATGTCCAAAGATCAAAGCAGTTTGATGGATTTGACCAGTCTGATTAGTGATTTAGAGAGAAAATTAGCCCTATCGAAATTAGAATCTGAGCAAGTAGCCCTGAATCAACAGGAAGCACAAGCTCGTTTAGCTGCTTTGGAGGATAAGAGAAAATCACTCAGCAAAGAAAAATCTGCTAAAGAAAGCTCTTTAGCACTTTTAGAGGAAAATCTAGTCCAAAATAATCAAAAACTCAATCGTTTAGAAGCTGAATTGCTGGCTTTTTCAGATGATCCTGATCAGATGATTGAGCTTTTGCGTGAACGCTTTGTGGCGCTTTTACAGGAAGAAGCCGATGTCTCAAACCAGTTGACCCGTATCGAGAATGAGTTGGAAAATAGTCGTCAGCTTTCTCAAAAACAAGCAGATCAACTACAAAAACTCAAAGAACAGCTGGCTACAGTTAAAGAGAAAGCTAGGCAGCAAAAGGCGGAGCTTGAAACTGCCAAGGAGCAAGTTCAAAAATTATTGGCCGACTACCAAGTCTGTGCCAAGGAGCAAGAGGAGCAGAAAGCTTCCTATCAAGCTCAACAAAGTCAACTCTTTGACCGTCTGGATAGTCTCAAAAACAAGCAGGCTAGAGCCCAAAGTTTGGAAAATATCCTGAGAAATCATAGTAACTTTTATGCAGGTGTTAAGAGTGTTCTCCAAGAAAAAGATCGCCTTGGTGGGATTATTGGTGCAGTCAGTGAGCACCTGACTTTTGATGTGCATTATCAAACTGCCCTAGAGATTGCGCTTGGAGCCAGTAGTCAGCATATCATCGTAGAAGATGAAGAGTCGGCAACCAAGGCGATTGATTTCCTCAAACGAAACAGAGCAGGTCGTGCAACCTTTCTTCCTTTGACAACGATCAAGGCGCGTACGATTTCTAGTCAGAACCAAGATGCTATTGCTGCAAGTCCAGGATTTCTGGGCATGGCAGATGAGTTAGTTACTTTCGATACTAGACTGGAAGCCATTTTCAAGAACTTGCTAGCTGCGACGGCTATCTTTGATACCGTAGAACATGCGCGTGAAGCTGCTCGACAAGTTCGTTATCAGGTTCGCATGGTGACATTGGATGGGACAGAGCTTCGTACAGGTGGTTCCTATGCAGGTGGAGCCAATCGTCAGAACAACAGCATCTTCATCAAACCAGAACTGGAGCAATTACAAAAAGAAATTGCTGAAGAGGAAGCAAGCCTTCGTTCAGAAGAAGTGGCTTTGAAGACCTTACAAGATGAGATTGCTAGATTGACCGAATCATTAGAAGCCATCAAATCTCAGGGGGAGCAGGCTCGTATTCAGGAGCAAGGCTTGTCCCTTGCTTATCAGCAGACCAGTCAGCAAGTCGAAGAATTAGAAACTCTTTGGAAACTCCAAGAAGAGGAATTAGATCGTCTTTCTGAAGGAGATTGGCAAGCAGATAAGGAAAAATGCCAAGAGCGCCTTGCTACAATCACCAGTGACAAGCAAAATCTAGAAGCTGAGATTGAAGAGATTAAGTCTAACAAAAATGCCATCCAAGAACGTTATCAGAACTTGCAAGAACAGCTAGCGCAAGCTCGCTTGCTTAAGACAGAACTGCAAGGGCAAAAACGTTATGAAGTGGCTGATATTGAGCGTTTAGGCAAGGAATTGGATAATTTAGATATCGAACAAGAGGAAATCCAGCGCCTTCTTCAAGAAAAGGTTGATAATCTTGAGAAAGTTGATACGGATTTGCTCAGTCAGCAGGCGGATGAAGCCAAAACTCAGAAAACAAACCTCCAACAAGGTTTGATTCGCAAGCAGTTTGAATTGGATGATATAGAAGGTCAGCTGGATGATATTGCCAGTCATTTGGAACAGGCTCGCCAGCAGAATGAAGAGTGGATTCGCAAGCAAACTCGTGCTGAAGCCAAGAAAGAAAAGGTCAGCGAGCGCTTGCGCTATCTACAAAGTCAATTAACAGACCAGTATCAGATTAGCTATACTGAAGCTCTTGAAAAGGCGCATGAGTTGGAAAATCTCAATCTGGCAGAGCAAGAGGTTAAAGATTTAGAGAAGGCTATTCGCTCACTGGGTCCTGTCAATTTGGATGCTATTGAACAGTACGAAGAAGTTCACAGTCGTTTGGATTTCCTAAATAGCCAGCGAGATGATATTTTGTCAGCGAAAAACCTGCTTCTTGAGACTATTACAGAGATGAATGATGAGGTAAAAGAACGCTTTAAATCAACCTTTGAGGCCATTCGTGAGTCCTTTAAAGTGACCTTCAAGCAGATGTTTGGCGGAGGTCAGGCTGACCTGATTTTGACTGAGGGAGACCTGCTGACAGCTGGGGTTGAGATTTCTGTTCAACCTCCAGGTAAGAAAATCCAGTCGCTTAACCTCATGAGTGGTGGTGAAAAAGCCTTATCAGCTCTTGCTTTGCTCTTCTCTATCATTCGAGTTAAGACTATCCCATTTGTTATCTTAGATGAGGTAGAGGCGGCACTGGACGAAGCCAATGTCAAACGTTTTGGCGATTACCTTAATCGCTTTGACAAGGATAGCCAGTTTATCGTCGTAACTCACCGTAAGGGAACCATGGCAGCGGCCGATTCTATCTATGGAGTGACCATGCAAGAATCAGGTGTCTCAAAGATTGTTTCAGTTAAGTTAAAAGATTTAGAAAGTATTGAAGGATGACAATTAAACTAGTAGCAACGGATATGGACGGAACCTTCCTAGATGGGAATGGGCGCTTTGATATGGATCGCCTCAAGTCACTTTTGGCTTCCTACAAGGAAAAAGGGATTTATTTTGCGGTAGCTTCGGGTCGAGGATTTCTATCTCTAGAAAAATTATTTTCAGATGTTCGTGAGGATATTATTTTCATTGCGGAAAATGGCAGTTTGGTCGAATATCAAGGTCAGGACTTGTATGAAGCGACCATGTCTCGTGAGTTTTATTTGACGACTTTTGAAAAGCTGAAAACGTCACCTTATGTAGATATCAATAAATTGCTCTTGACTGGGAAGAAGGGATCTTATGTTCTAGATACGGTTGATGAGACCTATTTGAAAGAGAGTCAGCACTATAATGAAAATATCCAAAAAGTAGCGAGTCTTGAAGATATTACAGATGACATTTTCAAATTTACAACCAACTTCACAGAAGAAACGCTTGAAGCTGGAGAAGCTTGGGTAAACGAACATGTTACTGGTGTTAAAGCCATGACAACTGGCTTTGAATCCATTGATATTGTTCTGGACTATGTCGATAAGGGAGTGGCTATTGTTGAATTAGCTAAAAAACTTGGTATCACAATGGATCAGGTTATGGCTTTTGGAGACAATCTTAATGACTTGCACATGATGCAGGTTGTGGGACATCCTGTAGCTCCTGAAAATGCACGACCAGAAATTTTAGAATTAGCAGAGACTGTGATTGGTCACCATAAGGACCAGTCGGTTATAGCTTATATGGAGGGCTTATAATGGCAGATATAAAATTGATTGCATTGGACTTGGATGGGACCTTGCTGACTACTGATAAAAGGCTGACGGATCGGACCAAGGCAACCTTGAAAGCTGCGCGTGATCGCGGGATCAAGGTTGTATTGACAACGGGTCGTCCCTTAAAAGCTATGGATTTCTTCCTTCATGAGCTAGGGACTGACGGCCACGAAGATGAGTATACGATTACTTTTAATGGTGGTTTGGTTCAGAAAAATACAGGAGAAATTCTTGATAAAACAGTCTTTTCATATGGTGATGTGACACGCTTGTATGAGGAAACAGAGAAATTATCACTGCCTATTGATGCCATCTCAGAAGGAACTGTTTATCAAATCCAATCGGACCAAGAAAGTCTTTATGCCAAATTTAATCCAGCATTGACCTTTGTTCCAGTGGCCTTTGAAGACTTGTCTAGTCAAATGACCTACAATAAATGCGTGACTGCCTTTGCTCAAGAACCCTTGGATGCAGCCATTCAGAAGATTTCGCAAGAATTGTTTGATCAATATGAAATCTTTAAATCGCGTGAAATGTTGCTAGAGTGGTCACCAAAGAATGTTCATAAAGCAACAGGTTTAGCAAAACTAATCAGCCATCTTGGAATTGATCAAAGCCAAGTCATGGCTTGTGGTGACGAGGCAAATGACCTTTCTATGATTGAATGGGCAGGGCTCGGTGTTGCCATGCAAAATGCTGTTCCTGAAGTCAAGGCAGTCGCAAATGTGGTGACGCCAATGACCAACGATGAAGAGGCTGTCGCCTGGGCTATCGAAGAATATGTGCTAAAGGAGAACTAAGATATGGGATTATTTGACCGTCTATTCGGAAAAAAAGAAGAACCTAAAATCGAAGAAGTTGTAAAAGAAGCTCTGGAAAATCTTGATTTGTCTGAAGCTACTGAGCCTGCCCTTACAGAAGCTGAGGAAGTTCCTCAAGAAGAAGCAGAGGTTAAAAGTTCTGAAGAAGAGGAAAATCAAGACACAGTTGAAGAGAGTCAGGATTCAGAGCCAGCTGTAGAGGTTCATCAAGAAGAAGTCGAAGAATTGCCAAACTCAGAAGAAGTCACAGAGGAAGAGAATACTGAGCTCCTAGAGACTGTAGAAGAAAATAGTTCTGAAGTGCTTGAACCAGAAATGACTCAAGTAGAAGAGACTGTTCAGGAAAAATATGACCGTAGTCTTAAGAAAACTCGTACAGGTTTCGGAGCTCGCTTGAACGCCTTCTTTGCTAATTTCCGCTCTGTCGATGAAGAATTCTTCGAGGAACTGGAAGAATTACTGATCATGAGTGACGTTGGTGTACAGGTCGCTTCTAACTTAACCGAGGAGCTACGCTACGAAGCCAAGCTTGAAAACGCCAAAAAACCTGATGCACTACGCCGTGTCATTATTGAGAAATTGGTTGAGCTTTATGAAAAGGATGGCAACTACGATGAAAGCATCCACTTCCAAGATGGCTTGACGATCATGCTCTTTGTTGGTGTGAATGGTGTTGGGAAAACAACTTCTATCGGGAAACTAGCTCACCGCTACAAACAAGCTGGTAAGAAGGTCATGCTGGTTGCGGCAGATACCTTCCGTGCAGGTGCAGTTGCACAGCTAGCAGAATGGGGACGCCGTGTGGATGTTCCAGTTGTGACTGGACCTGAAAAAGCTGACCCAGCCAGTGTAGTCTTTGATGGCATGGAACGTGCTGTAGCTGAAGGTATCGATATTCTTATGATTGACACCGCTGGTCGTCTGCAAAACAAGGATAACCTCATGGCTGAGTTGGAAAAGATTGGTCGTATCATCAAACGTGTTGTACCAGAAGCACCACATGAAACTTTCTTGGCTCTTGATGCATCAACAGGTCAAAATGCCCTGGTACAGGCCAAAGAATTTTCAAAAATTACGCCTTTGACAGGAATTGTCTTGACTAAGATTGATGGAACTGCTCGAGGTGGTGTGGTTCTAGCCATCCGTGAAGAACTCAATATTCCTGTAAAATTGATTGGATTTGGTGAAAAAATCGATGATATTGGAGAGTTTAACTCAGAAAACTTTATGAAGGGTCTCTTGGAAGGCTTAATCTAATCAGAAACAAAAATCCTGCAAGGAACAAACTTGCAGGAATTTTTTTTATTCTAAACGACCATCTTGACGATAGGCGATATCTGGTTGCCAAGTCCATTTGGCACCGAATTTTTCAAGTAAGTCAAAGCTTGCTTGAGGTCCCATGCTTCCAGCTTTATAGTCATGAAGTGGGGCACCATTTTCAGCCCAGAGTTCTTCGATACGGTCAATCAATTTCCATGACGCACCAACCTCATCCCAGTGGCTAAAGTTAGTTGAGTTGTTATTTAGGACATCATAAATCAATTTCTCGTATGGTTCTGGAGAAGCACCAGTTGCGGTCGCATCTGTACGGTAATCCAGTGAGTTAGGAGCCAAGTTAAATTCTTCTCCTACCTGCTTCCCATTTAGACTGAGAGAGAAACCTTCTGTTGGTTGGATATAGATGGTCAAAATGTTTGGAGCAAGTGGTTCTCCAAAGATAGAATCCATTTGTTTAAAGACGATGTTGACATGAGTTCCTTTTTCAGTCAGACGTTTACCAGTACGGAAGAAGAAAGGAACACCACGGAATCGATCGCTATCAACAAAGAAGGCACCAGATGCAAAGGTTTCAGTTGTAGATTCTGGATTCACATTTGGCTCGCTACGATAAGAGATGTATTTCATGCCATCAATCTTACCTGAACGGTATTGACCACGGATAAAGTGTTCTTTAAGTTCTTCATCAGTTGGATGATAGAGGTTTTTAAAGACCTTAATCTTTTCAGCACGAATCTCGTCTTTTGTGAAGTTTGCTGGTTTGTCCATAGCAAGGAGGGAAAGCAGTTGTAGAGTATGGTTCTGTACCATGTCGCGGAGGGCACCAGATTGGTCATAGTAGCCACCACGTTCTTCTACACCCAAGCGCTCCGCAAAGGTAATTTGAACATTGTCGATAAAGTCTTTGTTCCAAACGTTTTCAAAAATCAAGTTTGCAAAGCGAACTGCAAAGATGCTTTGGATCATTTCCTTACCAAGATAATGGTCAATACGGAAAATTTGTTCTTCGTCAAATGTTGCTAGGAGCTCGTCATTCAACTTGCTTGCAGTTGCGTAATCTGTACCAAATGGTTTTTCAACGATTAAGCGCTCAAAACCTTTACCATCCACAATGTTTTCAGACTTGAGGTGTTTGGCGATAGTTCCAAAGAACTGAGGTGCCATAGACAAGAAGAAGAGCTTGTTGTGTTCAGCTTGGTACTTGTCATTTAGTTCAGCCTGCAATTGACGTAGAGCAATGTAGTGTTCTGTATCATTGACATCATGACTTTGATAGTAGAAGTGACTAGCGAACTCCTGAGCTTGTTCGGTACTATCTGCCAAATCAAGGATTGATTCGACTACAACAGATTCAAAATATTCCTTGCTCCAAGGACGACGAGCAGTTCCAATGACTGCAAAGTGTTCGGAAAGATTGCCGGATTTATATAGTCTAAAAAGGGAAGGGTAGAGCTTGCGTTTAGCCAGGTCTCCACTCGCACCGAAAATTGTAACAATAACCTTAGATGACATCTAGCTACCTAATTTCTATTTTTATTCCTAGTCTTGCTAGGTATGAGGAAACCTCATTTCATAAATTTAATTCTAACATAATTTTCCGAAAAATCAAAAAATCCAATACGAGATAGAAAAAAACTGCAAGGAAATCCTTACAGTTTAAGTTTAAACGTTTAATACCTTGTCCAAGAACTCTTTCAGACGTGGGTGTTGTGGGTTGTCAAAGATTTGATCTGGTGTTCCGTCTTCAAGGAACTCGCCATCTGCAGTAAAGATAACTCGGTTGGCAACCTGACGGGCAAATCCCATCTCATGGGTTACGATAATCATGGTCATACCTTGCTCAGCCAATTCCTTCATAACGTTTAGTACGTCCCCGACCATCTCAGGGTCAAGGGCAGAAGTTGGTTCATCGAAGAGCATGATGTCTGGATTCATTGCAAGTCCACGAGCGATGGCCACACGTTGTTTTTGACCACCTGATAGGCTATCTGGGTTGGCATTAGCTTTATCTGCTAGCCCAACCTTGTCAAGCAACTCCATTCCCAATTTCTCAGCTTCTTCCTTAGTCATCAACTTGTGCTCAATAGGGGCAAAGGTAATGTTGTCCAATACAGACATATGAGGGAAGAGGTTGAAGTGTTGGAAAACCATGCCGATATTTTCACGGACGTGGTCAACATTGGTTGTTTTTTCAGTTAAGTCATAGCCGTTCACAGTGATGTGACCGCTAGTGACTTCTTCTAGAAGATTGAGGCTACGGAGGAAGGTTGACTTACCAGAACCTGAAGGACCGATGATACAAACAACATCTCCTTCATAGAACTTAGTCGTGATTCCTTTTAGGACTTCATTTTTTCCGTAGTTTTTGTGTAAATCATTTACATCAATTTTTAATTTTGCCATTAACGAATCCTCTTTTCTAAGCGTTTCGCTAGTCTAGTCAAAAGTGTGATAATTACAAGATAGAAGATAGCAAGGATTGCATACATCTTGAAACTTTGGTAGTTACGGGCGATGATAATCTTACCAGTTTGGAAGAGTTCAACCAAACCGATAGCAGATACGATGGTTGTATCTTTAAGAGCGATAACGAATTGGTTGACAAAGTTTGGCAACATCAATTTAGTTGCTTGTGGCAAGATAATCTTACGCATGGTTTTTCCATAAGAGATCCCCAAGCTTCGGCTGGCTTCCATTTGACCAACTGGAACGGCCTGAATACCACCACGAACGATTTCAGCGATATAAGCAGCCGCATTGAGTGAGAGGGCAATGGTACCGGCTACGAAGTCGTTAATTGGACTTTGTTGGCCTGTGATAGACTCGATGAAGTTTGGAATTCCCCAGAAGATGAAGGCTGCAAGAATCATCAAAGGAATACCACGGATAACGTCAACGAAAATCTCAGAAATCACACGAAGAGATTTGTAGGGGCTGACACTAAACATACCGAAGATAATCCCGATAACAATAGCAATAGCAAATGAGATAAGAGCTAGAGCAAGAGTGATACCAAGACCGCTAAGGAGCTGTTTGTAGTTATTTTGAAGCAAGCCCCAGATAGTTGTCTCATCAACAGTGCTTGTTGAAGCAGATGAAGATTCGCTAGCTAGGTATTTGTCAAGAATTTTTTGGAATTCACCGTTTGCTTTAAGGTTTGCAAGTCCGTTGTTGAACATTTCAATCAATTCTGGATTTGCTCCTTTTTTAACGGCAAATGCTGTTTCACCTATTGGAGTTCCAGCGATTGGAGTTTTCAATTTTTGTCCTTGGCTGATAGAATATTTGAGAACAGGCTCATCATCCATAACGGCATCGATGGCACCAGTGTTTAAACTATCATACATTGACGAACCATCAGCGAAGGTTTTGATTTTGTAGCCGTATTTGCTTTGATTTTCTGTTAGGAAGGTTTGAGAAGCAGTTCCGTTTTTAACACCGACTGTCTTCCCTTTCAAATCTTCATAAGAAGCAATGGTACTTGATTCTTTGACACCAAGGATAGTATTGGCAGTGTAGTAGGATTCTGAGAAGTCAAAAGTTGCCTTACGAGCATCTGTAACAGACATACCAGCAATGATACCATCAGCTTGTCCAGCTTGAACAGCACTGATAGCGGCATCAAAACCAGGGTTGGTGATTTCAATTTCAAAACCTTGGTCTTTAGCGATTGCCTTAATCAATTCCATATCAATACCAGTAAATTGGTTGCTTGAGTTTTGGAAAACAAAAGGTGCAAAAGAAGAATCGCTGGCAATGATGTATTTAGCTTTAACAGGAATAGCTTTTAAGCCTGCTAGAGTAGTTGTAGTTGGAACTGCTGAAGATGATGAAGCAGTCCATTTCTTGATGATTTTATCAAGACTACCATCTTTTTTCATTTCAGCCAAGGCTTGGTTAAATTCAGTAACCAGGTGCTCGTATTTGCTTCCTTTTTTCACACCGAAAGCAAAGCTTCCTACAGCTTCACCGTCCATTTCAATATGGAGGTCTTGCCCTTGGTTAATGGCATACTCGATAACAGGTTTGTCATCCATCATGGCATCGATGGCACCAGCACTCAAGCTGTTGTTCATCAAATCACTAGTGTCAAATGTTTTAATAGTAAAGCCGTATTTATCTTTGATTGTTTCAAGAAAACGTTGAGCGGCTGTTCCGTTTTTAACACCAACGGTTTTGCCAGTTAATTGGTCGTACTTGCTAATCTTGTGTGCCTTTGTAGTAGCAATGACAACTTTTGTATCATAGTAAGTATCAGACATGGTGAAAACTTTTTCACGTTCTTTCGTCTTTGTCATCCCTGCCATGATAGCGTCAGCTTGACCAGCTTGAACCGCATTTACCGCTGCGTCAAATCCAGGATAGGACATCTGAATGTTCCACCCTTTAATTTCTGCGACTTTGTTAATAATGTCAACATCAATTCCTTTATAAGTTTGATCTGAATCTTTAAACTCAAAAGGTGCATAGGCGGTATCAGACACAATCTTAATTGTCTCTGC
This sequence comes from Streptococcus mitis, assembly GCF_946188695.1. Classification (GTDB taxonomy): domain Bacteria; phylum Bacillota; class Bacilli; order Lactobacillales; family Streptococcaceae; genus Streptococcus; species Streptococcus mitis_DF. Next base: position 80,927 of record NZ_CAMHWI010000001.1, on the reverse strand, counting down.
TTTGGCAATACCTAATGAGAAAATTGGGAATAAAATTAGCAAAAATGCTAGAAATTTTTTCTTCATTTTTAGTCTCCTTTTCCGAATATTTTCCCATTATATCAGAAAAAGTAAAAAAAGGCAAATTTTTATATTTCTGTGTCAGAAAATATGACATTGATTATTTCTTTTCTTTCTTGAATTGCTATTAAAAAGTGCTATAATAAGAGTATATATAGAAGAAAAGAGGACAGGGATATGAAGAACAAAAGAATATTTAAAGACTTCCAAGCTTCAAAAATGAGTTTAAACATTTACACAAGCCCCTTGTTAGCCTTTGCTTTTGTCTTCATAGGAGAGTTTGTGGCTTATACTCTGTATGGTATTAGTTTGTTAGCTCTCATCGGACTTGCTAGAAATTTTGGAGAGGCTGGTCAAAATCTTGCAACCTACTTGCAGACCTTGCATCAGAGCTTGACGGATAAAACAGGTGATTTTCGTTTAATTTTAGAATTGCTAGCCTTTGGTTTTATTCTTAACACTGTGTTCAGATGGACTAGAAAAGTTGAGAAAAGACCTATTCGAACTTTGGGATTTTATAGAGAGAATTTCCTCAGCAATCTCTTTAAAGGATTTTGCCTAGGCCTGGCACTTTTTCTTCTGACCTTGTTAGGTTTAGTGGCCGTGGGGCAATATCGTTTTGAGTCTATTCACTTAAATCCTTATTCGCTTGCCTTTGTTATTTTTACCATTCCGTTTTGGATTTTACAGGGGACAGCAGAAGAAGTGGTGTCCCGTGCTTGGCTCCTTCCTCAATTGGCCTCAAGAACCAATCTAAAGCTTGCTGTTCTTATATCTAGCCTGTTCTTTACCCTGCTTCATATGGGCAATTCGGGTCTCACCCCTCTATCTCTAGTGAATCTCTTCTTATTCGGAGTTGCCATGTCACTTTACCTTCTCAAAACTGATACAGTTTGGGGTATTGCAGGTATTCATGGGGCCTGGAATTTTGCTCAGGGTAATCTCTTTGGGATTTTAGTTAGTGGTCAACCATCAGGAACGTCATTGATGACCTTTTTACCACAAGGCGATCAGAGCTGGCTATCAGGAGGTTCTTTTGGGATTGAAGGTTCTATCATGACAAGTTTAGTCTTGTTACTACTGATTATCTATCTCGCTTATCAATTAAAGAAAGAAAATGAAAGGATGTGACTTCGGTCCGTCCTTTTCTTCGTGAAAATGTTACAAGTATGCTAAAATAGAAATATCACATGAAGAGAGGATTCTTATGATCAATCGCATTACAGATAATCAATTTAAACTAGTATCAAAATATCAACCATCAGGAGACCAACCACAAGCTATCGAGCAGTTGGTAGATAATATCGAGGGTGGAGAAAAAGCTCAGATTCTGATGGGGGCGACTGGTACAGGGAAGACCTATACCATGAGTCAGGTCATTTCCAAAGTCAATAAACCAACTCTGGTCATCGCCCACAATAAGACTCTGGCAGGACAGCTCTATGGAGAATTTAAGGAATTTTTCCCTGAAAATGCTGTTGAGTACTTCGTATCTTACTATGATTATTACCAACCTGAGGCCTATGTCCCTTCCAGTGACACCTATATTGAAAAGGACAGCTCTGTCAATGACGAGATTGATAAGCTCCGCCACTCAGCGACTTCGGCCCTACTGGAGCGTAATGATGTTATTGTCGTGGCTTCAGTCTCTTGTATCTATGGTTTGGGTTCGCCCAAGGAATACGCTGATAGTGTCGTGAGTCTCCGTCCTGGTCTAGAGATTTCTCGTGATAAACTCTTGAATGACTTGGTCGATATTCAGTTTGAGCGCAATGATATTGATTTCCAACGGGGAAGATTTCGTGTGCGTGGGGATGTGGTGGAGATTTTCCCAGCCTCTCGTGATGAGCATGCTTTTCGAGTGGAGTTCTTTGGTGATGAGATTGAACGTATTCGTGAAGTTGAGGCTCTGACAGGTCAGGTGTTGGGAGAAGTGGATCACCTGGCGATTTTCCCAGCCACTCACTTTGTGACCAATGACGACCACATGGAAGTGGCCATTGCAAAGATTCAAGCAGAATTAGAAGAGCAACTAGCTGTCTTTGAGAAGGAAGGCAAATTGCTAGAAGCTCAACGTTTGAAACAGCGGACAGAGTATGATATCGAAATGTTGCGTGAGATGGGCTATACCAACGGGGTTGAGAACTATTCACGTCACATGGATGGACGGAGTGAGGGTGAGCCTCCTTATACGCTTCTCGACTTCTTCCCAGATGATTTTTTAATTATGATTGACGAGAGTCACATGACTATGGGACAAATAAAAGGCATGTACAATGGAGACCGTTCGCGTAAGGAAATGCTGGTTAATTATGGTTTCCGTTTGCCGTCTGCTCTGGACAATCGTCCTCTCCGTCGTGAAGAGTTTGAAAGTCATGTGCACCAGATTGTCTACGTTTCAGCGACACCTGGTGACTATGAAAATGAACAGACCGAGACAGTGATTGAGCAAATCATTCGTCCGACAGGGCTTTTGGATCCTGAGGTGGAAGTCCGTCCGACTATGGGACAGATTGATGACCTCTTAGGTGAAATTAATGCCCGTGTTGAAAAGAACGAGCGAACCTTTATCACCACCTTGACTAAGAAAATGGCAGAGGACTTAACTGACTACTTCAAGGAAATGGGCATTAAGGTCAAGTACATGCACTCGGATATCAAGACCTTGGAACGGACTGAGATTATCCGTGACCTGCGCTTGGGTGTCTTTGATGTCTTGGTCGGAATTAACCTGCTCCGTGAAGGGATTGACGTTCCTGAGGTAAGCTTGGTTGCTATTCTCGATGCTGATAAGGAAGGCTTCCTACGAAATGAGCGTGGCCTCATCCAGACCATTGGTCGTGCTGCCCGTAACAGTGAAGGTCATGTCATCATGTACGCGGACACGATGACTCAGTCTATGCAACGTGCTATCGATGAAACTGCCCGCCGTCGGAAAATCCAGATGGCCTATAATGAAGAACATGGTATCGTTCCACAAACTATTAAGAAAGAAATCCGTGACCTGATTGCTGTGACCAAGGCAGTTGATAAGGAACAGGACAAGGAAATCGATATCAATAGCCTCAACAAACAAGAACGCAAAGAACTTGTCAAGAAACTTGAAAAACAAATGCAAGAAGCCGTTGAAGTGCTTGACTTTGAACTAGCAGCTCAGATACGTGATATGATGCTGGAAGTCAAGGCGTTGGATTAGAATGTTACCTAGAGGAGAAAATATGTCCCGTTCCCAATTAACAATTTTAACAAACATTTGTCTGATTGAAGACCTCGAAACCCAGCGCGTGGTTATGCAGTACCGCACTCCTGAAAACAATCGCTGGTTTGGTTATGCTTTTCCGGGTGGTCATGTCGAGGATGGTGAGGCTTTTGCGGAGTCTGTCATTCGTGAAATATATGAAGAAACAGGGTTGACTATCCAAAATCCTCAACTTGTCGGCATTAAAAATTGGCCACTAGATACAGGTGGGCGCTATATTGTCGTTTGTTATAAGGCGACTGACTTCTCTGGTACCCTTCGCTCTTCAGATGAAGGAGAAGTTTCTTGGGTGAAAAAAGACCAGATTCCAAACTTGGATCTGGCCTATGATATGTTACCCTTGATGGAGATGATGGAAGCTCCTGACAAATCTGAATTTTTCTACCGCCACCGTACAGAAGATGGCTGGGAGAAAGAAACTTTTTAGTTCTATGATTAGTTGATAGGTGTTATCTTTTAAAGTACGGTACTGAAATATAGGCTAAGTATGGCGGTGTAAGTCAACTGAATATTGCTAAATTTCCTATCTATATCTTGAACAATCTCCATCTTCAATTTTGAAATCGGAGATTGTTTTATTTTATGGTATAATCTTACAATATGAAAGGAAGTACCAGAAAATGATTGATAAAGTAATTGAACAATATAAAAGTCATGATAATCTTGATATTCGAGTAGAATTGCATAAGAAGTATTCAAAAAATAAATTAGGATTTAATAATTGGATATTTTCCAACTACCAAATCACTAATGAAGTAAAGGTTCTAGAATTGGGATGTGGTACAGGAGAACTGTGGAAAAGTAATAGTGATTCTATAGATAAAATGAAGCAGTTGGTTATTACAGATTTTTCTAAAGATATGGTGAGAACAACGAGATCAGTGATTGGAAATAGAGACAATGTTAACTATGAGATAATGGATATTCAAAAGATTTCTTTTGAGGATGAAACGTTTGATATTGTTATTGCTAATATGCTTCTACATCATGTGAATGATATTCCTAAAGCTCTCTCTGAGGTGAATAGAGTCTTAAAAACAGGCGGAATTTTTTACTGTGCTACATTTGGTGAAAATGGAGTTGTAGATTATTTGGCAAGTTTATTTAAAGATGAGGTTAATCAAGATTTGGAAAATAAAACTTTTACTTTACAAAATGGTAAAAGCTACCTGAGTAGGTATTTTAACTCTGTCGATACATTACTCTATGATGATGAGTTACAGGTAACTAGCATAGATGATCTAGTTAAATACATCCAATCCTTTAAAGGAATTTCAGAAATAGGTTCGCTAGAAGAAAAAGTCATTCGTAAAAGATTGGAAGTACATTTTCATAAGGGTAAGTTAATTATTCCTAAAGAATATGGTATGTTTATTGCTCGAAAGTAAAATTAAGGGAACGAAATTGTGAAAAATTAAGGAGAAGCTTTTCAATATAAAATCAAGCGGATAGTCTTTAGAGCCTGCTATAGCTGATTCTATATAAAGGTCTCAATCTTTTGGATTTGGAGAACTTTCTTGGGTGCAAAAAGACCAGATTCCAAACTTGGATCTGGCCTATGATATGCTACCTTTGATGGAGATAATGGAAGCTCCGGACAAATCTGAATTTTTCTACCCTCGCCGTACAGAAGTCGATTGGGAAAAGAAAATTTTCTAATCCTTTACTAAATAACCTAGCTGATCCAAGGCCTCCTCGATATAGCGGAGGTCTTGTTGTGTTTCAGCTTCGACTAGGTGGTAATGGATGCCATCTGTCAATTCAGACAGAGGTCTAAAGTCAGAATGCTCGACTTGTTCAAGAAAATGTTGCACGTCTCGGCGACAAGACAGTTTCAGCAAGGTTTCGATTTCTCCATAAACGGGATGGTCAATCAAAGTGTTTTGAACACGTCCACCATTATCTACGATAGCAAGGAGTTCTTGACCGATTTCTTCAACTTCATGTTTCACTTTGAAAAGTTTGTGAACATAAGGATTGGTTTCAATTTGCTTATAGATGTAGCCACGATTGGTGGATAGGATAGGAGCGCCATCGGCTCTCAAAATTGCAATGTCCTGCACAATGACCTGACGTGTGACATGAAAATGTTCCGCCAAACTTTGGCCATTAAGGGCTTTAGAAGCTTCTCTCAAGAGTTGGAGCAGAGCATGTTTGCGATCTTTTGTCATAGCTTTTCCTTTTTAACGGCGTTTTCGAAGCACTTTATAGACAGCTAGTGCTAATGTATAGTCTACCATACTATGGATAATTGTGCCAAATCCAACTAGTACAAATAGAACATAAAACATATTTTCTACATTGGTACCAGAAGTTGCGTAAAAAAGGACACAGGCTAATACTTCAGCAAGGGCATGGACAAGCGCTAACACAAAATTGAAAATCCAGGAAGCTTTTGGTTTATCTAGGGTATCGGGGAATTTTTGTAGGTAAAGAGCCCCAAAAGTCCCAAAAAAGATATGGGAAAAAGCTCGAAAAACGATAACCATGGGATAGCCGGCCATCAAGAATCCAAAACTAGAGGCTAGGATGACAAAAACAGCCATCAAGGGCGATAAGAACATGGCAATAAAAATAGCGATGTGGCTTCCTAAAGTATAGGAAGCAGGAGGAATGACAATCTTAAAAGGCATAACAATTGGAATCAAAATCGCAATAGCCGTTAAAAGGGCAGTCATTGTCATAAATTGTGTCTTTTTCCGTGTATTCATAAGAATCTCCTTTTAACTGTATATACACTAGTATAGTACTATAAACAAGACAATAAAGCAAGGATTTACTTAAGTTTATAGGTCGTTTTTAAGTTAATACTTTTAGAAAATCTCTTCAAACCACATCAGCTTCAATCCATAACCTCAAAACTGTGTTTTGAACAACATGCAGCTTGCTTCCTAGTTTGCTCTTTGATTTTCATTGAGTATAAATATTGGTAAAGATTTCACTAAAAAAAAACTGTATAGAGCAAAATCTCCACCTTCAAGCTTGAAAGTGGAGATGTTTTTATTTTTTCAAGGTTTGTAGTCTTGGAACAATAGCTAGGGTTAGAACTGCGGAAATAACTAATTCAGCAATCGAATTTGTTGAGATAACAGTTGCTAGGAGTTTTTGGATATTACCATCAAAAACATTTCCAAAAAGGTAGAAAATTCCACCAAGTACAAAGACTGTGTTGGTAAGTGAACCAAGGGCACCAGCTAAAATAAGACCAGTTTTATTTTTCATCAGTTTATAAACTAGATACGGAGTTAAACCAATCAAAATACGTGGGACGATAGCAATGATAGCTGAGTATATGTTTCCGTTTGGTACAAATGGGGAGAAGAGGTAGCTTGTCGGTAGAATTGTAATCGTATTAACTGTCAAGCTAAGTAGTCCCATCAAAAATCCAAGTGTAACCCCAACTCGTGGACCGTAGATAATGCTGGCAATAATGACAGGGATATGAACGATGGTTGGTTTGATTGGGAATGGAAAAAGGTTAAAGATAAGTGAGCTTAGAAAATGAATCACAAGCATGGTTGCAAAAAAGATAGCAATAGGTGCAATATTAGAGCGTTTTTTCATCGAGAGTTTCCTTTATTCTTTTTAAAATAATTGTGAGGTCAGCTAAGGCTCCTCGTCCGTGGTCTCCACAAGCTAGTAGGGATTCCTTAGGAGCAATCAGCTGATAGCCGTAGGCTTCTAATGTTTTCAGATTAGTCTGAGTTGCTGGATGGTCATACATTTTTGCATTCATAGCAGGAGCTATTAGTTTAGGAATATGACTGGGCAATGCTAGAGCCGTACAAGTTACCATGTTGTCCGCAAAACCATGGGCTAGTTTTGCAATAGTGTTAGCTGTTGCAGGGGCCACGATGAATAAATCTGCTTTTTTTCCAAGTTCGATATGATTGACCTGATCAGGATAGGGTTCCTTCATGACATCCAAGTGGACAGGATTCTGTGAGAGTACCTGTAGTGTCAAAGGTTGGATAAACTCTGTAGCAGCCTGAGTCATTAAAACAGTGACTTGGTGGCCTTGTTTTTTTAGAGAACTGACTAAATCTGCCGACTTGTAAGAGGCGATTGAGCCCGTTACAGCAAAGAGAATATGTGCCATAGCTTTCCTTTCTATGAATGATAGGCTTGAATTTTTTCAAGGAGGAGTTCTGCAATTTCTTCTTTAGTCTGGACTGTTTGAAGCTGATTTTTTTCAACAAAGATTGCACGATGTTGGTTTGGTGAGATTTGAGTCAGATCATTCGCAATGATTAAGTCAGCTTGGTTTTTGATAAGACTTTTTCTGGCAATCTCGATGAGATAATCCTTAGAGACATCAACCAGCAGTTTGAAACCAATCAGATGAATAGCAGGATTCCATTCCTTGACTAGAGAGATGATTTTGGGTGTCTTTTTTAGGAACAAAACCTGAACCTCGTCAGTTGAAGAAATCTTAGCTTGATGATTCTGCTTGCTTAAAAATTTTTCCAGATTGGAACTAGATTGAACTTCCTCCAGCCCTGTCATATAGACAGGAGTGTAGTCAGAAACAGCCATTGAGTGAATCAAGACCTGATAGTCCTTAACACGTTCTTGCATTTCCAGTAGAAGGTCCTTGGTATTGTTAATTTCTCGAATGCTTAGGTTGGAATGTGCTTCTGGCTTTACAGCTCGTTTTGTTGTTATCAAACAAACTTCATGCCCTGCAGCAAGCAAAGTTTCTGTGATGATTTTGCCCAAGCGACCTGTAGAATGGTTAGTGATAGAGCGGACGCTATCGATGGCTTCACTGGTACCGCCCGATGTAACTAAAATTTTCATAGAACTATTGTACACAAAAATAAACGGTAAGTAAAATGAAAGCGATAAATTTTTGGTAAAAACGAAGATTTACTATAGTTTCAAACTATAAAGCCATATAAAATTTAAGAAAGGACACTAAAAACCTTAAAAACAGGGATATTTACGAACGTTTAGAGAGTTTTGGGATGTTAAAAATCTTGTTTTGTGATATAATGAATTATCATATAAGAGGTTAGAGGAGTTTTGAATGAAAACAGATATTGAAATCGCACAGAGTATTGAGTTGAAGCCAATCGTTGATGTTGTAGAGAAACTTGGTATTTCTTACGACGATTTGGAGTTGTACGGAAAGTACAAGGCTAAGCTCAGCTTTGATAAAATTCGTGCAGTTGAGAGCAATCCAGTTGGAAAATTGATTCTGGTTACTGCCATCAACCCAACACCTGCAGGTGAAGGAAAATCAACCATTACCATTGGTCTTGCAGATGCCTTAAACAAAATCGGCAAGAAAACCATGATTGCTATTCGCGAACCATCTCTTGGTCCAGTAATGGGAATTAAGGGTGGTGCGGCAGGTGGTGGTTATGCCCAAGTTTTGCCAATGGAAGACATCAACCTTCATTTTACTGGGGATATGCATGCCATTACAACTGCTAACAATGCTCTTTCTGCCTTGATTGACAACCACTTGCACCAAGGAAATGAGTTGGGAATTGACCAACGTCGTATTCTCTGGAAACGTGTAGTGGACTTGAACGACCGAGCACTTCGTCACGTGACCGTAGGACTTGGTGGCCCTCTAAACGGTATTCCTCGTGAGGATGGCTTTGACATTACCGTCGCTTCCGAAATCATGGCGATTCTTTGCTTGGCTACGGACATCGAGGACTTGAAACGCCGTTTGGCTAATATTGTTATTGGTTATCGTTACGACCGTACACCAGTTTCTGTAGGTGATTTGCAGGTTGAAGGTGCCTTGGCTTTGATTTTGAAGGATGCTATTAAACCAAACTTGGTTCAGACAATTTATGGAACACCTGCTTTTGTGCACGGTGGTCCATTTGCCAATATTGCTCACGGATGTAACTCTGTCTTAGCAACTACAACAGCCCTTCACTTGGCTGATTACACAGTTACTGAAGCTGGTTTTGGTGCAGACCTTGGTGCCGAGAAATTCCTTGATATTAAGACACCAAACTTGCCAACATCTCCAGATGCAGTAGTTATTGTCGCAACCCTTCGAGCCCTTAAGATGAATGGTGGTGTGGCTAAAGACGCTTTGACAGAGGAAAATGTGGAGGCGGTTCGTGCCGGTTTTGCTAACTTGAAACGCCACGTTGAAAATATCCGTAAGTTCGGTATTCCTGCAGTAGTAGCTATTAATGAATTTGTCTCTGATACAGAAGCTGAAATTGCAGCCTTGAAAGAACTCTGTGCTTCTATTGATGTGCCAGTTGAACTAGCAAGTGTCTGGGCTGATGGTGCAGAAGGTGGAGTAGCACTTGCCAAAACAGTTGTCAAAACTATCGCTGAAACCCCAGCTAACTATAAACGTTTGTATGACAATGACCTTTCTGTCCAAGAAAAGATTGAAAAGATTGTTACTGAAATCTACCGTGGTAGCAAAGTAAACTTTGAGAAGAAAGCTCAAACACAAATTGCTCAAATCGTTCAAAACGGTTGGGACAAATTGCCGATTTGTATGGCTAAAACTCAATATAGTTTCTCAGACAATCCAAATGCACTTGGAGCACCTGAAAACTTTGAAATTACTATTCGTGAATTGGTACCAAAATTAGGTGCAGGCTTTATCGTTGCCTTAACTGGCGATGTCATGACCATGCCAGGCCTACCAAGACGTCCAGCAGCTCTCAACATGGATGTTGAAAGCGATGGAACTGTTCTAGGCTTGTTCTAATAGTTTAATTGAATTCAAATGAGTTTGGAAATAATATCCAAGCTCATTTTTTATCTAGATATAAGGAGTTGCCTTCTACACGTAACCAGTCTAGGTAAAGATATTTTCCTTGAATTCTGATATAATAGAAATATTGACTTCAAGAGTAAGGAAGAGAAGATGAACGCACTATTAAATGGAATGAATGACCGTCAGGCTGAGGCGGTGCAAACGACAGAAGGTCCCTTGTTGATCATGGCGGGGGCTGGTTCTGGAAAGACACGAGTTTTGACCCACCGTATCGCTTATTTGATTGATGAAAAGATGGTCAATCCATGGAATATCTTGGCCATTACCTTTACCAACAAGGCTGCGCGTGAGATGAAAGAGCGTGCTTATAGCCTCAATCCAGCTACTCAGGATTGTCTGATTGCAACCTTCCACTCCATGTGTGTTCGTATTTTGCGTCGCGATGCGGACCATATTGGCTACAACCGTAATTTTACAATTGTTGATCCTGGTGAACAGCGAACGCTCATGAAACGGATTCTCAAGCAGTTGAACTTGGATCCGAAAAAATGGAATGATCGGAGCATCTTAGGAACTATTTCCAATGCTAAGAATGATTTGATTGATGATGTAGCTTATGCTGCCCAAGCTGGAGATATGTACACGCAAATCGTGGCCCAGTGTTACACGGCTTACCAAAAAGAATTGCGTCAGTCGGAGTCTGTTGACTTTGATGATTTGATTATGCTGACCTTGCGTCTCTTTGATCAAAATCCTGATGTTTTGACTTACTATCAACAGAAATTCCAATACATCCATGTTGATGAGTACCAAGATACCAACCACGCTCAGTACCAACTGGTCAAACTCTTGGCTTCGCGCTTTAAAAACATCTGTGTGGTTGGGGATGCGGACCAGTCTATCTACGGTTGGCGTGGTGCTGATATGCAGAATATTTTGGATTTCGAGAAAGATTATCCCCAAGCCAAGGTTGTTTTGTTGGAGGAGAATTACCGTTCCACTAAAACAATTCTCCAAGCAGCCAACGAGGTCATTAAAAACAATAAAAACCGCCGTCCTAAGAATCTCTGGACTCAAAATGCTGATGGGGAACAAATTGTTTACTATCGTGCCGATGATGAGCTGGATGAGGCTGTATTTGTAGCTAGAACTATAGATGAACTTAGTCGCAGTCAAAACTTCCTTCACAAGGATTTTGCAGTTCTCTATCGTACTAATGCGCAGTCTCGTACTATTGAGGAAGCCCTGCTCAAGTCCAATATTCCTTATACAATGGTCGGCGGGACCAAGTTCTACAGCCGTAAGGAAATCCGTGATATTATTGCTTATCTCAACCTCATTGCTAATTTGAGTGACAATATCAGTTTTGAGCGTATTATCAACGAGCCTAAACGTGGAATTGGCCCAGGTACTGTTGAGAAAATCCGTGATTTTGCCAATATGCAAAACATGTCCATGCTAGATGCTTCAGCTAATATCATGTTATCTGGTATCAAGGGTAAAGCAGCCCAGTCAATTTGGGATTTTGCCAATATGGTTCTGGATTTGCGGGAGCAACTGGACCAATTAAGTATCACTGAGTTGGTTGAGGCGGTTCTAGAAAAAACAGGTTATGTCGATATTCTTAATGTCCAAGCGACTCTAGAAAGCAAGGCTCGGGTTGAAAATATCGAAGAGTTCCTCTCTGTGACGAAAAACTTTGATGACACCTCTGATGTGCCCGAAGATGAAACTGGTTTGGACAAACTGAGTCGTTTCTTAAATGACTTGGCCTTGATTGCGGATACAGATTCAGGTAGTCAGGAGACATCAGAAGTGACCTTGATGACCCTGCATGCTGCTAAGGGTCTTGAGTTTCCAGTTGTATTTTTGATTGGTATGGAAGAAAATGTCTTTCCGCTTAGCCGTGCGGCTGAAGATCAAGATGAATTAGAAGAAGAGCGTCGTCTTGCCTATGTAGGTATTACGCGTGCAGAGAAAATTCTCTATCTGACCAATGCCAACTCGCGCCTGCTTTTTGGTCGTACCAACTACAACCGTCCGACCCGATTTATTAACGAAATCAGTTCAGACTTGCTTGAGTATCAAGGTCTGGCTCGTCCTTCAAATTCAAGCTTTAAGGCATCTTATAGCAGTGGTGGGGTTGCCTTCGGTCAAGGTATGAGTTTGGCGCAGGCACTCCAAGACCGTAAACGCAGTGCAGCTCCAAAAACTATCCAGTCAAGCGGTCTCCCATTTGGTCAATTTACAGCTGGTGCAAAATCATCTTCTAATGAGGCAAGTTGGTCCATTGGTGACATTGCCCTCCACAAGAAGTGGGGAGAGGGAACTGTTCTGGAAGTTTCAGGTAACGGAGCTACTCAGGAATTAAAAATCAATTTCCCAGAAGTAGGTTTGAAAAAACTTTTAGCCAGTGTGGCTCCAATTGAGAAAAAAATCTAATTTTCCATCCTTCTCACGAATAATAAAGTGAGGAGGATTTTTATGTACAGTATTTCATTCCAAGAAGATTCACTGCTGCCAAGAGAAAGACTGGCCAAAGAAGGAGTTGAAGCACTCAGTAACCAAGAGTTGCTAGCTATTTTACTCAGGACAGGAACACGTCAAGCTAGCGTTTTTGAAATTGCCCAGAAAGTCTTGAGCAATCTTTCAAGCCTAACGGATTTGAAAAAAATGACCCTGCAGGAATTGCAGAGTCTATCTGGTATCGGGCGCGTTAAGGCCATAGAATTACAAGCAATGATTGAACTGGGGTATCGTATTCATAAACATGAGACTATTGAGATGGAAAGTATTCTCAGCAGTCAAAAGTTGGCCAAGAAGATGCAACAGGAATTGGGGGATAAAAAACAAGAGCACCTGGTGGCGCTCTATCTCAATACTCAAAATCAAATCATCCATCAACAGACCATTTTTATCGGTTCTGCAACTCGTAGTATCGCTGAGCCGCGAGAGATTCTTCACTATGCTATCAAGCATATGGCGACTTCACTCATCTTGGTCCATAATCATCCTTCAGGAGCGGTAGCGCCTAGCCGAAATGATGATCATGTCACTAAACTTGTGAAAGAAGCCTGCGACCTGATGGGAATTGTCCTCTTGGACCATTTGATTGTCTCACATTCTAGTTACTTTAGTTACCGTGAAAAGACGGATTTAATCTAAAGTTCATTAACGACATAGTCAAAGAGGTTTTTATCTTTGGGACGATTTTCAAATAGAAATTCTGGGTGCCATTGGACACCGAGAAAGGCAACATCATCCGTACTCATGACAGCTTCAATAATGCCATCCTTAGGATCATGAGCCGCAATCTTTAAATTTGGTGCTAAATCCTTGATGCTCTGATGGTGGAAGGAATTGATATGGGAAATTTCTCCATAGATTTCTCGAAGAACTGTATCAGGTTCTGTCACCAAGCGTTGGGTTGTGTACTCTGCGGAACAATCCTGCCAGTGATCTTCGATATTTTGATACAAAGTTCCACCCATGGCAACGTTAAAGAGTTGAGTTCCACGGCAGACAGAGAAAATGGGCTTTTTCTGTTTAATCGCTTCCTTGATGAGTGCCAGTTCGAAGATATCTCTTTGAAGGTGGTAGTCATCGCTATCAATGGTTTTTAGTTCACCATAGAATTTTGGATCAACATTTTGCCCACCTGTCAAGATGAGCTTGTCAATCATACTGATATAGTGGCAGGCCATTTCTTGATTACCAATCGGTAGGATGATGGGAATCCCTCCAGCGTCTTTAACGCCTTCAACAAAGCCTTTTGCTGCGTAGCTCATCATGATGTCATCATCTGGATGAGTTTTTTCGTTTCCTGTAATCCCAATAACTGGTTTTTTCATAAAATGATTTTCGCTTTCTAATCCTCTTTTCGCATGAAATAGAGGAGGGTTTGGAGTTCACTTGTCAAATCGACATACTGAACGACCACATCTTTTGGTAAATGCAGATGGACTGGTGAAAAACTGAGAATTCCTTTCACGCCAGCATCAACCAAGAGATTGGCAACCTCTTGTGATTTAACGCTAGGAACGGTCAGGATAGCAGTCTTCACATCAGCATCCTTGATTTTATCCTTGATTTGAGAAATCCCGTAAATAGGAATTCCATCAGGAGTTTGGGTTCCGACTTCGGGATGGTCATCTAGGTCAAAAGCCATGATAATCTTCATCTTGTTACGCTCGTGGAAGCGGTAGTGGAGAAGGGCATGGCCCATATTTCCAATACCAACCAGCATGACATTGGTAATAGAGTTATCATTGAGCAAATCGGCAAAAAATGTCATCAGTTTTTTGACATCATAGCCAAATCCACGCCGACCTAGTTCACCAAAATAGGAAAAATCACGACGTACGGTCGCTGAATCAATCCCAATGGCCTCTGCAATTTGCTTAGAGTTGGCACGTTCAATCTTTTCTGCATGAAATCTCTTAAAAATTCGATAGTAGAGAGAGAGTCTTTTTGCTGTAGCTTTTGGAATAGCAGACTGTTTATCTTTCACAAAATCACAACCTTTCTATTCTTCTATTTTATAGAAACATTGTGAAAAAATCAACAAAAACAAGAAAAAACTAAGAAAAATCTTAGTTTTAATGTAAAAAATCTGCATGTGATAGAAAACGGTAGAGGTCTCCGACCAGACCTTGGTAAACTTCCTGGCCCTTAAAAGTCAAAGAAGTCACATAAAGTGTATCTGGTAGGGTCACACATCCTGACAGAGCCAGCATGAGAGCCTCATAATCTTCATACTTGAGAGTCCGCTCTACATGATAGTTATCCTTATAGGTCAGTTCAAACATTTTGGCTCTATCTTTCTGATTTTGTAAAGACACCACGTTCTACCAAGCTATCCATGAGGAAGTAGAATTTTTCCTGATGAATGTGGTGGTCTTCTGATTTGAAAATATCAACTAGACGAAGGCCAAACTTGTCAGTGATATTGATTTTAGCCCCTGTAAGTTCCTTGTTAATAATGATTTTGAGTTGGAAGCCTTCACCGCTGTTTGGCACTTTTTCCAAAAGGCGAGTCAATTCATAGTTACCAACCTTTGTCTCAAAAAAAGTGTTGTCTTTGAGGGTGAATTTTTTAACAGAAGGGCTAAGAGTGTAGTCGTAACGACAATTTTTTAACTGAATGGTTTTTTCAAATGCCATATGGCTAACCTCCGATAATTTCTTTTAAGGTTTTTGCGAGGGTTTGTAGGTCTTCAACAGTATTTTCTGGCGACAAACTGATACGAACGGATTCCTTCAAGCGTTCTGAATTTGCCCCATACATAGCTTCAAGAACATGGCTGGATTGAACAATGCCTGCCGTACAGGCTGAGCCAGTAGAGATTGAAATTCCAGCCAAATCTAGACGAAGGAGTAAGAGATCATTTTTCTGGCCAGGAAATCCAATATTGAGAACATAAGGGAGATGATGTTCTCCTCTATTCAAGTAATATTGAATGTCCTCTAGCTCTGCCAGAAAGGCAGTTTCTAAATTTTGTACATGTTGAAAATGTTCTTCTTGTTTTTCTAGGTCTTCTTTTAGGGCTGCAACCATAGCCACTATGGCAGCTAGATTTTCAGTCCCTGCACGTTTTTTCTGTTCTTGGTCTCCGCCATGGAGATAGGAATCAAAGTCCATGCCAGATGCGTAGAGAAAGCCGATTCCCTTAGGACCATGGAATTTATGGGCAGAAGCGGTGAGAAAATCAATGCCCAATTCTTCTGGGTGTATAGGGATTTTTCCGATTGCCTGAACTGCATCGACATGATAGGCAGCAGGGTGTTGCTTGAGTATTTGGCCAATTTCAGCAATGGGCAGTAGGTTTCCTGTCTCATTATTGGCAAACATGGTTGAAACCAAAATCGTATCGCCACGTAAAGCTTTTTGAATTTGTTGGGCTGTGATTTCTTGATTTTCTGGCTGGATAATGGTTGCTTCAAAACCGAAGTGTTGAACCAAGTAATCAATGGTTTCAAGGACGGCATGGTGCTCAATGGCAGTTGTGATGATATGTTTTCCTTGTTCTTGATGACGAAGGCAGTACCCAATGATAGCAGTATTGTTGCCTTCAGTCCCACCAGAAGTGAAAAAGATATGTTGAGGTTTTGTCCCTAGTAACTGAGCTAGTTCCTGACGGGCTTCTCGCAAGAGTTTGCCAGCTTGACGACCATGACCATGAATACTAGAAGGGTTTCCATGGGTTTCTTGCATCACCTTGGTCATAGCTGAAATAGCAACTGCTGACATAGGAGTCGTTGCAGCATTGTCCAAATAAATCAAAGAATCACCTTATTTCTTTTTGTTGTAGGCAAAGAGTGGGCTGACTGGTTTTCTTTCGTGGATACGGACGATAGCATCACCAATTAACTCACTAGCAGTGATGTAGCATACGTTTTTAGGAGTTTTTTCTTTTGTTGCTACTGAATCAGTCACAAGAATTTCTTTAATATTAGTATTGTCAAGAAGTTCAGCAGCACCTTCAACGAAGAGACCGTGGCTAGAAACAGCATAAATTTCTGTAGCCCCTTCACGTTCAACGATTTTAGCAGCTTCAGAGAAGGTACGTCCTGTATTTAAAATATCGTCAATCAAGATGGCTTTTTTACCTTCAACATCACCGATGATATAACCTTCGTTGCGAGTTGCATCGTCTTGAGGATAGTCGATAATGGCGATAGGAGCATCAAGATATTCAGCCAGGCTACGAGCACGTTTTACACCTGAATTTTTAGGGCTAACCACGACAACATCTGACCCAAGGAGCCCCTTATCGCAGTAATGTTTTGCAAATAGGGGAACTGTATAGAGGTTATCGACAGGAATATCAAAGAAACCTTGAACCTGAACAGCGTGTAAATCAAGCGTAAGGACACGGTCAACTCCAGCCTTAACCAGCATATTAGCAACTAGTTTAGCTGTAAGTGGCTCACGTGGTGAAGCAATGCGGTCTTGACGTGCATAGCCAAAATATGGAAGGACAACGTTGATACTGTGGGCACTTGCGCGCACACAAGCGTCAACCATGATCAACAATTCCATTAGGTGGTTGTTAACAGGGAAACTTGTTGATTGGATGATGTAAACATCATAACCACGGACACTTTCTTCGATATTTACTTGGATTTCTCCGTCTGAAAATTGACGTGATGATAGTTTTCCAAGTGGGACACCAACAGCTTGAGCAATTTTCTGTGCAATCTCTTGGTTAGAGTTGAGTGCGAAAAGTTTCATGTTTTTTCTATCTGACATTATAGACCGTCCTCTGTAAACTTTTTAAATCCTAGCCATATCTGCCTAGCCTATATGAACTGGGATTTTTGTATTTTATCTTTTCTATTTTACCAAAAAATAGAGATTATTTCAGCTATTTTTCATGCTTTTGACAAATCGGACCAATTTTGAGGGAGCTTTTTGATAAGTAATCTGATTTTCCTCTAAAAATTGTTGGAAATCCTGTTTGCCTTGCTCGTGATTTTCCACTTCAAGCTCTAATTCGTAATCTGTCATATCAAAGTACTGACTTTCATCCAGCGCCATGAGGCCAATAGCTGTTTGCATTTCATAGCGAAGTGTTGTTAGACAACCGAGTACCTGCCATTTCTTGCTTTGAATACCATGTTTCGCCAATTCATTAAGAACCAGCCCTTGAGGAAGTTCTTCCTTGGTTAGATAGTTTTCAGCATCTTTTAGTTGCAATTTTTGGTTGTATTCCATATTTCCAACACTTTGCGGGACTTTGAGTGTTAGTTCTGCCCAGTCTTCAAAGGTTCGAATGCGCATAGCAACTTTCTTTTCTCGCAGTTCAAAATCAAGCGTGTCCATGTAGTAATTTTTTTGAAGAACAGGAGTGACATCTGTGAACTTGTCTTTTAGATGATTGTATTCATCTTTTTTCAAGAGTGTTTTCAATTCAATTTCTAAATGTTTCATTTTTCTTACCTTTTCTTTATCGTTGAAAGCGGATTTATGGTATAATAAGCATTGTATTTATTGTATATGAATCTGGAGAAAAAATCAAAGATATTTTTGAAGGATAATATGAGAACAAGGGAGAATATATGACCATAGAATGGGAAGAATTTCTAGATCCTTACATTCAAGCTGTTGGTGAGTTAAAGATTAAACTACGTGGTATTCGTAAGCAATATCGTAAGCAAAATAAGCATTCTCCGATTGAGTTTGTGACTGGTAGAGTCAAGCCGATTGAAAGTATCAAGGAAAAAATGGTTCGTCGTGGCATTACTTATGCAACCTTGGAACACGATTTGCAGGATATTGCTGGTTTGCGTGTGATGGTCCAGTTTGTAGATGACGTCAAGGAAGTAGTGGAAATTTTGCACAAGCGTCAGGACATGCGAATTATACAGGAGCGAGATTACATTACTCATCGAAAAGCATCAGGCTACCGTTCCTATCACGTGGTAGTAGAATATACGGTTGATACTGTCAATGGTGCCAAGACCATTTTGGCGGAAATTCAAATTCGTACCTTGGCCATGAATTTCTGGGCAACGATAGAACATTCTCTCAACTACAAGTACCAAGGGGATTTCCCAGAGGAAATTAAAAAGAGACTGGAAATTACAGCCAAGATTGCCCATCAGTTGGATGAAGAAATGGGTAAAATTCGAGATGATATCCAGGAAGCCCAGGCTCTTTTTGATCCTTTGAGTAGAAAATTAAATGACGGTGTAGGAAACAGTGACGATACAGATGAAGAATACAGGTAAACGAATTGATCTGATAGCTAATAGAAAACCGCAGAGTCAAAGGGTTTTGTATGAATTGCGAGATCGTTTGAAGAGAAATCAGTTTATACTCAATGATACCAATCCGGATATTGTCATCTCCATAGGCGGGGATGGCATGCTCTTGTCGGCTTTTCATAAGTACGAAAACCAGCTTGACAAGGTACGCTTTATCGGTGTTCACACTGGACATTTGGGCTTCTATACGGACTACCGTGATTTTGAGTTGGACAAGCTAGTGACTAATTTGCAGCTAGATACCGGAGCAAGAGTCTCTTACCCTGTTCTAAATGTGAAGGTTTTTCTTGGAAATGGAGAGGTCAAGATTTTTCGTGCCCTCAACGAAGCCAGCATCCGCAGGTCTGATCGAACCATGGTGGCAGATATTGTCATCAATGGTGTTCCCTTTGAACGTTTTCGCGGAGATGGGCTAACAGTTTCGACACCGACTGGTAGTACAGCCTATAACAAGTCGCTCGGTGGAGCTGTTTTGCACCCTACCATTGAAGCTCTTCAGTTAACGGAAATTGCCAGCCTTAACAATCGTGTTTATCGTACGCTCGGTTCGTCCATTATTGTTCCTAAGAAGGATAAGATTGAACTCATTCCGACGAGAAACGATTACCATACTATTTCGGTTGACAATAGCGTCTATTCCTTCCGCAATATCGAGCGAATCGAGTATCAAATCGACCATCATAAGATTCATTTTGTCGCATCACCTAGTCATACCAGTTTCTGGAACCGCGTTAAGGACGCTTTTATCGGCGAGGTGGACGAATGAGGTTTGAATTTATCGCAGATGAACATGTCAAGGTTAAGACCTTTTTGAAAAAGCACGAGGTTTCTAAGGGACTTTTGGCCAAGATTAAGTTTCGAGGTGGAGCTATTCTAGTTAATGATCAACCGCAAAATGCAACGTATCTATTGGATCTTGGAGACCGCGTTACCATTGACATTCCCGCTGAGGAAGGCTTTGAAACTCTAGAAGCAATCGAGCGCCCGCTGGATATTCTCTATGAGGATGACCATTTTCTAGTCTTAAATAAACCCTATGGAGTGGCTTCTATTCCTAGTGTCAATCACTCCAATACCATTGCCAATTTTATCAAGGGTTACTATGTCAAGCAAAACTATGAAAATCAGCAGGTTCACATTGTGACCAGGCTTGATAGAGATACTTCTGGCTTGATGCTCTTTGCTAAGCACGGCTATGCCCATGCACGATTAGACAAGCAGTTGCAGAAAAAGTCTATTGAAAAACGCTACTTTGCTTTGGTTAAAGGTGATGGACACTTGGAGCCAGAGGGGGAAATTATTGCCCCGATTGCGCGTGATGAAGACTCCATTATCACCCGAAGAGTGGCTAAAGGTGGAAAGTATGCCCATACTTCATATAAGATTGTAGCATCTTATGGGAATATTCACTTGGTCGACATTCGCTTGCATACTGGTCGAACCCACCAAATCCGAGTCCATTTTTCTCATATTGGTTTTCCTTTGTTGGGAGATGACTTGTATGGTGGTAGCTTGGACGACGGCATTCAACGTCAGGCCCTGCATTGCCATTACCTATCCTTTTATCATCCATTTTTAGAGCAAGATTTGCAGTTAGAAAGTCCCTTGCCGGATGATTTTAGCAACCTTATTACCCAGTTATCAACTAATACTCTATAAAAACTGTTTCAGAGTATAATTATTATCTAAAAGGAGAAAACTCATGGAAGTTTTTGAAAGTCTCAAAGCCAACCTGGTTGGTAAAAATGCTCGTATCGTTCTCCCTGAAGGGGAAGAGCCTCGTATTCTTCAAGCGACTAAACGCTTGGTAAAAGAAACAGAAGTGATTCCTGTTTTGCTTGGAAATCCTGAAAAAATTAAAATTTATCTTGAAATTGAAGGGATCATGGATGGTTATGAAGTCATTGACCCTCAACATTATCCTCAATTTGAAGAAATGGTTGCTGCCTTGGTAGAGCGTCGCAAGGGCAAAATGTCTGAAGAAGATGCACGCAAGGTTTTGGTTGAAGATGTCAACTATTTTGGTGTTATGTTGGTTTACTTGGGCTTGGTTGATGGAATGGTATCTGGAGCTATTCACTCAACTGCTTCAACAGTTCGCCCAGCCCTTCAAATCATCAAAACTCGTCCAAATGTGACTCGTACTTCAGGTGCCTTCCTCATGGTTCGTGGTACGGAACGTTACCTATTTGGAGACTGTGCTATCAATATCAATCCTGATGCAGAAGCCTTGGCTGAAATTGCGATCAACTCAGCAATTACAGCTAAGATGTTTGGAATCGAGCCTAAAATTGCTATGCTAAGCTATTCTACTAAAGGTTCAGGATTTGGAGAAAGCGTTGATAAGGTTGTTGAAGCAACTAAAATTGCTCACGACTTGCGCCCTGACCTTGAAATCGATGGTGAGTTGCAATTTGATGCGGCCTTTGTTCCAGAAACTGCAGCTCTGAAAGCTCCTGGAAGTACAGTAGCTGGTCAAGCAAATGTCTTCATCTTCCCAGGTATCGAGGCAGGAAATATCGGCTACAAGATGGCCGAACGTCTTGGTGGCTTTGCGGCCGTAGGACCTGTTTTACAAGGTTTGAATAAGCCAGTTAACGACCTTTCTCGTGGATGTAATGCAGATGATGTGTACAAGTTGACTCTTATCACAGCAGCTCAAGCAGTTCATCAATAAAGAGAAGTGCTACTAAATAATTCGCATTTATAATCAAAAAACGCACAGTATCAGGAGCCAAAAACCTTGATACTATGCGTTTTATTGTGTGAAGATTTACTTCATTTTCTCTTAAAATTGAGTTTTTGCCCAGCCTATTTTTAGTCTTTATAAGCTACGATACCAATGATGGTATCAAGTGCACGTTCCATAGTCTGAAGGCTAACGTATTCAAAACGTCCGTGCATATTCTCGCCACCAGCAAAGATATTAGGAGTTGGGATTCCCATAAAGGAAATCTTAGAGCCGTCTGTCCCTCCACGGATTGGTTCGATAATAGGAGTGATTCCCAGATCTTCCATAACGGCTTTAGCAATGGTAATTGGAGTCATATCTTTTTCAATGACTTCTTTCATATTGTAGTACTGATCTGTCAAGTTTAGGGTGACACGGTCGCTCCCAAGTCCTTGATTCATCTTATCAGTGATAGACTGCATAGCTGCTTTACGCGCTTCAAAGGCATCTTTTTCAAAATCACGAATGATGTAGCTTGCACTCGCCTCCTCTACACTACCAGTCACATCCATAAGATGATAGAAACCTTGGTAACCTTCTGTTAACTCAGGTCGGTCATTCTCTGGAAGTTGATTATGAAAATCAATTGCTAGCTGAAGGGCGTTGACCATCTGACCTTTGGCAGTACCAGGGTGGACATTGCGTCCTTGGAAATGCAATTCAGCACCAGCTGCTGAAAAGGTCTCGTACTGAAGTTCACCTAGTGGGCCCCCATCAACTGTGTAGGCAAAATCAACATCAAAATCTTCTGCATCAAATTTATTTGCACCAACACCGATTTCTTCATCTGGACCAAAGCCAACACGAATCTCACAGTGCTTGATTTCAGGGTGAGCAGTCAGATATTCAATGGCAGTCATAATCTCAGCAATTCCTGACTTGTCATCAGCTCCTAGCAAGGTTGTTCCATCGGTTGTGATGAGCGTTTGTCCTGGATATTTCTCAAGACTCTTGAAGTCGGCTGGATCTAGTTTAAAACCAGAATTTCCTAGTTCAATCACGCCCCCATCGTAGTTGTCAATTACCTGTGGATTGACTCCTTCGGCATTAAAATCAGCAGTATCCATGTGGGAAATGAAACCAATCTTACGTGTTAAAGATGAATCATTGGCTGGCAAGGTACCAATCGCAAAACCATTTGGAAGGTAGTAGACGTTTTGCAGTCCGACACGTTTCATTTCAGGGATTAGGACATTGGTTGCGAAATCAACCTGACTCTGTGTACTTGGAGTAGTAGTAGAGTGTTCATCAGAGCGCGTGTTGACCTTAACGTAGGTCAAGAAGCGGTCCAAGAGATTGGGGTAAGTCATAAAAAACTCCTTTTGAATTCATTTTTTCCATTGTATCATAGAAAGAAGAGAAAAACAAAAGACAGAAGTTAGGGAAATTCACTATGTTGGCGTTTACTTATTAATGGATAAATGATAAAATAAACTTGATAAAAATATCACAAGGAAGCAGTTATGAAAAAAGCAATTTTAATGATGACATTCGGTTCGCCAGAAGAGATTACCTTTGAAGGTGTGGCTGATTTTTTCACAAATATTCGTCGTGGAGTGAGACCTCAAGACCACGAGATTCAAACACTCTATGATAATTATGTACTTATTGGAGGTACGCCTCTGCAAAAAATTACCCGAGAAGAGGTTGCCTTGGTAGAAGCTAGGCTGGGGAATGAGTATAGTGTTTATTTTGCTAATAAGTTTTCTAGACCCTTTATCCCAGATGTGATTGGTCAGATGGAAGCAGACGGCATTGAACAGTGTATTTGCTTGATTTTGGAGCCCCATTATTCTTTCTACTCTGTCATGGGTTATGAGAAATTTTTAGAAAGCAAACAAATTCAATTTTTGGTCATTAAGGACTGGTATCAGGAAGAAGCGCTCTTAAACTATTGGGCAGATGAAATTGCTAAGATTTTAAAAGAAGAAGTAAAGCAAGAGAGCTTTAAAGTCATCTTTTCAGCCCACAGTGTCCCCATTTTTGCCTTGGATTTTGGTGACCCATATATCGACCAAATTTTTGAAAATAGCAAGCTAGTCGCTGAAAAACTAGGTTTGAGTTCTGAGCAATATACTAATACTTGGCAGAGTGAAAGTGATATCGGGATTCCATGGATTAAGCCAGATGTTTTGGAGTATCTCAGAGAACAGAAAGAACATCCAGACCATTATATTTTTGTTCCTATCAGCTTCATTAGCGAGCATATTGAAGTCTTGTTTGACAATGATGTGGAATGTTATGACTTATGTCAGGAATTTGGTGTAAACTACCATCGTCCACCAATGCCAAATACAGATTCTCGTTTGATTGATGCCTTGGTTAATACCGTCAGAGCTAATGAGGACAAAGAATTTAAGGAATTTCTCCCAGAAGAAGAAACCTTTGATGAATTAGTTCCTTCAGATGAGACGAAAAACATTTTGGCCGAATCTGAAGATTTACAAATGCCAGAATTTGTGAAAAAACTGATTGAGAAAAAAGGTCGTGAAAATGTTAAGATGCCTTATTTGATCAAGAAAATGCTTGAGAAAGCAGGCAAGTTACCGAAAGAGTAAAGAAAAAAGGATTTAGCTTTGTGCTAGATCCTTTTAAATGATTATTTTTTCTCAAGAAGAGCTTTGATTTCTTGAAGTACTTCCAACTCAGTTGGAGCAGCTGGAGCTTCCTCAGCAGCCTCTTCTTTCTTAGTAAGGCTTTGAGCTTTTTCGATACCTTTGATAACAAAGAAGAGAACAGTACCGATAACTAGGAAGTTGATAACAGCGCTCAAGAATTTACCATATGTAACACCATTCCAAGCAAGCTCAGCGATGTTTTGTACTTTCGCAGCTTCCAAGGCTGGATTCAAAATAAGTGGAGTGATGATATCGTTAACAAGTGATGTAACGATTGCACCAAAAGCAGAGGCAATGATCACACCGACAGCAAGGTCAACAACATTACCACGAAGCAAAAATGCTTTAAGATCTTTTAACATTTTCATAATTTCCTTTCAAAAAAGTTTACACTTCATTATATATTAATTAAGAAAAGCTTGCAAGATATATGCTCAGAAATTTTATTTTTTAAAAATAAAAACCTTACTAAAAATGTAATTAAGGATAATTATCAACAATTGTGCAAGAACTGTTTCGATTGTATTGATTTTGTTAAGATTCCCGTTTACGAACTGACCAATAATATTAGGAAATCTAGTCACAAACAGAAAAGTAAAGAGCAAGTCTAATAGAAAGGTAGAAAGGCGGGCAAGAAAAAATTTCACTAAACGGCTTGGCCAATTCTGCCTAGCTTGCTTAAATACAATCCTATCATTTGTGCTAAAGGCAAATAGGATACCAATTATATTTGCCAAGGTCGTAGCAAGGAGTTCCTGATGACTTATTTGATAAATGACCAATCGCGAGAGAATCGAAACTAAAGTTGTTGCAAGGCCAAAGAAGAGATAGGCTAAGATTTCATTGTTAAAAAATTTTTGAATAGGAATTTTCATGGTTTAAGTATAGCATAAAGCAGGCTATTGTGCTATACTGGTAAGGTTGAATAAAGCAACCCTTGGTGCTTAGCTTCTTTCACCAAGCATATTACACGCGGGCAACCGCTAAAGGAGAAAAGATGAAAAAATTAACTATTCGTGATGTTGCAGACATTGCAATCGTTGCTGCTATCTATGTCGTTTTAACTGTCACACCACCTCTAAATGCCATTAGCTATGGTGCTTATCAGTTCCGTATTTCAGAAATGATGAACTTTATGGCTTTTTACAATCCTAAGTACATCATCGGAGTTACCATCGGTTGTATGATTGCTAATTTCTTTAGCTTCGGACTGCTAGATGTCTTTGTTGGTGGTGGATCAACCCTAGTATTCCTCAGTCTAGGTGTTTGGCTTTTTGCAAAATACAGCAAAGATTACCTCTTTAATGGATTAATTCGAAAAGATCATTTCTTTTTTTCAATCCTCTTTTCAATTTCCATGTTTACTATCGCTGCAGAGTTAAATATTGTAGCAGAATTACCATTTTTCCTTACTTGGTTTACAACAGGAGTTGGTGAATTTGCCTCATTGATTATTGGAGCGATTATTATTGGTAAAATTGGTCGTCGAATTGATTTAAGCAAATAGAAGAAGATAAGCTAGGTAGCTCTTACCTGGCTTTTTCTTTAGGAAAATTTCTTAGGAAACTTGACAAGATTTTCTAACTGTAGTATACTTTTTAAGTAAGCTGATTTAGCTCAGTTGGCAGAGCGCATCCATGGTAAGGATGAGGTCGCCGGTTCAATCCCGGCAATTAGCATTAAATAGACAGAAAAAACCTTTATTTACAAGGTTTTTTGTTATGTCTGCCTCAAATTTTTCAAAGATATTTCTTATGTATCTGTGTAAATAAAACTAATACTCAATGAAAATCAAAGAGCAAACTAGGAAGCTAGCCGCAGGTTGATCAAAACACTGTTTTGAGGTTGTAGATAAGACTGACGAAGTCAGCTCAAAACATGTTTTTGAGGTTGTAGAGTCAGTAACCATACATACGGTAAAGCGACGCTGACGAAGTTTGAAGAGATTTTCGAAGAGTATAAAGAGTTTCGTCTGTTGACAAAAGTCATTCTCTTTAGTAGAATAGTAGATGCGATGAGTCGATAGGTAGTCTTCGGACTACTATTGAGCATAAGGAGGTCATAACGCAGGAGCGGACCTTGATGAGTTGTGTGAACCTGCTCATCACATGAAGATGCCTCTTAGTCCCTGGTCTAGCGACTGGGGATTTTTATTTTCCAAAAAATGATGAAAAAGCTTTGCAATTCATGGAAAAAGTAGTATAATACATCTATTATAGAAATTTTTAGAAAATTCCGAAAGAGGTTATGTATGGGATATACAGTTGCTGTAGTCGGCGCGACAGGTGCTGTCGGTGCTCAGATGATAAAAATGTTGGAAGAATCAACACTTCCAATCGATAAAATCCGTTTACTTGCTTCTGCACGTTCAGCGGGCAAGACTTTGAAATTTAAAGATCAAGATATTACGATTGAAGAAACGACTGAAACTGCTTTTGAGGGAGTTGATATTGCTCTCTTTTCAGCAGGTGGTTCTACATCAGCAAAGTATGCACCATACGCAGTGAAAGCTGGAGCGGTAGTAGTAGATAATACATCTTACTTCCGTCAAAATCCAGACGTTCCATTGGTTGTTCCAGAGGTTAATGCTCATGCACTTGATGCCCACAACGGTATCATTGCCTGCCCTAACTGTTCAACAATTCAAATGATGGTGGCCCTTGAACCCGTTCGTCAAAAATGGGGCTTGGATCGTATCATTGTTTCAACTTACCAAGCAGTTTCAGGTGCTGGTATGGGAGCAATTCTTGAGACACAACGTGAACTTCGTGAAGTGTTGAATGATGGTGTAACTCCACGTGATTTGCATGCGGAAATCTTGCCTTCAGGCGGTGACAAGAAACATTATCCTATCGCCTTCAATGCTCTTCCACAAATTGATGTCTTCACTGACAATGATTACACTTACGAAGAGATGAAGATGACTAAGGAAACTAAGAAAATCATGGAAGATGACAGCATTGCAGTATCTGCAACATGTGTGCGTATTCCAGTCTTGTCAGCTCACTCTGAGTCAGTTTATATCGAAACAAAAGAAGTGGCTCCAATTGAAGAAGTGAAAGCAGCTATCGCAGCCTTCCCAGGTGCTGTTCTTGAGGATGATGTAGCTCATCAAATTTATCCTCAAGCTATCAATGCAGTGGGTTCACGTGATACCTTTGTTGGTCGTATCCGTAAAGACTTGGATGCTGAAAAAGGAATCCACATGTGGGTTGTTTCAGATAACCTTCTCAAAGGTGCTGCTTGGAACTCAGTTCAGATTGCTGAAACTTTGCACGAACGTGGCTTGGTTCGTCCAACAGCTGAATTGAAATTTGAATTAAAATAGTCATATCGTTTAGGAGTTCAGATGAACTCCTTCTTTGAAATAGAGAGGTGTTTTCATGTCTTATCAAGATTTAAAAGAGTGTAAAATCATCACAGCCTTTATTACCCCCTTCCACGAGGATGGTTCCATCAACTTTGATGCCATTCCAGCCTTGATTGAGCATTTGTTGGCGCATCATACAGACGGAATTCTCCTTGCAGGGACGACAGCTGAGAGTCCAACTTTGACTCACGATGAAGAGTTGGAACTCTTTGCGGCTGTACAAAAGATTGTCAATGGACGCGTTCCTTTGATTGCGGGTGTGGGTACCAATGATACGCGTGACTCTATCGAGTTTGTCAAAGAAGTAGCGGAATTTGGTGGTTTCGCAGCTGGGCTTGCTATTGTTCCTTACTACAACAAACCTTCTCAAGAAGGGATGTATCAGCATTTTAAAGCCATTGCAGATGCTTCTGACCTACCAATTATTATCTATAATATTCCAGGTCGTGTGGTTGTCGAATTGACTCCAGAAACCATGCTTCGTTTGGCTGACCATCCAAATATTATTGGTGTCAAAGAATGTACTAGCTTGGCTAATATGGCTTACTTGATTGAGCATAAGCCAGAAGAGTTCTTGATTTATACTGGTGAGGATGGAGATGCTTTCCATGCCATGAACCTTGGTGCGGATGGGGTTATTTCTGTTGCCTCTCATACAAATGGGGATGAAATGCACGAGATGTTTACTGCCATTGCAGAAAGCGATATGAAGAAAGCTGCAGCTATTCAGCGCAAGTTCATTCCTAAGGTTAATGCCCTCTTCTCATATCCAAGTCCTGCTCCTGTCAAGGCCGTTCTGAACTATATGGGATTTGAAGCTGGTCCAACTCGTCTACCTCTTGTTCCAGCACCAGAAGAAGATGCTAAACGCATTATCAAGGTTGTCGTAGATGGCGACTACGAAGCGACCAAGGCAACCGTAACAGGTGTCCTTAGACCAGATTACTAATAAAGACAATAAAATCCATGACCGAATGAACGATCATGGATTTCTTATTTTCCTAAACAGAATTGGCTAAAGAGTTGGGTGATGAGTTCATCTGGAGCAGCATCTCCAGTGATTTCTCCGAGGATTTCCCAAGTACGAGTCAAGTCAACTTGAAGCAAGTCAACTGGCATACCTAGTTCCAGCCCTTCATTAACAGCTTGCAAACTTTCAACAGCCTTCTCAATCAAGGAAATATGACGGGCGTTGGACAAGTAGGTTGCATCTTGCTCGACTAGACCAGCATTTTCAAAGAAGAGGTTGTTGATTCGCTCTTCAATCTTATCGATGTTTTGGTTTTTAAGGACTGAAATACGAATAACGTCTTCAGGTAGTTCCGAAGTTTCAATCGCTTCAGGCAGGTCGGTTTTATTAAGAAGAATAATACGGTTTGTATCTTGGCTAATCTCAAGAAGTTGTTGGTCTTGGGCGGTTAGTGGTTCACTGGCATTTAGCACTAGAAGAACTAAGTCGGCTTCCTTAAGAGCTTTTTTCGAACGCTCAACTCCAATTTGTTCAACGATATCATCCGTTTCACGAATACCAGCTGTGTCAATCAATTTTAGGGGAACACCATTGATGTTGACGTATTCTTCGATGACATCACGGGTTGTACCAGCGATATCTGTAACGATAGCCTTGTCCTCACGCAAGAGGTTGTTGAGGAGGCTGGATTTTCCAACGTTAGGACGACCGATGATAGCAGTGGAAATTCCTTCACGGAGGATTTTGCCGCGACGGGCTGTCCTAAGGAGATTAGTTAGCAATTGCTCAAACTCCATAGTCTTCTCACGGACAACAGCAGTAGTGGCTTCCTCAACATCGTCATACTCAGGATAGTCGATATTGACCTCAACTTGGGCAAGTGTATTGAGGATTTCTTGACGGGTATTATTGATAAGATCAGAAAGGGAACCATCTAATTGTTTGACCGCAATGTTCATGGCCTTGTCAGTCTTTGCACGGATGATGTCCATCACTGCTTCAGCCTGTGTCAAATCTACGCGACCGT
Organism: Streptococcus mitis; assembly: GCF_946188695.1. Lineage (GTDB taxonomy): Bacteria > Bacillota > Bacilli > Lactobacillales > Streptococcaceae > Streptococcus > Streptococcus mitis_DF. The sequence goes on along the minus strand of NZ_CAMHWI010000001.1, from coordinate 51,414 downwards.
TTAAAAAGGCACGTTTGGTAAATTCACCAGGTTCTGCTAACCGAGCTCCTTCACGGATAGCTAGTTGGAGAATTTCATTGGTCACGGCAATCCCGCCGTGAGTGTTAATCTCGATAATATCCTCACGAGTGAAGGTTTTTGGAGACTTCATAGCTCCCACCATGACCTCGTCCATGACTTTACCAGTCAGAGGGTCAACGATGTGACCGTAGTTGAGAGTGTGGCTAGCAACCTTGCTCAAGTCTTTTCCTTTGAAAATCTTTTGCACAATAGCAAAACTGTCTGTTCCGCTCAGGCGGACAATACCAATAGCCCCTTCACCTAGTGGAGTAGAGATAGCAGCGATGGTATCAAATTCACGTGTAATCATAATGTTTCCTTTAATAAATAGCTCTTTCCTTGGAATATTCCAAGTCTCTTTTCAAATTGTAACAAATTTGAACTATTTCTTCAATGGATGCTACTTGGAGATTGAAAAAGCCTAAGCAATTCTGCTTAAGCTAGCTTATTTGGTGCGCATTTCCCCTTGTGGGAAGTAAGTTCCTTCTGGCATGTCGTTGATGATGACATGGACAGCAGATTGAGGTGCTCCAGTGTTGCGAACAACAGCTTCTGTTATTTCCTTAGCAAGAGCCTTCTTTTGCTCGAGCGTGCGTCCTTCAAATAAATCGATGCGTACAAATGGCATAATAGCTTCCTCCACTAGTTTTTGATTTCTTCTATTTTACCACATTTTGCCGTTTAAAGCTTAAGAAAATTATGATATACTAGAATGTAGCAAAAATTTAGAAATGGACGTGAAGCAAGAAACATGGCACAGTTGTATTATCGTTATGGGACCATGAACTCTGGTAAGACGATTGAGATTCTCAAGGTGGCCTATAACTATGAGGAGCAAGGAAAAGGTGTTGTGATTATGACCTCGGCTCTGGATACGCGTGACGGTGTTGGTTATGTGTCGAGTCGAATTGGCATGAAACGCCCTGCCATTGCGATCGAGGAGTCGACGGATATCTTCGGCTATATCCGAGATTTACCAGAAAAACCTTACTGTGTGTTGGTCGATGAAGCCCAGTTTCTCAAGCGTCACCATGTTTACGATCTAGCTCGTGTTGTTGATGAGTTAGACATACCTGTCATGGCTTTTGGCTTGAAAAATGACTTTCGCAATGAACTGTTCGAAGGTTCCAAGTATCTCTTGCTCTTAGCAGACAAGATTGACGAAATCAAGACCATCTGTCAGTATTGTAAGAAAAAGGCGACTATGGTTTTGCGAACACAGGATGGACTGCCCGTTTATGACGGTGAGCAGATCCAGATTGGTGGTAATGAAACCTATATCTCGGTTTGCCGTAAACATTATTTTGCCCCTGAAATCAATAAGGAGAATGAAGAAAAATGAACATCTATGATCAACTACAAGCTGTAGAAGACCGTTATGAAGAATTAGGAGAGTTGCTCAGTGACCCAGATGTCGTCTCAGACACCAAGCGTTTCATGGAGCTTTCCAAAGAAGAGGCTTCTACTCGTGATACGGTAACAGCCTACCGTGAGTACAAACAAGTCCTTCAAAACATCGTTGATGCTGAGGAGATGATTAAGGAATCAGGTGGCGATGCGGACTTGGAAGAAATGGCCAAGCAAGAACTCAAAGATGCCAAGGCTGAAAAAGAAGAATACGAAGAAAAACTGAAAATCTTGCTCCTTCCTAAAGATCCAAACGATGACAAGAATATCATCCTTGAAATCCGTGGCGCGGCTGGTGGTGACGAAGCAGCACTTTTCGCTGGAGATTTGCTAACCATGTACCAAAAGTATGCGGAAGCCCAAGGCTGGCGCTTTGAAGTTATGGAAGCCTCTATAAACGGTGTCGGTGGTTTCAAAGAAGTGGTTGCTATGGTTTCTGGTCAGTCTGTATACTCTAAACTCAAGTACGAATCAGGTGCTCACCGTGTGCAACGTGTCCCTGTGACAGAAAGCCAAGGCCGTGTTCATACTTCGACAGCGACAGTTCTTATTATGCCAGAAGTGGAAGAGGTTGAATACGACATTGATCCAAAAGACCTTCGTGTCGACATCTATCATGCCTCTGGTGCTGGTGGACAGAACGTCAATAAGGTTGCGACTGCCGTTCGTATCGTTCACTTGCCAACCAATATCAAGGTTGAGATGCAGGAAGAACGTACCCAGCAGAAGAACCGCGAGAAGGCTATGAAGATTATCCGTGCGCGTGTTGCTGACCACTTTGCTCAGATTGCACAAGACGAACAAGACGCTGAGCGTAAGTCAACAATCGGTACTGGTGACCGTTCAGAACGGATTCGTACTTATAACTTCCCACAAAACCGTGTCACAGACCACCGTATCGGCTTGACTCTCCAAAAACTAGATACGATTTTGTCTGGTAAATTGGATGAGGTTGTGGATGCCTTGGTGCTCTATGACCAAACACAAAAATTAGAAGAATTAAACAAATAATGAAATTAGCTCAATTATTTTCAGATTTTGAAGAAGAGTTGATAAGACAAGGAGAGGAAGCTGAAAGCCTCTCTTTTGTCTATCGTAGCCTGAAAAATCTATCTTTTACGGACTTTGTTTTTGCCCTCCAGCAGGAAGTGACGGAAGAGGAAGAAGTATTTGTAAAAGGAATTTTCCAACAGTTAGCAGCTCATAAACCGGCACAGTACATCATTGGACAGGTAGATTTTTATGGATTGCAGTTAAAAGTTGATGAGCGAGTATTGATCCCTCGTCCAGAAACAGAGGAGTTGGTGGAGCTTATCCTGGCTGAAAATCCTGAGACGAATCTTTCAGTTCTGGATATTGGAACAGGTAGTGGAGCTATTGCTCTCGCTCTAGCAAAAAACAAACAAGATTGGTCAGTGACAGCAGCAGATATTTCCCAAGATGCTTTAGATGTAGCTAGCGAAAATGCTAAAAATCAAAATCTTCAAATATTTTTAAAAAAATCTGACTGTTTTACAGAAATTTCTGAAAAATATGATATAATTGTTTCCAATCCACCCTATATCTCTCGTGAAGATGAGTCAGAAGTCGGTTTGAATGTTTTGCATTCGGAGCCTCATCTAGCTCTCTTTGCAGACGAGGATGGCCTAGCTATTTACCGTAGAATTGCAGAAGATGCAAAAGACTATCTCAAAGATGGTGGTAGGATTTACTTTGAAATTGGATACAAGCAAGGTCAAAGTGTTACTGAACTTTTTAGGAAACAACTTCCTGAAAAGCGAGTTCGAACACTCAAGGACCGGTTTGGTCAAGATAGGATGGTTGTCGTTGATGATAAACAAGATTAGACAAGAGTTGGAAAATGGTGGAGCTGTCGTTCTGCCTACAGAGACTGTTTACGGTCTTTTTGCCAAGGCTCTAGACGAAAAAGCAGTTGATCATGTATACCAACTTAAACGTCGACCTAGAGACAAGGCGCTTAACCTCAATGTTGCCTCTCTAGAAGACATCTTGCACTTTTCAAAAAATCAGCCAGCTTATCTACAAAAACTTGTCGAGACCTTTTTACCAGGTCCCTTGACCATTATTCTCGAAGCCAATGACCGAGTTCCATATTGGGTCAATTCTGGTCTTGCAACTGTTGGATTTCGGATGCCCAGTCACCCTATCACACTGGATTTAATTCGAGTGACAGGACCCCTGATTGGACCGTCTGCCAATATTTCAGGTCAGGCAAGTGGAGTAACCTTTGAACAAATTCTGAAGGATTTTGACCAAGAGGTTCTGGGTCTGGAAGACGATGCTTTTCTAACTGGACAGGATTCAACTATTTTGGATTTGTCGGGAGATAAGGTGAAAATCTTACGCCAAGGGGCCATTAAGCGAGAAGATATTCTTGCTCGGTTGCCAGAGGTTTCTTTTGAGGAGGAATGAGATGCTCAGAAATTTAAGAGAAACTGATGTGAAAGCTATATGTGATATCAACCAAGAGGCTTTGGGCTATTCTTTTAGTTCAGAGGAAACGGCTAGTCAATTAGCTAGACTATCTCAGGATTCCCATCATTTCCTTCTTGGCTATGAGGATGAAGCTAGTCATGTCTTACTTGGCTATGTCCACGCTGAGGTCTATGAATCACTTTATTCTAAAGCAGGATTTAATATTTTAGCCTTAGCAGTTTCACCTCAAGCGCAAGGTCAAGGTATTGGTAAAAGCTTACTGCAAGGGTTGGATCAAGAAGCAAAAAGACGTGCTTATGGGTTTATCCGCTTAAACTCTGCCGATCATCGTCTGGGTGCTCATGCATTTTATGAAAAAGTTGGTTATACTTGTGATAAAATGCAAAAACGGTTTATTCGCATCTTTTAGTTTGATTTTCTAATAAGAAAGTGAAACTAATGGACTAGTCACACAATAAAAGGAGAAGACCTATGATTTTTGACAAAGATGATTTTAAAGCATATGATGCTGATCTCTGGAATGCTATTGCCAAAGAAGAAGAACGCCAACAAAACAACATTGAGTTGATTGCTTCGGAAAACGTAGTTTCCAAGGCTGTTATGGCAGCTCAAGGGTCTATCTTGACGAATAAATACGCCGAAGGTTACCCAGGACGCCGTTATTATGGTGGAACAGATGTAGTAGACGTGGTAGAATCTCTAGCCATTGAACGCGCAAAAGAAATTTTCGGTGCAAAATTTGCCAATGTCCAACCACACTCAGGAAGTCAAGCCAACTGTGCGACTTACATGGCCTTGATTGAACCAGGTGATACGGTTATGGGAATGGATTTGGCAGCAGGTGGACACTTGACCCACGGAGCTCCAGTTAGCTTCTCAGGTCAAACCTACAACTTTGTGTCTTACAGTGTTGACCCTGAAACAGAACTCTTGGATTTTGATGCTATCTTGAAACAAGCCCAAGAAGTAAAACCAAAATTGATCGTAGCAGGTGCTTCAGCCTATTCTCAAATTATCGATTTTTCAAAATTCCGTGAAATTGCTGATGCTGTTGGAGCTAAGCTCATGGTAGATATGGCTCATATCGCTGGTTTGGTTGCTGCTGGTCTTCACCCAAGTCCAGTACCATACGCTCATATCACGACAACAACGACTCACAAAACCCTTCGTGGACCTCGTGGTGGTTTGATTTTGACTAATGACGAAGAACTTGCTAAGAAAATCAATTCAGCTATTTTCCCAGGTATTCAGGGCGGTCCTTTGGAGCATGTTGTGGCAGCTAAAGCTGTTTCTTTCAAAGAAGTCTTAGATCCAGCCTTCAAGGAATATGCTGCTAATGTTATCAAGAACAGCAAGGCTATGGCAGCTGTCTTCTTGCAAGACCCTGATTTCCGTATCATTTCTGGTGGAACTGAAAACCACCTCTTCCTAGTGGATGTGACTAAGGTTGTAGAAAACGGAAAAGTTGCTCAAAACTTGCTGGATGAAGTCAATATTACCCTAAATAAAAACTCAATTCCTTACGAAACCTTGTCACCATTCAAGACAAGTGGGATTCGTATTGGATCTGCAGCCATTACTGCGCGTGGATTTGGTGAAGAAGAAAGTCGCAAAGTGGCTGAACTCATCATTAAAACCCTTAAAAATGCAGAAAATGAAGCTGTCTTAGAAGAAGTGAGAAGTGCAGTTAAAGAATTAACAGATGCCTTCCCATTATACGAGGACTAGAACTTTTATGGACATTTATATTAAGAAAGCCATTATTCACCAGTTCAGTCCGGATGATACCGAGCTGTTCCTAGCGGATAAATTTCTCAATATTACTCCAAAAATCGAAGAATACTTGCGTAAAAAAATTGAACGTGTGTATTCAGATGAAGCCAAGACTGGGATTTTCGAGGAAGAAAATCCCTTCTTCAATCATATCACAGACGATTTGTTGGAGACATCAGTAACACTGGCTAATCTCTGGAAAGAGGAGTTCAGCATTTCAGAAAATCTCAAGACCAATGACTTGATTTTTGTACAATTTTCTAAAGAAGGTGTAGAACATTTTGCTTTCTTACGAATTGCCCTGCGGGAAACCTTGACCCACCTTGGTGGAGAAGTTGATAATCCAATCAAGCTGACTCAGAATAACTTGCCTGGATTTGGAACAGGGGCTGATGAGGCCTTGGTGGTTAATCTTCAGAGTCGCAAGTACCATCTGATTGAAAAACGAATCAAGTACAACGGGGATTTCTTGAACTATTTTTCAGAAAATCTTCTTGCTGTCACCCCTAAAATTTCACCCAAGAAATCTATCAAAGAACTGGAAAAAACAGCTCAGAGAATTGCTGAATCTTTTAATACAGATGATTTTCAATTTCAATCCAAGGTAAAATCAGCGATTTTCAATAACCTGGAAGAAAGCAATGAATTGTCGCCTGAGAAATTGGCCAATGACCTTTTTGACAATAATCTGACGGCTCGTTTGAGCTTTATTGACCAAGTCAAAGAAGCCGTACCAGAACCAGTTCAATTTGATGAAATTGATACTAGTCGCCAATTAAAGAAATTTGAAAATCAAAAACTCTCCTTGTCAAATGGAATTGAGCTCATCGTTCCCAATAACGTCTATCAAGACGCCGAGTCTGTTGAGTTTATCCAAAATGACAATGGAACCTACTCTATCTTAATCAAAAATATCGAGGATATCCAAAGTAAATAATGTTTAAACGAATTCGAAGAGTGCTTGTACTAGCAGTCTTCCTTTTTGCTGGCTATAAAGCTTATCGCGTTCACCAAGATGTCAAGCAAGTCATGACCTATCAACCCATGGTGCGAGAAATCTTGAGTGAAAAAGACACCCCAGCAAACGAAGAGCTTGTGCTCGCTATGATTTATACTGAAACAAAAGGAAAAGAAGGCGATGTTATGCAGTCTAGTGAGTCTGCAAGTGGTTCCACCAACACCATCAATGATAATGCCTCTAGCATTCGGCAAGGTGTTCAAACTCTGACAGACAATCTCTATCTGGCCCAGAAGAAGGATGTAGATGTCTGGACGGCTGTTCAAGCCTATAATTTTGGACCTGCCTATATCGATTTTATCGCCCAAAATGGCAAGGAAAATACCTTGGCTCTGGCCAAACAGTACTCTCGTGAGACTGTTGCTCCCTTGCTTGGTAATACCACTGGAAAGACTTATAGTTATATTCACCCTATTTCCATTTTTCACGGTGCCGAACTCTATGTAAATGGAGGAAACTATTACTATTCTAGACAGGTGCAACTCAACCTTTACATCATCAAATGTTTCACTCTCTTTTCGACATCTGGCTAGCCCAGGTGTTTTTTTATAAGTTTTCTTTAAGATAGATATATTACTCTAGAAAGGTAAAGGAGGAAATTCCCTATGAGAAAGAAACTCTTTCTGACTAGTGCTGCGGTCTTGTGGGCAGTAACAGCTATGAATAGTGTCCATGCAGCAACAGATGTTCAAAAAGTCATCGATGAAACCTATGTTCAACCTGAATATGTCCTAGGTTCATCATTGTCTGAAGACCAAAAAAATCAAACCCTTAAAAAACTGGGCTACAATGCCTCAACAGACACCAAAGAACTCAAGACCATGACACCTGATGTCTATTCTAAGATTATGAATGTTGCCAATGATTCTAGCTTACAATTGTATTCATCAGCCAAGATTCAAAAGCTAGGTGACAAATCACCACTTGAGGTCAAGATTGAAACACCAGAAAACATTACTAAGGTGACGCAGGATATGTACCGCAATGCGGCCGTAACTTTGGGTGTGGAACACGCCAAAATCACTGTAGCAGCACCTATTCCAGTTACAGGTGAGAGTGCTTTAGCAGGGATATACTATTCTCTAGAAGCTAATGGAGCCAAGGTGCCACAAGCCAATAAAGATTTGGCTCAAGAAGAGCTAAAGGCTTTGTCTGATATCAATGCTGAAAACAAGGACAAAACTGGCTATGATGCTAATAAATTAAACGTTGCCCTAGCCGATATCAAGTCAGGACTTGCCAAAGCTAAAGAAAGCAAGGGAAATCTGACAGAGGAAGATGTCCGTAAAATCGTTGAAGATACCTTAAAAAATTACAAACTTGATCAGGTGATAACAGGAAACCAGATCAATATCATCATCAATTTTGCTTTGAATCTCTCAAAGAGTGATATCCTCAGCAATGCAGACTTCACTAAAACCTTAAAGGACCTGAAACAAAGCATTGTATCACAAGCTGGCGACAGTTTTAAAAATATCAACCTTAACTTTGATGCTGATAAGGCGCTAGAAGAAGGTGGTAACTTCTTAAGCTCCCTCTGGCAAGCCATTGTCAACTTCTTCAAGAGTTTTGGTTCTTAATACTCTTCGAAAATCAAATTCAAACCACGTCAACATCGCCTTGCCGTACTCAAGTACAGCCTGCGGCTAGTTTCCTAGTTTGCTCTTTGATTTTCATTGAGTATAAGCTATTACAAAAAGGTAGTCAGATTTTTTCAGAAAAATGTTTTATAAATATTCACAAATCTCCTATATTTATGGTAAAATAGAATCATCATTTTATTTTGGAGTTAAAGATGAATATATTTAGAACAAAAAATGTTAGTTTAGATAAAACGGAGATGCATAGGCATTTGAAGTTATGGGATTTGATTTTGCTGGGTATCGGAGCCATGGTAGGGACAGGTGTCTTTACAATAACAGGTACTGCAGCCGCAACTCTAGCGGGTCCAGCCCTAGTGATTTCAATTGTCATTTCTGCCTTGTGTGTAGGATTATCAGCCCTCTTTTTTGCAGAATTTGCTTCGCGAGTACCCGCTACAGGTGGTGCCTACAGTTATCTTTATGCTATTTTAGGAGAATTTCCTGCCTGGTTGGCTGGTTGGTTAACCATGATGGAGTTCATGACAGCCATATCTGGTGTGGCTTCGGGTTGGGCAGCTTATTTTAAAGGCTTGCTTTCTCAATATGGGATAGCCCTTCCTCAGGCTTTAAATGGTACCTTTAATCCTCAAGCAGGAACATTTGTTGATTTATTGCCTATTCTTGTCTTGGTCTTGGTGACTTCGCTTGTTTTACTAAATGCCAAGGCAGCCTTACGCTTTAATTCTATTCTAGTTATTTTGAAATTTTCCGCTTTAGCTCTCTTTGTTTTAGTAGGAATTTGGCATATTAAACTTGACAACTGGAGTAATTTTGCTCCTTATGGTTTTGGACAAATCTATGGTGCTAGTACTGGTATTATGGCTGGTGCGTCCTTGATGTTCTTCGGCTTTTTGGGATTTGAATCCATCTCTATGGCCGTAGATGAGGTCAAGACTCCTCAAAAAAATATTCCTAGAGGGATTGTCTTATCGCTTTCTATCGTAACTATTCTTTATGCCTTGGTGACGCTTGTCTTAACTGGTGTGGTCCATTATAGCCATCTAAATGTCGACGATGCCGTTGCCTTTGCCCTTCGTAGCGTTGGGATCAGTTGGGCAGCCAACTATGTGTCATTGGTGGCTATCTTGACCTTGATTACAGTTTGTATTTCGATGACCTATGCCCTATCGCGTATGATTTACAGTTTAGCGCGTGACGGATTGATGCCTGCCGCCTTTAAAGAACTAACGAAGACTAGCAAGGTACCAAAGAATGCTACTATCTTGACAGGTCTAGCTTCAGCAGTAGCTGCAGGAATATTCCCACTAGCCAGTATAGCAGCCTTCTTAAACATTTGTACCTTGGCCTACTTGATTATGCTTGCTTACGGCTTGATTCGCTTACGGAGAGAAAAGGGAATGCCCAAAGCTGGAGAATTTAAAACACCACTGGTACCATTATTACCAATTTTATCAATCATCATTTGTTTGTCCTTCATGTTGCAGTATAATATGGAAACTTGGATTGCTTTCCTAGTTGCGTTGTTAGTAGGAAGTATTATTTACTTCACTTATGGCTATAAGCATTCTACCATAGAAGAATAATACTCTTCGAAAATCTCTTCAAACCACGTCAGCTTCGCCTTGCCGTATGTATGGTTACTGACTTCGTCAGTTTCATCTACAACCTCAAAAACATGTTTTGAGCTGACTTCGTCAGTTCTATCTGCAACCTCAAAGTCGTGCTTTGAGCAGCCTGCGGCTAGCTTCCTAATTTGCTCTTTGATTTTCATTGAGTATATAAAGTGAGAATCTGTTGAGTTGTTGAAACTCAGCAGATTTTTATATGTGAAAGAAATTTCAATTTTTTTCTTAAAATAGCTTGACAGATTAAATTTTTAGGAGTAGAATGTTTACCAGTTAATTAAATAGTTAAGGGGTTATCCATGAAAAAACAAAGTTTATTTTTAGTATTGTTAAGTGTCTTTCTTTTGTGTTTAGGTGCTTGTGGTCAAAAGGAAAGCCAGACAGGGAAAGGGATGAAAATTGTGACCAGTTTCTATCCTATCTACGCTATGGTCAAGGAAGTATCTGGAGATTTGAATGATGTTCGGATGATTCAGTCAAGTAGCGGAATTCACTCCTTTGAACCTTCGGCAAATGACATCGCGGCCATCTATGATGCAGATGTCTTTGTTTACCATTCTCATACGCTAGAATCTTGGGCAGGAAGTTTAGATCCCAATCTAAAAAAATCTAAAGTTAAGGTTTTAGAGGCTTCTGAGGGAATGACTTTAGACCGCGTCCCAGGGCTAGAAGATGTGGAAGCAGGGGATGGAGTTGATGAAAAAACGCTCTATGATCCTCACACTTGGCTAGATCCTGAAAAAGCTGGCGAAGAAGCTCAGATTATCGCTGATAAACTTTCAGAGGTGGATAGTGAGCATAAAGAAACTTACCAGAAAAATGCGCAAGCCTTTATCAAAAAAGCTCAAGAACTAACTAAGAAATTCCAGCCTAAATTTGAAAAAGCGACTCAGAAAACTTTTGTAACACAACATACAGCCTTTTCTTATCTAGCGAAGAGATTTGGACTTAATCAACTTGGTATTGCAGGCATCTCTCCTGAACAAGAACCAAGTCCAAGACAACTAACAGAAATTCAGGAATTTGTTAAAACCTATAAGGTTAAAACGATTTTTACAGAAAGTAATGCTTCTTCAAAAGTAGCTGAAACTCTTGTCAAATCAACAGGTGTGGGGCTTAAAACTCTGAATCCTTTAGAGGCAGACCCACAAAATGACAAGACTTATTTAGAAAATCTGGAAGAAAATATGAGTGTTCTTGCAGAAGAATTGAAATGAGGAAAGAATGAAAATCAATAAAAAATATGTGGTGGGTTCGGTGGCAGTCCTTGCCCTAAGTGTTTGCTCCTATGAGCTTGGTCGGTATCAAGCTGGTCAAGTTAAGAAAGATTCTAATCGAGTTTCTTATATAGACGGTGATCAGGCTGGTCAAAAGGCAGAAAATTTGACACCAGATGAAGTCAGTAAGAGAGAGGGCATCAACGCCGAACAAATTGTTATCAAGATTACGGATCAAGGTTATGTGACCTCTCATGGAGACCATTATCATTACTATAATGGTAAGGTTCCTTATGATGCTATTATCAGTGAAGAACTGCTGATGAAAGATCCGAATTATCAGTTGAAGGATTCAGACATTGTCAATGAAATCAAGGGTGGCTATGTGATTAAGGTAGACGGGAAATACTATGTTTACCTTAAAGATGCGGCTCATGCGGACAATATTCGGACAAAAGAAGAGATTAAACGTCAGAAGCAGGAACATAGTCATAATCATGGAGGCGGTTCTAATGATCAGGCGGTAGTTGCAGCCAGAGCCCAAGGTCGTTATACAACGGATGATGGTTATATCTTCAATGCCTCTGATATCATTGAGGACACGGGTGATGCTTATATCGTTCCTCATGGCAATCACTTCCACTATATTCCTAAGAGTGATTTGTCTGCTAGTGAATTAGCTGCTGCCCAAGCCTTCTTATCTGGAAAAGGTGGTCAATTAAGTACGGTTGAATATCGTTCAAGTAGAGCTGAAACAAGATCTAGTGTGAGAACGAGTCCATCTGAGACACCTCAAAATCCTGCAACAGATTCTGAAAGTCAAAGTGAGGATTTAGCTAGTCTCCTTCAAGAATTGTACGCTTTGCCACTTAGCCAACGTCATGTGGAGTCTGATGGATTAGTATTTGACCCAGCACAGATTACAAAACGTACAGCCAATGGTGTGGCAGTTCCTCACGGAGATCATTTCCATTTCATTCCTTATTCACAAATGTCACCGCTGGAAGAAAAATTGGCTCGAAATCTACCAATTGGAGGTCAGCCAGTTCAAAGTCATTCTGACAATCCGAAAACAAGCAGTACAGAGAAACCAAGTTCAACACCAAGTTCACCGATTAAACCAAACTTTAATCTCAATACGCCGACACCGAATAGAGGAACTGGAGGCGCCTATACAACGGATGATGGGTATGTCTTTAGTCCGACAGATGTGATTGAAGATACAGGTGACGCTTTTGTTGTACCGCACGGAAATCATTTCCACTATATACCTAAGAGTGATTTGTCAGCAGGAGAATTAGCTGCCGCCCAAGCTTATTGGAATGGTAAACAGGGTTCTCATTCTTCTACAAGCTCAAGTAAACCAAGTAGTGATAATGCTAAACCAGCCCAACCAAGTTTGACAGAGAGTCCAAACCTGACTGTCACCCCAACATATCATCAAAATCAAGGGGAAGACATTTCAACACTTTTAAGTGAATTGTATGCCAAACCTTTATCAGAGAGACATGTGGAATCGGATGGTCTAGTCTTTGATCCGGCACAAATCATCAAACGTACAGCTAACGGTGTAGCAGTGCCTCACGGAGACCATTATCACTTTATTCCTTATTCACAAATGTCACCGCTGGAAGAAAAATTGGCTCGTATGATAGCTGTTAAGGGACAAAATGGCAGTGTCTTGCCAAGTATTACTCCTCTGAAGCCAGCCCCTACTACCAAACCTCTAGCACCAGTGGAAAATAAACCGACAGAATTTGATGTCAACCAGGTTGTTAGAAAAGTTGGTGATGGATATATTATAGAGGATAAGGGAGTCAGTCGTTATGTTCTTGCTAAAGATTTGGCCAAGGATAAGATTGACGCTATTGAAAATCTCTTGTCTAAGAAAACTCAAGAAACACACAATCTAGTTGCGAAGAAAGAAAATGTCGCTCCTCGTGACCAAGAATTTTATGATAAAGCATATAATTTATTGGCCGAGGCTCATAAAGCCTTGTCTGAAAATAAGGGTCGTATTTCTGATTTCCAAGCCTTAGACAAATTAGCAGAACGCTTGAATGATGAATCTTCTAATAAAGGAAAATTAGTAGACGATTTATTGGCATTCCTAGCACCAATTACCCATCCAGAGCGACTTGGTAAACCAAATTCTCAAATTGAATATACTGAGGCCGAAGTTCGTATTGCTCAATTAGCTGATAAGTATACAACGTCAGATGGTTACATTTTTGACGAACATGATATTATCAGTGATGAAGGAGATGCCTATGTAACGCCTCATATGGGTCATAGTCACTGGATTGGAAAAGATAGTCTTTCTGATAAGGAAAAAGCTGCAGCTCAAGCCTATACTAAAGAAAAAGGTATCCTACCTCCATCTCCAGATGCAGACGCTCAAGCAAATCCAACTGGAGATAGTGCAGCGGCCATTTACAATCGTGTGAAAGGTGAGAAACGAATTCCACTCGTTCGACTTCCATACATGGTAGAGCATACAGTTGAGATAAAAAATGGTAATTTAATCATTCCTCATAAGGATCATTACCATAACATTAAATTTGCTTGGTTTGATGATCACTCATACAAGGCTCCAAACGGTTATACCTTGGAAGATTTATTTGCGACGATTAAGTATTATGTTGAACATCCTGACGAACGTCCACATTCTAATGATGGATGGGGTAATGCCAGCGAGCATGTCTTAGGTAAGAAAGACCACAGTGAAGATCCAAATAAGAACTTCAAAGCAGATGAAGAGCCAGTAGAGGAAACACCTGCTGAACCAGAAGTCCCTCAAGTAGAGACTGAAAAAGTAGAAGCCAAGCTCAAAGAAGCAGAAGCTTTACTTGCTAAAGTAACAGATGCTAGTTTGAAAGCCAAAGCAACGGAAACCCTAGCTGGTTTACGAAATAATCTGAGTCTCCAAACCTTGGATAATAATGGTATCATGACAGAAGCAGAAAAATTACTTGCTTTGTTAAAAGGTAGTAATCCTACATCTGTAAGCAAAGAAAAATAAACTAATGAAAAATGAAAGTCTCGATAAAGAGGCTTTCATTTTTATTATGTATATACGAAAAATTCTTGACAAGTAATACTAAAAAGAGTAAACTATTAACTAGTTAATTAACCGGTTCATCGTTTTGTGGTGAATCAAATAGGCTTAAGAAAAGAGAAAAGAATGAAAATCAATAAAAAATATGTGGCGGGTTCGGTGGTAGTTCTTGCCCTAAGTGTTTGTTCCTATGAACTTGGTCGTTACCAAGCTGGTCAAGTTAAGAAAGATTCTAATCGAGTAGCTTATATAGATGGTGATCAGGCTGGTCAAAAGGCAGAGAACTTGACACCAGATGAAGTTAGTAAAAGAGAGGGAATCAACGCAGAACAGATCGTCATCAAGATTACGGATCAAGGTTATGTGACCTCTCATGGAGACCATTATCACTACTATAATGGGAAGGTTCCTTATGATGCTATCATCAGTGAAGAACTCCTCATGAAAGATCCGAATTATCAGTTGAAGGATTCAGACATTGTCAATGAAATCAAGGGTGGCTATGTGATTAAGGTAGACGGGAAATACTATGTTTACCTTAAGGATGCTGCCCACGCGGATAATATTCGGACAAAAGAAGAGATTAAACGTCAGAAGCAGGAACACAGTCATAATCATAATACAAGCACAGATAATGCTGTTGCTGCAGCCAGAGCTCAAGGACGCTATACAACGGATGATGGGTATATCTTTAATGCATCTGATATCATTGAGGACACGGGTGATGCTTATATCGTTCCTCATGGCAATCACTTCCATTATATTCCTAAGAGTGATTTGTCTGCCAGTGAATTAGCTGCTGCCCAAGCCTTCTTATCTGGAAAAGGTGGCCAATTAAGTACGGTTGAATATCGTTCAAGCAGGGGAGAAACAAGATCTAGTGTGAGAACTAGTCAATCTGAGACACCTCAAAATCCTGCAACAGATTCTGAAAGTCAAAGTGAAGATTTAGCTAATCTCCTTCAAGAATTGTACGCTTTGCCACTTAGCCAACGTCATGTGGAGTCTGATGGATTAGTATTTGACCCAGCACAGATTACAAAACGTACAGCAAATGGTGTGGCAGTGCCTCACGGGGATCATTTCCATTTCATTCCTTATTCGCAAATGTCTGCTTTGGAAGAAAAATTGGCTCGAAATCTACCAATTGGAGGTCAGCCAGTTCAAAGTCATGATGACAATCCGAAACCAAGCAGTACAGATAAACCAAGTTCAACACCAAGTTCAACGATTAAACCAAACTTTAATCTCAATACGCAGGCACCAAATCGAGGAACTGGAGGCGCTTATACAACGGATGATGGGTATGTATTTAGTCCGACAGATGTGATTGAAGATACAGGTGACGCTTTTGTTGTCCCGCACGGCAATCATTTCCACTATATACCTAAGAGTGATTTATCAGCAGGAGAATTAGCTGCCGCCCAAGCCTATTGGAATGGGAAGCAGGGCTCACATTCTGCTACAAGTTCAAGTAAACCAAGTAGTGATAATGCTAAACCAGCCCAACCAAGTTTGACAGAGACTCCAAACCTGACTGTCACCCCAACTTATCATCAAAATCAAGGGGAAGACATTTCAACACTTTTAAGTGAATTGTATGCCAAACCTTTATCAGAGAGACATGTGGAATCGGATGGTCTAGTCTTTGATCCGGCACAAATCATCAAACGTACAGCTAACGGTGTAGCAGTGCCTCACGGAGACCATTATCACTTTATTCCTTATTCACAAATGTCTGATCTAGAGCAGAAGATTGCAAGAATGATTCCACTTCATTATAGTTCAAGTCATTTGTTACCATCAAGACCAAATCTAATCCCTGCTCCAGAGCTTACCCCAGTACCAAGTCCGCAACCTACCCCAAATCCTCAACCAGCTCCAAGCAATCCAATTGATGGAAAATTGGTGAAACAGGCGGTTCGAAAAGTAGCTGATGGTTATGTCTTTGAGGAGAATGGAAACTCGCGCTATATCTCTACTAAGGAGCTTTCAGCAGAAACTGTTGTAGCCATTGATAATAAACTTGCTAAACAAGAAAGTTTGTCTCATGTGTTAGGAGCTAAGAAAAGTACCATCCCTTCTAGTGAGCAAGAATTTTACAACAAGGTTTATGATTTACTAGCAAGAGTTCATAAAGATTTGATTTCTAATAAAGGCCGTCAAGCTGATTTTGACGCTTTGGATACACTTTTGGAACGTCTTAATGATGTCTCAAGTGATAAGGTCAAGTTAGTTGATGATATTCTTACCTTCCTAGCGCCAATTACCCATCCAGAGAGACTTGGCAAACCAAATGCTCAAATTGCTTATACGGACGATGAAATTAAATTAGCGAAATTAGCAGGTAAGTATACAACAGAAGATGGCTATATCTTTGATCCTCGTGATATAACTAGCGATGAAGGAGATGCCTATGTCACTCCACATATGACTCATAGTCATTGGATTAAGAAAGAAAGTTTATCTGAAGCTGAAAGAGCAGCAGCTCAGGCTTATGCTAAAGAGAAAGGTTTGACGCCTCCTTCAACAGATAATCAGGGTTCAGGAAATCCTGAGGTTAAAGGAGTAGAAGCAATCTATAATAAAGTGAAAGCAGCTAAAAAGGTTCCACTTGATCACATGCCTTACAATCTCCAACATACTGTTGAAGTTAAAAACGGTAGCTTGATTATACCTCATTATGATCATTACCATAACATTAAATTTGCTTGGTTTGACGAAGGACTATATGAGGCTCCTAAGGGTTATAGCTTGGAGGATCTTTTTGCGACTGTAAAATACTATGTAGAACATCCAAACGAACGTCCTCACTCAGATAATGGTTGGGGAAATGCCAGCGACCATGTTCGTAAAAATAAGGCAGACCAAGACAGTAAACCTGATGAAGATAAGGAACATGATGAAGTAAGTGAGCCAACTCGCCCTGAATCTGATGAAAAAGAGAATCATGCAGGTTTAAACCCTTCAGTAGATGATCTTTATAAACCAAGCACTGATGAAGACGAGACAGAGGGAGTAGCTAACGATACAACAGACGAAGCTGAAGTCCCTCAAGTAGAAACAGAAAAAGTAGAAGCCAAACTTAAAGAAGTAGAAGCTTTACTTGATAAAGTAACGGATGCTAGCTTGAAAAACAATGTGACAGAGAGCCTAGCTGGTTTACGAAATAATCTGAGTCTCCAAACCATGGATAATAATGGCATCATGGCAGAAGCAGAAAAATTACTTGCTTTGCTAAAAGGAAGTTAGTCAGTTACGACGAAACCAGAAGCATAATTTTATCTTGTTAAATTAAAATGATGTAAGAGTCAGTAGCAATACTGGCTTTTATTTGTCTCGCTCCGTAAGGTTCAGGCTAACTAAACCACCTGATTTTTTGGGGGCTTTGGATTCATTTAGGAGAAATCAATCTATGTCCAAGGTTAGTAACTTAATTATAGGTCTTCCTTTGTTAGAGAAGATAATGGTAAAAGGGTAGGGGGTAATTGATTTTACAGTTTAGGATGTTTTGATGACAATTTATGATTTGAAGAGGATATTTTGTAAAGATATTCTATACTAAACTTGTTATGCAGTTAAGTAAACCATTATATTCAATAATCTAGCCAAGGAAAACAGAGGATTTAAGATGAAAAAACGGACTATTCAAATTTTACTAACATTGTCCTTAATTTTTTACAACTCAACTTGGTTTTGGAGGCTTTTCAATCATCTTGCAAAGTCCTATCTACCAGCAAGTCGTGAATTTTTTCAGATTCTGCTTTTGATGGAGAGTGGTGTTCTTTTGTCAGCAGTCATCTATCTACTAGTTTTTGCAGGAAAGCAAACTTTTCATTTTAAATGGCAGCCGAGGTACTTTATCTACCTTTTACTGGGCTATATCATTTTGTATATGTCGGACTTCCTCTTTTCGTATTTCATATCCACGTCTTCAAATCAAATTTCTTTGAATGAAACGATAGAAATGATAGGGAGACAGGAATTACCCTATTTCTTGCTCATAGCTTGCTTCATCGGCCCTATTGCTGAGGAATTGATTTATCGCGGTGTGCTTATGACAACCTTTTTCAAAAACTCGCCTTGGTACGGAGATGTCTTGCTTTCTGCTATTATTTTCGGTTATATTCATATCAATTTCGCTTTAACTCCTCTTGCTTTTTTCATTTATGCTAGTGGAGGTCTCATTTTGGCTCTATTGTATCGCATGACTAAAAATCTCTACTATCCAATACTAGTTCATATTCTCATCAATATCACTGCTTTCTGGAATGTGTGGTTACTCCTATTTTCAGGAAGTTAGCTTACTAAAACAATGTCGGAACTTTCCGGCATTTTCTTTTCAATAGATGAGCAAGAACTGATTATTTTCAGACTTGGGTGGCTAATCATGGTATAATAAAAGGTAATGAAAAATTCCAACGAGGCAGAGATGAAATTACTTTATACTGATATTCGGACTTCTTTGACTGAAATTCTAACTAGGGAGGCTGAAGAGCTAGTTGCTGCTGGCAAGCGGGTCTTCTACATTGCCCCCAACTCTCTTTCATTTGAAAAGGAACGCGCCGTGCTGACATGCTTGTCCCAGCGGGCTTCTTTTGCGATTACTGTCACGCGCTTTGCTCAAATGGCTCGTTACCTGATTTTGAATGACTTGCCTGCCAAGACCAGTCTAGATGACATCGGTCTTGGGATGGCCTTTTACAAATGCCTTGCCGAACTTGATCCTAAGGATTTACGTGTTTATGGAGCTATCAAGCAGGATCCTCAATTTATCCAGCAGTTGATTGAGCTTTACCACGAGATGACCAAAGCTCAGATGACTTTTTTGGACTTGGAAAGTTTGACGGATGAGGACAAGAGGGCCGATTTAGTCTTGATTTTTGAGAAGGTAATGGCTTATCTCAATCAAGGTCAGTTGGCTCAGGGAAGTCAATTGTCCCATTTGATTGAGGCTATTGAGAATAACAAAGTTAGTAGTGATTTTAGTCAAATCGCCTTGGTTATTGATGGATTTACCCGTTTTTCTGCTGAGGAAGAGCGGATTGTAGACTTACTTCACGGCAAGGGTGTTGAGATTGTCATTGGGGCTTATGCTAGTAAGAAAGCTTATACCAGTCCCTTTAGCGAGGGCAATCTCTACCAAGCCAGTGTGGAGTTTCTCCATCATCTAGCCTCTAAATACCAAACTCCTGCTCTGGATTGTTCTCAAACTCATGAGCAGATGGATAGTTTTGACAAGGCCTCTCGTTTGCTGGAATCTTCTTATGACTTTTCAGAGCTTATTTTAGATATCGATGAGAAAGACCGTGAAAACTTACAAATCTGGTCTTGTTTGACGCAAAAGGAGGAGTTGGAGCTAGTAGCCCGTAGCATTCGTCAGAAATTACATGAGAACTCAGATCTGAGTTACAAGCATTTTCGTATTCTCTTGGGGGATGTAGCTTCTTATCAATTATCTCTAAAAACGATTTTTGACCAGTACCAGATTCCTTTCTATCTTGGTAGAAGCGAATCCATGGCGCACCATCCCTTGACACAGTTTGTTGAGTCTATTTTGGCTTTGAAACGCTACCGTTTCCGTCAGGAGGACTTGATTAACTTTCTTAGAACAGGTTTGTATACCGACCTTAGTCAGGCTGATATTGATTCTTTTGAGCAATATATACGCTATCTTGGTATCAATGGCTTGCCAGCCTTTCAGCAAACCTTCACCAAATCCCACCATGGAAAATTTAATCTGGAACGTTTAAATGCTCTTCGTCTGCGTATTTTAACCCCTCTTGAGACTCTTTTTGCTAGCCGAAAACAAAAGACTGAAAATCTCTTGCAAAAGTGGAATTCTTTTCTAAAAGAAGGAGCTGTAACCAAGCAACTGCAAGATTTGACAGCCACTATGGAAGCTCTTGAACAGGAAAGACAAGCTGAAGTTTGGAAGGCATTCTGTCATATTTTAGAACAATTTGCGACTGTTTTTGCTGGTTCACCAGTTAGTATAGAAGACTTCCTAGCCTTGCTCCATTCTGGAATGAGCCTATCTCAGTACCGTACTATTCCAGCGACAGTGAACACCGTTCTGGTGCAGAGTTACGATTTGATTGCACCACTGACTGCTGACTTTGTCTATGCCATTGGGCTAACTCAGGACAATTTACCAAAAATCGCGCAGAATACCAGCCTTTTGACAGATGAAGAAAGACAAAATTTAAACCAAACGACTGAAGAGGGAGCGCAATTGCAGATTGCCAGCAGTGAAAACCTCAAGAAAAATCGCTACACTATGCTTTCCTTGGTCAATTCTGCTCGTAAGCAGTTGGTCTTGTCGGCTCCAAGCCTTTTTAATGAAAGTGAAAGTAAGGAATCGATCTATCTTCAAGAGCTGGTCCATTTTGGATTTAGTCGGAAAGAGAAGAGGATGAATCACAAAGGGCTGTCTAAAGAAGATATGGGTTCATATCACAGTCTTTTGTCTAGTCTGGTTGCCTATCACCAACAGGGCGAGACGAGTGATAGGGGGCAAGATTTGACCTTTGTCAAGGTTCTGTCGCGTGTTATGGGGAAAAAACTAGACCAGCAAGGTTTGGAAAATCCAGCCCTCCCAACCAGTCCAAGCAGTAAGCAGTTGGCTACGGACACCTTACAGGCTCTCTATCCTGCTGAACAGGAATTTTACCTGTCTACGTCTGGTTTGACGGAGTTTTACCGTAACCAATACAGTTATTTCCTCCGCTACGTTTTAGGCTTACAGGAAGAATTGCGCCTTCGCCCTGATGCTCGTAGTCATGGGAATTTCTTGCACCGCATTTTTGAACGGACCTTGCAATTACCTGACGAAAATTCCTTTGACCAACGTCTAGAACAGGCTATCCAAGAAACCAGTCAGGAACGGGAATTTGAAGCTATTTATCAGGAAAGTTTGGAAGCCCAGTTTACCAAGGAAGTTCTGCTTGATGTTGCACGGACGACTGGCCATATTCTTCGTCACAATCCAGCCATCGAGACTATTAAAGAAGAGGCAAATTTTGGTGGGAAAGAGCAGGCCTTTATTCAATTGGATAATGGTCGCAGTGTCTTTGTACGAGGCAAGGTTGACCGCATTGACCGATTGAAAGCTGATGGAGCGATAGGAGTAGTAGATTACAAGTCGAGTCTAATTCAATTCCTGTTTCCTCATTTCTTTAATGGACTCAATTCCCAGTTGCCAACCTATCTTGCTGCACTAAAAAGAGAAGGGGAGCAGAACTTTTTCGGTGCCATGTACTTGGAAATGGCTGAGCCTGTCCAATCTCTGATGGCCGTTAAAAGTCTAGCAGGTGCAGTAGTAGAAGCCAGCAAGTCTATGAAATACCAAGGCCTCTTTTTAGAAAAAGAAAGCAGTCATTTGGGTGAATTTTACAATAAAAACAAGGCTAATCAGCTGACAGATGAGGAATTCCAGCTCCTACTGGACTACAATGCCCATCTTTACAAGAAAGCAGCTGAGAAGATTTTAGCAGGCCAGTTCGCTATCAATCCCTATACTGAAAATGGCAGAAGCATTGCTCCATACGTTCAGCAACATCAAGCCATCACAGGATTTGAAGCCAATTACCACTTAGGTCAAGCCCGTTTCCTAGAAAAGTTGGACTTGGCTGACGGCAAGCGTCTGGTCGGAGAAAAACTCAAGCAAGCTTGGTTTGAAAAAATAAGAGAGGAGTTGAATCGATGAAGCCCATTCCCTTTTTAACTGAGGAGGAAATTCAAAAACTGCAAGAAGCAGAAGCGAATTCGAGTAAGGAACAGAAGAAAACTGCCGAGCAAATCGAAGCTATCTACACTTTTGGCCAGAATATCCTGGTCTCAGCATCGGCTGGTTCTGGGAAGACCTTTGTCATGGCCGAGCGTATTCTGGACCAATTGGCGCGTGGTGTCGAAATTTCTCAACTCTTTATCTCAACCTTTACGGTTAAGGCTGCGACAGAACTTAAAGAACGTTTAGAGAAAAAAATCAGCAAGCAAATCCAAGAAAGCAGCGATGTCGACCTCAAACAACACTTGGGTCGCCAGTTGGCAGACCTACCCAACTCTGCTATCGGAACCATGGACTCTTTCACACAAAAGTTCCTTGGCAAATACGGTTATCTACTTGATATTGCGCCTAATTTCCGTATTTTACAAAACCAAAGCGAGCAACTCCTTCTAAAAAATGAAGTCTTCCATGAGGTCTTTGAAGCCCATTACCAAGGTAAACAGAAAGAGAACTTTAGTCATTTGCTGAAAAATTTTGCTGGGCGTGGCAAGGATGAACGGGGACTGCGCCAGCAAGTCTATAAAATCTATGACTTCCTCCAATCTACCAGTAATCCTCAGAAATGGCTGAGTGAATCTTTTCTCAAAGGCTTTGAGAAAGCTGATTTTAGCAGTGAAAAAGAAAAACTGACCACACAAATCCAGCAAGCTCTTTGGGACTTGGAAAGTTTCTTCCGTTATCATCTGGATAATGATGCCAAGGAGTTTCCAAAGGCTGCTTATCTAGAAAATGTCCAGTTTATTCTGGATGAAATTGGCTCCTTAAATCAAGAGTCGGATAGTCAGGATTATCAAGCGGTGCTTTCGCGTGTTGTCGCAATTTCGAAAGAGAAAAACGGCCGAGCTCTGACCAATGCCAGTCGCAAGGCTGATTTGAAGCCACTGGCCGATGCCTACAATGAAGAAAGAAAATCCCAGATTGCAAAACTAGGACAACTAGCAGACCAGATAACAATTCTCGACTATCAAGAACGTTATCATGGAGACACTTGGAAACTAGCTAAAACCTTCCAAACCTTTATGAGCGATTTTGTGGAGGCTTATCGTCAGCGTAAACGTCAGGAAAATGCCTTTGAATTCGCTGATATCAGCCATTACACCATTGAGATTTTAGAGAAATTCCCGCAAGTCCGTGAAGCTTATCAGGAACGTTTCCATGAAGTCATGGTAGACGAGTATCAGGATACCAACCATATTCAAGAACGGATGCTGGAATTGCTATCTAATGGCCACAATCGCTTTATGGTGGGAGATATCAAGCAGTCCATCTACCGATTCCGTCAAGCAGACCCGCAGATTTTCAATGAGAAGTTCCAACGCTATGCGCAAAATCCAAAAGAGGGCAAGCTGATTCTCCTGAAGGAAAATTTCCGTAGTAGTTCAGAATTGCTGTCAGCAACCAATGATGTCTTTGAACGTCTCATGGACCAAGAGGTCGGCGAAATCAACTATGATAACATGCACCAGCTTGTTTTTGCCAATACCAAACTGACTCCTAATACAGACAACAAGGCAGAATTTCTTCTCTACGACAAGGGCGATACAGGTGAGGAAGAAGAGAGTCAAACAGAAACGAAACTAACAGGCGAAATGCGTCTGGTTATCAAGGAAATTCTTAAACTCCATAAGGAAAAAGGTGTTGCTTTTAAAGAAATTGCCCTTCTGACCTCCAGTCGCAGTCGTAATGACCAGATTCTTCTAGCCCTGTCTGAGTACGGGATTCCTGTCAAAACCGATGGAGAGCAAAACAATTATCTCCAATCCCTAGAAGTGCAAGTCATGCTAGACACCCTTCGTGTCATTCACAATCCTCTCCAAGACTATGCCTTGGTTGCCCTTATGAAGTCTCCTATGTTTGGCTTTGATGAGGACGAGTTAGCACGTTTGTCCCTTCAGAAAGCAGAGGATAAAGTCCACGAAAATCTCCATGAAAAACTGATCAATGCACAAAAAATGGTAACAAGCCAGAAAAACTTGATTCACACGGCTCTAGCTGAGAAACTAAACCAATTCATGGATATCTTGGCTTCTTGGCGCTTGTATGCCAAAACCCACTCCCTATATGACCTGATTTGGAAGATTTACAACGACCGCTTTTATTATGATTATGTTGGGGCTTTGCCAAATGGTTCTGCTAGACAGGCCAATCTCTATGCCCTAGCACTGCGTGCTGATCAATTTGAAAAGAGCAATTTCAAGGGCTTGTCACGTTTTATTAGCATGATTGACAAGGTCCTAGAAGCCCAGCACGATCTTGCAAGCGTGGCAGTCGCACCGCCAAAAGATGCAGTAGAGCTCATGACCATTCACAAGAGTAAAGGGCTAGAGTTTCCTTACGTCTTCATCCTCAATATGGATCAAGATTTCAACAAGCAAGACTCTATGTCAGAGGTCATTCTCAGCCGTCAGAATGGTCTTGGTGTCAAATATATTGCCAAAATGGATACAGGAGCAGTGGAAGATCACTATCCTAAAACCATCAAACTCTCCATTCCTAGTCTGACCTATAGGCAGAACGAAGAGGAATTACAGCTGGCAAGTTATTCTGAGCAAATGCGTCTCCTCTACGTTGCCATGACGCGTGCTGAGAAAAAGCTCTATCTTGTCGGTAAGGGATCTCGTGAAAAGCTGGAATCCAAAGAATACCCAGCAGCTAAAAATGGGAAACTAAATAGCAACACTAGACTTCAAGCAAGGAATTTCCAAGATTGGATTTGGGCTATCAGTAAAGTATTTGCCAAGGATCATCTCAACTTTAGCTATCGTTTTGTTGGTGAAGATCAGCTGACTAGAGAAGCTATTGGTCAGTTGGAAAACAAAAGTCCTCTCCAAGTTAGCTCCCAAGCAGACAATCGCCAGTCAGAAACCATTAAAGAAGCTCTTGAAATGCTGAAAGAAGTTGAAGTTTATAATACTCTTCACCGCTCAGCCATTGAACTTCCTAGTGTTCAAACCCCAAGTCAAATCAAGAAATTCTACGAACCTGTTATGGATATGGAAGGTGTTGAGATTGCAAGTCAAGGCCAGTCAGTAGACAAGAAAATCAGCTTTGATTTGCCAGATTTTTCAAGCAAAGAAAAGATGACAGGAGCTGAGATTGGTAGTGCCACCCACGAACTGATGCAGAGAATGGACCTCAGCCAGAGACCAACGCTTGCTAACCTGACAGAAACTCTCAAACAAGTTCAAACCAGCCCAGCTGTCAGAGACAAGATTAATCTTTCGAAAATTCTTGCATTCTTTGACACAGCACTCGGTCAGGAAATTATCGCTAATACCAACCATCTTTATCGCGAGCAACCTTTCTCCATGCTCAAACGAGACCAAAAGAGTCAGGAAGACTTTGTTGTCCGTGGAATCTTGGACGGCTATCTGCTTTATGAGGATAGAATCGTTCTTTTCGACTACAAGACAGACCGCTATGATGAACCAAGTCAACTCATAGATCGCTATCGTGGTCAGTTAGCCCTATACGGAGAGGCTTTATCTCGAGCCTATTCGATTGAAAATATTGAAAAATACTTGATTTTACTCGGTAAAGACGAAGTTCAAGTTGTAAAAGTATAATTTAGAAAGGAGACCTCATGACACTTCCAGTTAGAAAATCCCTGCACGATGCGGTTTTACAGGCTTCAAAAGCTGATACTTGGGAACAAGCTACCAAGGAATGGAATGAAGTTTCCTTGATTTTTAACGGTATCGGCCGTAGCAATTGTGTCTGTGGGAATGCCATCAAGTACGCCTACGAACTCTTTAACGGTGTCACAGGCCAACGCCTCTTTCCGATTGGTAGCGACTGTGTTCGTCATTTTCATCGATTGTCCCTTGACCAGCAACTGGAAGAGGAAGAAAAACTGCTCAGAAAGGTTGAAAATCTGACCAGAAAAGCCCAGAAAAAGGAGAAAATCAAGGTCAATAAAAGTGACTTTGACGAGCGTCTTCTAAAGTGGCTCTGGGAAAAAGGTGTTTTTAAACCCAATCGTGGAAATCAGTTCTCACCTGAGAAAGACTACCAGCTCTTCCTAGAAGTCTTTCAAGGAGGAAGTTGGACCAAGGCAGAGCCCAAGAAGAAGGCTCGTATGGAAGAAGTCCTTGAAAAGTATATCAAACCCTTTTTACTTGGAAAACCAGATGACCAACTCTACCTTGTCAAGCTAGGTAAGGAGAAAATTGACTACGAACAAGAACTCCGTATCCAAGCAGAGAAAGAGCGCAAGAAGAGGGATAAAATCGCCAAGCAGTATGCAGACAATCTGGTTCTAGCCATGGGGCCAGCAGAGCGTGCCTACCAAGATTACTTTGGCTTTACAGAGACCCTGACTCAAGAAGAACGCAAGTGGGAGAAAATACTTTTTGGTAAAAATAGAACAGAACGGGCTATCAAGGCCAAACAATACCAAAAAGAGTTGGAAAAAGACCAACGAATTGCCAGTCAGGATCCAATTGAAAGAAAACAGAAGCAGATCTGGCTCCTCAATTCCTATTTTCGTGAGCTTCCAGAAGAAAAAGCCCGATTTTCTAGGCTCTTATTAGAATATCGAAAAAGTGGAGAAGTTCCCTTTTCAACTGAATATCTGTCAGATCATCTCATCGACTTTTTCTATAAAATGAAAGCCTTTGAATTTGAAATCGCACCAGAACAAGTCCGAGACTTTTTAAAAGAAAGCCTTCAGACAGAACATCTATCCTCAGCACAAGAAAGCTGGATAGAAGGGATTCTTATCAACTGCATCAAACCATTTTTAGAACGATTATTGATATGAGTAACACCTACCGTGGAAATTCCATGGTAGGTTACATTTTATCCAAAAAAATAATAGGGAGTTACAAAACTACTGCTTGGTATTTTATATATAAAACAAAGTATGAAAGCGCAACGCAATTTTAAGACTTTTTTGTAAATTAAGAGTATAATTAGAGTATGCTACTTTTTTATAAGATAACAAGCTAATATAATAAAGTTTGCCTTACATATTTAAAAATTTTATTTCAAGGAGGAATAATGGAAAAGTATTATGGTGAAAAACAAGAGCGTTTTTCATTTAGAAAATTATCAGTAGGACTTGTATCTGCAACGATTTCAAGTTTATTTTTTATGTCTGTATTAGCTAATTCATCTGTGGATGCTCAAGAAACTACAGGGGTTCACTATAAATATGTGACAGAGTCAGAGCTATCATCAGAAGAAAAAAAGCAGCTTGTCTATGCTATTCCGACATACATGGAGAATGATGATGAGACTTATTATCTTGTTTATAAGTTAAATTCCCAAAATCAACTGGCGGAATTGCCAAATACTGGAAGCAAGAATGAGATGCAAGCCCTAGTTGCTGGTGCTAGCTTAGCTGCTCTGGGGATTTTAATTTTTGCTGTATCTAAGAAAAAGGTCAAGAATAAAACGGTATTACATTTAGTATTGGTTGCAGGAATAGGAAACGGTGTCCTAGTGTCAGCTCATGCTTTAGAAAATAATCTTTTGCTAAATTACAATACTGACTATGAATTGACCTCTGGAGAAAAATTGCCTCTTCCTAAAGACATTTCAGGGTACACTTATATTGGATATATCAAAGAGGAAAAAACGACTTCTGATTCTAAAGTAAGTAATCAAGAGAAATCAGTAGCCACTCCTACAAAACAACAAAAGGTGGAATATAGTGTTACACCGAATTTTGTAGAACATCCATCAACAGTACAAGCTATTCAGGAAAAAACACCTGTTTCTTCAACTAAGTCGACAGAAGTTCAAGTAGTTGAAAAACCTTTCTCTACTGAATTAACGAATCCAAGAAAAGAAGAGAAACAATCTTCAGATTCTCAAGAACAATTAGCCGAACATAAGAGTCTAGAAACGAAGAAAGACGAGAAGGTGTCTCCAAATGAAAAGACTGGCGTAAATACACTAAATCCACAGGATGAAGTTCTATCAGGCCAGTTGAATAAACCTGAACTCTTATATCGTGACGAAACTATAGAAACAAAAATAGATTTTCAAGAAGAAATTCAAGAAAATCCTGATTTAGCTGAAGGAACTGTAAGAGTAAAACAAGAAGGTAAATTAGGTAAGAAAGTTGAAATCATCAGAATATTCTCTGTAAATAAGGAAGAGGTTTCACGAGAAATTGTTTCAACTTCAACGACTGCGCCTGTTATAAGAATAGTCGAAAAAGGTACTAAAAAAGCTCAAGTTATAAAGGAACAACCTGAGACTGGTGCAGAACATAAGGAAGTACAGTCTGGAGCTATTGTTGAACCCGCAATTCAGCCTGAACTACCAGCAGCTGTAGTAACCGACAAAGGTGAGCCAGCAGTCCAACCAGAGTTGCCAGAAGCAGTTGTAACAGATAAAGGTGTACCAGCAGTCCAACCAGCGTTACCCGAAGCTGTTGTAACTGAAAAAGGCGAACCAGCAGTCCAACCAGAGCTACCGGAAGCGGTTGTGACTGACAAAGGTGAGACTGAGGTTCAACCAGAGTCGCCAGATACTGTGGTAAGTGATAAAAGAGAACCTGAACAGGTGGCACCGCTTCCAGAATATAAAGGACCACAAGCCGGAGCTATTGTTGAACCAGAGCAGGTAGCACCACTACCAGAATACACAGGTCCACAGGCAGGGGCAGTAGTTGAACCTGCAATCCAACCAGCGTTACCCGAAGCAGTTGTAACTGAAAAAGGCGAACCAGCAGTCCAACCAGGGCTACCGGAAGCGGTTGTGACTGACAAAGGTGAGACTGAGGTTCAACCAGAGTCGCCAGATACTGTGGTAAGTGATAAAGGAGAACCTGAACAGGTAGCACCGCTTCCAGAATATACAGGAGTTCAGGCTGGAGCGATAGTAGAACCAGAGAAGGTAGAAGCACCGAAGGAATACACAGGAGTGCAAGCCGGAGCAATAGTAGAACCAGAACAAGTAGCCCCCCTACCAGAATATACAGGAGTACAAGCTGGAGCAATAGTAGAACCAGAGAAGGTAGAAGCACCGAAAGAATACACAGGAGTGCAAGCCGGAGCAATAGTAGAACCAGAACAAGTAGCCCCCCTACCAGAATACACAGGCCCACAAGCTGGAGCTATTGTCGAACCAGAGCAGGTAGCCCCCCTACCAGAATACACAGGCGTACAGGCTGGGGCTATTGTTGAACCAGAGCAGATTGCCCCCCTACCAGAATACACAGGTCCACAGGCCGGAGCAATAGTAGAACCAGAACAGGTAGATCCACTTCCTGAATACAAGGGGAATATTGAGCAACTAAAACCTGAAACTCCCGTTGAGAAGCCAAAAGAAACAGATCCAGAGAAAACACTTGAATTAAGAAATGTTTCGGATATTGAATTGTATAGTCATACTAATGGAACTTACAAACAACATGTTTCTTTGGACAGTGTTCCAAGTAATCCAGATACTTATTTTGTAAAGGTAAAATCTTCTGCGTTTAAAGATGTTTACCTTCCGGTTGCATCGATATCCGAGGAGTTAAAAGATGGACGCACATTTTATAAAATTACAGCGAGAGTTGATAAACTCCAGCAGGAGATAGACCATAAATATGTTGAAAATTTCAGTTTCTATTTAGCTAAGAAGACTACAGAGGAAACGACAAACTTTACTTCCTTTAGTAATCTAGTTCATGCCATCAACCAAAATCTTGGTGGAACCTATTATTTATCAGCTAGCTTGAATGCTAACGAAATGGAACTGGAGTCTGATGCGAAGTCTTATATTAAGGGCAACTTTACTGGTAGGTTGATTGGTGAAAAAGATGGCAAACATTATGCTATCTATAATTTGAAAAAACCTTTATTTAACAACTTAAGTAATGCTACAGTAGAAAAACTGAGCCTGAAAAATGTCTCTATTTCAGGAAAGAATGATATCGGTTCACTGGCAAATGAAGCTAAAAATGGGACAAAAATTAACCAGGTTCATGTCGACGGTGTCTTAGCTGGGGAACGTGGTATTGGTGGATTGCTTGCCAAGTCCGAACAATCAACCATCACTGACAGTAGTTTCAAGGGAAGGATTATTAATACCTATGAAACAACTGCTACCTACAATATTGGTGGCTTGGTTGGACATTTGACAGGTGAAAACGCGTCTATTGCTAAATCCAAAGCTACAATAGCCATTTCATCAAATGCAAATAGTTCAGATCAGACTGTCGGTGGTCTTGTGGGACTTGTGGACAATGATGCACATGTCCGTGATAGTTATGCTGAGGGAGATATTAATAATGTCAAACAGTTCGGAGAAGTCGCTGGTGTAGCAGGCTATTTATGGGATCGAACTTCTGGTAAGGAACAGCATGCTGGAAGCTTGACCAATGTTCTTAGCGATGTCAATGTAACAAACGGGAACGCCATCACCGCTTACCACTATAACAATATGAAGGTGACAGCTACATTCAGCAATAAAGCTAATAGAGTTATCAAAGTTGCCTTGGAAAACGATGAGGTCGTCAGCAAGGAATCCTTTGAAGAAAGAGGAACAATGCTAGATGCTTCCCAAATCGCAAGCAAAAAATCAGCCATTAATCCTCTCACTCTACCAACAGTGGAGCCTCTTTCAACAAGTGGCAAGAAAGAAAGTGATTTTTCTAAGGTAGCCAATTATCAAGCTAAGCGAGCCTTGGCTTATAAGAACATTGAAAAATTGTTACCTTTCTACAATAAAGCAACCATCGTCAAATACGGAAATCTGGTCAAGGAGAATAGTCTCTTATATCAAAAAGAACTCTTGTCTGCAGTTATGATGAAGGATAATCAAGTAATCACAGATATTGTTTCTAACAAACAGACTGCAAACAAACTCTTGCTTCACTACAAGGACCATTCATCTGAGAAGCTTGATCTCAAGTATCAGACTGATTTTGCCAAGCTAGCAGAATATAGCCTAGGAGATACAGGTCTTCTCTATACTCCTAACCAATTCTTGTATGACCAAACCTCTATCATCAAGCAAGTCTTACCTGAATTGCAGCAGGTGTCCTACCACTCAGAGGCTATCAGAAAGACACTCGGTATTTCTCCAGAAGTTAAGTTAACCGAGCTATATCTAGAAGACCAGTTTGCTAAAACGAAGGATCATCTTGAAGAAAGTCTAAAAAAACTCTTGTCTGCGGATGCTGCTCTAGTGGAAAACAATCAAGTGATGACGGGTTATATTGTAGATAAAATCAAGCGTAACAAGGAAGCTTTACTACTTGGTATGAGCTACCTAGAACGCTGGTATAACTTTAGTTATGATAAAGTGAGTGCAAAAGACCTTGTAATGTACCATCTAGATTTCTTTGGCAAAGGAAATGCTTCTCCGTTAGATACCTTAATAGAGTTAGGTAAATCAGGATTTAATAATCTTCTTGCCAAGAACAACGTTGATACTTATGCTATTAGTTTAGCTAGCTATCATGGAACGAAAGATTTATTTAACACGCTTGAAAATTACCGAAAAGTCTTTCTACCAAACACAAGCAACAATGACTGGTTTAAAACTCAGACCAAGGCTTACATCGTTGAAGAAAAATCTAATATTCCAAAAGTGAGAGCTAATCAGGAAAAATCTGGCAGCAAGTATTCTATCGGTGTCTATGATCGCATCACTAGCGACAGCTGGAAATACCGTAATATGGTACTGCCTCTACTTACCTTGCCAGAAAAATCAGTATTTGTCATTTCAACTATCTCTAGTATAGGTTTTGGTGCTTATGATCGCTATCGTAATAAAGATCATCAAGCAAGTGGTGATTTGAATAGATTTGTTGAAAAGAGTGCTCACGAAACAGCAGAGCGTCAACGAGATCACTACGATTATTGGTATCGTATTCTAGATAAGGAAGGGCGTGAGAAGCTTTACCGAAATATCTTGCTTTATGATGCCTATAAATTTGGAGATGACCATACCAATGGAAAAGCCCAAACAGTATCAGATTTTGATAGTCCAAATCCTGCAATGAAACATTTCTTTGGACCTGTTGGAAACAAAGTTGGTCATAATGGACACGGTGCTTATGCTACCGGTGACGCCGTTTATTATATGGGTTATCGTATGTTAGATAAGGATGGAGCTATCACATATACACATGAGATGACGCATGACTCAGATCAGGACATCTATCTTGGTGGCTATGGTCGAAGAAGTGGCTTGGGACCAGAGTTCTTTGCAAAAGGCTTATTGCAAGCACCAGACCATCCAAATGACGCAACCATCACCATCAACTCGATCTTGAAACATTTAAAATCGGATAGTAAAGAAGGAGAACGATTACAAATACTCGATCCAACTACGAGATTTAAGAACTCTGATGATTTGAAGCAATATGTCCACAATATGTTTGATGTTGTTTATATGTTGGAATATCTTGAAGGGCAGTCTGTTGTGAATAAATTGAGTGTTTACGAAAAAATGAATACTCTAAGAAAAATCGAGAATAAATTTGTTAAGGATCCAGATGGAAATAATGTCTACGCAACAAATGTTGTCAGAGATTTAACCGCAGAAGAAGCTGAAAAATTACATTCATTTAATGATTTGATTGAGAATAATATTATTTCGTCTAGGGAATATGCCTTAGGTGAATACGAAAGAAATGGCTACTTCACTATTAAATTATTTGCGCCGATTTATGCAGCATTAAGTAATGATGACGGAACGCCAGGTGACCTGATGGGACGTCGTATGGCCTATGAACTATTAGCTGCTAAAGGATTTAAAGATGGTATGGTGCCATATATTTCAAATCAATTTGAACCCGATGCTAGGGCAAATAATAAAACGATTACCTCATATGGTAAGACTAAAGGATTGGTAACAGATAAATTAGTACTTCAAAAATTATTTAATGGTAAATACGACACTTGGAGTGATTTTAAAAAGGCCATGTATAAAGAGCGACAAGAAAAATTCAGCAAATTGAATAAAGTTACCTTTAATGATACAAGTAAATCATGGACAAGCTTTGCAACCAAAACTACAAGCAATATAGATGAGTTGCAACAACTAATGAATGAAGCTGTCCGCAAGGATACAGAAACTCCTCATTGGGATAACTATAATCCAGAAACAGACAGTGCAGTTCATAAGTTGAAGAGAGCAATCTTTAAAGCTTATCTTGACCAAACTGATGATTTTAGAAGTTCAATTTTTGAGAATAAAAAATAGTGTTTACTGTTAGGAAATAAAATTAAAGAAGGTGATTACGCTTGTCATTATTTAAAAAAGAACGATTTTCGATCCGAAAAATCTGTGGGATTGTTGGTTCGGTGTTACTCGGAAGTGTCTTGGTTGCACCGTCAGTAATTCATGCTTCTACCTATCATTATGTTGAAAAAAGCGCTCTTACAAAGGAAGAACAAAGTAAGATTCAGGCAGGAATTCCTACTGATAATGAAGCAAGTTATGCTCTTATTTATCAGCAGGAAGCTCTTCCTGCAACAGGTTCATCGACTTCTGTGCTTACAGCTTTAGGTCTATTAGCTGTTGGTAGTTTAGTTCTTTTAGTTCATAAAAAGAAAAAAGTTGCTAGTCTGTTCTTAGTTACTACTATCGGACTGATTAGTCTTTCTAGTATGCAAGCTCTCGATATAGGCAATCCTTTGAAAGCTCCAAGTGATGAAGGAGTAGTTCAAATTGCTGGATATCGTTATATTGGATACTTATCCCTTGATGATGATGCAATTTCAGAAATTCAACATAAGGATGAGGG
The DNA here is from genome assembly GCF_946188695.1 of Streptococcus mitis. Classification (GTDB taxonomy): domain Bacteria; phylum Bacillota; class Bacilli; order Lactobacillales; family Streptococcaceae; genus Streptococcus; species Streptococcus mitis_DF. The sequence continues at coordinate 17,708 of NZ_CAMHWI010000001.1, read as the reverse complement.
AACAAAGAATGTTCCAGTATCTGAAACTCAGGAAAGTATCCCTAATGAAGCGCCTAAAGCTGAGAAACCTAAATACACTGAGCCTGTAAGTACAGTCCCAGACGAGGCTCCTAAAGCAGAGAAGCCTGACTATACAGCACCAATAGGTGCAAACCTTGTAGAATCAGTAGTTCATGAAAAACCAGAGTACACTGAACCTGTAGGTACTGTTCCAGACGAGGCTCCTAAAGCAGAGAAGCCTGACTATACGCAGCCAATAGGTACAAACCTTGTAGAGCCAGCAGTTCATGAGAAACACGAATATACAGGTCCAATTGGCGGTAATTTAGTTGAACCAGCAGTTCATGAAAAACCAGCATACACTGAACCTGTAGGTACTGTTCCAGACGAGGCTCCTAAAGCAGAGAAGCCTGACTATACGCAACCAATAGGTACAAACCTTGTAGAACCTGAAGTTCAACCAGCGTTACCAGAAGCTGTTGTGACTGACAAAGGGGAACCTGAAGTTCAACCAGCGTTACCAGAAGCTGTTGTAACTGATAAAGGGGAACCAGAAGTTCAGCCAGCGTTACCAGAAGCTGTTGTAACTGATAAAGGGGAACCAGAAGTTCAGCCAGCGTTACCAGAAGCTGTTGTAACTGATAAAGGGGAACCAGAAGTTCAGCCAGCGTTACCAGAAGCTGTTGTGACTGACAAAGGCGAACCAGAAGTACAACCAGTGTTACCAGAAGCTGTTGTGACTGACAAAGGGGAACCAGAAGTTCAGCCAGCATTACCCGAAGCTGTTGTGACTGACAAAGGGGAACCCGCAGTACAACCAGCCTTACCGGAAGCTGTTGTAACTGACAAAGGCGAACCAGAAGTACAACCGGCCTTACCAGAAGCTGTTGTGACCGACAAAGGGAAACCTGAAGTTCAACCAGTGTTACCCGAAGCAGTAGTCACAGAAAAGGGAGAACCCGCAGTACAACCAGCCTTACCCGAAGCAGTAGTCACAGAAAAGGGAGAACCAGAAGTTCAAGCTGAGTTGCCAGAAGCTGTTGTGACTGACAAAGGGGAACCAGAAGTTCAACCAGTGTTGCCAGAAGCTGTTGTGACTGAGAAAGGGGAACCAGAAGTACAACCAGTGTTACCAGAAGCAGTAGTCACAGAAAAGGGAGAACCAGAAGTTCAAGCTGAGTTGCCAGAATATACGTCAAAAGTTGCTCCAACTTTGACTTTAGATAAGGTTACAGAAGATGCGATGGATCGTTCAGCTAAATTGTATTACACTCTTGAAAATACAGGTAATGCTGAAATCAAGAGCATTATAGCTGAGATTAAAGATGGGGACACTGTTGTTAAGCGAGTTGATTTATCTAAAGAAAAATTGACAGACGCTATTCAAGGTTTGGATTTATTCAAAGATTATAAAATTGCAACAACAATGACTTACAACCGTGGTGAAGGTGATGAAACATCTAAATTAGATGAAAAACCTTTACGTTTAGAGTTGAAAAAAGTTGAAATTAAAAATATCGCATCTACTAATTTAGTGAAGGTAAATGATGATGGTACTGAAACACCTAGTGATTTCATGAGCGAAAAACCTTCTGATGAAGATGTGAAGAAAATGTACTTAAAAATCACTAGTCGTGATAATAAAGTAACACGTTTAGCAGTTGATAAAATTGAGGAAGTAACTGAAGAAGGTCAAAAACTTTATAAAATTACGGCTGAAGCTCAAGATTTGATTCAACACATTGATCCATCTAAGGCGCGCAATAAGTATGTTTATTATATAGAAAAACCCCATCCTAAAGAAGATAATGTCTACTATAACTTTAAAGATTTAGTAGAGGCTATGAATGTTAATAAAAATGGTACATTTAAAATCGGAGCAGATTTGAATGCAACGAATGTACCAACGCCTAACAAACAATATGTTCCAGGTACGTTTAAGGGACATCTATCAAGTGTTGATGGTAAACAATATACAATTCATAACATTGCCCGTCCCTTATTTGACCGTGTTGAAAATGGTTCTGTGAAAAATATTAATTTAGGTAATGTGGATATCAATATGCCTTGGGCTGACGGAATAGCACCTGTTGCCAACATGGTGAAAAATGCAACTGTTGAAGATGTTAAGGTGACTGGTAATGTAGTTGCTAATAACAATATTGCGGGTATCGTCAATAAAATCGATAGTGGTGGTCAGTTGACAAATGTAGCCTTCATCGGTAAACTCACGGGTGTTGGTGATAAAGGTCAATATATGGCTGGCATTGCCGGTGAGATTTGGAGAGGTAATATTGCAAAAGCATATGTCGAGGCTGATATTGTTGCTAACAGAGCCCGTATAGGTGGTTTAGTTGCTAAAACAGATAATGGCAACGACTCTATGGGAATTGGTAAATATGGTTCAATTCGTAAGTCGGTCACCAAAGGAACCATTAAGACTAAAGTTTTGTTTGAAACAGGTGGATTTATCAATAGCAATCTTCCTTTTGGTAAACTGGAAGATAATATTTCAATGATGAGAGTTGAAAATGGTGAAGAGTTCTTTGGTTCTTCGGATTTGGACTACGATGGTGGTTATTTCACAAATGGATGGTTAGAGCGTAATTTTGTTGTCAAAGGTGTCAGTTCAGGTAAGCATTCATACAAATATTCTCGTGACAAAATTAAAGAAATTAGTCAAGATGAAGCTAACAAGAGAATTGCAGCCTTTAATATTACTGCTGACAAATACGAAATCAACGAACCTGTGGTCAATCGCTTAAATCGTTTAACCAGAAGAGAAGATGAATATAAGTCAACCCAAGACTATAAAGTAGATCGAGATCTGGCTTATCGTAATATTGAGAAACTTCAACCATTTTATAACAAAGAATGGATTGTCAACCAAGGTAACAAACTTGCAGAAGATTCAAACTTAGCTAAGAAAGAAGTCCTTTCTGTTACGGGAATGAAGGATGGTCAATTCGTGACCGATTTATCGGATATCGATAAAATAATGATTCACTATGCAGATGGTACAAAAGAAGAAATGGGGGTCACACTCAAGGATTCTAAAGTCCAACAAGTGCGTGAATATAGCGTATCTGGTCTTGGTGATGTTGTCTATACACCAAATATGGTTGTTAAAAATCGAGACAAACTGATTGCGGATGTGAAAGAAAGACTTTCAAGTGTTGACTTAATTTCATCTGAAGTACGCGCGCTAATGGATAATCGTCAGAAAGCTGAAGAAAATACCAACACACGTAAAGATGGATATATTCGCAATCTATACTTAGAAGAAAGCTTTGCCGAAGTGAAGCAAAATCTAGATAAGTTAGTCAAAGCCTTGGTCGAAAATGAAGACCATCAATTGAATAGTGATGAAGCTGCGATAAACGCACTTCTCAAGAAAGTAGAAACCAATAAAGCTAAAATCATGATGGCTCTGACTTATCTCAATCGTTACTATGATATCAAATACGGTGACATGAGTATAAAAAACATCATGATGTTCAAACCTGATTTTTATGGTAAGACACCAAGTGTTATTGACAGACTCATCAACATCGGTTCAAGTGAAAAGAACTTAAAGGGTGACCGAACTCAGGATGCTTATCGTGAAATCATTGCAAGTAATACTGGTAAAGGTAGTCTTCGTAACTTCCTAGAATACAACATGCGTTTGTTTACAGAGGATAAAGACATCAATGATTGGTTTATCCACTCAGCTAAGAATGTTTATGTTTCAGAACCTAAAACTACAAATCCTGACTTTGTCAATAAACGTCATAGAGTCTTTGATGGGCTAGATAACGGCGTTCATGGTCGTATGATTTTACCACTTCTAACGCTTAAAGATGCCCATATGTTCTTAATTTCAACATATAACACGATGGCGTACAGTTCATTTGAGAAATATGGAAAACATACAGAAGAAGCTCGTAATGAGTTCAAAACTAAGATTGATGAAGTTGCACATGCTCAACAAACTTATTTAGATTTCTGGTCACGTTTATCATTATCTAATGTTCGTGATAGACTTCTTAAGAGTCAAAATATGGTACCGACACCAGTTTGGGATAACCAAAACTACCATGGAGTCGACGGTGCCAACAGCATGGGGTACGGAAAGAACGGGGCAATTATCAGACCTATTAGAGAATTGTATGGTCCAACTGGCAAATTCCACGCAACAAATGGAGCCATGGGAGCTATGGCTAGTATTTACGATAGTGCAAACAATAATGACCAAGTTTACTTTATGGTAACCGATTTAATATCACAATTTGGTATTTCAGCCTTTACTCACGAAACAACACACGTCAATGACCGAATGCTCTATTACGGAGGATACAGTCAACGTGTTGGTACAAATGCAGAAGCCTATGCACAAGGTATGCTGCAAACACCTGATAGTTCAACGACTAATGGTGAATACGGCGCACTTGGAATTAACATGGCTTACCATCGTCCAAATGACGGTAACCAATGGTACAACCCAGATCCTGACAAATTAAAGACACGTAATGACATTGACCGCTACATGAGAAACTACAATGAAGCTATGATGTTGCTTGATTATGTAGAAGCTGATGCTGTACTTCCTAAAATTAAAGGAGACAATAGTAAGTGGTTCAAGAAAATCGACAAAGAAATGCGCTCTAAGATTCAGTACAATGATCTTTTAGGTCCAAACCAATGGGATAGTGTCCGTGATTTGAAAGGTGAAGAAAAGGTAATGACTTTATCTAGCGTCAATGATTTAGTGGATAATAACTTCATGACAAAACATGGAAATCCAGGTAACGGACGTTATCGCCCTGAAGATTATGCTGTCAACTCAGCATATGTAAACGTCAATATGATGGCTGGTATTTATGGTGGTAATACTAGTCTTGGAGCTCCTGGTTCATTATCATTCAAACACAATGCCTTCCGCATGTGGGGTTATTTTGGATATGACAAAGGTTTCACTAGTTATGTATCTAACAAATACAAAGATGCAGCTATTAAAGAGAATAAAGGTTTGCTAGGCGATGATTTTATCATCAAGAAAGTATCTGGAGACAAGTTCAAGACACTTGAAGAGTGGAAGAGACATTGGTACGAGGAGGTTCTTGCTAAAGCTAAGAAAGGCTTTGAAGGTATTGATATTGATGGCGTCCATATCAGTAACTATGATGAGTTAAGGCCTTTATTTGATAAAGCAGTCGAAGAAGATTTGAAAAAAACAGATGACTTCTCTCATACTGTAGCTCTTAAATCTAAAGTATTCAAAGCCCTTCTTAAAAATACAGACGGTTTCTTTAATAAACTGTTTAAAGAAGACATTTAAATGTTTAAAATATAAAGAGGACAGTTTTTTGCTCCCTCTGAAAAGTCATCATTTGATGGCTTTCAAAAAGCACCTCAAAAAAGGTATTGCCAAGTTGCAATACCTTTTTTTGATGCTCTTTTATCTTGTCCTTGTTTCAATTGACGATACCACATTATGTACTGTTTTGCTTCCTTTTACTATAAAAGGACTTAGTCTTGTGCAGTACAGAACTAAATCCTTTCAATAATTATTTGTGCAACTTTTTGGGGTTAGTAAAGAGAAGCTCGTTTTTGTTCATTCTCTTTCTGTGTCAAGTCTCTTAATCTTTATTTTCGTATGGTAAGATCAAGTTCAAGATGATTCCTGTCATGGCTGATAGGGCAGTACCTGAAAGGGTAACTGGACCAAGTTTAAGGATAGCTCCCCCAAGTCCAAGGACCAACATAGCACTTGCGATGATTAGGTTACGCATTTGAGCGAAATCAACACGTTCTTTAATCAAGACTTTCAAACCATTGCTGGCGATAACTCCATAGAGAAGGATTGACATACCACCAAGTACAGCATTTGGAATGGTTGAAATCAAGGCAGTGAATTTACCAAGGAAGCTAAGGGCAATCGCGATAAAGGCAGCGTTACGGATAACTGAGACAGAAGCGATACGAGTCATACCGATAACCCCTGTATTTTCTCCGTAAGTTGTATTGGCTGGTCCACCAAGGAAGGCAGAAACAGAAGTTGCGATACCATCACCAAGAAGAGTACGGTGAAGACCTGGTTCTTTCAAGAATTGACGGCCACAGATTTGACCCAAAACAGTATGGTCTCCGATATGTTCAGAAATTGTTACGATAGCGATTGGCAAGATAGCGATGGTTTCTGGCCCAAAGTAAAGATTGTATTCTTTAAAGGCACCACCTGTGCTAAATGGCAAGTAGAAACCAGGAATTTCAAACCAGTTAGCTTTTAGAACTGGTGTAAAGTCAACCAAGCCAAGAGTTAGTGCGAAGAGGTAACCACCGATAATGGCAAAAAGGAATGGAATGATTCGTAGGAAGCCTTTTCCTTTTGTGTTGATAAAGGCAGCGATTAAGAAAGTAACAACTGCTACAAGAGCATTTTTCCAGTTTCCATCAGCTACAAGACCAGCGTTGGTAACAGCTGAACCTGCAAGTCCAAGACCGATAACGATGATCATAGGTCCGATGATGATTGGTGGCAAGAGTTTATCAATCCATTTTGTACCTGCAAAACGAACACCAGCAGCCACAAGGACATAGACCAAACCAGTCAAGATAACCCCTGTTTGGGCAGCAGATACATCACCACCCATTTCTTTCATAGCCAGTGACATAGCTGTGATAAAGGCAAATGAAGAACCTAGATAAACTGGAACTCTAAAACCAGTTGAAATCATATAGATGAGTGTTCCTACACCTGAAGCAAAAAGGGCAACAGATACAGGCATTCCCAAAATCAATGGTACCAAGATGGTTGCTCCAAACATGGCAAAAACGTGTTGGAAACTAAGGAGAATTCCTTTTCCAGCCGAAGGACGTTGGTCAACGTCTAGTAACAAATCAACAGTTGATTCTTGTTTCATATAAACCTCACTTTTGGGCATCAAAAAAGAGCCCATTATTTTACAGCAATAGGCCCTCAGAGTAAGACTTCTCTAAAATCTAGACTTTAAAGAGTTTTAAATATTTCTGCGTCTTCGTCACCTCACGGGATGACATTAAAAACCTTTGCTTGTGATAGTATAGCAAAAATTACAAACTTTGTAAATATTTTTTACTAAAAAATTTAAAGCGGGCGTTTGTTGGGCATGCCAGCCTTTCTTGGATATTTATTTGGCGTTTCTTTTTTCTTTTCTACCACTGTGATGTAGCGCGGATCTCCATTAGGTAGAGCGTAGCTGAGATTGTCTTCGACCTTACTAAAAAGGAGGTTGAGGGCATTCTTAGCTTCTAATAATTCCTCAGGCGCATTGCTGGCCTTGAGTGCCAATAGTTTTCCGCCAACTTTAAGGTAAGGAATTGTCAATTCAGACAAGACCTGCATACGGGCAACCGCACGAGCTGTTACAAAATCATATTGAGCACGGAAATTCTTGTCTTGGGCAAAATCTTCTGCACGTCCATGGTAGAAATGAACACCGTCCAAATCCAGTTCTTGAGACAAAAGTTGGAGGAAGTTGATGCGCTTATTGAGCGAATCAATGATAGTCACATCAAGCTGAGGATAGAGAATTTTCATCGGCAGACTAGGAAATCCTGCCCCAGCTCCAATATCAAGAAGTTTGATAGTTTCATTGGGAATCAAACCTTGAAGAATGGGTGCAATCGAATCGTAAAAATGTTTGAGATAAACTTCTTCCTTGTCTGTAATAGCTGTTAGATTAATTTTTTCATTCCATTCGACCAAGAGCTCAAAATAACGTTCAAATTGTTTTTTTTGCTGGTCCGAAAGTGGAAGATTTTGCTCGGCGAGCAAGTTGTAAAATGTTTCTGGTTTCATAGTTATTTCCTTCTTTAGTATCATCTTATTTTACCACAATCATTAAAAATTTGATATACTGGTACTAATCTAAAAGTAGAAAGGACTTATATAATGACTTGGATTATTCTTGGAGTTTTAGCTCTTGTTGTTATTTTTGTGATCGTTAGCTATAACGGTTTGGTTAAGAATCGTATGCAAACAAAGGAGGCTTGGAGTCAGATTGATGTTCAGTTGAAACGTCGAAATGATCTCTTGCCAAACTTGATTGAGACTGTAAAAGGTTATGCCAAATATGAAGGTTCTACCCTTGAAAAGGTGGCAGAACTGCGTAACCAAGTGGCAGCAACGACTTCACCAGCAGAAGCTATGAAAGCTAGTGATGCCCTCACTCGTCAGGTTTCAGGTATTTTTGCAGTTGCAGAAAGCTATCCAGATTTGAAAGCTAGTGCCAACTTTGTTAAATTGCAAGAGGAGTTGACAAACACAGAAAATAAAATTTCTTACTCCCGTCAACTCTACAACAGTGTTGTCAGCAACTACAATGTAAAATTAGAAACTTTCCCAAGCAATATTATCGCTGGAATGTTTGGCTTTAAAGCAGCAGATTTCCTTCAAACACCAGAAGAGGAAAAGGCAGTTCCTAAAGTTGATTTTAGCGGTTTAGGTGACTAAGATGTTGTTTGATCAAATTGCAAGCAATAAACGAAAAACGTGGATTTTGTTGCTGGTATTTTTCCTACTCTTAGCTCTTGTTGGCTATGCGGTTGGTTACCTCTTTATGCGATCTGGGCTTGGTGGTTTGGTTATCGCACTGATTATCGGCTTTATCTATGCTTTGTCCATGATTTTTCAATCAACAGAGATTGTCATGTCCATGAATGGAGCGCGTGAGGTTGATGAGCAAACGGCACCAGACCTTTACCATGTAGTGGAAGATATGGCTATGATGGGTCAGATTCCCATGCCACGAGTTTTCATCATTGATGATCCAGCCTTAAATGCTTTTGCGACAGGTTCTAATCCTCAAAATGCGGCGGTTGCTGCGACGTCAGGTCTCCTAGCTATCATGAATCGCGAGGAGCTAGAAGCTGTTATGGGACATGAGGTTAGTCATATTCGTAATTACGATATCCGTATTTCGACTATTGCTGTCGCTCTCGCTAGTGCTATCACCATGCTTTCTAGTATGGCAGGTCGTATGATGTGGTGGGGTGGCGCAGGTCGTAGACGAAGTGACGATGATCGAGATGGAAATGGCTTAGAAATCATTATGCTAGTGGTTTCCCTACTAGCTATTGTGCTGGCACCTCTCGCTGCAACCTTGGTACAACTAGCTATTTCTCGTCAGAGGGAATTTCTAGCTGATGCTTCTAGTGTCGAGTTGACTCGCAATCCTCAAGGGATGATCAATGCTCTACGTAAGTTGGACAATAGCGAGCCGATGCATCACCATGTCGATGATGCTAGTAGCGCACTTTATATCAATGATCCCAAGAAAGGGGGAGGGTTCCAAAAACTATTTTATACCCACCCACCTATTTCAGAACGGATTGAGCGTTTGAAACATATGTAAAATTTGCCTATACAATCCTAAAAATGAGCATTCTCGTAGTTGGAGATGCTCATTTTCTTATATAAGAAATTCAGAAATCAATTTGTTATGATACAACTTATATTCTTCGAAAATCTCTTCAAACCGCATCAGATTCGCCTTGCCGTACTTAAGTCCAGCCTGCGGCTAGCTTCCTAGTTTGCTCTTTGATTTTCATTGAGTATTAGAATTTCTTTAGGAAACTTCGTTCAGAACACATGATATATCGAAGAAGAATTTAGCATCTATGTCAAATGGAGGAGGGCAACTGATCTCGTTTTTCGCAAATTAGAGAATATTTTTGGCGTGCTAAGAGTGTGTGTTAGAGACAAGTAGGCCAGCGTAGTAGAGCTAGGATTCATCTTAATGAGCATGGGGGTTACAAAATTGTCCAAGAATTCAATCTACAAATCAGTTATTTAAAAATCACTGTGTTCTTTTAGCTAGAAGTTAGTTTTTGTCCAGCCTCTTTTATAGGCGATTTCGGAAAACTTCATACATGAGAATAGCCGCAGCAACACTGGCATTGAGACTTTGAACATGTCCATTCATCGGAATGGTAATCATCTCATCAACCTGTTTTTTGATGTTGCTAGAGATACCTTTTCCTTCATTTCCAATGATGAGGGCAATTTTCCCTTTTGTATTCCACTTGTGGCAAGGAGTACCGTTCATATCCGTTCCAAAGGTCCAGAAGCCTTCATCCTTGAGTTTGTCCAGAGTTTGGCTTAGATTGGTCACTCGAGCAATTGGAACGTGCTCAATAGCACCTGTGGCTGTTTTGGCAACGACAGGTGTTACTCCGACAGCACGGTGCTTGGGAATGATGACTCCGGAAACATTGGTCGCATCGGCTGTTCGCAAGATAGAACCCAGATTATGGGGATCGGTTAAACCATCTAGAATCAATAGAAGTGGATTTTCTTCTTGACGCGTTTTGGCAAGGATGTTATCCAGCTCGCTATAGGCAAATTCAGACACTCGTAGAACAAAACCTTGGTGGACAGCACCTTCAGTCATCTCAGAGAGGGATTTTTTTGAAGTCCAAGAAATGGATACCTTCTTTTCTGTAGCCAGTTCTTTGACTTTCTCAACATTCTTACCTCGGAGATCTTCTTGGAGGTAAAGTTTGTTTCCTGTGTTTGCAAGGAGGGCTTCGGTAACGGCGTGAACGCCATAGACAATATCATTTGTTTTCATGCCTCTATTATAACACAAAACCCCGTCTTGCAACGGGATTTTCTTTATTCTAGAATTAGTAAACCATCTTTAACTGCAAATGGGTCTTTTTCATTGATACGATCGTAAAACATGATTCCGTTAATGTGGTCAATTTCATGCTGAACAACGATGGAGTTGTAGCCTTTGAGTTTGATACGGTGTTTTTCTCCATCCTTGTCAAAGTAGTCAACAGTAACGCGAGCATGACGCACCACATAGCCAGGCACGTTGCGGTCAACAGACAGACAACCTTCTCCTTCGCCAAGAGCAGCGTCTTGAACAGAGTGAGAGACGATTTTTGGATTGTACATAATGGCTTGCAAATCGTAGGCTTCCTCTGGAGTTTCGCCTTCTTCAACAATATTTGGCACCAAAACAGCGATAATGCGTTTTGAGATATCTAATTGAGGAGCAGCAAGTCCAACCCCACCGCGGAGCCCCATCTTTTCAGCCATGACAGGATCTTGGGAATGTTTGAGGAATTGCATCATCTTTTCGCCAAGAATGATTTCCTGGTCAGACAAGGGGAAAGTAACTTCCTCAGCAACTGCGCGAAGAGTCGGATTCCCCTCGCGGATAATATCGTTCATATCAATTAAGTGAGCAGCTTTTGTAATACGTTCTATAGCAGACATTTTCTCTCCTTTCATTACCTCTACATGATATCACAAAATGACAAGGATTGAAAGCATTACGGCATCGAGCTTTTATAGAAAATGCCTTTTAGGTTCGATTCAATTGTGAAAGAAATACTTATCTGTGTTATAATAAAAAGAAAAGGCTTGCATTAGAAAGTAGGGAGAATGAAGATGCAAAGAAGACAAGATAGACATAAACGTGGACCAGTTTTTCGCTTTGTGAAAGGTTTGGTCAACTTTTTTAGACGTTATCGTAAGTGGAGTAACAAGGGATTTGTGGCGGTACTCTTGCTAGCAGTTGCTTTATCAATGGGCTTGGTTTTGTTGTTTGAAAGCTTCCAAGGCATGCCTATGACCAGTCAAAAACGAGATACTATTTCTCAAGAAGGAACTAAGAAAAAGTCTCAGGAGCAGGAAGAGGAAAAAACTGCTAGAATTATGGCTCATGGTGATTTGCTTTATCATGATATTCTTTACTTTTCAGCAAAAAAGGATGATGGAACGTATGATTTTCATGAGAATTTTGAGTATGTTACTCCTTGGCTTAAGCAAGCAGACTTAGCTATTGGTGACTTTGAAGGAACCATTAATAAGGATCATTATTTAGCAGGTTATCCTCTCTTTAATGCTCCTGCTGAAGTTATGGATGCCATTAAGGATGCAGGTTATCATGTTCTAGATTTAGCTCATAATCACATTTTGGATTCGCAAATTGAGGGAGTTATTTCAACGGCCGATATTATTGAGAAAGCTGGAATCACTCCAATCGGAGTTTATACGCATGAGCCACGTGATCAGGCTCCGCTGGTCATTAAGGAAGTGAATGGTATCAAGGTTGCACTTTTGGCTTATTCTTATGGATTTAATGGAATTGAGCAAAATATTTCTCAAGAGGATTATAATCACTATCTTTCAGATTTAGATGAGAATAAAATGAAGTCTGAAATTGAACGGGCGGAAAAGGAAGCAGATATCACCATTATCATGCCACAAATGGGTGTTGAGTATCGCATAGAACCGACTGAAGAGCAAAAGGCTCTTTATCACAAGATGATTGATTGGGGAGCAGATATTATCTTTGGAGGGCATCCACACGTAGTTGAACCGTCTGAAATTGTTGAAAAAGATGGGGACAAGAAACTCATCATCTATTCAATGGGGAACTTCATTTCCAATCAACGAATTGAGACCATGCAAGGGGTAGAAAATGCTAAGTGGACTGAACGTGGCGTTCTCATGGACGTGACCATTAAGAAGAAGGATGGAAAAACAACTATCGGAACAGCTAAAGCTCATCCTACTTGGGTCAATCGAACACCAAAGGGAACTTTTTCACCAGAAGGATATCCCCTATATCATTATCAAACCTATATCTTGGAAGATTTCATAGAGGGTGGCAGTCATCGTGATCAATTAGATGAAGCGACTAAGGAACGAATTGATACAGCCTATAAAGAAATGAACGAACATGTGGGATTGAAGTGGGATTAGCTTGAATCCAGAGGGAAGTAAATGACGATTAAAGTAATTGCGACAGATATGGATGGGACCTTGCTGGATGCTAGAGGCCAGCTTGATCTCCCACGTTTGGAAAAGATTTTAGATCAGTTGGATCAAAGGGGTATTCGTTTTGTCATCGCGACGGGCAATGAAATTCATCGCATGAGGCAACTACTGGAGCACTTGGTCGATCGAGTGGTTCTGGTTGTTGCAAACGGTGCTCGTATTTTTGAAAACAATGAACTGATTCAGGCGCAGACTTGGGATGATGCCATTGTCGATAAGGCTTTGGCTCATTTCAAGGGTCGAGCGTGTCAGGATCAGTTTGTTGTGACGGCTATGAAGGGTGGTTTCGTCAAAGAAGGTACGATTTTTACAGACCTTGAAAGTTTTATGACTCCAGAAATGATTGAAAAATTCTACCAACGGATGCATTTTGTGGATGAGTTAACATCTGACCTCTTTGGTGGGGTTCTCAAGATGAGCATGGTTGTTGGTGAGGAGCGTTTGAGTTCGGTCTTGGCAGAGATTAATGACCTCTTTGATGGCCGTGTTCGGGCTGTTTCGAGTGGCTATGGTTGTATTGATATTCTCCAAGCTGGGATTCATAAAGCATGGGGCTTGGAAGAATTACTCAAGCGTTGGGACTTGAACTCCCAACAAATTATTGCTTTTGGTGACAGTGAAAATGATGTTGAAATGCTTGAAATGGCTGGAATTGCTTATGCGATGGAAAATGCTGATGATAAGGCCAAAGCTGTGGCGACTGCTCTAGCACCAGCCAACAGCCAAGGAGGAGTTTACCAAGTCTTGGAAAACTGGTTAGAAAAAGGAGAATGAAGTGGCAGTACAGTTATTAGAAAATTGGCTCCTAAAGGAACAAGAAAAAATCCAAACCAAGTATCGTCACTTAAATCAGGTTTCTGTTCTAGAGCCAGATATTCTTTTTATAGGGGATTCTATTGTCGAATATTATCCTCTGCAGGAGTTGTTTGGGACTGCAAAGATTATTGTCAATCGAGGCATTCGAGGATATCAGACAGGGCTGTTACGAGAGAATCTTGATGCGCATCTATACGGTGGAGCAGTAGATAAAATTGTCCTTTTGATTGGGACAAACGATATCGGAAAGGATGTGCCTTCGAATGAGGCTCTCAATAATCTCGAAGCGATCATACAATCCATTGCTCGCGATTATCCATTGACTGAGATTAAAGTGCTTTCCATTTTGCCTGTCAATGAGGGTGAGGAGTACAAGCAGACAGTCTATATCCGCACGAATGAAAAGATACAAGAGTGGAATCAAGTCTATCAAGAGCTTGCTTCTGCCTATATGCAGGTGGAATTTGTGCCAGTATTTGATTGTTTGACAGACCAAGCAGGCCAACTAAAAAAAGACTACACTACTGACGGACTGCACCTCAGTATTGCTGGTTATCAGATTTTGTCAAAAGCTTTGAAAGACTATCTTTTCTAGTTAATTGATTTCCTTTTTGCATTTTTGTGTTAGATGAGGTATAATAGTTTTATTATCTTTTGGGGTCGTTACGGATTCGACAGGCATTATGAGGCATATTTTGCGACTCGTGTGGCGACGTAAACGCTCAGTTAAATATAACTGCAAAAAATAACACTTCTTACGCTCTAGCTGCCTAAAAACCAGCAGGCGTGACCCGATTTGGATTGCTCGTGTTCAATGACAGGTCTTATTATTAGCGAGATACGATCAAGTCTTGTCTAGCGGCTTGATAAGAGATTGATAGACTCGCAGTTTCTAGGCTTGAGTTATGTGTCGAGAGACTGTTAAAATAATACATAACCTATGGTTGTAGACAAATATGTTGGCAGGTGTTTGGACGTGGGTTCGACTCCCACCGGCTCCATTATTCCTTTGCATTCTTTTGCATTCCTTGGTAAAACGTTGTTAAATCAACGTTTTTTGTTTTTATCTTTGGTATTCCTTGGTATTCTTTTGCGAAAAAGGGAGTCACAAAAGGAGTCACAAAAAGGAGGCGAACCTCCTTAAAAATCGATATACTTTGCAAAGCGTTCTCCGATGTCGTCCTTAGCTTGCTTGGTTATGTGGGTATAAACGTTCATGGTCGTTTTCAAGTCTGAATGTCCCAAGCGATGTTGGACTTGCTTCAAGGTCATACCGGCATCGAAACATAGACTGGCATGTGTATGTCTGAATCCGTGGATTTTAATTGGACGCAAGTCGCTGCCTTCCACAATTTTGATAAGCCATTTTCTGGGCAATGTACTTGGAATTGGCTTTTTAAATTCATTTTCAAAAATGTATTTGGTGTTTGGATTTTGCTTTTTCCATTTTTTTAAAATGCTTTTTGTTTTCTTATCTAAGCTTATTAGTCGATTACTGCTAACCGTTTTGGTGTTTCCTATCTCTTCGCCTGCAAAACCTCTTGTAATAGCCTTGTTTATGTCCAGAGTATTATCTGTCCAGTCGTTCCACTCAAGGGCTAAAATTTCCCCTTTTCTTGCTCCTGTGAAGGCCAGAAGACGGAATAGAGTTATCTTCTCTAGATTCTTTGTTTTGGAGACAAGTTTTAAGAATTTTTGAAGTTCATCTTTGTTGTAAAAGTCGCTTTTGCCATCTGATTTCTTTCTTGTCGAAGTAATCACGCTATCAACTGGATTTGTATCAATATATCCATGCCTAATTGCGTATTTAAAAACATTGTTCATCAATCCTTTTAATTTACGACCATAGACTAATTTTCTAGACCATTCATTGGCCTGCTCTTGCATTTGAAGAGGAGTGATACTAGCTATTTTTTTATTGCCGAAAACTGGATAGATGTGATTCTTGAAGTTCCTAGATGTCTTGATATAGGTGCTGTCTTGTACGGTTTCAGAATAATCTTTAAGCCATTTTTTAGCAATCTCCTCAACCGTGATTTCTTTCCTGCTTTGCTCACCACTCTCAATATCGTCCTGAAGCTGAAGTAGTGCTGCTCTTGCTTTTGCTTTCGTTTCAAATCCACGTCGAGTAGCGTATTGACTATATCCGTTAATTTTCCCGATGTATGCACGGAACATATAAGCCGTCTCTCCGTTTTTCTTTTTATAAGACTTTATTTCCATTGATTTTTACCTCATTTCTTGATAAAATGGGTATAAGAAAACGACCTTTTGAATGGTTGTTTCTTATACGAAGTTCCTCACACTCAAAATTTGGCGATGGCGAGTGTGGGGATTTTTTTATTTTATTTAGAGTATTTTTCGATACCTCTTAACATATCGGTTTTATTTATCATCGTTTGTTCACATAATAAATCTAAATCTGATGGGTAGTACTGACAATGGTAGCCTATTGAATAGTAAACACTAAATTCAAATAAGAACCCAGAACGCCGATTTTTAAATATACTTAAAATATTTTGGAGTGTGAAGAGTCCAGTTTGACCAACACCATTATTATATTCTTCTCTTGTGATTTCCATGATTTTCTCATGTAGAGCTTCGTTGTATTCCATTATGTTTTGTGAACGATAGCTAAACAATCTACCACTATGTGCTGCACGATTGCGGTATGAATGGATCATACGAAGAGCCTGGGCAAACATTAATTTTATTGAATCAGTTATAAATTGTTCAGGGAGTCCAGTACAAATTGAAATAACTTTATCTTTTTGTTTTGGTTTTAGCAATTTATAAAAGTTCACCAAATTTCCAAAACTTGTCCCTTTTAAAAGTATCCAAGGAGGAATATTTCCGTGATTTTCTCGATAATGCTTATAAGGTTCGATATCGTCATTCGCTATATTATTTAATTTATCTAGCAACTGGTAAAGTGGATATCGGTTGGAATTTTGGCGTCTATGACCTCTTCTGTAGTTTCTGGGGTTTAGATAATCGGTTTGCTTTTCTCCAAAGTCTTCTGCTATTGTATAAGCAATAGCAGTTCTGAGACTTAGCTCAACTTCTAGAGTGGCCCTTAAAACACCGTTCCGAATATCTTTATCTAGCTGATATAGAGAGTACAGATGAGAAAATGTTTCACCTGTTTTGAAGTTATCGCTATCGTCCGATTCCAGAATAAAGGATTTATATCCGTTGACTATTTCATAATAGCCGTAAATAGTCAAAGCTTCTCTTGCCTCTTTTTCATCATCAATTTCTAAATTTCGTGACCGTAATATGTCTAATTGTTCATCAATATTTTTAAAGGGTTTATCCACTGAATACCTCCAAGAAAATAAGAAAAGGTCTTGCGACAGCAAGACCCGTTCCATGAGCGCGACGGCACTCGTTCATTAAGATTATATAAATTATAATCTATTCGGTAGCTTCTGTCAAGCATTTTGTTAAATTTAATTTTTAGACGTAACTTCTCAAAGTAACTTCCATCTCTCTCCCAAAACTGGAAGTTAGTCTCAGACGACGAATTATGCTAGAATTAAGTCTGAGACTTTTCGTGAGGAGGCACCTCATGACGAAAAAACAAAAACATCTCACTCTAGAAGACCGTATTGACATCCAAACTGGAATCAGCCAACAGGAGACTTTCCGTTCCATCGCTGAGAAGATGGGGAAAGACCCGTCAACGATTTCAAAGGAAATCAAGCGCAATCGCATCATTCATCCAACATCTGTCAAATCTGATTGCACGGATTGCCCTCTTCTCAAAAAAGCTCCTTATGTCTGTAACAACTGTCAAAAAAAGAGGACGGATTGTGGGTTTAACCGCTATCTTTACTACGCGAAAAAGGCGCAGGAACAGTACAAGACTATGTTGAGGGAATCCAGAGAGGGCATTCCCCTAAACAAGGAAAGTTTTTATCAGATGGACAAGGTCTTAACCCTAGGCATCCAGAAGAAACAAAGCATCTACCATATCATTCAGACACATAACCTACCTGTGTCGAAAGCTACGGTGTATCGACATGCCAAGCTAGGATATCTGACAGCCAAGCCCATTGATTTCCCTCGG